>DATBBG010000001.1:0-74306 GCA_036271095.1 Solirubrobacteraceae bacterium
GAGCCCTGCCAGCTTTATCTCCTTCGCCTCGAGCTTCTTGCCGAGCCACTCCGGCGTGCGGCCGACCATCAGCCCGCCGATGAAGACCGCGAGCAGCACGTACAGCAGGATCGAGTAGAGCCCCGTGCCGACACCGCCGAAGATCACCTCGCTGGCCGACAGGTTCGCGAAGGGCACGGCGCCGCCGATTCCCGTGAACGACTCCAGCGCGCTGTTCACCGCCCCGCAAGAGGTGACTGTTGTGACGACGTCGAACAGCGCCGAGCCGGCGATCCCAAAGCGCTGCTCCTTGCCTTCCATGTTGCCGCCGCCGGAGCCCGCGATCGCCTGCGTGTGAAGTCCGGCGGCGTGCTGTGCCGGCGAGCCGTGCGCCTCGGCGATGTAGGCGACGACGACGGCGCCGAGGAACATCACCATCATCGCGCCGAAGATGGCCTGGCCCTGGCGGCGGCTGCCGACCATCTTCCCGTAGGCGAAGACGAGCGCCGCCGGAATCATCAGCACGAGCAGCATCTCGAAGAAATTGGTGAACGCCGTCGGGTTTTCGAACGGATGCGCCGAGTTGACGTTGAAGAAGCCGCCGCCGTTCGTGCCGAGCATCTTGATCGCCAGCTGCGACGCGGCCGGCCCCATCGCGATCGATTGCGTCAGGCCGGTCAGCGTGTGCGCCGTCAGATAGGTGGCGAAGTTCTCGATCACGCCCTGGGAGACGAGCACGAGCGCGCCGATCACCGAAATCGGCGCGAGCACGTAGAGAATCGTGCGGATCAAGTCCTGCCAGAAGTTGCCGAGGCTCTTGCCGCTGCGCGAGACGATCCCGCGGATCAATGCGACAGCGACGACGATGCCGACGCCGGCCGAGAGCCAGTTCTGCACCGTCAGCCCGATCATCTGACTGAGGTAGCTCATCGTCGTCTCACCGCCGTAGAACTGCCAATTGGTGTTCGTGACGAACGATGAGACCGTGTTGAACGTGACGTTCCACGGCGCCGAGTGGTAGCCGAGCGGATTGACCGCGTGAGGTACGTAGAAGGCGTCCTGCGTGCGCAGGATCAGGTACAGCAGCAACCAGCCCGCGAGTGAGAAGACGATCAGGCTTTTTGCGTACTCCTTCCAGTTCTGCCCGCGCTTGGCGTCGACTCGCAGAGCTTTGTAGAGAAGTCGCTCGGCCCACCCGAACGGCGGCGTCAAGAACACGCGCTCGCCGCCGTAGACCTTCGCCATGTAAGTCCCCAGCGGCATCGCCAGCGCGCTGAGGATCACGACGAACAGGACGATCGTCGCCCAGCCGGAGAAAGTCACAGCTTCTCGCCCCGGATCAGCGCGTAGAACAGGTAGCCGATGATCAACACCGACACGATCAAGCCGAACAGGTCAGCGCCGCTCATATGCGGTCGATTCCCTCAATCAACAGCAGCAGCAGCGCGAAGGCTCCGATGCCGATGATGACCGCGATCACGTCCATTTCAGTCACTATGGACGCGGCCGCATCACGGACCCATTACGAATCGACGCGCGCGTATAACGATTGTGTGACGCGCGCTTCGGCGGCGCCGTGCGGAGCCGGCGCTACTCGGAGAAGCGGTAGCCGACGCCTGGGTCGGTGACGATGTAGCGCGGCGCGGCGCCGTCGTCGGGCTCGATCTTCGCGCGCAGCCGCGCGATGTGAGTGCGCAGCGGCTGGATGTCGTCGACGTACTCCGGACCCCACACCTCGACGAGCAGCTTGCGATGGGTCATCAGCCGGCCTCTGTTGCGCGCGAGCACGCGCAGCAGGTCGAACTCGATCGGTGTCAGATGGACGACCTCGCCGTCGCGGCGGACGACGCGCGCGCCGAGATCGATCTCGAGCCCGTCGGCGAGGATCTTCGGCTGCTCGTCGGTGCGCCCGGCGCGGCGCAGCGCCGCCTGCAGTCGCGCGACGAGCTCGCGGTTGCCAAACGGCTTCGTCACGTAGTCGTCCGCGCCCGCTTCCAGCGCTCTGACCTTCTGCGACTCATCGCCGACCGCCGAGAGCACGAGGATCGGCATCTCGCTCCACTCGCGCAAGCGACGCGTCAGCTCGATGCCGTCGAAGTCGGGCAGCACGAGATCGACGATCGCCGCATCGGGCGGTCGCACCGCCGCGAGGTCGAGCGCCTCCGAGGCGGTCTCGGCGGGCACCGCCTGAAAGCCGGCCTCGCGCAGCACGACTTTCAGCGCGCGCACGATCTGCGGCTCGTCATCGACGACGAGCACGCGCGGCGGCGGCGCGGCGCTCGACTGCGCCTCGGCGATCACGCGCGCGAGGAGCCGGCGCGCGGCGTTGCACCGGGGACGACGACGTCCGGCTCATCGGCGTCGTTGGGCACGGGGCGTTCGAGCGGCAACTCGAACACGAACGACGCGCCCTGGCCGGGAAGCGACTCGACGTGCAACGTCCCGCCGCTCGCCTCGGTGAAGCCACGCGCGATCGCCAGGCCGAGGCCCGAGCCGCGGTGCCCGCTCGCGGCCGTGCCGGCGCGGTAGAACGGCTCGAACACGCGGTCGAGCTGGGCCGGCGGGATGCCGGGGCCGCGATCGACGACGCGCACGATCACGCGATCGCCGGAGCGTCCGCGCACGGCGCGCGCGCGGACCGAGACGGGATGCCCGCCGGAATGGCGGCGAGCGTTCTCGATCACGTTGACGAACGCGCGCTCCATCTGCACCGAATCGACGCGCACGAGCGGCAGCTCGCGGTCGATCGACAGCGCGAACTCCTCGGCGCCCGCCGCGAGCTCCGACAGCGCCGCGCGGATCAGCTCCTCGATCGAGGTCCAGTCACGGCGCGGCTCGGCGGCGCCGGCTTCCAGGCGCGAGAGGTCGAGCAGGTTGTCGACGAGCCGCGAGAGCCGGCGCGCCTCCTCCTGGATCACCGCCGCCATCTCCGCGCGCTCGGCCGGCGAGAGCGTCGGCGAGGCGACCGCCTCGCCGGCCGCCGAGATCGCCGTCAGCGGCGTGCGCAGGTCGTGCGAGACGGCTCGCAGCAGCGCCGTCTTGACCGTGTCGGCGCGGCGCAGAGCCGCCGTCTCGACGACGCCTCCGAGCAGAGCCTCGCGCTCGAGCGCCGCGCTCAGCAGCGCCTCCAGCGCCGGTACGACGCGCTCCTGCAGCCGGCGCAGGCTCGCCTCGGAGGTGTCGGCGCTGACCAGCAGCGTGCCGAGCCGGCTGGTGCCGTCGCGCAGCGCGAACGCAATCCGCCGCTCGTCGCCTTCGACCGCCTCCATCTCGATCGCCGCCGAGCTCAGCTCGAGCGCCTGTGCCAGCCGTGCCGCAGCGGTCGGCAGCGCCGTCGCGAGATCGTCGCCTCGCAACAGCAAGCGCGCCATCTCCGCAGCCAAATCGGCCTCGCGCCGGCGTGCCTCGGCCTCGCGCGTGCGCGCTCGCGTGACCTCGGCGACCGAGCTCGCGAGACCGGCGACGACGAGGAACGCGACGAGCGCGACCCAGTTGCTCGACTTGCGGATCGCGAAGTGCCCAACCGGGTCGATGTGAAAGAAGTTGAGCGCCGCCGCGCTCAGCACGGCCGTGACGACGCCCAGCCATCCGCCCCACGTGACCGAGACGATCAGCACCGCCGGGAGGTAGACGACGGACAGCGAGACGACCGGCGCGATGTGCTTCAGCGGGTAGACGATCAGCGTGCAGAGCGCGACGACGAGCACGGACACCAGCAGTCCGACGCGTCGCGGCGGCGGGTCTGGCGAGAGCAGGAAGCCGAACGGCGATGACATCGCGATTCCAGCCTAATGTGACGCGAGGCGACGAGTGGCGAGGTCAATGCTCTTATGCGCGATCGGCAGGGCTGTGGCGCGGCTAGGACTTGTGTCTGTGCCTGACTGGAACGCTCCAGTCACGGGTAACGACCGTCGAGCCGATACAGAGCAAGCATTCGATGAACAAACGCGATCCGACCCGGCGCCGGCACGGCAGGCTTGACCCTGCCTGTCCCCGCCTGCCCGCGCGCGCCGCCGTCGCCTTGCTCCTCCCGCTCCTTGCCGCGGTGCTCTGCGGGCCGATCGTGAGCACACCGCTCGCGGCCGCCGCCACGCCTCGTGACACCGCAGCGCTCAGCGTCGAGCCGCTCTGCTCCACGCCGACCCCCGGTTATTCAAGCTGTCTCGGGCTGCAACTGAGCGCCGACGAACCGCTCTCGCAACCAGGCACTCGCGCCGTCGCACAGACGTCTCCCGCGACTGGCTCCTCGACGCAGGCGGCCGGTGTGGGCGCAGCCGCCGGTGCCGGGCTGCCGCCGGGCGAGGACGCCGAACACAAAACGCAGATCGCCGAAAGCCTCGGACCTGCTCAGATTCTCAGCGGCTACGGCCTGACGGGAGCGACGCCGCCGAGCCCGCAGACGATCGCGCTCGTCGACGCCTACGACGACGCGACGATCGCAGCCGACCTCGAAACGTTCAGCAGCCACTTCGGCCTGCCGGCCTGCAACGAAGGCAACGGATGCTTCCGCAAGGTCAACGAGCACGGCGAACCCGCCCCGCTGCCCGCCTCCAGCGGCGAACCAGAACACGGCTGGGCCGAGGAGATCGCGACCGACGTCGAGGTCGCTCACGGCGTCTGTCCGAGCTGCCGGATCCTGCTCGTCGAGGCGAGTACGAACAAAAACGAAGACCTCTACGCGGCCGTGCAGACCGCCGGCGCTCTCGGCGCGAACGAGATCTCCAACTCATACGGCGGCGAAGAGCAGCCGACCGATTACTCCGCCTTCAACCAGCCGGGCGTCGTGATCACGGCCTCGGCCGGCGACGAAGGCTACCTCGGCTGGCTCACCGGAGAACTGGCCGAAGCGGCCGAGTATCCCGCCAGCTCGCCGCACGTCGTCGCCGTCGGCGGCACGCGGCTGAAGCTGAACGCGAAAACGGGAGCGCGCGAAGGCGAGACCGTGTGGAACGACGGCGGCAAGAACAGCAACTCATACGAAGGGCACGGAGCGAGCGGCGGCGGCTGCAGCGCGAACTTCGCCGCGGCGATCTGGCAGCGCAGCCTCTCCGACTTCTCGTCGGTCGGCTGCGAAGGCCGGCGCGCCGTTTCCGATGTCTCCGCCGATGCCGACCCCTACACCGGCGTCGCCGTCTACGACTCGACCGAATACAAACACAGCAAGGGCTGGGCGATGATCGGCGGCACGAGCGTCGCCTCGCCGATCATCGCCTCGATCTTCGCGCTCGCCGGCGGCGCGCACGGCGTCGCCTACCCGGCGCAGACGCTCTACGAAAACGAGCTGGACGACCCCGCGTCACTCCACGACGTCGAAGTCGGCTCCAACGGCGAATGCGACAAGCACGTCAACGAAAGCAACGGCGAAGCGAAATGCACGCCCGAAGAAGAGGCGCACACCTGCCTCGAGCAGGCGATCTGCCTCGCCCGGCCGGGCTATGACGGCCCCAGCGGCGTCGGCACGCCGAACGGCCTCGCCGCCTTCCGCCCGCTCGTCGAACACGACAGCGAAGGCGCCGTCACTCCCGTCGAAGCCGCCTCACCGCCGCCTGGATCCAGCGAACCGGGCGGGGGCTCCTCCGGCGCCACGCCGGCAGAACCGCAACCAAGCAAGCCGACGATCGTGACGCCGGCGATCAGCGCGCTGAAGCTCACCCGCGCCGCGCTGGCAGCGGTCGCGCGCCGTCGCGCGAAGCTCTCGCAGCTCGGTTTCAGCTTCAGGCTCAGCGCTTCCGTGCGCGTGCGCGTGCGCGTGACGCTCGCCGAGCGTGTGCGCGTGCACGGACGCCTGCGCTGGCGGACGATCTCAGCGCCGCTCTCGTTCATCGTCGCCGCCGGCGCGCACTCGCGCCGGCTCGGCGGCCGCGCGGCGCTCGCCGCCGGCCGCTACCGCCTGACGCTGACGCCGGCGCTCGGCGCCGCCAAGTCGCTGCAGTTCCGCATCGCCTGAGCGCCGCGCTGCAGGCGAGCGCCCGCGCCTTGAGATCGTGCAGGCGCCTGGCTAGCTTGGATCGCCGATGTCCGGCAGTCCCCTGCACCGCGCGCCGGCGCCCGCCTCGCGCCGCGCCCGCGCCCGCCGCTCTCGCGCACGCCGCTGGCGTCGCGCACGGCTGCTCGCGCGCCAGTCGGCGCGCGCCCATGCCGGACTGCTCGCGGCGCTGGTTCTCGTGCTTGCCGCGGCCGCCGCAATCGCGACGGTCGCCTTCGGCGCCTCGTCGAGCTCGCTCGAAAGCAAGATCTCGGCCTCGCAATCCAAGGAAGGCGAGGTGCGCTCGGGCATCGGCGCCGATTCGCATCAGATCGCCGGCTTTCAAGGCAACATCGACGATCTGCAGGCGCGACTGTCGGCGCTCGAAACGAGCCTTGCGGCCGAGCGCAGCCTGCTCGCGAGCATCCGCTCGCAGCTGAGCGTCGCGCGCACGCGCCTGCTCGCGCTCCAAGTCCAGCTCGTGCACGACCGCAAGATCCTCGTCGAACAGCTCGTCGCCTCCTACGAGGCGCCGCCGCCGGACATCGCGACGGTGATCCTCCAGGCGCACGGCTTCGCCGACCTGATCGAGCGCTTCGACGACCTCAAGGCGATCTCGCGCGAGAACGCCTCGGCGACGACGAACGTGCTCGCGACGCAGAAGGCGGTCACTGCCGAAGCGAGCCACCTGACAACGCTCGAGAGCACGCACTCGCGCGAGACGCGCGCCGTGCAAGTTCAGCGCGACGAGGTCGCCGAACTGCACCTCGCCGTCGTCAAGCGCCAGCTCGCGTTCGTCCACGCGCGCGACGCCAAGAGCGACGAGCTCGAAGGACTGCAATCGCACAAGCACTCGCTTGAACACGAGCTGGAACACGTGCAGGCCGCCGAACTCGAGGCCTCCGGCGTCACCTATGCAGGGCCGATCGGCGAATTCAACGCGACGCCGGAAGGCGCCTACGGCTTCTTCCCTGCCGCCGGAACGGACTACAGCGTCGGCGAGGAGCCGACGCTCGCCGAGCATCTCAACACGATGGGCAAGGCGCTGCACCTGCACCTGATCGGCATCTCCGGCTACCGCTCGCCGGAGCACTCGGTCGAGGTCGGCGGCTTCGCCAACGACCCGCATACGCGCGGCGAAGCGTCGGACACTCCAGGCGTCGAGGGCGTGCCGGAGTCCACGCTGGCGCAGTTCGGCCTGATCCGCCCGTTCCCCGGTGCCGCCGAGGCCGACCACATCCAGCTTCTCGGCAGCAAATACTGAGACCGGCCGTCCGTCGCGAGCTCCGGCGCGCCAGCAGCTGATCGAGGACCGCTCGTCAGCCTCCGGCCGGCGCCAGCCGCGGCGGCGCGCCGTAGCCGACGAGCACTTCCGGCAACTCGACGCTGCCGTCCTGGAGCTGGCCGTTCTCCAGCAGCGCGACGATCGTGCGCCCGACGGCGACGGCCGTGCCGTTGAGCGTGTGCGGCGTCTGCGTGCCCTTGCCGGCGCCGGCGCCGCCCGCGCCGCGCATGCGGACGCCGAGGCGGCGCGCCTGGTAGTCGGTCGTGTTCGAGCACGACGTCAGCTCGCGATAGCGCTCCTGGCTCGGCAGCCACGCCTCGCAGTCGTACTTCTTCGCGGCCGAGTTGCCGAGGTCGCCGACGGCGATGTTGACGACGCGATAGGGCAGGCCGAGCTCGCCGAGGATCTCCTCCTCGATCGCGAGGATCCGCTCGTGCTCGGCGTGTGCCTGCTCGGGCGCGACGAAGCTGAACATCTCGACCTTCTCGAACTGGTGCACGCGGAAGATCCCGCGCGTGTCGCGCCCAGCCGCTCCAGCCTCGCGGCGAAAGCACGGCGAGAAGCCGGCGTAGCGCAGCGGCAGACTGTCGGCGTCGAGGATCTCGCCGTCGTGCAGCGAGGCCAGCGCAACCTCGGAGGTGCCGACGAGGAACAGCTCGTCCTCGGGTAGCGCATAGATCTGCTGCTCGGTGTCGGGCAGGAAGCCGGTGCCGTAGAGCGCGCGCTCGCGCACGAGCACCGGCGGGATCACCGGTTCGAAGCCTTTCTCACGGAGCTTCTGCAGCGCCCAGCCGACGAGTGCCAGCTCGAGCATCACGAGGTCGCCGCGCAGATAGGCGAAGCGCGCGCCCGAAAGCTTCGCGCCGTGGTCCATGTCGATCATCTGCCCGGCAAGCTCGAGGTGGTCGCGCGGCGCAAACGACAGTGTCGGTGGCTCGCCGACGGTCTTTACGAGCTCGTCCTCAGGCCCGTCGGCGGCCGTCGGGTCGGGCAGGTTCGGCAGTCGCGAGACGAGCTCGTCGAGTCGCTGCTTCGCGCTCGCCGCCTGCTCGGCGTGCTGCTTGACCTGCGCGCTCAGCTGCTGCATCGCCGCGCGCAGCTCGGGCGCGTCCTCGCCGCGCGAGCGAGCCGCGCCGAACTCCTCCGAGCGCGTCTTCTGCTCCGCACGCAAAGTCTCGGCCGCACTCGTCGCCGCGCGCCATTGCGTGTCGGCGCTCAGCAACTCGTCGATCGCCGCAGCGGGGCCGTCGCCGCGCCGCGCGAGCGCCGCGCGCACGCCGTCGGGATCCTCGCGAATGCGCTTGAGGTCGAGCACGCCGGCGCCGCCGCCTCGCGGCGACCTATTTCGTCGAGAGTTTGATCGGCGTGCTCGGTGCGCTCTGCTTTTCGCTGCCCGAGTACTTGGCGAGGAACTGCGCGACCGCCTTCGCGTCGTCGCCGAGGACGATGTTCTCCGGCATGATCGCGCCGGAGAAGCCGCCGTTGCGAATCGCATAGAGAACCTGTTCTTCGGTCTCCGGGCGGATGTTGAAGTTCGGTCCGTTCGTCTTCACGCGGTTCTTGATGCTCGTCGCCGAGCCCTCGGCGCCGACGGCTTTGAGCGTGTGGCAGCCGGCGCAGTGATCGCGGAACAGCACCGCCCCGCGGTGGTACGGGCTGGACTTGGCGACGCTGATCCCCTGCGAGCCGCACGCGCTAAGCGCGACGGCCGCCGCGAGCAGGACCGCAATCGTGGCGCTGATCTTCGCGGGATGAACCTTCATGCAGGGGCGGAATATATAGCTCGGGCGGGCATCCAGCCGCGCCCTAGAACCCGTGGGCCGTGCCGGCCGCCCTGAGCGCGAGGAAGACGACGACGAGCGCCGAGAGGGCCATGATCCCGATCTCGCGCCGCACGATCGCGCGCACGACGGCGCGCTGCTCGCCCTCGGGCAGGGTGCCGACGGCCTGTGCATCGGCCAGCTCGCGCTGCTCGAGGATCGTCTCGGCAGAGGTCACGCGCAGTTGCTCGCCGACGAACGCGATCGCCAGCGGCAACAGCGCGTACAGGTAGAAGAGGTGGTCGCTGGAGTAGTTGCCGGCGGCAGCAAGCGAGCCGACGGCGATCGCCAGCACGAGCGCCGCGCCCTGCCCGGCGCGCAAGAGCACCCAGAAGACGCGCGCGCTGCGCTCGCGCGGGTCGCCGTCGTACCACAGCCAGCCACCGAGCAGGCCGGGCACGAGGTTGATCGCGGCGACGGCGATCGCGCCTGCGACGACCGCCTGCGTCATGCGCGCGGCGGCGGCGTGTGCGACATGGCGGCGCGCTCGCTGCAGCCATCGGCGCCGCGCGGCGCGAGGCGCGCGACAAGCGAGTTCGAGCAGGCCGATTTCGCGGCGCTTCGATGGGGCGATTTCGAGCCGATTGCCACTATGTAACACATTGCCACAAGGGTGATATAACAGCGACCGGTGCTACGTAGCTATCTCCCGGCGATCGTATTCTTGATCCTCGGCGGTGCTGTGGGTGGGGCGTTTGCGGCGCTCAATACCTACATCGGCCCGCGGCGGGCGACGCCGCACAAGCAGGATCCCTACGAGTGCGGACTGCCCTCTGAGGTAAAGCGCGGGATGCGCTTCGGGATCAGCTTCTACCTGATCGCGATGCTGTTCATACTGTTCGACATCGAGGTCGCGTTCCTCTACCCGATCGCCGTCGAGCTGCGCGCGTTCGGAAGCTACGCGATGGTCGAGACGATCGTCTTCATCGTGCTGCTGTTCGTCGCGTTCGCCTACGTCTGGCGGCGGGGAGCGCTCGAGTGGAAGTAAAACGCGAGCGCCTCGACGCGCCCGGGCCGGGCGAAGCGGCCGGCTCGGCGCCGGTCGATCCCGGCACGCTGCGCGTGCGCCAGATGAACGCGCGCCAGCTGCTGCGCGGCGGTGAGATCGAAGGCCTGACGCCGGCGATCGAGCTCGAACGCAACGAGGACTTCGACCTCGAGCGCCACGTCGAAGAGCGTGTGCTGACGACGACGCTCGACAAAGCCGTCGCCTGGGCGCGCTCCAACTCGTTCTTCCCGGCGACCTTCGGGCTCGCCTGCTGCGCGATCGAGATGATGTCGATCGTCGCTGCGCGCGTCGACGTCGCGCGCTTCGGCTTCGAGGCGTTTCGCGCCTCGCCGCGCCAGGCCGACCTGCTGATCCTCTCCGGGCGCGTCTCGATCAAGATGGCGCCGATCGTGCGGCGCATCTACGACCAGATGCTCGAGCCGAAGTGGGCGATCTCGATGGGCGCGTGCTGCTCGTCGATGGGCGTGTTCAACAACTACTCGCTCGTGCCGGCCGACAAGTTCATGCCGGTCGACGTGCACGTGCCCGGCTGTCCGCCGCGCCCGGAGGCGCTGATGCACGGCGTGCTGAAGCTGCGGAAGATGGTCCAGGACGACCCCGACCTCGGTTGGCGCGAGCGCTACGACGCGGTCGGCACCGAGGAGACGCTCCGCGGTGCCTGACGCCACCGGGCTGGAGCTGATCCGCCAGGAGCTGGGCGACGCCGTAATCGACACCAGCTTCTTCCGCGAGCAGGCACAGCTCGAAGTCCGCCCGCAGAACGTGCGCGAGGTGCTGGCTGCGCTGCGCTTGCAGGGCTACGCCTTCCTCGCCAGCCTGCACGGCGTCGACTACTACCCGCACGAGCCGCGCCTCGGCGTGATCTACGAGCTGCTCGACATGGCGCGCGTCGACCGCATCTCGGTGAAGCTGCGCGTGCCGAGCGACGCGGCGGCGGTCGACTCGATCGTCCCCGACGGCGACACACTGGAGGGCGATGGCGACGGCCACCTCGGCTGGCCGGCCGCGAACTTCCAGGAGCGCGAGATCTACGACATGTTCGGCGTGACGTTCAACGATCACCCCGACCTGCGGCGGATCTTGATGCCGGAGGACTACGAGGGCAACCCGCAGCGCCGCGACTTCCCGATCGGCGGCGAGCCGATCATCTTCACCTACAACGAGTCGCCGACGCTCGAGGGCGCCGAGTGAGCACGCCGCCGACCGCCTCGGAGTACCGCCGCCGCGAGCAGAGCATCACGCTCTCCTCGGTTGGCGAGCAGCTCGAAGAGAGCGCCTCCGGGGGCGAAGACGAGACACAGGAGCTGTTGACGCTCAACTTCGGGCCGCACCATCCGGCGACGCACGGAGTGCTGCGACTGCTCGTGACGCTGCGCGGCGAGGTCGTTCACGACATCAAGCCGATCGTCGGCTACGTGCACACGGGGATCGAAAAGACGGCCGAGGACAAGTCCTACTGGAAGGTCATCCCGGTGATCGAGCGGATGGACTACCTCGCGTATCACTTCAACTCGCTCGCCTACATCGGCGCCGTCGAGCGGCTCGTCGAAGTGACAGTTCCGACGCGCGCGGAGTACCTGCGCGTGATCCACATGGAGCTGAACCGGATCATGTCGCACCTCGTCTGGCTCGGCACCAGCGCGCTCGACCTCGGCGCGATCTCGATGTTCTGGTACTGCTTTCGCGAGCGCGAGCAGATCCTCGACCTGTTCGAGATGTCGACCGGCCAGCGGATGCACACGCGCTACTTCCAGATCGGCGGCGTCGCCGAGGACATCCCCGTCGGCTGGGCCGAGAAGCTGCGCGGTTTCGTCGCGCGGATGCCGAAAAGCCTCGACCAGTACGGCGACATCCTCAACAGCAACGAGATCGTGCTGCAGCGCCTGCGCGGCACCTGCGCGCTCGACGCCGAGACGCTGCTCTCACTCGGCGTGACCGGACCGCTGCTGCGCGCCGCCGGCAAGCCGTGGGATCTGCGCAAGGCGCAGCCCTACAGCTGCTACTCCGACTTCGACTTCAAGATCCCGATCGGCACGGTCGGCGACAACTACGACCGCTACGCGGTGCGCATGGCCGAGATGTACGAGTCGGTCAAGATCATCGACCAGGCGCTCGCCGGCCTGCCCGAGGGGCCGTACATCACGACCGACCGCAAGGTCGCGCTGCCGCCGCGTCACGAGCTGGCGACGTCGATGGAGGCGCTGATCCACCACTTCAAGCTCGTCACTGAGGGGCTGCGCGTGCCACCGGGCGAGGCGTATTACCCGATCGAGGGGCCGCGCGGCGAGCTCGGCTGCTTCGTGCGCTCCGACGGCTCCTCCAAGCCTGCGCGCGTGCACATGCGCGACCCGTCGTTCGTCAACCTGCAGGCCTTCTCGCAGATGGCCGAGGGCGCCTACATCGCCGACATGATCGCGACGCTCGCGATGCTCGATCCGATCCTCGGAGGGATCGACCGATGAGTCCCGTCCCGCGCATACCCGGCGGCGAGCGTGCGTCCGGCTGGGATCGGCCTGCCGACCTGGAGAAGGATCCGGCGCTGATCCCGGACCTCGCGAGCACGAACGTCCCCGACGAGCTGCGCAGGCAGGTCGAGGACTTGATGTCGCGCTACCCCGATCGCCACTCGGCGGCGATCCCGGCGCTGCACGCGGCGCAGGAGCTGCACGGCTGGTGCTCGCCCGAGGCGATCGAGCAGGTCGCCGCGGTGATGCAGGTAACGCCTGCGTATCTCGACTCGGTCGCGAGCTTTTACGACATGCTCGAGAACCACCCGGTCGGTAAGCACAGCGTCTACGTCTGCACGAACATCTCCTGCTCGCTGCGCGGCGCCGACGCGCTGCTCGAAGCGGTCGTCGCGGCAGCCGGCGACGACGCCGAGTTCAACGTGCGCGCGTTCGAGTGCCTCGGCGCCTGCGACATCGCGCCGATGGCGTCCGTCGACGGCGTCTACGTCGGCCCGCTCGAGCTGAGCGACGTGCCACAGCTGCTCGAAGACACGCGCAGCGGGCGCCCGGTGCTGCCCGCGAAGCAGCTCGCGACGAAACTGGTCGCCGACCCGAACGCCAACTCGCAGCAGTTCCCGCAGCACGCGATCGAGGAGGGCTCGCGATGAGCGAGATGCTGCTGTTCAAGGACATCGATCAGCCGGGGCTGAACACGCTGTCGGTCTACGAAGCGCGCGGCGGCTACGCCTCGTTGCGCAAGGCGCTAGCGATGACGCCCGCCGATGTGCTCGCCGAACTGGAAGCGTCGGGCCTGCGCGGACGCGGCGGCGCCGGCTTCCAGATGGGCAAGAAGGTCTCGTTCCTGCCGAAGGGCGCAATGGACAAGTACCTCGTCTGCAACGCCGACGAGTCCGAGCCGGGCACGTTCAAGGACCGCGAACTGATGCAGAAGAACCCGCACGTGCTGATCGAGGGGATCGTGATCGCCTCCTACGCGGCCGGTGCCGAGCGCTCGTTCATCTACATCCGCGGCGAGTACGTCCACCAGGCCGACATCATCGACGCGGCGCTCGCCGAAGCGCGCGAGGCCGGCTTCGTCGGCGAGCGGATCCTCGGCTCCGAGCACACGCTCTCGCTGCACGTGCACCGCGGCGCCGGCGCCTACATCTGCGGCGAGGAGACGGGACTGCTCGACTCGCTCGAGGGCAAGCGCGGCAACCCGCGACTGAAGCCGCCGTTCCCGGCCAACCAGGGCCTGTACCAGGGCCCGACGCTGATCAACAACGTCGAGACGCTCTCGACCGTGCCGAGCATCATCGAGATGGGCGGCGGCGAGTACGCCGAGCTCGGCGTGCAGACCTCGACCGGCACGAAGCTCGTCAGCGTCTCCGGCCACGTCCAGCGCCCGGGCAACTACGAGATCGAACTCGGCATTCCCTCGCGAGAGCTCATCTACGACCTCGCCGGCGGCCCGCTGCCCGGCCACGAGATCAAGTGCTGGTTCCCCGGCGGCTCCTCCTCGCCGGTGCTGACGCCGGCCGATCTCGACGTGCCCTACGACTTCGACTCGATGGCGAAAGCCGGCTCGATGCTCGGCTCCGGCGCGATCATCGTCGTCGACGACTCGACGCCGATCGTCGATCTGGCGCTGAAGGTCGCGAAGTTCTACCGGCACGAGTCCTGCGGCAAGTGCACGCCGTGCCGCGAGGGCACGAACTGGACCGTGAAGATGCTCGAGCGGATCGACAACGGCGAAGCGACGCCGATGGACCTCGACATCATGGCCTCGGTCCAAGACCACATCATCGGCAACTGCCTGTGCGTGCTCGGCGACGCGATGGCGATGCCGATCGGCTCGCTGATCGCGAAGTTCCGCGAGGAGTTCGAGGCGCACATCGAGGCGGCGCGAGCGCGCGGCGAGCTGGCGCTTGCCGGCGCCAATGGCGGCGGGCCGCATCCCGGCGTCAGCTACGAGAGCGCGCAGGCGCTCGGCGAGGAACTGCGCTGATGCCGCGCCCCGAACCGAAGACGATCACGTTCACGATCGACGGTCGCGAGGTGCAGGCGCCGGAGAACGCGATGCTCGTCGACGCGGCGAAGCACGGCGACGTCGAGATCCCGGTGTTCTGCTACGAGCCGAAGCTCGGCAACCCGGTCGGCGCGTGCCGCATGTGCCTCGTCGAGATCGAGGGCATCGGCAAGCTGCAGACCGGCTGCTCGACGCCGGTCAAGGACGGGATGGTCGTCAACACGCAGTCCGAGCGCGTCAAGGAGGCGCAGCGCTCGGTAGTCGAGTTCCTGCTGATCAACCACCCGCTCGACTGCCCGGTCTGCGACAAGGGCGGCGAGTGCCCGCTGCAGGACATCAGCTTCGGCTGGGGCGGCGGCATCTCGCGCTTCATCGAGCCCAAGCGCCACTTCGTCAAGCCGCTGGAGCTATCGCCGACGATCGCGATCGACCGCGAGCGCTGCATCCTCTGCTACCGCTGCGTGCGCTTCTCGCAGGAGATCTCCGAGGACTACCAGCTGGTGCTGCTCGAGCGCGGCGCGCACTCGTTCGTCTCGACGTTCGACGGCCACCCCTACGTCGCGCCGTTCAGCGGCAACATCATCGAGCTGTGCCCCGTCGGCGCGCTGACCTCGCGCTCCTACCGCTTCCGCGCGCGCCCGTGGGACATCGAGGACGCCGGCACGGTCTGCACGCTGTGCCCGGCGCAGTGCAACGTCAAGCTGACGGTGCGCGACGAGCGCGTGATGCGCGTGCTCTCGCGCGAGCACTCAGAGGTCGACGACGGCTGGCTCTGCGACCACGGCCGCTTCGCCTATCCGGCGCTCGCCGAAGGCGTCGGGCAGCGCGTGCCGGTCGGCGCCGATCCGACGATCGAGGTGCTCAGCGGCGCGGGCGACGGACACGGCGCGCCGGCGCGAGCGCTCGTCGAGCCGGCGCCCGCTGCCGAGCAGGCCATCGCCGCGCCGGTGCTCGCCGCGCCGGCGGCCAACCCGCATGGCGTCCACGTCGGCATGCGCGTGCGCGAGCCGCTGCTGCGCGACGGCGGCGAGCTGCGGCCGGTGACCTGGGAGCGCGCACTGAGCGAGGCCGGCGTCGCGCTGAAACGCGCCGGCGCGAACAGCGCCGCGCTGGCCGGCGGCGGCACGACGAACGAGGAGGGCCTGCTGCTCGCACGGCTGCTGCGCGAGGGTCTCGGCTCGCCGCACGTCGACTCGCGCGCGAGCTCCTCGCTGGCGCTCGAGCTCGCGCGCGAGCTGGCCGAGCCGAGCCTGCAGGCGAAGGTCTCCGACCTCGAGTTCGCGCACGCCGTGCTGCTGCTCGACTGCGAGCCGCTGCGCGACGCGCCGATCCTCGACCTGCGCCTGCGCAAGGGCGTCCGCCGACACGGGCTGAAGCTCGAGCGCGTCTCCGGAGACGACCTCGACGCGCTGCGCGAGGCCGCGACGCGCCTGCACGACGAGGCCGGCGAGGAGCTCGTGATCGTTTGGGGTGAGCGCTTCGTCGCCGGCGCCGACGGCGCCGCGCGTGCGCGTGCGCTGCTCGAGCTCGCACAGGCGCTTTCGCTCGGCGAGAGCGATGGCGCCGGACTGCTCGAAATCCCGGCGACGGCGAACGGCCGAGGGTTGCGCGAGGCAGGCGTCCTGCCCGACGCGGCGCCCGGCCTGCGCCCGGCCGGCGACGACGGGCTCGGCACGCGCGCGATCGCCGAGGCGCTCGCGGCGGGTAGGCTCAGCGCGCTCTACCTGCTGCAGACCGACCCGCTACAGGAGGGCGACCCCTTCCAGGCAGCCGCCGAGGAAACGCCGTGGGCGGAGGCGCTTGAGCGCGCGAGCACTGTCGTCGCGCAGACCACGCTGCTGACGGCAGGCGTACACGAGCACGCGAACGTCGTCTTCCCGGCTGAGTCCTACGCCGAGAAGGAGGGCACCGTCACGCACCCCGACGGCCGCGTCCAGCGCGTGCGCCAGGCCGTCGCGCGCGCGGGTTCGACGCGCGCCGGCTGGCAGGTGCTGGCCGAGCTCGCCGAGCAGGTCGGCTTCGACAGCGGCGTGCGCAACGAGCGCGAGGCGTCGCAGGAGCTGTTCAACGCAGTGCCGTTCTACGGCGAGATGACGCTCGAGGAGCTTGGCGGGCGCGGCGCGCGCTGGCAGGAGCGCGACCACGCAAGCGCGTTCGCGACGACTGCCACGTCGGGCCGTCAGGTCGGCGCCGACTCCGGCGGAGCAGACGATGGCGGCCACACGGACGCCTCTCAGCAGCCTACGGCAGAGCCTGACACGTTCAGCGGCGCCGAAGTCGAGCAGCACGCCGCCGGAGGGGAGCCCGACGCCGATCCCGCCGCAGCAGCCGAACACGCGGCGAGCGAAGATCTCGCAAGCGGGCGCAGCGGCAGTGAGAGCTCCGGCGACGGCACGCCCGGCGAGCACGGCAGCACCGGCAAGGAGGGCGAGTGACCTTCGCCACGCCGGCCGTCGTCGGCTACTTCGAGCCTTGGTGGATCCAGATCATCAAGGCGATCGTGATCTTCGCCGTCGGCCTGCAGCTCGTGCCGATCGTGCTGATCGCCGAGCGCAAGCTGCTCGGGCGATTCCAGGGCCGCTACGGCCCGAACCGCGTCGGCCCCTACGGCGCGCTGCAGCCGCTTGCGGACATCCTCAAGCTGTTGACGAAGGAGCAGTTCCGCCCGACGACGTCGGTCGGCTTCCTGTTCGCGCTTGCGCCGACTATCTCGATCCTGACGGCCGTCGCGGCGTTCGCGATCATCCCATTCGGCAACACGCAGGACATCTTCGGCACAAAAGTCGGCCTCTACGGCGTCGACGTCTCGATCGGGCCGCTGTACCTGTTCGCGTTCGGCGCGGTCGCCTTCTACGGGATCATGCTCGGCGGCTGGTCCTCGGGCTCGAAGTACTCGTTCCTCGGCGCCATGCGCGGCGCTGCTCAGCTGATCTCCTACGAGGTCTCCCAGGGCCTTGCGCTCGTCGGCGTGATCATCACCTCGCAGACGCTCTCGCTGACCGGCATCGTCACGGCGCAGAAAGGCATGTGGTACTTCATCCCGCAAGCCGCCGGCTTCCTGATCTTCCTCGTCGCCGGCTTCGCCGAGACCAATCGCGCTCCGTTCGACCTGACCGAGGCCGACGCCGAGCTGGTCGGCGGCTACAACACCGAGTTCGGCGGCGGGCGCTTCGCCTCCTACTACTTCGCCGAGTACCTCAACGTGCTCGTCGTCTCGGGCATCGTCACGACGGTCTTCCTCGGCGGCTGGCTGCTGCCGTTCGGGATCCACCCGCCCGGCTGGGTCGACCCGATCGTCGTGCTGTTCAAGATGTCGCTGATCACGTTCTTCTTCATCTGGATCCGCGCGACGCTTCCGCGCCTGCGCTACGACCAGCTGATGAGCTTCGGCTGGAAGATCCTGCTGCCGCTCGCAACCCTCAACGCACTCGTCACGGCGATCGTCGTCGTCGCCACCCACTGATGCCCGACGCTCCCGACAACACCACCGAGGAGGCGCTCGTGCCCGCCCTGAAGCTGACCGAATGGACGCCAGGCGAGGACGTGATCGAGGTCACGCGCAGCCCCAAGCCGGGCGCGACGCGCAGCGCTTGGCGCACGTTCCGCGAGACCGCGCGCGGACTGAAGACGACCGCCGCGCGGATCGTCGAAGGCCCCTCGACGATCCAGTATCCGGAGGAGAAGGTGCCGGTCTACCCGCGCTTCCGCGGGCGCCACAAGCTGCACCGCTTCGAGGACACACCCTCAAACGGGGCGCATGCGGGCCTGGAGAAGTGCGTCGGCTGCTCGCTCTGCGCGGCCGCCTGCCCGGCGGACTGCATCCGCGTCGTCGCCGCCGAGAACACGCCGGAGAATCGCGTCTCCGCCGGCGAGCGCTACGCAGCGGTCTACGAGATCAATCTCTCGCGCTGCATCTTCTGCGGCTACTGCGAGATCGCCTGCCCGTTCGACGCGATCACGATGGGCCACGACTACGAGCTCTCCGACTACGACCGTCACGACCTGATCTTCACCAAGCCGATGCTGCTCGCCGAGCCGCTCGAGCGCACCCCGCTGAGGAACGAGGGCGAATGAGCGCGGGGGGCGCATGAGTCAAGTTCTCTTCTTCCTCGCCGCGATCGGGGTGATCTCCGGCGCCGTCGGCGTCGTCGTCCTGCGCAACCCGTTCTACGCCGTGCTCGCGCTCGTCGGCCACCTGCTCTCGCTGGCGGTCCTGTTCCTGCTGCTGCGCGCCGAGTTCGTCGCGGCGATCCAGGTCGTCATCTATGCCGGCGCCGTGATGGTGCTGTACGTGTTCGTCGTCGCCTACGTCGGCGACCAGAGCGAGCCGATCGGCGAGCGGCTGCGCAGCGGTGGCGGCGGCGCGATCGGCTCGCAGCGGCGACTCGGCGGCGCGCTCGTCGCCGGAGCGCTGCTCGTCGAGCTCTTGATCGCGCTGCTCGGCACCGGCCTGGAGGCGATCAACGGCAAGGGCGCCCCCTACGCGCCGGGCCCGCAGGCCTACGGCACGCCCGCGTACATCGGCAAGCTGCTGTTGACGCGCTTCCTCTTGACGTTCGAGATCGCCTCGTTCCTGCTGCTCGTCGCCGCCGTCGGCGGCGTCGTGCTCGCGCGCCGGCGCCACGGGATCGACGAGGACGAGGACGAGCAGGTGCTGGCTCCGATCGACGTGCTGCGTCGCGGCGCCGTCGGCACGATGTCCGAGGGAGTCGGGCGCCGATGAGCATCGCCTGGTACCTGGCCGTCTCGGCAATCGTCTTCTCGCTCGGCGCCGTCGGCGTGATGACGCGGCGCAACCCGCTCGTCGTGCTGCTGTGCCTGGAGCTGATGCTCAACGGCGCCAACCTCGCGCTGATCGCGTTCTCGCGGATGTGGGGCAACGGCGACGGGCAGATCCTCGCGATCGTCGTGATGACCGTCGCCGCATGCGAGGTCTGCATCGGGCTAGGCATGATCGTCGCGATCTACCGCCGCAGCCTGCCGATCGACGTTGACGAGCTGCGGGAGCTGCAGGGATGACCCAGACGACGTTCGGCTGGCTCGTGCTCCTGTTCCCGCTGCTGGGGACGCTGATCGTCGCCTTCGGCTATCGCGTGCTGCCCGGGCGCAGCGCCGGCTGGATCGGCACAGCCGCGATCTTCCTCGCATTCCTGGCGGCGCTGGGTGCGCTGATCAAGATGCAGGGGCTCGCGCCGGCGCACCGCCAGGCCGTCTCCTCGCTGTGGAACTACGCCTCGACGGTCGGCGTCGACGCGCAGCTCTCGATCCTCGTCGACCCGCTGTCGGTCTTCATGATCCTGATCGTGACCGGCGTCTCGACGCTGATCCATCTCTACTCGATCTCCTACATGACCGAGGATCGCGGCTTCGCGCGCTACTTCGCCTACCTCAACTTCTTCGTCTTCTCGATGCTCGTGCTCGTGCTCGCGGGCAACTTCGTGATCCTGATCGCCGGCTGGGCGTTCGTCGGCGCCGCCTCCTACCTGCTGATCTCGTTCTGGTACCGCCGCCAGACGGCTACGCGCGCCGGGATCAAGGCGTTCGTGATCAACGTGGTCGGCGACGTCGGGCTCGTGCTCGGCACGTACTTCATCTTCAAGCACACGCACACGCTCGACTTCCTGCGCGCGTTCCACGCGACGCAGAACGGCGCGTTCGGCCATGGCTCAAACAACGGCGACCTCGTCGCGGGCTGCGTGCTGCTGCTCGTCGGCGCCTTCGCGAAGTCGGCGCAGATCCCGCTGCACACGTGGCTGCCGGACGCGATGGAAGGACCGACGCCGGTCAGCGCGCTGATCCACGCGGCGACGATGGTCACAGCCGGCGTCTACCTGATCGCACGGATGCACCCGCTGTTCGAACTCGCGCCGGCGGCGCAGGACGTCGGCGCCGTCGTCGGCGCCGTGACGCTGCTCGTCGCCGGCACGATCGCGGTCACGCAGACGGACATCAAGCGCGTGATCGCCTACTCGACGATGTCGCAGATCGGCTACATGATCATGGGCGTCTCCGTCGGGGCCTACGCGGCCGGCCTGTTTCACCTGATGACGCACGCCTTCTTCAAGGCGCTGCTGTTCATGGCGGCCGGCTCGATCATCGGCGCGATGGCCGGCGAGCAGTCGCTGGAGAAGATGGGCGGCTTTCGCAAGGCGATGCCGTTCACCTACGGCGCGTTCATCGTCGGCGGCCTGGCGCTGTCGGGCATCCCCCCCTTCTCGGGCTTCTTCTCCAAGGACGACATCCTGCTCGTCACGGCCGAACGCGGCGGCTGGCACTGGGCGCTCTACGTCGCCGGCTACATCGGCGCGTTCTTGACCGCGATCTACACCTTCCGGATGATCTTCCGCGCGTTCCACGGCGAGCCGGTGCCGGAGGCGGTCGAGCTCGAACACGGACATCTCGCGCACGCCGAGCAGCCGCGCAACCCGGCGAACGGCGAAGTCGAGGACACCGACGTCGGCTTCCCCGGCCCGTTCCACACGATCGCCGAGCGCGCGCTGCCGATGCGCCTGGCGATGGGCGTGCTGGCGCTCGGCGCGGTCGGCGCGGGGCTCGTGCAGATCCCGCGCGTCGACTTCGTGATCGACGACTTCCTGCGCCCGAGCTTCGCGAACTCGCCGCTGTATGCATCCGAAGCGCACTCGCGCACCGGGCTGCTGCTGTTCGGCATCATCCTCGGCACCGTGCTCGGGCTGGCCGGCATCGCGATCGCCTATCGCGTCTGGGTCGTGCGTCCGGGCACCTCGACGCGCGTGCGCGAGCGCCTGCGCCCGCTGTACGAGCTGTTCGTCAACAAGTGGTACTTCGACGAGCTGATCGACGCGCTCGTCGTGCGCCCGGCGGCGATAGTCGGGAGCTTTGCGCGCGGCACGTTCGAGCGCGTGTTCGTCGACGAGACGCTGATCGGCGGCACGACGGGCCTGGTCCGCGTGGGCTCGGCGGCCGTGCGCGCGGCGCAGAGCGGCTTCGTGCGCTACTACGCGGCGCTGCTCGTACTCGGGCTTGCCGGCGTCGGCTTCTACTTCCTGCTGCAGTCGTGAGATCTGACTGATGCCGCCGCTTTCGATAATCCTCTGGCTGCCCGCCGCCTGCGGCGTGATCGGCGCGATCGTCTCGCTGCTCAGCCGCCGCGGCGGCGCCTCCGAGTTCGCGCCGATGCCAGCCGGCGAGACGAGCAGGCCCGGCGGCGCGCTGTCGCGGATCAGCCCAGCGGGCGCCGTCGCGTTGCTCGGATCGCTCGCCGCGCTCGGCCTCGCGATCGGTTACATCGCCGACTACTCGCCCAGCTCGCATGGACTGACTCACGTGACCGACGTCGTCTGGATCGCCGAACTCGGCATCCACTACAAGCTCGGCATCGACGGCCTCAACGTGTTCATGGTCGGCCTGACGACGCTGCTGTTTGCCGCGGCCGTGCTCGCGGCGAACCTGCGCGAATGGGATCGCCCGCGCTTCTTCTACTTCAACTTCATGCTCGCCGAGACGGCCGTGCTCGGCGCGCTGCTGTCGCAGGATCTGGCGCTGTTCGTCGCCTTCTTCGACCTGATGCTGATCCCGTTCTACTTCCTCACGGGCATCTGGGGCCGCGAGCCCGACCGCGTCAAAGCGACGATCAAGCTCGTCATCTACACGCTCGTCGGCTCGCTGTTGATGCTCGCCGCGGCAGTCGCTACCGGCGTGCTCGCGGCGCAGCAGGGCGGCGGGCACATCACGTTCGTGCTCTCGGCGCTGCAGCAGACGCCGCTCGGCAAAGGCTCGCAGGAGTGGATCTTCCTGTTCTTCGCGGCCGCCTTCCTCGTGAAGATGCCGGCGTTCCCACTGCACGGCTGGATGCCCGACGGCTACAAGGCGATGCCGATCGAGGTGCTGATGGTCTTCTCCGGCGTGCTTTCGAAGATCGGCGCCTACGGCTTCCTGCGGATCGTGCTGCCGCTGTATCCCGAAGCGGCTGCGCACTTCCAGACGCTGATGCTGCTGATCGCGCTCGCGTCGATCCTGTACGGATCGGTCATCGCCTTCACGCAGACCGACGCGCGGCTGATCGCCGGGTACTCCTCGATCGCGCAGCTCGGCTTCATCACGCTCGGGATCTTCTCGCTGAACCCGCAGGGCGCGCAGGGCGCGCTGCTGCAGATGGTCAACCACGGCCTCGTCGTCGCGCCGCTTCTGTTCATCGTCGGGCTGCTCGCACAGCGCGCCGGCGGCTCCGAGGACGTGCGCCAGATGGGCGGCATCGCCTTCCGCGCACCGGTGCTCGCGACGATCTTCCTGATCGTCTCGCTGGCGACGCTGGCGATGCCCGGCTCGTCGAACTTCGTCGGCGAGTTCCTGATCCTGCTCGGCGTCTTCAAAGCGAAGCTCGCGATCGCGATCATCGCCTTCACCGGCGTCGTGCTGGCAAGCGTCTACGCGCTGCGGCTGTTCATCCGCGCGATGCACAATCGCGTCGGCAAGGACGTCCAGTCGCGCGACATCGGCCTGCGCGACGGCCTCGTGCTCGTGCCGGTGATCGCCGTGATCCTGTTCATGGCGCTGTACCCGCAGCTCGCGCTGCACCGCAGCGAAGGCTCGGTCAAGACGGCCGTCGCAGGCGCGCATGCCGACGCGACAGCGCCGACCGGTGAGAAGCTGGCAAGCACGAAATGAACACGCTGACACTCGCCACGACCCATCTGAAAGGCCCGCACGTCGACTGGGCCGGCCTCTCGCCGCTGATCGCGCTGCTCGGCGGCGCGGTGATCGCGCTGCTCGTCGGCCTGATCCGCACTCGCTGGGTCCGCGCGCAGCTAGTGCCGGCGCTGACGCTCGTCGCGCTCGGCGCGGCGGCCGGCCTGTCGATCTGGCAGTGGAACCAGGACAAGTCGATCGTGTCAGGAGCACTGCGCATTGATGACTTGTCGCTCGTGCTCAACCTGATCCTCGTGACCGGCGCCGCGTTCGCGGTGCTGCTCGGATGGCGCTCGCTCGCCGCGCGCGAAGCGGCGCACGGCGAGTTCCACACGCTGCTGCTCAGCTCGGTCGCCGGCATGTCGCTGCTCGCGTCCTCGCAGAACACGGTCGCGCTGTTCGTCGGGCTCGAGCTGCTGTCGATCCCGCTGTACGTGCTGTGCGCGACCGAGCTGCGCCGTGAGCACTCGCTCGAGTCGGGGCTGAAGTACCTGATCGTCGGCGCCGTCGGCTCGGCGACGTTGCTGTACGGGATCGCGATGATCTACGGTGCGACCGGCGCGACCGACTTCGGCACGATCGCGAGCAAGCTCTCCAGCGGCAGCCTCGCGACCGACCCGCTGACGCTGACCGGCGTCGCGCTTTGCGTCGTCGGACTCTGCTTCAAGGCGTCCGTCGCGCCGTTTCACCAGTGGACGCCCGACGTCTACGAGGGCGCGCCGACGCCGGTCACGGCGTTCATGGCAGTCGCGACGAAGGCGGCGGCGCTCGGCGTGTTCCTGCGCTTCTTCGACGTCGCGCTGCTCAACGTCCAAGGCGACTGGGGCCCCGCGCTGGCCGTGCTCGCGACGATCACGATCATCGTCGGCAACGTCGGCGCGCTCGGACAGTCCTCACTGAAGCGGATGCTCGCGTACTCGTCGGTCGCGCAGGCCGGCTACATGCTCGCCGGCGTCGTCGTCTCGACGAAACTCGGTGTGCGCGCGACGATCTTCTACCTCGCGGTCTACGTCTTCATGAACATGGCCTCGTTTGCCGTGATCGTCGCGCGCGAGCGCGAAACGACGTTCGGCGACTCCGTTCAGGGCCTGCAGGGCCTCGGCCGCACGCGCCCGCTGCTGGCCTGGCCGATGACGATCTCGATGCTCGCGCTCGCCGGGATCCCGGCGACGGCGGGGTTCACCGGCAAGTTCTACCTGATCGACGCGGCCGTCTCGGGCGGCTATGCGTGGCTCGGCGTCGTGATCGTGATCGGCTCGATGATCTCGCTTGGCTACTACCTGCCGGTGATCGCGGCGATGTGGATGCAGAAGGCGCCCGCCGGCGCCGGCGGGTCGCTCGCGGCAGCCGTGCCGCTCAGCGCGCCCAGCGGCGGCCCGCTGCCGGCGCTCGCCGGCGGCTCGCCCGAGCTCGACGATGCGGCGCTTGCGCCAACGACTGAAACACAGCGCCCGCAGCTCGAGGTGCTGATCGTCGCGCTGATCGCCGGCGCAGCTACGCTGTTCTTCGGGATCGTGCCGCAGCCGCTGTTCGACCTCGTCCACCACGCCGGCAGCGCCCTGGGAGGGTTGTTCTGAGCATGAGCCCCGATACGACTGGACCGTTTGGAGTGCTGCTCGACATCGACGGCGTGCTGTACGTCGGCGACGAGCCGATCGCAGGCGCACACGAGGCGCTCGCCGAGCTGCGCCGAATCGGAGGCGACCTGCGCCTCGTCACGAACACGACATCGCGCTCGCGCAGCCAAGTCGCCGAGCACCTGAGCGAGCTCGGCTTCGAGACGTCGATCGAGGAGATCCTCACGCCGGCAGCGTTGGCCGTGCGCCATTGCGAAGATCACGGACACGAGCTCGTCGAGCTCGTCGTCAGCGACGGCCTGCGCGAGGATCTGGCCGTCTTCGAGACGCCCTCGCCGAGCGCGAATGTCGACGCGGTGATCCTCGGCGACGTCGGCGACCGCTTCGACGCGGAGCTGCTCAACCGGGTGTTTCGCCTGCTGATGGACGGCGCCGAGCTGATCGCGCTGCAGCACAACCGCTACTGGCGGCGCAAGGACGGGCTCGCGCTCGACGTCGGCGCCTACTCGGCGGCGCTCGAGTACGCGACACGGCGCGAGGCGATCGTCGTCGGCAAGCCCTCGCCGGAGTTCTTCGACGCGGCCGTCGCCGAGATGGGAACCGAGCGCAACGTGATGATCGGCGACGATGTCGAGGCCGACGTCGGCGGCGCGATGTCGGCCGGCCTCGCTGGCGTGCTCGTGCGCACCGGCAAGTTCCTGCAGAACGCGCTGCCGCCCGAAGTGACGCCGACGGTGATCGTCGACTCGATCGTCGACGTGCCGGCGATGCTCGAGCGGATCTTCCCCGGCTGAGGCGCCCGCGACGGCTCATCCTCGCCGGTCGAGCTCGCCCCGCGTGCACTCCGACGCGGGTCGGGAACTCGATCGCCGAGGTGCTTCACTACGACATCCGACCTCTCCGTATGTCTCTAATTCATATTAGTTGACTTCACTTGGGCGACCGCTAGAGTCGCCCTACCCGACGAGTTCGCTCCAGCAGATTGCTGCATTCTGACCTCGCTGGGCAATGAATCGCCGGCACTGGCTCCGTCGGCCGGTGCTCTCATTCGACGATACTGGAGAGCCTATGGCGTAATCGGGAAGGCAGAAGTCAGTGAAAACTATGCCGTTCCGTGTGTTCCTGGTTGGTATCAGGGCTACGAGGAACTCTACGTGCAGTTTGTCAATGAATCGACGGGCAGCAGCAAAGGGGTCGTTGGAAAAGAGGCTTACATCGCCGAATGCTGAAGCGTCGGGGCACCTTCTCGCCAGCTCGCGAGAGGGTGCCCCTCCTCATCGTCGATACGCTCTCTGTGTCGTATGTCGCTCGCAAGCAACACCCGGACGCTACTCAGAGAGCGTGTTGCCCGTCTCGACCAAGCACTGGATCGCCAAGGGCATTCCGAGATGGAACATTTCGTAGCAGTGATGGGCTCGATCACGCACACCCAGTTGACGGCCTCCTCGAGCGCTACGCCTTCACCAATTGTCGACCCACGAGATTCGGACAAGCTCGTCGCAGCGTGTGAACTACTGGGTGCCATCGCGGAGCTAGACCGCAGCGTCGTCGACGGTCCTGTCGACACGCGGCGTCAGGAATGGATAGCAGTAAGCTCGCGATTACGCCGCGGCCGGCCAGCCCGACCGCCCGCCCCCCCAGGATTTCCTCGCTCCGGCCGAGCAGCTGGATATTCCGCTCAGCACAAAGCCTTTCAACCTCGGGCTCTACACGTCTACCGCTCTATCCCGGGGCGCACCGAGCATGTGGCGCGCATATCTGAATCAGTACGGTGGAGGCCCGATCCTGCTTCCGAGGCCGTGGTACAGCTGGCGGATGCAGCCGGCGGATCGTGAGCTGACGATTTGCGAGATATCAAGCGCTTGCGACTGGGTGACATTTGTGACGTCATACGCTACGCGCGACGGGAGCAACCTCTATCCCGACTGGAACGCCGCCGCGAATGATTTCGACGCCATCCACGTGACCGCCCGAGCGGTTGTGGCGATGCAAGGATTCCGCTTTCCGGGCTCGGCCGGATATACCGCGCCGGCCCACTGGGACGTCGAGAGCACGTTTTGGTTGCGGTGGCCGTTCAAGGACGCAACGCTGGTAGGCGTGGTGCCGTAGTCGCTTGTTAGTCCCCGCAGCTGGGTTCACACGCGACGCGAGGTCATGCGTCTACCTGTAAGCGCTGGGCGCGCGTGCTACAGCCGCCCAGAGGCCTCGGCAGCCTCTTCGGCTTCTTTGAGCTGGCGCTCGACCAGATCCAACCCAGCATCCCAGAACCCCGGATCGGCCAGGTCGATTCCGACGATCTCGCCCAGTTCCTCGGGGCTTTTCGACCCGCCTGCCGCCAACATCTCCAAATACCGAGGCACCATCTCCGCGCCAAGCTCCTCGTAGCGCTCGTAGACCGACAGCGCCAGCAACTGCCCGTAGGCGTACGCATAGACATAGCCCGGCGTGCCGATGAAGTGCGGGATGTAAGACCACCACGACCGATACCCCTCGGTCACCTCGACGGAGTCGCCGAGCAGCTCCGACTGGCTCTCGGCCCACAGCTCGCCGAAGCGCTCGACCGACAGCTCACCGTCCTCGCGGCGAGCGGTGTGCACGAGATCCTCGAAGCGGTTCATCGCAACCTGGCGAAAGACTGTCGCGATCGTGTCCTCGAGGTTCTCGGCGAGCAGCGCCAGGCGCGACGCCGGCGAGCTGTCCTCTTCGAGCAGGCGACCGAAGACGACGGTCTCGCCGAACACCGAAGCGGTCTCGGCGAGCGTCAGCGGCGTGCTCTGGTGAAAGATGCCCTGCTTGGCGGCGAGCGCGAAGTGGACGCCGTGGCCGAGCTCGTGCGCGAGCGTCAGCACGTCGCGGCGGCGCGAGGTGTAGTTGAGCAGCACGTACGGGTGCACCGAGGGCACGCCGGAGGCGCAGAACGCGCCACCGCGCTTGGCCGGGCGCAGCGGCGCGTCGATCGCCTGGCGCTCGAAGAAGCCGCGCGCGACGTCGCCGAGCTCCGGCGAGAAGCCCGAGTAGCAGTCGAGCACGATCTCGCGAGCGTGCGAGAAGGAGAAGCTGACCTCGTCCTCGGTGACCGACGCCATCCGGTCGTAGTCGGCGAGACGCTCGACGCCGAGCAGCCGCGCCTTCAGCCGGTACCAGCGCCGCGGGATCTCATTGCGCTTACGTACGGCGTCGATCAGCGCCTGCACCGACTCGTCGCTGGCCTCGTTGGCGAGGTTGCGCGCGGCCAGCCAGCTCGGGTAGCTGCGCAGCCGGTCATCGACCGACTTGTCGGCGAGCAGCGTGTTGAACAGGAACGCGCGCGTGCGCAGGCCTGGCGCGAGCGCCGCGGTGACGGCCTCGGCCGTAGTCCGCCGCAGATCGCGGTCGGCCATCTGCAGGTTGCTGAGCGCGACGTCGAGCGCGACCGGCTGCTCGCCCCCGCCGCCCAGCTGCACCTTGATCGAGGAGGTCAGCTCCTCGAACAGCCGCGTCCACGCGCCGGCGCCGGTCAGCGACTTCTCCGAGAGGATCTTCTCCTCGGGTTCGCTGAGCAGGTGCTCGCGGTAGCGGCGCACGTTGCGCAGGTGGTGGGCGCAGAACTCGAGGCCGTCGCCGGAGAGCAGCCGCTCGACGTGCTCGTCCTCGAGCGCGGCCCACTCGAGGTCGAAGAACAGCAGCGTCGTCTCGATCGCCGTGCCGCGCTCCTGCGCGGCCTGCATCAGCGCGCCGATCGCCGGATCGGCCGTGTCGACGGAGAAGCGCAGCGCCGCATAGGTGCCGGCGCGGCCGATCAGGTCGTAGATCGCGGCGAGCTCTGCCATCGCCTCGCGCAGCCCGGCCGAGTCGAGCTCTGCGAGCTTGCCGGCATAGCGCTCGGCGAATGCCTGCGAGCGCTCCAGCGCGCTCGCGAGCCGACGCTCGACGCCGTCGGGGCCGTCGCCTTCGACGAGCGGCTCGAGATCCCAGGCGGTCGCCTGCAGCTCGGGATCGGTCGACTCGGGGGCGGCTGCTGCCATCGTCTCGGCAGCTTAGCCGCGTCGAGCGCACGCGGCGCCTCCGCGACGCACCGGTCGCGGCACTAGTCCGCCGCGAGCGCGTCGAGCACGTTCAGCTTCGCGGCGCGGCGCGCGGGAAGCTGCGCCGCGAGCAGCCCGGCGATCGCGGCGATCACGAGCAGCACGATCAGCGTGCCGACCGGGATCGTCAGCAGGTAGCCGCTGCCGGAGAGCGGCCAGACGGCGACGATGATCGCCGCGACGAGCCCGATCACAAGACCGAACACGCCGCCGATCAGCGCCGTGATCACCGACTCGTAGCGGATCATCTGGCGCACCTGGCGTCGCGAGGTGCCGATCGCGCGCATCATCCCGAGCTCGCGCGTGCGCTCGTAGATCGAGAGGATCAGCGTGTTGACGATGCCGAACAGCGAGACGATCACCGACAGCGCAAGCAGCACGTAGATCAGCGCGAGCACGGAGTTGATCTGTTCAGATTTTTCTTTTCTGAACTGGTCGGACGTTCGCGAGCGAGCTTGCGGGAACTGGGCGTCGAGCAGGCGGTCGACGGCCGGCTGGACCTGCGCGTTGCTCGCTCCGGGCGCGTAGCTGACGAAGTCGAGCGCGTCTTCGCGCAGCCCGAACGACGAGTCGGCGAGCGTCCGCGTGATCGTCAGGTCCTGCAACAGGCCGAACGATTCTTTGACGATGCCGACAACGCGCAGCGAGACGGTCTTGGTCGTCGGCGTCAGCACGGAGATCGTCTGGCCCACGGCGATGTGGTTACTTTTGGCGAAGGCTTTCTTGACGACCACCGTGCCGTCGTTCAACGAGGAGAGCGTTGTTTCGCTCGAGCCGCTCGCCCATTCGATGCGGTAGACGCTCGCGAACGTGCTCGGTTCGACGGCCGTGAGCACGGCGTTGCTGCTCGTTCCCTTGACGCGGCCGATGGCGAACGCGAACGGCGTGACGCGTGCGACGCCGGGCACCTTCGCGACGGCCTGCGCGACGCCGGTCGGGATGCCGTGTTCTTCGCTGTTCTGCGAGTTCTCGACGATCAGGTTGCCGGCGAACGAGCGGCTGACGGTCTGGTTGATCGTCGACTTGACGCCGGCGGCGAAGACCGAGATGAACGCGACCAGCGCGATGCCGATCGTCAGCGCGGCGGCGGTCACCATCGTGCGGCCGGGCTGGCGGATCGTGTTCTCGCGCGCGAGCACGCCGGTTATGCCGCGCCAGGTGACGAGCACGCCGATGACGCGTGCGAGGAACGGGACGACACGGTAGTTGCGCCCGCGCGCGCGCTGGCGCAGGCGCACGGCGGCGATCAGCACGCCGATCGCGGCGATGATCACGATCGTGCCGGTTCCCTCGTGGTTGGCGATCGCGACGATCAGGCGAATCGCGATCAGCGCCATCAGGATCGGCACCGCGTAGCGCCCGCGCGTGAGCGCCTGGCGCGGCGGGATCTCGACGCCCTCGCGCATCGCGGCGATCGGCGGCACGCGCGTCGCGCGCAGCGCCGACGGCAGGCCGGCAAGCACGGTGACGACGATGCCGATGGCCAGCGAGACGACGATCGTGCGCGTCTCGAGCACGGTGCCGTTATCGGGGATGTCGGCGCCGAACAGCTTGAACAGCTGGTCGAGCGCCGGCGCGAGTCCGATGCCGGCGAACAGGCCGAGCACGGCGCCGAGCACGCCGAGCAGCAGCCCTTCGCCGATGACGGTCTGCATGATCTGCCGGCGCGAGGCGCCGAGCATCCGCAGCAGCGCGAATTCGCGCGTGCGCTGCGCGATCGTGATCGAGAACGTGTTGAAGATGATGAACGCGCCGACGACGAGCGCGATGTAGGCGAAGACGAGCAGGAACGTACGCAGGAAGCTGAGGTTTTCTTCGAGGTTGGAGGTGTTCTTTTCGGCCTGCTGCGTGCCCGTGCGCACGTCGACGGTGCGCGGCAGCACGGCGCGGATGTGCGCGCGCAGCTGTTCGTCTGAGACGCCGGGCGCGGCGGCGACGTCGATCTGGTCGAAGCGGCCGGGCTCGCCGACGACGCGCTGCGCCTCGGACAGCGTCAGCAGCGCGACGCCAGCGCCGCCGAACGATTCGCCGCTGGCGAACTTGATGACGCCGACGACGGTGTACTGCCTGGCGGCGGCGCGGCCGGCGACGATGATCTGCTGGCCGATCTTGACGTCCTTGCGTTCGGCGGTCGCCTCGTCGATCGCGACTTCGTTCGCCTGCGAGGGCAGGTGCCCTTTGACGGGCTTGAACGACTCGAAGCGCGGCGGCACGACGGCGGAGATGAACCCTGGCGAATGGCCGCTCGTCAGCCGTTTGCGCTTGGTGTCGAGAAACGTGCCTTCGGTGAAGATGCCGCCGGCCGCCTGCGCAACACCGGGCGTCGAGCGCACGCGCGCGAGCATCTGCTCGGTGATCGGCGAGGTTTCGGTCTGGGTGCGGCTGCCGAGCGCTTCCGACGGGCTGACGACGACCGAGTCGCCCTTCGCGGCGGTCTTGAAGATGCCGGCGAACGACTGGTTGATCGTGTCGGTGAGGATGTACGTGCCGGCCATCAACGCGACGCCGAGCGCGATCGCGATCGCCGTCAACGCTACGCGCAGCTTGCGCTGGAGGAAGCCGCGCAGTACCAGCCGCGCCATCTCAGCCGATCGACTTCATCAAGTCGAGCGCCTCGTCGCTCGAGACCGACGGGCTGTCGTGGGTGATGCGCCCGTCGGCGAGCACGAGCAGCCGATCGGCGAAGGAGGCAGCGTGCGCGTCGTGCGTGACCATCACGACGGTCTGGTTGAAATCGTCTACGGCGCCGCGCAGCAGCTCGAGCACGTCGTTGGACGCTTTCGAGTCGAGGTTGCCGGTCGGCTCGTCGGCGAAGACTACGTCGGGGCGCGAGACGAGCGCGCGCGCGACGGCGACGCGCTGCTGCTGGCCGCCGGAGAGCTCGGCCGGGCGGTGGCTGAGCCGATCGGTGATGCCGACGGTCTCGATCAGCCGCTCGAACCACTCGCGATCGGGCTTGCGCCCGGCGATCGACAGCGGCAGCAGGATGTTCTCTTCGGCGTTGAGCACCGGCAGCAGGTTGAACGTCTGGAAGATGAAGCCGATCCGATCGCGGCGCAGATCGGTCAGGCGCTTGTCGTCGAGGCCGCCCAGCTCGACGTCGCCGAGGCGGACGGTGCCCGAGCTCGGCCGGTCGAGCCCGGCGAGGATGTGCATCAGCGTCGACTTGCCCGACCCGGACGGGCCCATGATCGCGGCGAAGCGCGACGCGGGAAAGCCGACTGTCACGTCGCTGAGCGCATCTACGGCGGCTTCGCCCTCGCCGTAGCGGCGGGACAGGCTCTCTGCTTCGACGATCGCCTGGGCGGTGTTTGCGCTCGACGCGTACTCCACTTCCGAGCAGCGTACAGGGCCACGCGGGAGTCCAATGATCTGCGCTGACGCGCCTCGACGTATGTCGAGTGTGCCCGGGCGCGAACGGACCGCAGTCCGCGGATTCGGCTGCCGAACGGCCCTTTCGACAGCTGCCGGTCGACCGCGCGCGGGCGCTCCTCAGCGGCCCTCCCGGCCGCGCCGGTCGGGCGCTGCGCGGCAGTCGCCAGGGTCGTCCGGAAGACGGCCTAGCATCGTCGCCCCCGATGCACGAGACGACACCGCAGGTCTTCCTGATCGCACGCCCTTCGATCGACGTCGAGGGCATCCGCGGCTACCTCGCGGACGTCGGCGGCGAGTCGTGGCTCGATCGCCGCTTGGAGGAGGCCGACGGCGCGCCGAACGGCGGCGAGCTGATCGTCGAGTTCGGCGGCCGCGCGTGCTATCGCAGCTGGGAGCCGGGACTCAACGCGAACGTGACGCGCGTGCGCACAGACCAGCGCGAGTACTTCGCGAACATCCTGCGCTCGGCGCACGGCAGCGTGATGGAGCACGCGAACTACTCGTTCGTGATTCGCAACTGCTCGCGCGTGTTCACACACGAGCTCGTTCGCCATCGCGCCGGCTCGGCGTTCAGCCAGGAGAGCCTGCGCTACGTGCGCCTGACGGACATCGGCTTTCGCGTCCCGCCGGCGCTCGAGCCGGTTCGCGAGCAGGTGCTCTCGATCGTCGAGCAGCTCGAGGAGTTTCAGCTGACGGCTGCAGCCGAGCTCGGCATCGACGAGGAGGGCGTGCCGTTTCACGTCAAGAAGGAGGTCACCTCGGCGCTGCGCCGGCTTGCGCCGATCGGCCTCAGCACTGACATCGTCTGGACGGCCAACGCGCGCACGCTGCGCCACGTGATCGAGATGCGCACCGCGCCGGGCGCCGAGGAGGAGCTGCGCCTGGTCTTCGACGTGATCGCGCGGATCATGCAAGCCGAGGCGCCCGGGCTGTTCCAGGACTTCGCTCAGGACGCCGAGGGCTCCTGGGTGCCCGAGTACCGCAAGGTCTGAGCGCTCAGGCGTCCATCCGGCGCGTACGCCACGCGCCGAGCCCGACGAGCAGGGCCAGCCACACGGCGATCGCGATCGCCGCACGGGTACGCCGAGCCGCTCCGAGACGCCGGCGCCGACGCCGCGAGCAGCCCGCGATCGGGATAGCGCTGCAGACGGTGGCGGGTAGGGCGCGCGTCGGGCGGCGCAGCGTCGCTCGAACCAGACGTCTCGTGCGTCGTCTCAGCGGGCGGCGCGGTCGCGGCGTCTGCGGTGCAGATGCCATCGCTGCATGATCGCACCGCGCCGCGCGCGGCCCATCGGGATGACCCTTAGTCGGTGCCTAGCGAGACATGCTCGAAACGCACCGCTCCGCGCTCGACTCGCGCGAGGCCCATCGTCCGCTGCGGCCGGCGGCGCCGGTCGGTCGGACTGCCAGGGTTGAAGATCTGAAAGCCCTCGAGCTCCTCGAGCAGCGGGATGTGCGAGTGCCCGAAGACGACCGCGTCGGCATCGGGAAAGCGCCGGCGCAGGCGCGCGAGCCGGCCTCGCGCCGGGCCTGCGTCGTGCGTCATCGCCAGCCGCACACGGTCGAGCTCGATCTCGATCTCGCCCGGCAGGCGCGCGCCGAGCTCCGGCTCATCGACGTTGCCGCGAACGGCGACGAGCCCCGGCCCGAGCGCGCTCAGCTCGTCGAGCACGGCGAGCGTCGAGATGTCGCCCGCGTGCAGGATCAGCTCGGCGCGGCGCAACAGCGTGAGGCAGCGATCGGACAGCCGGCGCTCGCCTCGCGGAAGATGCGTGTCGGCGATGATCGCGATCAGCACGTGCCGCTCGCGCCGCTCAATCCTCCTGCGCCTGCAGCTCCTTGACGCGCTCCTCGAGCTGCTCGGTCACCGCCGGGTCGCGCAGCGTCGTCACATCGCCCAGCGCACGCCCCTCGGCGATGTCACGCAGCAGCCGGCGCATGATCTTGCCCGAGCGTGTCTTCGGCAGGTCATCGGCCCAGATGATGCGCTTGGGGCGGGCGAACTTGCCGATGCGCGCAGCGACGGTCTCGCGAATGCCCTCGACCGTCTGCTCGTCGCCGGCGAGGTCACCCTGCAGCGTCACGAATGCGACGATCGCCTGGCCGGTGTCCTCGTCGTGCTGGCCGATCACGGCCGCCTCGGCGACGTCCGTGTGCGCGACGATCGCGGACTCGACCTCGGCTGTCGAGAGGCGGTGCCCGGAGACGTTGACGACGTCGTCGATCCGCCCGATCACCCAGAGGTAGCCGTCGGCGTCGCGGCGCGCAGCGTCGCCGACGAGGTAGGTTTCGCTGCCGAAGCGCTTGAAGTACGTCTCGACGAAGCGCTCGGGCTCCTTGTAGAGCGTGCGCAGCATCGACGGCCACGGCTGCGTCAGCACGAGTAGCCCCTGCCCCTCCTCGATCGGCTCGCCGGTCGACTCGTCGCGCACCTCGGCGAAGACGCCGGGAAACGGCTGCGTCGCCGAGCCGGGCTTGGTCTTCGTGATGCCCGGCAGCGGCGTGATCATGATCGCGCCGGTCTCGGTCTGCCACCACGTGTCGACGATCGGGCAGCGTTCTGCGCCGATCACCTTGTGGTACCAGAGCCACGCCTTCGGGTTGATCGGCTCGCCGACCGAGCCGAGCAGCCGCAGCGAGGAGAGATCGTGCTTGTTCGGCCACTGCGCGCCCCACTTGATGCAGGCGCGAATCGCGGTTGGCGCGCAGTACAGGATGCTCACGCCATAGCGCTCGACGATCTCCCACCAGATGCCCTTGTCGGGATAGTCGGGTGCGCCCTCCCACATCACCGACGTCGCGCCGTTGCAGAGCGGGCCATAGACGATGTAGGAGTGCCCGGTGACCCATCCGACATCGGCCGCGCACCAGTAGACGTCTGACTCGGGCTTCAGATCGAAGACGTAGCGGTGTGTCGCCGAGACGCCGGTCAGGTAGCCGCCTGTCGTGTGCAGGATCCCCTTCGGCTTTGCCGTCGAGCCGGACGTGTAGAGGATGTACAGCGGATGCTCGGCATCGAGCGGCTCGGGCGGGCACGCCGGATCGGCCGCCGCGCAGATCTCGTCGTAGAAGACGTCGCGGCCGTCCCTCATCTGGCAATCGGTGCCGGAGCTGCGTACGACGACGATCTTCTCGAGCGTCGAGAGGTCGCCCATTACCTCGTCGACGCGATCCTTGACCGGCGCGACCTTGCCCTTGCGCGAGGCGCCGTCGACGGTGATCAAGAGCTTCGCCTCGGAGAACTCCATCCGCTCGCGTACGGCCTCGGCGGAGAAGCCGCCGAAGACGACATTGTGCGGCGCACCGATCCGCGCACAGGCGAGCATCGCGACGACGACCTCGGGGATCATCGGCAGGTAGATGCCGACGACGTCGCCCTTCCGCACGCCCTGGTCCTTCAAGGCGCTGGCGAAGCGTTCGACATCGGCGAGTAGCTGCGCGTAGGTGATCTCGCGCTCGGAGCCGTCCTCGCCACGCCAGTGGAAGGCGACGCGCTCGCCGCGCCCCGCGATCACATGGCGGTCGAGGCAGTTGTAGGAGACGTTCAGCGAGCCGCCGGTGAACCATTTGTAGAACGGCGGATCGTCATCGTCGAGCACGCGTGTCCACTTCTGAAACCAGTCGAGCTCCTCCGCCTGCGCGACCCACCAGCCGAGCGGGTCGCGCGCGGCTTCGTCGTAGACGGCCGGGTCGCCCAGCAGCGCCTGCTCTGCAAAGGTGGCCGGCGGGTCGAACGTCTCGACGTCGAGCAGGGTCGCGAGCTCCTTGTCGAGCTCCTCTCCGGTCGCGCTGTCAGAATCGCTCGCCATTCGTTTCTCCTCTCGCTGCCTCGCTCTTCTCCACTCAATCCTCCCACCGGCGCGTCCCACCTGGGACGCGCCGGCGCAACATCACACGCGATCCGCTCGCACTTTCGGAGCGAGCGGTATGACCGGCAGCACGGTGCGTCCGAACGTCGAGTTCGTGACGGCTGCGAACGACGCGTACCAAGCCGCGGCTGCCGTTGCTAGCCCGAGGTAGCCGCCCCAGTGCGTGACCGTTTCGTGCGCGCCGGAGGCGCCGATTCCCAGCAGGATGAACGTCACGGTCAGCAGCGCGAAGACGAGCAGCACGGCACCGCTCGTACGCAGCGCGGCGATCGTCATGTACGCCGTGAAGATCGCCCAGGCGATCAGGTAGATCCCGACGGCGTGCCCGGCGTTGCCGCCGATCTGCTTCGCGTAGAAGGCGTTCAGAGCCCAGAAGGAGATCCAGAAGGCACCGAACGAGGAGAACGCTACCGCGCCGAACGTGTTGCCCGTGCGGAACTCCCACATACCGGCGAGCAGTTGCACGATTCCGCCGTATGCGAGCGCGAGGCCGAGCACCACTGGCAGTCCCTTCACGTCGAGCAGGTTCGAGTTGAACATCGACAGCACGAACGTCGTCATTGCGAAAGCTCCGAGTCCGAGCGGCCCCGGATCGGCTGGTTTCCAGCCGCTTAGGGGGGCAGACGCGGTTCCCGCTCCGCCCCCGGGAGCCTCTCTATGCGTTGCTGATGCCTCCATCGAAGGCCCTCCTTCCCGTCGCCCGTGTCGGGCGGCTACTGCAGTTTGCCGAGTCTCGGCGAGCGTCCCGCGATGGAGCGGGGTTCCATTTCGCTCAGGAGGGGTTTTCCCGTTTGGCCGAACGGCTAATCACGCGGATCCGCGCGTGCGCGCTTCGGCGCGTCCTCGCGTCCTCGCGGCCTCCACGGCGCCGCGGCTGCGGCGTCAGCGGGTGCCGTCGCCCTCGCGCGCGCCGCGCTTGCGCCGCTTGCGCCCGGAGCCGCCAGACGGCTTCGTCGGGTCCGGCGTGACGTCGCCCGAGCCCGTCGCGAGCGCCGGCTGGCCGCGCCGTCCGCGACCGGATTCTTCGCGCATCTGCGCTCGCGAAGGCCACGGCCGCGCCTCGCCCGACTCCCACGCCGGCGGCTGCCCGTTCGGCCATTTGCCGACGTAGAGGATGCCCATCGCGACGAGCCAGAAGGAGGGAATCACCTCTAGCGTCGCGCCGCCGATCGGCAGGAAGATCAAGATCGCGCTGAGGATGCCGACGATGCCGAGCCAGCGCGTGACCAGCCCGACGCGCATCGCGTTGACCATGATTACGATCATGCCGACCGCGACGGCGAGCCCGGCGAGCAGGTCGAGGTACTGCGTGATCACGTTCGGAGTGCTCTTCGCCAGAGCGTTGTCGACGGCATGGCTGGTGAAGTCGTGGCCGACCGCGAAGCTGTGCGTTTCGGCCGCGAGCACCGCCTGGTGGGCGATGCTGATGACGGCGAGCGCGACGCCGCCGAACAGGATCAGCGGTTTGGCGATCGGCCACATCGCGGGGCGGCGAAAGCGTGTGGCGCTGCTCAGCAGCAGCAGCGCTAGGGTCAGCACGGCGATCGCGATCGCGGCGATCACGCTGGCGATGATCAGCGAGGAGGCGTGGTGGCTGAGGTATTTGACTTCCGGCGCACGCGGGCTGTAAGCCGGGCTGGCTTCGCCCTTCAGCGACGGCGCCAGGCCCTGCAGCACGCCGACCGTCGGCGCGTTGCTGGCGACCGAGTTGGTGATGATGCCGCTCAGCAGGTAGAAGACGCCGCCGGCGAAAGCGGGCACGGCGAGGCGCGAGCGCCACTCGGTCTCGCGCTCTACCTGCTGGGAGATCTCGTCCTTGCCGGGCATCGAGTCGGTCAGTCTATGATGTGAGCATGGAGGGCGGCGGCCTCGGCGACTTGTTCGGAGATCCAGAGGAGCTCCAGCGGCGCCTTGCGGAGTTCGCGGATCAGATGCAGGGACAGCAGCGATTGGCGTGGGCCGACAACGCGATCAAGCTCGCCGTCGACATGACCGTAGCGGCCGTCGAGCGGGTAAATCTGCAGGGCAACGCCGAGGCTCAGGCCGAGCAGATTCGCACGGTCATGGCGCTGATCTTCCCCGAGGCGGTCACGCTCGTGCGCGAGGCGCGCGCGGGGCTTCAGTAGCGCGCAGCTCGGCCGCGCGCTCCTCGGCTTCACGCTGTTCGGCGCGCTCGGCGTCGCGCGAGGCGCGTCCGGCGGCGATCACTTCCTTGAACGAGCGGAAGCGGAAGATGAAGACGACCGCGCAGAGACCGACGGTCGCCGTGAACGCGGCGATCGCGATCTGCTGCCCGACCGAATAGGCCGCGACTACGGCCGTCGGCGCGTTCTTCGCGAAGACCTTGACGAGCAGCGCCTGCTGCACGCCGGCGCCGCCGGGCGTGAACGGAACGGCGCCGGCGACCTGGTTGACGCCGAAGACGAGCAGCACGTTCTTGACCGAGCCGCCGACGCCGAAGGCGTCGAGCAGGAACCAGAAGGCGGCGAAGCGCGCGAACCATCCGAGCACCTGCAGTGAGACGACTTCGCGCAGGTAGCGCCGGCGGTCGCGGAGGATCGTCACGCCCTGGCGCACGCGCGCCCAGAACGCCTTGACGCGCGAGGAGAGCGCAGCGAACGCGACCAGGCCGAGCACGGCGAGCAGCGTGATCAAGAAGAGCGTGAAGCGAAAGTGCTCGGCGAAGTAGGAGATTTCGAACGCATCGAGCTTGGAGAAGTCCGGCGGCTTCGGGAAGACGCCCTGCGTGAAGGCGAAGATCAGTACGAACACGCCGACGCTCGCGTCGAAGACCGACTCGACGAAGAACGCAGCGGCGACCGTCGGGTAGCTCGAGCCCGGAATCGAGCTGCGCGTGAGGAACAGCTTGATCACGTCGCCGCCGCGCGCCGGCACGACGTTGTTGAAGCCGACAGCCGCCCAGTAGGCGCCCCAGATGCGCCGCCACTGGAACTTCACGGCGGGATAGGCCGCGCGCAGGCTGTTGAAGAACGCGCGCGAGCGCAGCGTCAGGTTGAGGCCGAAGCAGAGCAGGCCGAGCAGCAGCAGGCCCCAGTGGACCGCGGCGAGATCGGAGAAGAACTTGCCGACGGCGTCGAAGAACGAGCTGATCGTGTCGCCGATCGAAGCTGATGCGAGCAGCGCGAGCACGACTCAAGCGTACGGCCATCGGAGGCTCGCACTGGCGCTGGAAGCGACAGCGGTGATACAACGGTCGCGTGGCCTCGCGCGCGTCCAGCAGCAGCGGCCTGACGGTCGCCGTGACCGGCCCGACCGGCGAGATCGGCCAGGCGTTCGTCGGCGCGCTCGAGCGCTCGCGCGAGGTGCAGCGCGTGCTCGGGATGGCGCGCCGGCCGTTCGACCCGGTCGCGCGCGGCTGGAAGAAGGTCGTCTACCGGCGCGGCGACGTGCTCGACCGTGCGGCCGTCGCGGCGCTCGTGCAGGACGCCGACGTCGTCGTGCACCTCGCGTTCATCATCATGAGCGGCGCCGAGGAGAGCAGGCGCGTGAACCTCGAGGGCTCGCGCAACGTCTTCGCTGCGAGCGTGTCAGCCGGCGTGAAGCGCCTCGTCTACGCATCGTCGGTCGCCGCATACGGCTATCACGCCGACAATCCGCAGCCGCTGACCGAGGACGTGCCGGCGCACGGCTCGGACGGTCACTACTACTCGGCGCAGAAGGCCGAGGTCGAGGCGGCGCTGCACGAGGCGCTCGACGCCAGCGCGACCGACGCCTACGTGCTGCGCCCGTGCATCGTCGCCGGCCCCGACGCGCCGATGCTGATCGACAACCTGCCCTACACGCAGCTCTCCGAGCGCTTGCCGCGCGCCGTGCTGCGCCTGCTCGACGGCGTGCCGATCCTCAAGCCGGTGCTGCCCGACCCCGGCGTGCCGTTCCAGCTGGTGCACCACGACGACGTCGCGACGGCGATGCGCGCGGCCGTGCTCGGTCGCGGCTCGGCCGGCGCATACAACCTCGCGGGGCCGGGACAGCTGAGCGTCGCGCAGCTCGCCGAGGAGCTCGGCTGGTACTCGATTCCGGTGCCCGAGCTGGCCGTCGACGCGGTCGCTGAGATGGTCGCACGGCTCGGCTTCCTGCCGGCGCAGGCGCAGTGGATCAGCGCCTTTCGCGAGCCGGTGATCATGGACGCGTCGAAGGCGCGGCGCGAGCTCGGCTGGCGCCCGCGCTACGAGGCGCTGCAGACGCTGCGCGCGACGATCGCCGCGGCACGCCTCGATCCGCTGATCCGCTGAGCCGAAGCGAGTCATAGACACGCGCGCGCTCAGCGCGTCGCGCGCCAAAGCGCCGTAGGGTTCGCTGCTCGATGGTCGGTCAACGAGATGTCGAGACAGATGTGCGGCGCGGCGTGGCGCTCGTCACCGACACGACTCCATATCTGCCGCGCGAGCTGATCGAGCGCTGGCAGATCAACGAGGTCAGCCTCTATGTCGGCTGGGACGGCGACCTGCGCCGCGAGAGCGACTACACCGATCTCGACGCGTTCTACGCGAAGCTGCACAGCTCGACGCTGCTGCCGACGACCTCGCAGCCTTCGGTCGGCGATTTCCTCGCCTGCTACCAGCCGATCGTCGACAGCGGTCAGGACGTGCTCTCGATCCACATCGCGAGCGGCCTCTCGGGGACGTGCGAGAGCGCGCGAGAAGCGGCGCGTTTGATCGCCGAGAAGGATCAGGCGCCCAGCGTGCGCGTGATCGACGCCGAGACCGGCGCCGGCGGGCTCGGCTGCCTCGTGATCGCCGCCGCGCGCGCGCTCGCACAGGGCGCGACGCTCGAAGCCGCAGCCGAGGCCGTCGCGGCGGCGCGCGCGAGCTTGGACATCTGGTTCTGCCTGGACACGCTCGAGTACCTGCGTCGCGGCGGACGAATCGGCGCCGCGCAGGCCGTCGTCGGCACGGCGCTGAAGGTCAAGCCGATCCTCACCTTCGGCACCGAGATCGCGCCGGTCGGGCGCGTGCGCACCCGCCGCCGCGCGTTCGAGCGGATGAGCGACTATCTCGCCGAGCTGCACGAGCGCGGCGCGAGCGACTGGGTCGTGCAGCACGCGCAATCGCCCGAAGACGCCGAGCGGCTGGTCGCGCGCGGTATCGAGATCTTCGGCTCAGAGCCGCTGTTCTGCACGGAGGTCGGCCCGGTGCTCGGCGCGCACCTCGGCGCGGGCATGCTCGTCGGCGGGATGACGTGCTCGACGCTGCAGCACTCGGGCTGAGCCGACCGCTCGTCGGCCATCCTCAACGAGGGCACCGAACCGCTGTAGGGGATGCCTCATCGTGGGGTCCGGCAGTGCTTTCAAGCAGCAGGCCCCAAGCGTTGGCGAGCGCTCAGACGGTCTGCGCCAGCACCGCGAGCACCTGCTCGTCGTGCGCGGCCGGCTTGACATTGCGCAGCACCTCGGCGACGACTCCGTCGGCGTCGATCACGAAGGTCGTGCGCTCGTTGCCGAGATATTTGCGGCCGTACATCGACTTCTCGACCCACACGCCATAAGCCTCGGCGACGCTGTGATCCTCGTCGGCGAGCAGCGGGAAGCCGAGCGAGAACTTGTCGTAGAACTTCTTGATCTTCGCGACGGAGTCAGGTGAGACGCCGAGCACGACAGCGTTCGCATCGGCGTAGTCGGCGTGACGATCGCGGACGCCGCATGCCTGTGTCGTGCAGCCCGGCGTGTCGGCCTTCGGGTAGAAGTAGAGGACGACGCGCTGGCCGCGGAAGTCCTCGAGACGGACGGCTCTGCCGTCCTGGTCGGGCAGCTCGAAGTCTGGCGCTCTGTCGCCCTGCTCGATCACAGCGACGATCGTATCCACGCACGCCGATCGTCGTCGCGACGGTCAGACGCGCTCGCGCAGCTTGCCGGATTGGTCGCCGGCGAGCTCTCGTAGCTCCTCCAGGCAGCGTTTGAGCAGGCGCGAGACCTGCATCTGCGAGACGCCTATTCGTGCTGCGATCTGCGTCTGGCTCAGTTCTTCGGCAAAGCGCATGTGCAAGATCTCGCGCTCCTGAGGCGAGAGCTGCTTGACCGCGGTAGCGACGCTCAGGCCGAGCTCGACGAGCTCATAGCTCGCATCGTCCTCGCCGAGCGCATCGACGTAGGTGTCGCGATCGCCGCCGGCCTCATCGCCGCGCGGTGCATCGAGCGACATCGCGCCGTAGCCCTGCAGCGCTTGAAGCCCGTCGAGCACCTCCTCGGTGCTGAGCTCCAGATACTCCGCCAGCTCGTTGACAGTCGGCGCGCGGCCAGAGCGCTCGGCGAGCTGGTGCTGCGCGTCGCGCAGCTTCAGCGCGCGCTCCTGCGCGCCGCGCGGCACGTGAACGGCCCAGCTGCAGTTGCGAAAGTAACGGCGCAGCTCGCCTAGAATCGTCGGCACGGCGAAGGCCTGGAACGGGAAGCCGCGCTCGGCGTCGTAGCGCTGAAGCGCGCGCAGCAGGCCCAGTTGCGCGACCTGGAAGAGATCCTCGAACGGCTCCGAGGTGTTCCTGTAGCGGCGCGCGAGGCTGCGTGCCAGCGGCATGTAGTGGCGCACGAGCGCTTCGTGCGCCGCCTCGTCGCCGCCTCGCTGCCAGCGCAGAAACAGCTCACTCGGATCGGCTTGCCCAACACGAACAGTTGCTCGCGACGGTGGAGATTGCAGCTTCGGCACGGACGCACTCCTGGTCTCAGGTTCTGCGGCCGGCTTGGCGGCGCCCAGCAGTCGCCGCGTCTTCCGTCCTCCGCTATCTTACGAGTCGCCCCGCTGCCGAGGCCCTCGCAAAAAGCTCTTTATCCGGCGCGCCCGATTCCTAAACCTCGCCGCCGCGCGCCTAGTTCTTCTCGCGCAGCCAACCGGACCTCTGGCGGCCGGCCGCTAAGCGTCGTCGGAGGCGCCGGCTGAGGAGTCGGGCAGCGACTCGGCGCCGCGCGGGTGCAGCACGAAGACCTCGGCCTGCAGGTCGTTGGCGGGATCGTTCGCGCTCATGAAGGCGCGTACGGAGCGATACATGATCGTCTCGACTGCCGCGCGGTACTCGTTTCGATCGACTCCTGCATCGCGAGCCGCGAGCGGATCACCTCTTGAACGTGCCCGTGGTCGTGCAGCGTCCGCTCACCTCGCGTGAAGCCGCCTTCGAGGATCACCGTCAGCAGATCCTGCGAGAGATGCGAGCGTGCCTTGATCGGGCCCTTGCCGTAGAACTGCTTGTGAATCCGCACGATCGCATTGGACACGTCCGCGAGCAGCTGTCCTCGCTCGCTGCCGCCGCGATCGCCGCGGTCGACGCCGTCCTGCTCGGCAGGTGCAGAGTGCATCAGGGACGCGCTCCGCCGTCGGGCCGAGCGGTGGCAGCTGCGCGCGTGGCGCGACTCACTGCGACCCGGAGCGCGGCTCTCCGGGCCACGAGCCAGTCAAGCGCGAGAAGGCCTGACGCGATCCGTGCTCCGCGAGCCCTTTCACGAGCCGGAACAGGGCCCCTTCGAGCGCGAGCGCCAGCGCCAGCTTGCCGAGCGGGACCAAGCGCTCCTGCGGCTTCGGCGGCTGCTGCTCGTCGAGCGCGCCCCAGATGCGCTGGAACAGCTTCTTGCCGATCAGCCCCGAGATCAGTCCGGCGAGGACACCGACCGGCTTGAAGATCAGCTTTGCCATGCGTTCAACCTACCCGCTTGCGCGGGCGGGCCGAGCGCTCGGGCCGAGCCGCGAGCACAGACACGGTCCCGCTGGGCAGGCGCCGGCGCGAGTACAAGCGCGAGTCCACTGCGCCCGCAAGAAGCGCGCGATCAGCCGCTCGGCGCGTCATCCAGGCGCTTGCGTGCGACTGCGATCTCCTCGATCGCATCCTCGCGCGAGCGCCAGCCCTCGATGCTGACCTGCTTGCCCTCGAGATCCTTGTAGATCGTGAAGAACTGCTCGATCTCCTGGCGCAGCAGCAACGGCAGCTCCTCCAGCTGCTCGTAGCCGTTCCAGTACGGGTCGTGCACGGGCACGCAGATGACCTTGTCGTCGATGCCCTTCTCGTCGCGCATCATGAACATGCCGACGGGCCTGACCGGGATCAGGCAGCCGGGAAACGTCGGCTCGTACAGGCAGACGAGCGCGTCGAGCGGATCGCCGTCCTGGCCGAGCGTGCCGCGCAGGTAGCCGTAGTCGGCCGGATAGGTCGCAGCGCTCATCAGCAGCCGGTCGAACTTGATGCCGCCGAGCTGCTCGTCGTACTCGTACTTGTTGCGCGTTCCCTTTGGGATCTCGACGATGCAGACGAGCGACTCGTCGTGCTCGGGAGTGTCGTTCTCGGCCATGCGATGACCGTAGCGTCTTGCGCGGCGCCGACCGGCGCACGCTCAGCGCAGCAGCCGCGACATGCGCCGGTCCTTCAGCACGCGCCCGTCAGTCTGATCGTGCGGGCAGTAGGCGATCACGTAGTCCTCGAAATGGACCGCCTCGAGCGTCGTGGCGCAGCGCGGACACGGCTCGCCCTCGTGTCGATGCACCTTCAACGGCATCGGCAGCTTGTCGGGGATCGGCAGCTCGACATGCTCCTCGTAGCTTGCGATCGCGTCGCCGAGCACGCCGACGATCGCCGCGCGCAGCCGCATGCGCTCGTCGGCGTCGAGATCGTTGCCGCGCTTGAACGGCGAGAGCTCGGCCGTCCACAGGATCTCATCGACCCACGAGCGCCCGATGCCGGCGATCGTGCGCTGATCGCGCAGCAGCGAGTGCAGCGGTCGCGCTGTCTCGAGCAGTTCGGCGAACGCTGCGCCGTCGGGCGGATCGGGCCACGCTTCAGGGCCGAGCTTCGCCAGCGCGTCGTCCTGCTCCAGCTCTGCCGTACGCAGCAGCTTGATCCAAGCGGCCTGCTTGGAGCCGAACTCGCGCAGCCGCAGCTCGCGTCCGTCGGCGAGGCGCACGAGCAGCCGCGAAGTGCGATCGCGCGGACCGGCGCGCTTCTCATACAGCTGCAGGCGCCCAGCCGACATCAGGTGGATCAGCAGCGCCAGCTCGCTAGCGCTGCTGCGCTCGCCCGTCTCGAGGATCAGGTTCTTTCCGCGCCTACGCACGCCGGCGATCCGCTCGCCTGCAAGCACCGACAGCGGCGGGTCGAACGTCTTCAGCGCATTGATGCCCGGCGCGAGCACCGACTCGATCTCGGCTCCGGCGAGCGCACGATCGAGCAATCGCGCCGTGATCTCGACCTCAGGAAGCTCCGGCATCGCCCTCCAACTCTAGGGCCCGCTGGCCGGCGCCCTAGAGGTGGGATCAGGCGAACATCGCCCTCTCCCGCCGCCGGGGAGGGCGATGCGTGGAGCTCAGCTCAGTTGGCGCCGATCGGCGGGCCTGCGTATTTGACACCCGTCGGGCTGACCCAGCGCACGCGCCAGTGCGTGCCTTTGGTCGAGGAGGCGAGCGTCCAGTAGCCGAGGCTGTTCGTCGTGACGGTCTTCAGCGTCTTGTACTTCTTCGAGCCTTTCGGCTGCACGAGCACGGTCAGCTTCGTCGCTCCGCTCGCCGGGCGGATCAGGCCCCACAGCGAGTAGCCGTGGCGCGTCTTCGAGACGACAAGCGGCACCGGCCAGGCGCTGAACAGCGGCTTCGGCTTGCCGCCGAGGTACTCGAGGCCGGTCTGGAAGCCGATCGTGCCGCCGTTGACGCTCGATCCGGGCTTGCCGCCGAGCGGGTCGTCGATGAGCAGATACTGCGAGAAGGCGGCGACGCGCGAATTGCTCCAGGCGATCTTTTCGGCGATCGCGTCGTATTCGGCCTGTTTCGCAGCTGACACGCCGAGGTACTTGTTCGGCTTGCTCTGCACGCCGAACTCGGTCAGGTAGATCGGCAGGTTCGTCGTCGTCGCGCGCGCCGCGAACGCTTTGCTGAGCGCGCTCGACAGGCGCGAGAGGACGGCGATCGTGACGTCGTCCTTCGGCCACTTCGTGTAGAGCGGCCCGGCCGCAGTCGAGTACGCGTGGTGCGCGTAGCCGGCTGCCGTCAGCGGCGTGCACGAGCCCGATTTCTTGTACTTCGCGTTGAGGCAGAGCGTTTCGCGCAGGAACAGCAGCGGCGCGACGTCGTGCAGCAGCGCCTTCGATTTTTCGCGCTTGTAGTTGACCGTGTCGTAACCGGTCGGCGCGGTCTCGCCGATCAGCACCTTCGGGCTGGCGATGCCGCCGGCTTTGAGCCCGGCGTAGCCGGCCTGATAGAGCGCACGGTAGATGCGCGGCGAGGCGGCGCTGCCGTTCGTGTTCCACTGCGGCTGCAGGAACGCCGGGTGGTTCGGCTCGTTCCAGATCGAGAACAGCGAGACGGTCGAGCCGTACACGCCGCTCGGGCCGTAGTGGCGCGCGATCGCCGTCATGAATTCTTCGAAGTCTTTCGGGTCCGGTTTCGTGACGTACGGCGCTTTCTTGTTCGACGTCGCCCAGCGCGGCACCGGTGAGGTGACGGTCAGCAGCACTTTCCATTTCAAGCGCTGCGCTTCGGCGATCAGGCTGTCGTATTCGCCCCACGAGTAGTTGCCGGGGTTCGTCAGGTCATACGGAGGCTTCGAGGCGCCGCTGGCGCCCGGCGCGACGTCGTACCAGTTGAGCTCGATGCGCAGCGCCTTGACGCCGAGCGTCTGCATCTGCGCGATCGCCTTCGGGCGCGTCTTCGCGCTGAGCAGCGTCGTCGAGCCCTCGAAGTAGACGGGCTGCGAGTGCGACGCGAGCGCCGGGCCGGCGCCGAACGAGGCTGCGGCGAAGCCGCAGACGGCTGTCGTGAGGAGGAGCTTGCGGATTTGGGACATGGTGGCTTGAGACACTCGCGCGAGCGGAAGGTTGCGGTCCTGGGTCGCTGTCTCTGCAGCAGCGCTACGTGTAGCGTTGAGCTCGTGAGTACAGCCATCGCACCGGACGACATCGTGCTGACGGCGGCCGAGGGCCGCGCGAACGAGCGCGCGCCGCTGCTCGTGCTCGAGCCGCTGGCGGCGTTTCTCGACGGGCACGGGCTCGGCGAGGGCGAGATCGAGGCGAGCCCGATCGGCGAGGGGCACTCGAACGTGACCTACCTGATCCGCCGCGGCGGGCGCGAGATGGTGCTGCGCCGCCCGCCGCGCCCGCCGCTGCCGCCAAGCGCGCACGACGTTCTGCGCGAGGCGCGGCTGCTGCGCGCACTCGCGGACACGCCAGCGCGCGTGCCGGCCGTGCTTGCAGTCTGCGAGGAGGACTCGGTGATCGGCTGCCCGTTCTACGTGATGGAGCTGGTCGAGGGCGAGGTGATCGTCACGGAGATCCCCGACGAGCTCGACACGCCGGCGCAGCGCGCGCGGATCGCCGACGAGCTGATCGACGCGCTCGTCGAGATCCACGCGGTCGACTGGAACGCGGTCGGGCTCGACGGCTTCGGCAAGCCGACGGGCTATCTACAGCGACAGTTGCGGCGCTTCGGCGGACTCTGGGAGCTGAACAAGACGCGCGAGATCCCGGCAGTCGAGCGCGTCGGGCAGTGGCTCGCCGAGAACATGCCCGAGTCTGGCGCGGCGACGATCGTGCACGGCGACTTCCGGCTCGGCAACACGATCTTCGCGCCGAGCGCGCCGGCGCGGCTGGCGAGCGTGCTCGACTGGGAGATGGCGACGATCGGCGACCCGCTGGCCGACGTCGGGTACCTCTGCATGATGTGGACCGAGCCGGGCGACCCGAAAAAGGGGCTGCGCGAGGCGCTCGGCGCGGTCACGCGGCGCGAGGGCTTTCCGACGCGCGAAGCGCTGATCGCGCGCTACGAGGAACGCTCGGGGCGCTCGATGCGCGACCTGCGCTGGTACACGACGCTCGCCGTGTGGAAGTCGATCGTGTTCATGGAGGGCAACTACAAGCGCGCAGTCGCCGGCACGACCGACGACCCCTACCTGAAGTCGTTCGCCGACGGCGTCATCGAGATGGCCCAGCAGGCCGAGGCGATCGCGCATGGCGACTGAGCCGGCTGCGGCTCCCGCCGCGGCGGCAAGCGCAGACGGCGCCGAGCGCAGCGCGCTGCTGATCGACTGGGGCGGGGTGCTGACGAGCAATCTGTTCGACTCCTTTCGCGCCTACTGCGAGCGCGTGCAGATCGACCCGCAGACATTGCGCGCACGCTTCAGCAGCGATCCGGGCTTCCGCGAGCTGCTGATCGCGCTGGAGAAGGGCGAGCTGCAGGAGCCCGACTTCGAGCGCAGCCTCGCGGAGCTGCTCGAGGTCGACTCCGACGGCCTCGTCGACGGCCTGTTCGCCGGCGTGCACCCGGACGTCGCGATGGTCGAGGCCGTGCGCAAGGCGCGTGAAGGCGGCGTGCGCACCGCGCTGGTGTCGAACTCGTGGGGCGTGCATCGCTACCCGCACGACCTCTTCGACGAGCTCTTCGACGGCGTCGTGATCTCGGCCGAGGAGGGCACGCGCAAGCCGTCGCGGCGAATGTACGAGCTCGGCGCCGAGCGCGCCGGCACGACGCCCGAGCAGGCCGTCTACGTCGACGACCTGCCGTTCAACTTGAAACCGGCCGAGGAGCTCGGCATGGCGACCGTGCACCATACGAGCGCCGAGACGACGATTCCCGAGCTGGAACGCCTGCTCGGGCTTGCGCTCTCCTGAGCGCCGAGCGACCGCTCAGCGGTGTGCGAACCGCGCCTGGACGGACGTCCGGCAGCCGATTTGGCGCGCTCATGCGCGAGCGTGTTTGAGTCGAGTAGACCAGCATGTCTCTCGATGCGCGCGCTGCCGACGCCGCGATCGCCGACGCACGGCTGGCACGCGCCGATGCGCGCTTCGACTTGGCGCTGCGAGCACGCATCCTCTCGACGCTGTTCGGCGCCGGCGCGACGCTCGCGCTGCTGACGGCAGCGCTGCCGCACTCCTCGCGCGCGAATATCGCCGGCGTTCTGGCGATCGTCGGCGTCGCCTACGCGACCGCCGGGCTGCTGTTCTGGAGCGCCGGGCGCCTGGCTGCAGGGGCGCTTCCGCTCGTGCTCGCCGGCGGCACGACGCTGATCACGCTCGTCGCGTACTTCTCGGCTGAGAGCCCGAGCCCGCTGATCTTCCTGTACCTGTGGGTGTTCCTCTACTCGGCCTACTTCTTCACGACGACGATGCTCGTCGCGCAGGTCGCCTATCTCGGCGCGACGTTTGCGATCCTGCTGACGCAGCGCGCGCCGCTGGAGCGGATCACGGCATGGTGGTTCGTCGGCATGGGCACGCTCGCGGTCGCAGCGATCGTGATTCGCGTGATGCGCGAGCACGTCGAGCTGCTGATCGCGCGACTGTACGACTCCGCGCGCAGCGATCCGCTGACGCAGCTGACGAACCGGCGCGGCTTTCGCGAGGCGCTCGACCTCGAGCTCGTGCGCGCGCGGCGCCGCGACGGTGAGGTGACGGTGATCGTCGGCGACGTCGACCGCTTCAAGGAGGTCAACGACCGCTCCGGGCGGCAGGTCGGCGACGCGGCGTTGCAGCGAATCGCGGTATCGCTTGCAGCCGGCAAGCGCGAGGGCGACTCGCTGGCGCGCGTCGGCGGCGGCGAATTCGCGCTGGTGCTGCCCGACACCGACCAGCACGGCGCGTTCGTGATCGCCGAGCGGCTGCGCTGCGGCGTGCGCGACGAGTTCGGCGCCAGCGCGCTGCCGATCACGATCAGCTTCGCCGTCGCCGGCTATCCGCGCAACGGCGAGACGGCGGCGGCGCTGCTGCGAGCGACTGGCGAGGCGCTGCAGGCGGCAAAGCGCAACGGCGGCGACCGCACGATGCTGCACAGCCCGGCAATGCGGATTGCGCCGCAGCTGGACGGCGAGGGCGAGGACATCGCTGCCGAACGGCTGCTCGCGGTGATGCTGGATCTCGCCGAGACGGTCGACCTGCGCTTCAGCGGCACCGCGCGCCACTCCGAGACGGTCGGACGCTACGCCGAGATGATGGCGCGCGAGCTCGGCCTATCGGAAGCTCGCGTCGGACGTGTGCGCCTCGCGGGCCTGATGCACGACATCGGCAAGGTCGGCGTGCCTGACAGCATCCTGCAGAAGCCGGCAGCGTTGAGCGACGCCGAGTTCGAGGTGATCAAGCGCCATCCGGAACTGGGCGCGCAGATGCTCGACCATCCGAGCCTGGCCGACGTCGGCGAGTGGGTCGGCGCGCACCACGAGCAACCCGACGAACGCGGCTACCCGCGCGGGCTGAGCGGCGAGCAGATCCCACTCGAGGCGCGCATCCTCGCGGTTGCGGACGCTTACGAGGCGATGACGAGCGATCGCGCCTACCGCTCCTCACTCGACCACGCGGCAGCCAAGCGCGAGCTCGAACGCTGCGCCGGCGCGCAGTTCGACGCGCGCGTGGTCGATGCGCTGATCTCGCTGCTCGATCGCGAAACCGAGCACGCGCTCGTCGCGCTCGGGCACAGCTAGGCGTAACGCCCGCGACGCAGCAGCCAGCGCGAGCAAGCAGCTGCGACGCCGGCGCCGCCTGCAGCGCCGCCCGGCCCGGAGCTTGCGCGCCGGGCCGGCCCCATGCGTCGCTAGTCCCGCCGGCCTCTGCCGTAGAGCAGCTTGAACACTCCTGCGAGCATCCGCGAAGTGCGGTTCTTGTACGGGTACATGTGCGGTTCGCGCTTGAGCGCAAGCTTCGGCGTGACGACGATCGCCTGCTGCGAGGTGTACTTGCGGATGCCGCCGGCGCCGTGGCGCGAGCCGAGGCCTGACGCCTTGGCGCCGCCCATCGGCAGCTCGAGCGCGGTGTAGTTGATCATCGCGTCGTTGACGTTCGCCGCGCCCGTTTCGAGCCGCCTGGCGACGGCCTCGCCGCGCTCGGTGTCACGCGAGAAGACCGACGCGCCGAGCCCGTACGGCGAGTCGTTCGCGAGCCTGACGGCCTCGTCGGTGTCGGCGACCTTCATGATCGGCAGCGTCGGGCCGAACGTCTCCTCGGTCATGCACTTCATCGTGTGATCGACGTCGACGAGCACGGTCGGCTCGTAGAAGCGTCCGCGCCCCTGCGCGACGGCGTGGCCGCCGGCGAGCACGCGCGCGCCCTTGTCGACGGCGTCAGTCACGTGGTCTTCGATCGTCTGCAGCTGCGGCGGGAACGTGATCGCGCCGACCTCGACCGAGCCGGGCCCGTGCGGCTCGCCGACGCGCAGCGCGCGCACTTTGTCGGAGACTTTCTCGACGAACTCGTCGTAGACCGGCGCCTCGACGTAGACGCGCTCGATCGAGATGCACGTCTGGCCGGCGTTCTGCATCGAGTAGTACGTTGCGAAGTTCGCCGCGCGCTCGAGGTCGGCGTCGGAGAGCACGATCATCGGATCCTTGCCGCCGAGCTCGAGCGACGCCGGAATCAGCCGCCGGGCAGCCGCTTCGGCGACCTTGCGACCGGTGCGCGTCGAGCCGGTGAACATGATCATGTCGACCTGCTCGATCAGCGCCGCGCCGGTCGCGCCGCGCCCGGTCGCGACCTGGAAGACGTCGTCGGGAATGCCGCACTCGCGCAGCCCTTCGGCCATCAGCAGCGACGTCAGCGGCGTCACCTCGGACGGCTTCAGGATCACGCTGTTGCCGGCCATCAGCGCCGGAATGCAGTCGCCGAAGGAGTTCGTCAGCGGGTAGTTCCACGGCCCGATCACGCCGATCAGCCCTAGCGGGCGGTGGCGCAAGATCAGCTTCTTGCCCTTGACGAGCAGCTGGCTGGACTTGATGCGCTCGTCGGCAAGGTACTCGGGGCCGTTCTTCGCCCAGAAGCCGAAAGCGTTGCCGGCGTAGGAGATCTCGGCGAGCGAAGCGTCCTCGAACGTCTTGCCGGTCTCCGAGCAGATCGTCGCGATGATCTGCTCGGCGTTGTCCATCGTCCACTTCTGCGCGCGCAGGAGAATCCGCGCGCGGCCGTCGAAGCCATAGGCCTCCCACGTCGGCTGCGCCGCGCGAGCGCGCGCAGCCATCGACGCGATCACATCCGCGTCGAGGTCCGGAACGGTCGCGACGATCTCGCCGGTCGCCGGGTTCTCGACCTCGATGCCGGCGTTCTCAGGCGCGCTGCCGTTCGGCGCGCTGCCGGTCTCGCTCGCGGGTGGCTGCTCGGTCTCGACCTGCTCGACGGACGCCATCTGACTCTCCCCTGTCTCGCTCGCTCTTAGTCGCTGCTCTCTACGAGCAGACTACTCCTCCACGATAGAGCCGACTGGCACATGTGCCAGTCGGCGGAGCCGCACATGTGCGGCTCCGAGGCCAGGCCGCATGCGGCCTGGCGCCGACGGCGCTTTAGACCAAGCTGCGCCCAGGCGCGCCGAGCTGCGGCTGGACTACTCCGACAGCTCGATCGAGGAGATGCCGATCGGCTCGACCGGGCGGTCGCTGCCGTCGGTGTCGGTCGCCTCGAGCTTGTCGACGACGTCGAGACCGTCGGTGACCTCGCCGAAGACGGTGTGCTTCCCGTCGAGCCACGGCGCGGCGGCGGTCGTGACGATGAAGAACTGCGAGCCGTTCGTGTTCGGGCCGGCGTTGGCCATCGCCAGCGCGCCGCGCACGATCTTGTGCTCGTTGAACTCGTCCTCGAACGTGTAGCCGGGACCGCCGGTGCCGGTCCCCAGCGGACAGCCGCCCTGGATCATGAAGTCTTTGATCACGCGATGGAACGTCAGCCCGTCGTAGAAGCCGTCGCTCGCGAGCTTGCGGAAGTTATCGACCGTCTTCGGCGCGGCGTCGTCGAACAGCTCGAAGACGATCGGGCCCTCTGTGGTCTGCATCGTGGCGGTTGACATTGCTGCTCCTCGGCGAGGCTGCGGCGCCTCGCGGTCGTGTGTTGGTCTCGGGCGCCAGGCGCCCAGAAGCTGTGCGCTATCAGGCCTCGACGCGCTGCAGGCTGAGCTCGTGCCCGCGCACCTCTTTGCCGTCGAGCGAATCGACGACGCGGTCGGCCTCGCCGGCGGGCACGGACAGGAACGAGAAGCGGTCGAGCACGAGCACGTCGCGCACCGCCTCGCCGTCGAGACCCGTCGAGGAGGTCACGGCGGAGACGATGTCGGCGACCTGCAGGCCGCTCGAGCGCCCGCCGCCGAGCACGAGCTTGACGTAGGTCTCCTGCTCGTCGCGGCGCGAGATGCGCGGCTTGGAGTGGCGGCGCGGGCGCTCCTTGATCGGCGTCGGCGCCGCCTCGGCGCCCTGCTCCCATTTGGCGACGCTCGTGCCGATGTGCTTTTCGATCGCCTCCAGCTCGCGCTTCTGGCGGTCCTCGACGAACGTGATCGCGCGACCGGAGCGCCCGACGCGCCCGGTGCGGCCGATCCGGTGGACGTAGGTGTCCGGCGAGGTCGGCACGTCGTAGTTGATCACGTGCGTGACCGTCGAGATGTCGAGTCCGCGCGCGGCCACGTCGGTCGCGACGAGAATCGGCACGCGCCCGCCCTTGAACGCGAGCATGACGCCGTCGCGCGAGCCCTGCGACATGTCGCCGTGCAGCGCCCTGACGTTCATGCCGCGGTCCTTCAGCGTGCGGAACAGCTGGTCGGCGCGGATCTTCGTGCGCACGAACACGATCGCCTGCTCCGGTTTCTCGGCCTGCAGCACTTCGACGAGCTTGTCGGCCTTCGCGCGCGTCTCGACCGGCAGCTGGAACTGCGCAACGGTGTCGATCGTCAGCGTCTCGGCCTCGACCTTGATGATCTCCGGGTCGTACATGTAGCGGTCGGCGAGTTTGCGGATCGGCGGCGGCATCGTCGCTGAGAACAGCGCCGTCTGGCGGCTCGACGGCGTCAGCGAGAGGATTTTCTCGACGTCTTCGAGGAAGCCGAGGTCGAGCATCTCGTCGGCCTCGTCGAGCACGAGAAAGCGGCACGAGTGCAGCACGAGCGAGTGGCGCGAGATCAGGTCGAGCACGCGCCCGACCGTGCCGACGACGACGTGCCCGCCGCCGCGCAGCTGCGCCTGCTGCGTGCGGATCGGCGCGCCGCCGAAGACGGCGACGACGTCGACGCCGCTGCGCGCGCCGTATGTGCGCAGCGCCTGCGTCACCTGGATGCAGAGCTCGCGCGTCGGCGTCAGCACGAGCGCCTGCACGTCGCTGTCGCTCGGATCGATGTACTCGACGATCGGCAGGCCGAACGCGGCCGTCTTGCCGGTGCCCGTCTGCGCCTGCCCGATCACGTCACGGCCTTCGAGCAGCGCCGGGATCGCCTGCTCCTGGATCGGGCTGGGCGACTCGTAGCCGACGTCGGCGAGCGCTTGAAGTGTGTTCTCGGTGAGCCCGAGTTCGGCGAAGGACTTGGCCATGGATCAGATCGCCAGCTTACGCATCGCGCGCCGAAGCCGGGCGGCGACGTGCGCTGGGAGCAGCCCGTGCGGGTCGGCGAGCGTGCTCATGCGGCCGGATCGAGCAGCAGCTTGCCGGTCGTGCGGCGCTCGCGCAGGTCGACATGCGCCTGCGCTGCCTGCTCGAGCGGATAGGTCGCGCCGATGACCGCGCGCAGCTCGCCGCGCGCAGCTCGCGCGAACAGGTCGTCAAGCCCGTCGGCGAACATGCCGGCGCGCTCGAAGACGTGAAACAGGTAGAAACCGACGACTGCGCGCGAATGGCGCAGCAGCGAGCCGGTCCTGACCTCGTTCGGCTCCTGCGTCGCGATGCCGCAGACGACGACGCGCCCGAAGTGCGCAAGCGCGGCATAGGAGGGCTCGAACGAGGCGCCGCCTGCCATCTCGAAGACGACGTCGACCGGCTCGCCCTCGTTGGCCTCGATCAACCGATCCTGCAGCCCGTCCGCGTCGGAGTCGATCGCGACGTCGGCGCCGAGCTCGAGCGCCAGCGCACGCTTCTCAGCGCTCGACGCCGTCGCGATCAGGCGCCCGGCGCCGAGCGGATGGCCGAGCTGGACGGCGAGCGAGCCGACGCCGCCCGCTGCCGAGTGCACGACGACGCTCTCGCCGGCCGCGACTTTGCCGGCCGTCTTGTACAGGTGCCACGCCGTCAGCCCCTGGATCACGATCGCCAGCGCCGTGCCGTCGTCGAGCCCGTCCGGAATCGGATGCACGAGCTCGCGCGGCGCCGTCGCGTACTCGGCGTAGCCGCCGCTGCCGACGAGCGCAACGACGCGCTCGCCGGTGTCAGCGCGCACGCCGGCGACCTCGCTGCCCGGCACCAGCGGCAGCGACGCCTTCTGCACGTAGGAGTTCGTGCGCGTATGCGTATCGGCGAAGTTCAGCCCTGCGCGCGTGACTTCGATCAGCACGTCCGCCGGCCCCGGCTCGGGCTTCGGCAGCTCGACGAGCGCCAGCACCTCCGGCCCGCCGAACTCGCTGATCTGGATCGCGCGCATCGGCGCTGAGGCTAGCGAAGGGTCGGTGCGCTCTCGCGCCGCGAACGCCGCCGCGAACGCGCCTCGTGCCGCCGCGGACGCCGCGCGCGGACGCGCCTGCGCACGGCCTTGCTCTAAGGTGCGCGCCGATGTCGATCACAGTTGTCGGTTCAATCGCCTATGACGCAGTCAAGACGCCGTTCGGCGAGCGCGAGCGGATGCTCGGCGGCGCGGCCGTGCACTTCGCGCTGGCTGCAGCCTTCTTCGAGCGCGTGCACGTCGTCGGGCCGGTCGGCGAGGACTTCGGCGAGGCCGAGCTCGCCGTGATGAGCGAGCGCGGCGTCGACATCTCCGACGTCGAGCGGATCGCCGGCGGCAAGACGTTCTTCTGGCGCGGCGAGTACGGCTGGGATCTGAACTCGCGCGAGACGCTCGACACGCAGCTAGGCGTCTTCGAGGGCTTTCAGCCGAAGCTGTCAGACGCCTCGCGCGCCAGCGACGTGCTGTTCCTCGCGAACATCCAGCCGGACCTGCAGCGAGACGTGCGCGCGCAGCTGCCCGAGGCGAAGTTCGTCGCGCTCGACTCGATGAACCTGTGGATCGAAGTCGCGCGCGACTCGCTCGTCGCGGCGATCGAGGGCGTCGACTGCCTGATCCTCAACGACGCCGAGCTGCGCCAGCTGACGGGCAAGCCGAACCTCGTCTCGGCCTCGCGCGAGATCCTCGGCTGGGGACCGAGCGTGATCGTCGCCAAGCAGGGCGAGTACGGCGCGGCGCTGATCACGCGCGAGAGCTTCTTCGCGCTGCCGGCCTATCCGCTGGAGACGGTCGTCGACCCGACCGGCGCCGGCGACACCTTCGCGGGCGGCTTCGTCGGCTACATCGCAGCGAGCCTGGCCGGCTCCGGCGCGGGCGTCGCGGCGGGCGGCGGGCTCTCCGACGAGCTGCTGCGGCGCGCGATGGCGCACGCGACGGTGCTCGCGTCGTTCAACGTCGAGCAGTTCGGCACCGAGCGCGTGCAGCGCTTGATGCGCGAGGAGATCGACGCGCGCCTGGTCGAGCTGCACGCGATCACGCAGTTCAGCAGCGCCGCCTGAGCCGCGCGAAGCCGCCAGCCGCGCGAAGCCGCCAGCCGCGCGAAGCCGTCCGGAGGCGGGGTTCGGTCTTTCTTTTTCTGCGCGCCGATAGCAATCGTATTTACGACGTATATACGCCTGCTATCGCGTAACAGAACGGCAAATGCCAATCGGCGGTCGGGGTCGTACTGACGGTCGCCTGCGCGAGGCTTGTCGAGGTCGGCGCGCGGGTATACCATCGGTGCGAGTGGATGCGTGGACGTTCATCTGGTTGATGTTCCTGCTGAAGATCCCTGTCGTCGCGCTGTTCCTGATCGTGCGCTGGGCCGTGCGCCAGACGACGGAACCGGCTGGCGGCGAGGACGGCGGCGTCGGGCCGCGCCCGCAGCCACATCATCCGCATCACCCGCGCACGCGCCGGCCGCGCCCGCCGCGGCGCGGGCCGCACGGCGAGCCGGCCTTGCCGGCGCCGCGCCGCGTGCGCACGCTCGCCTCCTCGCGCACGCGGCTGCCGCAGCGCTGACAGCGCTGGCCTTGACAGCGCTGAGGGCCCGGGCAGCGGCGACGGAGCCGGAAGCCGACGCAAAGCGCCCGCTCGTGGGCGCAAACGCCGCCCATTCGGGCTGGCGCAGACGATCGAACGGGCACGACCGGCGGCTCGCACGCGCCGTTGTCGCATAATCGGGTGCGGAGATTCCTCACGCGGCGATTGGAGACAGATGAGCACCGAGACCGAGGCGGACACGAAAGGGCAGCCCGCCGACGGCGCGCCGGCAGCGGCTGGCACGCAGACGAGCAACGGCGCGGCGTCTGCGGACACGCTGACGGTCACTGACAACCGCACCGGCAAGAGCTATGAGCTGCCGATCACCGACAGCACCGTGCGCGCGACCGATCTGCGCCAGATCAGGGTCGACGAGGACGAATTCGGGATGATGTCCTACGACCCGGCGTTCATGAACACAGCGTCGTGTCGCAGCTCGATCACCTACATCGACGGCGACGCCGGCATCCTCCAGCACCGCGGCTACTCGATCGAGCAGCTCTGCGAGCACTCGACCTATCTCGAGGTCGCCTACCTGCTGATCAACGGCCGGCTGCCGAACAAGACCGAGCTCGAGGGCTGGATCGACGAGATCACGATCCACACGTTCGTGCACGAGAACGTCAAGGACTTCATGCAGGGCTTTCGCTACGACGCGAACCCGATGGGCATGCTCGTCGCCTCGGTCGGCGCGCTCTCGACGTTCTATCCGGACGCGAACAAGATCAAAGAGGAGCGCGTGCGGGCGATCCAGATCATCCGCCTGCTGGCGAAGATGCCGACGCTCGCCGCGTTCGCCTACCGGCACAACATGGGCCAGCCGTACGTCTACCCCGACAACGACCTCCAGTACGCCGGCAACTTCCTCGGGATGATGTACAAAATGACCGAGCTCAAGTACGAGCCCGATCCGCGCCTTGCACGCGCGCTCGACGTGCTCTTCATCCTGCACGCCGACCACGAACAGAACGCTTCGACGAGCGCCGTGCGCGCAGTCGGCTCGACGCAGGTCGACCCGTACTCGGCTGTTGCTGCAGGCGTTGCGGCGCTGTACGGCCCGCTGCACGGCGGCGCCAACGAGCAGGCGCTGCGGATGCTCAAACGGATCGAGTCGGTTGAGAACATCCCCGCGTTCCTCGAGGGCGTCAAGGCCGGCGACGAGCGCCTGATGGGCTTCGGCCATCGCGTCTACAAGAACTACGACCCGCGCGCGCGGATCATCAAGAAATATCTCGACGACGTCTTCGAGGTGCGCGGCAAGAGCCCGCTGCTGGAGGTCGCTACCGAGCTCGAGAAGCGTGCGCTCGACGACGACTACTTCACTTCGCGCAAGCTCTACCCGAACGTCGACTTCTACTCGGGCCTGATCTACGAGGCGCTCGGCCTGCCCGTAGCGATGTTCCCGGTGATGTTCGCGATCGGCCGCACGAGCGGCTGGATCGCGCAGTGGAAGGAGCTCGTCGAGGATCCCGAGCAGAAGATCGCGCGCCCGCGCCAGATCTACACCGGCGCGCGCGACCTCGACTACGTGCCGATGGATCAGCGCGGCTGATCGATCGCCAAGCCACAGAGGGCGCGCTCCGGCGCGACGCTAGAGCACTAGCGTCGCGCCGTTGAGCCGCAGCCACTCGCGGTCCTCGCGGTAGTCCGGCCACCAGCGCTCGAGCAGCGACCAGTAGCGCGACGAGTGGTCGAGCACCTGCAGATGGCAGATCTCGTGCCAGACGACGTAGTCGAGCACGTGCGACGGCGCCAGCAGCAGCCGCCAGTTGAAGCTCATCGCGCCGTTGGCCGAGCACGAGGCCCAGCGCGTACGCTGCGCGCGAATCGAGAGCCCGCGATAGGGCGTGCCGGCGAGCGCGCTCGCGCGGTCCAGGCGCGGCGCGATCTCGACGCGCGCGGCGCGCCGGTAGTAGCGCTCGAGCGCCGGCCGCGCGTCGCCTTCTGGCACGAGCAGCTGCTCGTCGCGGCGGTGCACGCGCGTGCGGCCGGCCTCCGGCACGAGCTGCAGCTGCTCGCCGAGATACGGCACCGTGCCGGCGCGCGCGGCGACGCGCGCGAGCGCCTCGTGCGCCTCGCCGAGCCGGCGCTCGATCCAAGGGCGCAGCTCACGCACGGCCGCCGCTGCGGCCCGCTCGGGCGCGCGCGTCGGCAGCACGACCTCGACTTCGGCGTGTGCGTGCACGTTGACGCGCACGCGCCGCGCGCGCGAGGAGCGGCGCACGGTGTAGGTGATCTCACTCATCGCGGCGGAGATTACGCGCCGCGGCGGGTGCATAATCAGCCGGCATGGCGAAATCGAAGGTCAGGCTCCCGAGCGACGTGCGCGAGCCCTACCAAGTGTTCCTCAACGGCGTGCCGCAGAGCCTCGGCGCCGACTTCAGCGTGCGCGAAGGCGCGCTCGTGTTCGATCAGGATCTGCGCAAGGACAAGATCAGCGGCTGGCGCTGGCTGCTCGGCGCCTGGGGCGTCGGCACGTACCGCCAGAACGACTCGGTCGACGTGCGTTACGACGCGCCCGACGGCTCGCCGCGCGTCGCCGAGGGCCTGGAGATCGAGGCTGGGTAGATCGCGCGCTCCCACGGCCGTGCGAGCTTCAGCGCGCTGAGGATCGCGCGCGTCGCCGGCGAGCGGTTGAGCGTGTAGAAGTGGATGCCCGGCGCGCCGGCAGCGAGCAGTTCGGCGCACTGCAGCGTCGCGTAGGCGACGCCGAAGTCGAGCACCGCCTCGGCGTCGTCGGCGCGCGCGTGCAGCTCCTGGCTCAGCCCGTCGGGGATCGTCGAGCCGCACAGCTGCGCCATCCGCTCGACCTGCCCGACGCGCGTGATCGGCATCACTCCGGGAATGATCGGCGCCGTGATTCCCGCAGCGCGAGCCCGAGCGACGAAGTCGAAATAAAAATCATTGTCGAAGAACATCTGCGTGATCAGGAAGTCGACGCCCGCGTCGACCTTCTCGGCGAGGAAGCGCAGGTCGGACTCGGCGTTCTCGGCGTGGATGTGCGTCTCGGGAAAGCAGGCCGCGCCGATTGCGAAATCGTAATCGGCGCCGATCAGCTGCACGAGCTCGCGCGAGTACTCCAGGCCGCCGTCGGTCTTCGTCCACTGCGACTCGCCGTCGGGCGGGTCGCCGCGCAGCGCAAGCACGTTGTCGATGCCGGCCTCGCGCATCTCGTCGAGTGTCTCGCGCAGCTCCGGCACGCTCGCGCCGACGCAGGTGAAGTGCGCCATCGCCTCGAGGCCGAACTGCTCCTTGATCCGCTTGACGATCTCGATCGTCTGCTCGCGCGAGGAGCCGCCGGCGCCGTAGGTGACCGAGACGAACGACGGCTGCAGCGCCTTCAGGTCGCTCAGCGCCGAATACAGGTTCTGCTCGCCGGCCTGCGTCTTCGGCGGGAAGAACTCAAACGAGAAGACCGGAGTCTCGGCGGCAAGGATGTCGTTGATGCGCATCGAGTGATTATGCAGTCCAGCGCTCTGTCTCTCCGGCGATGCGGCGCACGCTGCCGACGCTCTCCAGGTGCGTCAGGTAGGCGAGCGTCTCCGAGAGCAGCCAGTGTGCGTTCTGCTGGGAGAGGCGCTCGTGCGCTCGAGTGACGACCTCGAACGCTGTCGGCTCGTCGTTGCCGACCGCAGCGAGCACGCCCTGCAACTGCTCCCGTACGAGGCTGCGGTTGCCGGCGATGTGCGCGTGCACGTCGGTGAACGTGCGGCCGTGGCCGGCCAGGCAGAGGCGCGCGCCGAGACGCTCGACGACGTCGAGCGAGCTCAGGAACTCGCCGACCGGGTCGGGTGAGTAGCCGAACTCGAAGTGCAGCGAGATCCGCCCAAGCAGGTGATCGCCGGAGATCAGCAGGCGCCGCTCGGGCTGGAACAGACACACGTGCGAGGGCGAGTGCCCGGGCGTCTCATAGGCGACCCACTCGCCGAGATCGGTGCCGACCGTGACGCCGTCGAGCAGGTCGCGATCGGGCACGATCGGGCTGGCGATACCCGGTTCGAGCTTGCCTCGCTCGGCCTCGTAGCGGCGCAGCGCAGCTTCCGGCACGCCGCTCTGGCGCGCGACCTCCAGGCGCCGCGCGAGCACGGCCTGCGGATCCTCGACCATCCGCGTCATCAGCTCGTGGCTCGGATGCATCCACAGCTCGCAGCCGACGCGCTCGACGATCGTCGCCGCCTGGCCGCAGTGATCGGAGTGTGCGTGCGTGCAGACGATCAGCTTCGTGTCCTGCAGCCGCAGGCCGCACATCTGCAGCGCCCGTTCGAGATCGGCGAGCGAGCCCGGCTGCTGCATGCCGGTGTCGAACAGCACGAAGCCGTCTCCCGACTTGACCGCCCAGGCGTTGCAGTGCGGAACTCCCGGCCACGGAAGCGGCAGGCGCAGACGAAAGACGCCCGGCAGGACGCGTTCGCCGCGACCCAGCTCGCGCTTGCGCTCGGCTCGCGGCGCCGCCTGAGCGGAGCTCGCTTTTCCCGCCTCGGCCACGCGCCGGAGACTAGACTACGGCCTCTGGAGCGGCACACGAGGAGGAGCGATGGCTGAGCAGCAGAGCGAAAGCACGAGCAAGGCCGCGACGAAGGTGCAAGAGGCGGCCGCCAACGTCCGCCAAGCCAGAAGCGCCCGGCAGCGGATCACCAAGAGCAGCCCCGAGTCGGTCGCGCGCCGCTACTTCGAAGCGATCGGCTCGCGCGACCTCGACGGGGCCGTCGCGCTGTGGGCCGACGGCGGCCGCGACAACGTGCGCGGCCAGGTCGACGTGCTCGCGCCGGAGGGCGTGCGCGAGTTCCTCGGCGAGCTGCTCGACGCCGTGCCGGATCTCGACTTCCAGGTCGTCTCGACGACTACCGAGGGCGATCGCTGCGCCGTGCAATGGCGGCTCGCCGGAACGTTCGCCGGCCCCGGCTCGCTGGGCGGGATCGCGCCGAGCGGCGACCGCGTCGTGATCGAGGGAATCGACCTGCTGCGAATCAGCGACGGCCTGATCCAGGGCAACGACGCCTTCCCCGACTCGATCGGGCTGCCGCGGCAGATCGGCATGCTGCCGCCGCCCGGCTCGCGCGCCGAGGAGCGCCTGTTCGGCGCGTTCAACGCGAAGACGCGCCTGTCCTCGCGTCTGAGCGCCGGCGAGGCCGAGCTGATCGCGACGGGCGTCTGGGTCGTGCAGGGCCAGCCGGGCCGCTGCAACGTCTATCTAATCGAGAGCGAGAGCGGCGTAACGCTGTTCGACGCCGGCATTCGCACGATGGTGCGATCGCTCGCGCGCGCCGGAGCGAAGCTCGGCGGGATCGAGCGGATCGTGCTTGGACACGCGCACAACGACCATCGCGGCGCCGCGCCGGGCCTCGGCGCTCCGGTCTACTGCCACGCTGCCGACGTCGATGACGCCGAAGGCAGCGGCGGCTTCGCCTACTGGCCCGACGGGCTTGCCGGGCTGCCGTTCGGCCTACGTCAGGCGCACCTGCTGCTGCACCGCATCGCCTGGGACGGCGGGCCGGTCAAGATCGCCGGCACGCTCGCCGAGGGCGACGAGGTCGCGGGCTTTCGCGTCGTCGAGATTCCCGGCCACTCGCCCGGCATGATCGCGCTGTGGCGCGAGTCCGACCGCCTCGCGCTGAGCAGCGACTGCTTCTCCACGATCGACATGTGGGGGCGCGCCTGCCCGCCGGTGCTGCCGAACGCGATCTACAGCTACGACACCGAGCAGGCGCGCGCGAGCCTGCGCAAGCTTGCCGCGCTGGAGCCGGCGATCGCCTGGGCAGGGCACGGCAAGCCGGTCACCGGCGACGTGCGCAGCCAGCTCGAGCGCGCCGCCGAAGCCTGAGCCTTGGGCAAGCGCGCGCGCCGCCGAGAGAAGCTGCAGGCGCCGAGCAGCGACTACACCGACGCCGAGGGCAACGTGCTGACGCTGCGCGGCTCGCTGACGCTCGGCTCGCGTCAGGAGTACGAGCGCGCGCTCGCCGCCAATCCGCTCTCGCGTGAGGACGCCTGGCAGCGCGCCGTCGAGCTGCTGTTCGAGCGCCTAGCCGTGCGCTGGACGATCGCCGGCGCGCCGATCGAGCGACAGCGCGAGCTGCTCGCGCGCTTTCGCGTCGCCAGCCCGGTCGAGCGCGCCTGGATACGCCAAGCGATCCGCGAGCACTGCGCCGAGCATTTCCCGGACGTCGACGCGCCGTAGCGCAGGGTGCGTGCACACGGCGCGTTGTGCGCACGGCACGGCACGGCGCACGGCGCGCTCGCCGGCGCGTCAATCGCCGAGCAACTCCAGCCGTGGCCCGTGCACGCCGTCGGCCGAGACGAACCTGGCCGTCGCCGGGCTCAGCACGAACGCGAGCGTCTCGCCGCCCTCGCACAGCACCTCGACGCGGCGCGCGTCCTCGCTGAGCGAGACGACCGTGCCGCGCTCGAAGCCGCCGCCGAAATGCGCGACGCGAGCGCGCGCGCCGACGCGCGGTACCGGACGCGATGGGCCGAGCATTCGAGAATGCTACGTCGCCTTGACGCGTCTGAAGCCAGCTCTCGCTACGGTGGCTGACGATGCGCCGCACAAAGATCGTCGCCACCATCGGACCGGCCTCGCGCGAGCCGGAGACGCTGCTGCGGATGGTCGAAGCCGGGATGGACGTCGCGCGGCTGAACTACTCGCACGGCACGCTCGACGAGCACGCCGAGACGATCCGCCGCGTGCGCGACGCCGCCGGGCGCGCCGGACGGCCGGTCGCGGTGCTCCAGGATCTGCCGGGCCCGAAGCTGCGGATCGGCCCGCTGCGCGACGGCGTCGTCGAGCTGACGCCCGGCGAGCGGCTGACGATCAGCGCCGACGGCGAGGAGATCGAGGGCGACGCGACGCGGATGAGCGTGACCTGGTCCGGACTCGCCGAAGCGATGCAGGAGAACGCCGTGATGTACCTCGCCGACGGCTCCGTGCGGCTGCGCGTGGCCGCGTCGCGGCCGGAGCGCCACGAAGTCGAGACGGTCGTCGAGGTCGGCGGCGCGGTCGCTTCGCGCCAGGGGCTGAACATTCCGGGCCCGGTCGACTCGCTGCCGGCCGTGCCCGAGGAGGACTTCGAGCTGCTGCGGCACGGCGAGTCGATCGGCGTCGACATGGTCGCGCTGTCGTTCGTGCAGCGCCCCGAGGACGTCGAGGCGGTGCGGGAGCACACGCGCCTGCCGCTGATCGCGAAGATGGAGAAGCCGCAGGCCGTCCAGCGCGCGGCCGAGATCCTCAAAGCCGCCGACTGCCTGATGGTCGCGCGCGGCGACCTCGGCATCGAGCTGCCGATCGAGCGCGTGCCGATCGTGCAGAAGCAGCTGCTCGAGCTGGCCGGCTGGATGGCGCGCCCATCGATCACCGCCACGCAGATGCTCGACTCGATGGTCTCCTCCTCGCGCCCGACGCGCGCCGAGGTCGCCGACGTCGCCAACGCGATCCTCGACGGCACCGACGCGGTGATGCTCTCGCAGGAGACCGCCGTCGGCGCCTATCCGGTCGGCGCGATCGAAATGATGGCCGCCGTCGCCGAGCAGGCCGAGGCGATCGCGCCATACGAGCGCTGGAACGACTCGCGCGTGCGCCGCACCGAGTCCGACCCGGCCTACACGATCGCGCACAACCTCGCGATCGCCGCGCGGGAGCTGCGCCTGGACGCGCTGATCGTGCCGACGCTGTCCGGGCGCTCCGCGCGGCTGGTCTCGGCGCACCGCCCGACGGTGCCGATCTACGCGCTCTCACCCGGCAAAGAGACGGTCAGGCGCTGCGGGCTGATGTGGGGCGTTCAGGCGGCGTCGATGCGTCGCCACGAGACGACCGAGGCGCTGATCGCCGACGCCGCGCGGCGCGTCGTCGAGCTGGGTTGGTGTAAGCGCGGCGAGCGCGTCGGCATCACCGCCGGGCTCCCCTCCGGCCGGCCCGGCACGACGAGCCTCGTACAGATCCAGGTGCTCTGAGCGAGCCGCGCCGCGGCGTGTTCGCGCCGGAGCGCCCAGCACGCCGGCGCGAGGCAACGGCGAGTCGCGCGCTCAGTCGCGCGGCAGCTCGAACCAGACTTTGGTGTCGCCGCGCGATTCGACGCCCCAGCGCTCGGCGACTTTCTCGAGCAGATAGAGGCCGTAGCCGTCGTGCGTGCGCGCCGGATCGCGCGGGCGCGGCGTGAAGCCGGCGCCGGCGTCCGTGACAGTCACTCGGATCGTCTTCTCGCCGAACGTCGCAAGCAGCTCGATTGCCGTCTTCGGGTCGGCCGCAGAGTGGCGCACGGCATTGCTGACGACCTCCGAGACGAGCAGGATCAGCGACTGCTTCAGCGAGCCGTCCACTCCGAGCGCCTGGCAGTGCTCGGCGATCGCCGAGCGCGCGATCGCCGGCGCCTGGACGTTGCGCTCGAGCACGAGCTCGACGCGCGTCGGGGCGGCGCCACGGCCGGACCCGCGCGGGCCGCGCCGCGAGCGCTCACCGGCGCGAGCTCCTTTCGAGCGCGGCGTCATCACGCAGCGCTCGCATCCTCTACGAACGGCAAGTCCTCTTCGACGCCGCTGAGGCGGAAGACCTTCTGCGCCTGCGGTTCCGGCCTGGTCAGCGCGAGCGTCCAGCCCTCGTCGCCGCTGCGCTGATGCAGCACGATGAACAGCCGCAGACCGGACGAGTCGACGAAACCGAGACCGCTGAGATCGACCATCAGCCGCTGCGTGCCGCCCTGCAGGATCGCGTCGACGGCCTCTTCGACGAGCGGCACTGTGGCGATGTCCAGCTCGCCGAGCAAAGTCAGACGTCCTGTCTCTCCATCATGTGCGCTCTCCATCTCAAATGGCGCTCGAGGCACGAGATTGCTCCTTTACCCGTTTCGCGGTGGGCCCACGCTAGGCGTTTCGTCGAGGCCGACTCCCGCAGTCGGCGATCGTGAAGCGGCGTCACCCACGCCGCTGCAACTCATTATTGCGCTCGTTGTATCGACAACCAGGACGAGCGCCTGAAGCTCAGCGTGCGCCGACGCTCGAACGTCCGTAGAAGTCGGCCTCCTGGCGGCCAAGCTCGGTGACCGGTGGATCGCCGTACATCCACTCGCGCGCGATCCGATGCCAGTTCGCACTGGCGTGCAACTGCGAGAGCACGGCGAGCGTCAGCATCTCCATACGCCGACCGAACAGGTGCTCCGGGCGCATGTCCTGGTGGCGCATTTCGCGGAAGTGCGTCGAGCGCGGATCGGAGCTCTCGATCATCACCGCTGTCGCGATCTCCGGCGAGAGCTGCACGACCTCGTCGGTCGTGTACCACCAGATCGCCGCGTCGATGAACGCGAGCAGGTGCTCCGGGTCGACGCGCTCGGGCTCGGGCAGGAAGCCCGACTCCGACAGCAGGCGATGGAGCGCCGGCGCGTTTCGCTCGACGACGGCGCGCTGCGCGGCCAGCTCGAGGTCGACCGGGCCGGACTCCAGGCGCTTGAACAGGCCGAAGTCGAGAAACGCGACGCGACCGTCGCCGAGCAGCAGGAAGTTGCCGGGGTGCGGGTCGCCGGAGAACTGGTGATGGCGATAGAGGCAGCCGAGGAAGAAGCGAAAGACGATCTCGCCGAGCCGATCGCGCTCGGCCTGCGAGCGCTGCTTGAGCTCCTCGAAGCCGACGCCGTGGACGAACTCGCTGACGAGCACGCGCTCGCGCGAGAGCGAGCCGATCACCTCGGGAACGACGATGAACGGATGGCCGGCGAAGATCCGCGCGAGCGATCGCTGGTTCTGCGCCTCGAGCTCGTAGTCGAGCTCCTCGACGATCCGCTCTCTTACCTCCTCGGCGATCGCCTTGACGTCGAGCCCCGGCGTCATCCGCTTGAGCAGGCGCATGATCAGATCGAGGTTCTGCATGTCGGCGCGCACGGCGCTGGCGACGCCCGGGTACTGGACCTTGACGGCGACCTCGCGGCCGTCGTGCAACGTCGCTTTGTAGACCTGGCCGATCGACGCCGCCGCGATCGGCTCCTGCTCGAAAGCGGAGAAGACGTCCTTGATCGGTTCTTCGAGGTCGTCCTCGATGACCTTGCGCATCTGCTTGAACGAGACCGTCGGCGCGGCGTCGCGCAGCTTCGCCAGCTCGCGCTGGAACTCCTCGCGGTGCTGCTCGGGCACGAGGCCCATGTCGAGGAACGACATCACCTGGCCGAGCTTCATCGCCGCGCCCTTCATCGTCCCCAGCGCCGCGACGATCTGCTTGGCCGTCTCCAGCTGGCGACGAGCCATCGCTTCCTCGGAGGCCTCCTCGCCGCGCGTCACGTTCGCGGCGCGCGTGCCGAACTGCTTGACCGCCTCGCCGGCCGCGAGCGAAGCGACCTTCGTCGTACGACGCACGCGCGAGGTCGGGATCTTCTCGTTCTCGCGTGCCACAGCTTGAATCCTACGAACGGCCGGACACGGCGGCCGACGCTCCCGCTAGCCGTTTCGCTCGACGCGCGAGCCGGGCACGATGTCGTCGGAGCCATCCGGCCAGCGAATCCAGGCCTTTGTGCCGCCGTCGTAGTCCTCGCCGAGCAGCACGAGCGTCGCCGGCTCGCCGAGCGCCGTGCACGGCTCCGAGCCTTCCGCATCGAGGCCGCGCCAGACGCGGATGAAGCTGTTCGCGGCCCACTCCTCGGCGACGCTCGTCGCGCCGGAGTGACCGGGATAGATGACCGTCTGCGGCGGCAGCTCCATCAGCGTTCCCATGATCGAGTCGCGCAGGTCGGTATAGGTCGTGTGGCCCGGCGCTTTAACGCCGCCGACGGAGTTCTTGAACAGCGTGTCGCCGGTGAAGACGACGGCGTCGCCGCCGCTGAAGCCACCCGGCGCGGGGCTCGCCGAGGAGCGGCGCGGCGCGGCCGCGCCAGCGCCGGCGCGCTCGCCGACGAGAAACGAGAGCATCCCGGCGGTGTGGCCGGGCGTGCTCAACGGCAGCACGTCGAGCTCGCCAAAGCTGAGCCGCTGGCCGGCCGCGACTGCGCCGAATGGCTCGCCGGCGGACTGCTCGGCGCCGGACTCGGCTGCCGCCGCCGCGATCAGCTCGCTCTCGACCGGGTTGATCAGCACCTCGAGCGCCGGCCAGCGCCGGCGCAGCTCGCCGACGTCGCAGACGTGGTCATAGTGGTGATGCGTCAGCAGTACGTGCGTCGGCGCCAGCGCCAGCCGCTCGGCGGTCTCGATCAGCGGCGCGACCGGCCCGCCGGCGTCGATGAAGAACGCCGGGCCCCCGTGCCCGTCGGCGACGAGGTACGTGTTCGAGAGGAACTGCGGGTTGCTCACAGTCTCGACGATCACGCGGCCATCCTTGCACGAACCGGCTAGGCGGCCCCGACCAAGCCGCTCAGCGCGTGCAGATAGCTTTCGTCGCCGACCTCGCGCCGCCACTGCAGCGTCGGCACCGATCCAGCGCAGGCGACGATCCGCTCGTGCGCGGCAGGCAACGTCGGCGCGGTCGTCACGAGCGCGACCGCGCGCGAGGTGCCGACCGTGCGATAGCTGTTCTCGGCGAGCGCGATCGAAGAGGCGAAGAAGACCTCGCAGCCGGCGCGCTCGATCGCGGCGACGTCGAGCTCGAACTCGTATGTGCGCGGCGGCTTGCTGCTCGCCAGCGCGTAGTCCGGCGAGACGAGGTAGAGCACGAGCGAGGCCTGCTCGCGCAGCGCGACGTCCTCGCGCACGAGCTCGCCGGCGCAGATCCGCTCCATCACACGCGGCCAGCTGCCTTCGAACAGGGCCATGATGTTCATGCACTCCGGATCGCCGAAGCGCGCGTTGAACTCGATCACGCGCACGCCGTCGGCCGTCGCGAAGAAGCCGCCGTTCATCACGCCGGTGAAGCGCCGGCCTTCCTGATGCAGGCGCGCGATCACGCGCTCGATGATCGAGCAGGCCTGCGCATAGTGCTCGGCGCTCATGAACGGCAACGTCGGCGCAGCCATCGTCAGCGAGCCCATGCCGCCGGTGCCCGGCCCCTCGTCGCCGTCGAAGCGGAACGGATAGTCGTATGTCGACGGCGGGAACACAACCGTGCGCCCGTCGCTGATCGCCTGGATCGTGAACTCGGCGCCGACGATCTTCTCCTCGATCAAGACCGAGTCGCCGGGCCCGGCGTCGAGCAGCAGGGCGCGCGCATACTCAGCCGCCTCGGCGTGGCTGGCCAGATGCGGGCCCATCACCTTGACGCCCTTGCCGCCGGTCAAGCCCGACGGCTTGACGACGACCGGTGTCGCGCCGAACGACGCGATCGCCTCCTCGACCTGCTCCAGTGCGTGAATCACGCGCAGCCTCGGCGTCGCCTCGGGCGCGACGTCGAGCAGCAGCTCGCGCGCGAACGCCTTGTTCCACTCGATCTCAGCGCCCGCGCGCGTCGGCCCGACGGCGCGCGTGCCCTGCGCGAGCAGCGCGTCGACGACGCCTGCCTCGAGCGGTTCGTCGGCGCTGATCATCGCCAGGTCGATCTCGCTCTCGCGCGCGAACGCAGCGACGGCCTCGGCATCGCAGACGTCGCCCAGTCGAAGCTTGCCGCCCGACGCCTCGCTGTAGCGCACGAGCGACGGATTGGCGTGGCCTGCGAACGCGTACAGCTCGCTGTGCTCGGCCATCCGAGCGGCGAGGGCGCTCTCGCGCCCGCCGTGACCGACGATCAGGGTTCGCACGCGCGGCGAGTATACGGTCAGCGCTGCGCAGCGTCAGGCGAGAGCGCGGCCGTCGGCGTCGGCGCCAAACGGCAGCAGCGCGTCGAGGCCGGTCAGCTCGAACACGCGCTGCACCGGCGGCTGAGCCGGCACCAGCGAGAGCTCGCACTCGTGGCGCTCGCAGAAGCGGCTCGCATAGACGATCGCCGCCATGCCGCTGGAGTCGATGAAGACGAGGCGGCTGAGGTCGATCGTGAGCGCACGCGCCCGCTCCTGCTCGCACGCACGCGCGACCGCCTCCTGCAGGCGCGGCGCGACGGCGATGTCGAGTTCGCCGATCAGCAGCAGCCGCAGCTCGCCGTGCTCGCCACGCTGCTCGATCTCGAGGCCCCGTCGACCGCTCATTCGAGTCGTTTCGCCCGCGACGGACTGCAGCCAAGCTCGCTCGATACCGTCATCGCCACCTCCGCAGCACTTCGCCGTCCACACAAACGCCGCCGTTTGACGAGCGGCACGTAGCTGTTGTGCGACAGTCCGAACCCGCCTGATGAAGGCTCTCGGTCCGTCCTACCGCTGCGTCGTGCCGGCGGCCCTCCGTGGAGCCGCCAAGCGCGGGCGATGCTAGCGCACGGCAGGCGACCGATCGCGCCTTCGACGTACGACGGGGACAGTCCTCGACAGCGCCGGCCACGCGCTCGTAGACTCCGCGCATGGCCCTGATCCACACGTGCTACCGGATCACCGACGTCGAGCGCTCGGTCGCCTTCTACAACGCGCTTGGCTTCGAGGAGATCGGCCGCATCCCGATCAAAGACGAGGCCGTCAACGTGTTCATGAACCAGCCTGGCGACGGCGACATGCCGCGACTGGAGCTGACGTACAACTTCGGCGTCGACTCCTATGAGATCGGCACCGGCTACGGGCACATCGCGATCACCGCGAGCGACCTCGACGCGACGCTCGCGAAGCTCGCCGAGCAGGACATCGAGCCGGAGAAGCCGCCGTACTCGGTGCGCGAGGGCGGCTCGCGGCTTTGCTTCGTGCGCGATCCGGACGGTTATCGGATCGAGATCATCGAGCAGCGCTGAGAAGGCGCGCGCGCAGACCGCCGGAAGTCCCGTCCCGATCGCGCGCTTGCGTCGGAACAAGAGCCGTGACCGCGCCGCCTTCGACCCGTCTTGCGCTTGTGCTACAACATGACGCACAATGGCGTCGACCAACCCGAAACCCAAGGTCGAGACTGTCGGAGTGCGTGAGCTGCGACAGAACCTCAGCCGCTACCTCGAGCGCGTGAAGGCCGGCGAGACCTTGGCGGTGACCGAGCGCGGCGTTGAGGTCGCGAGGCTCGCGCCTTCGCGCCCAGAGATCGACCCCTACTACCTCAAACTCGCCGAGAAGTATGGAGCAACGATCCCGACGGGCGACCTGGTCGAGGCGATCGAAAGCCTGCCACCGCTCGCCAATCCTGCGCCCGCCGGAACGACTGATGCGATCCTTGCCGAGGATCGTCGCGAGCGCTTCTAGTTGGGCGCGATCTACGTCGACACCAGCGCCGTTGGCCGAGTCATGCTCGGCGAGCCTGATGCGCCGGCGATAAACGACGCTTTGCGCGGGTTCGACCGAATCATCGCCAGCAGCCTGCTGGGCGTCGAGCTGCGTCGGCTTGCGATGAGGCGCGAGATGCTCGACCGCGTCGCGATGTTGGTGCCACGCATTGCGCTCCTGCCGATCGATCGTCCCACTCTGACGCTCACCGAGACACTTACGCCGGACACGCTGGGCACGCTCGACGCGATCCACCTCGCGACTGCGCTGCTCTCGGTCGAGACCGCCGAAGTCGAAGCGCTGATGACCTACGACAAGCAACTCGCGATTGCCGCGCGCGAACACGGCATCGAAGTCCTCTCGCCCAGCTGACGCAAGCGCGGCTGCAAGCGCTCACGGCGCCCGCCAGACGAATACCCCGCCAACCTCCTGCCCGCTCAGACTCAGCTCGCCAACCGCCTCGCGCACGCCCGGATACTGCGGATGCGCGTAGTCGTGAAAGACGACGACGGCTCCCGGCGCAAGCGCATCGCGCCACGCAGCGAAGGCCGCAAGCACCGGCTCGCGCTCGTGCTCTGAGTCGATGAACAGCAGCTCGACGGCCGCATCGCCGGCGTGAGGGCCGGCGCTGTCGGGCTCGGCGCGCAGCTCGATCCGCGCCCGCGCGGCGCTGCCGGCGAGTGCGAGATATGCGTGACGCTCAGCGCGCACGCTCGGGTCGTAGCTGACGATGCGGCGAGCGTCGTCCTCGAGCGCCAGCGCGATTGCGCTCCAGGCGGTGCCGGTGCCGAGCTCGACGACGGCACGTCGGCCGCGTGCCAGCGCGAGCAGCTGAGCCAGCTCGGCCGGGCGCGCGGCCGAGGCGATGCTGAAGCGGTCGTCGTCGCGCAGCGCATGGCGCCACGCGCGCCAGTAGAAACGCGCGACGCCGCGCGGCAGCACGCGCAGCGCCAGCAACAGGCGAAGCTTCGCTCGCGCGTTCACGCGGCCATGCTACGAGCAGCCGCGCCCGCACGCGCTCCAGCGCGCTCGACTCAGAGCCGCCTGTGACACGCCGCTGAGCGAGGCGGTATCGTCGCGGCATGGCGAGCACGACAGTGCCGGTCGGGGGACCAGCTGCAGCGGCTATTGGTGCGCCGCCGAGCGCGATCGAGCGCCCGGACTTCGAAGTCGTCCCGCGCAAGGGACTGATCGGCGTCGCGATCGTCTTCGCGCTGCTGATCGCAGCGATCGCGGCGAACAAACTCTGGCCGCTCGCGTTCTTCCACTTCGTCGGCGGCGCCTCGTGGACGGTGATCGACCTGTTTCTCGGCTTCGTGCTCGGCCCGATCATGGGCAAGCTGTCGATTCCGGCGCGCGTCGAGTTCACGACGAAGCTGATGCCGAAGATGGTGCTGCTGATGCCGACGATCGTGACGGCGACGCTCGCGGCCGGTTGGCAGCTCGGCGTGCACCTCGGCACGGTGCAGTCGAACTACTACAACCACGGCTGGACGGTCGCTAGCTTCATCGTCGTCGGGATCATGGCCGTGATCGCGCTCGGCTTGCTCGAGCCGGCGAACATCGCCGTATTGGTCGAGCTGAAGAAGCCGAAACCGAACCCGCAGGTGATCGAGCGGCTGATGAAGCGCTTCATCTACACGGCCGGCGCGACCGGGCTGATGCAGGTCGCGACGCTCGTGATCATGGCGAAGCTGACCGTCGGATGAGCGAGCGTCGCCTACCGCCGGTCACCGAGATCGGCATGACCTCGCTGGCGCTGATCGTCGCCGGCGGCATCTACCTCTCGGCGCATCTGCCCAAACACGTGCCGCTGGCGCCGGCGATCGCGCTGCTGTGCGCTTCGGCGCTGCTGCTCGCGATCAACCTGGCGCTGCTGGCGCGTGTCGAGGGCTTCGCCTGGCAGCGCTTCTTTCAGGTCGCCAAGTGGGCGCTGCTGGCATACGCGATCACGGCCGGCATGATCGAGTTCGCGTTCGTGCGCGACCATCTCGCCGGCGGGCCGCTGATCGTGCTGACGCTGTCGCTCGTCGTCTACGCCGTGCACGTGCCGGTGCTGATCGCGTTCACGGTCGCGCGCTACGCCGACTCCGAATCGGAGCCGCAGCCCGACGTTCAGGCGCACGCGCCGGCCTGACCTGCGCCGGTCGCTCGGCGCGCAGCCTCGGAAAGTCGGGCTTGGCCGCGCTGACTCAGGCCGAGTCGCTGCGCAGCGGCGCCAGCGCGCTTGCGACTCGCGCTAGCTCGACAAGCATCGCGCCGGCGGACTGCTCCATCGTCTCGTTCGCCTGCACGGCGCCCTCGTCGTCGATGAACTGCGCGACGAACGGGATCGAGACGGCCTCGAAGATCGGCGTCATCTTCAGCGTCGTGACGACTTGCTTGAGCATCTGCACGGCACGCGTGCCGGCGGCGACGCCGCCGTAGGAGACGAAGCCGACGGGCTTGTACTGCCACTCGACGTGCAGGTAGTCGATCGCGTTCTTCAGCGGCGCGGTGAAGCCGTAGTTGTACTCGGGCATGACGAAGACGAACGCGTCGGCGGCGGCGACTTTCGCGCTCCAATCCTTTGTGTGCTGCTTGGTGTAGCTGTGAAAGCGCGGGTGGTTCGGCTCGTCCATCATCGGCAGGTCGAGCTCGAGCAGGTCGACGAGCTCGATGTCGTCGAAGCTGTCGTGCTCGCGCGCGATCGCGTCGAACCACTCAGCGACGGGCAGCCCGACGCGGCCCGGGCGCGTGCTGGCGATGACGATCATCAGCTTCACGAGAGGACTCTGCTCTTGAACTTGCGCAGGCCGAGCGTGAGGAACGTCGCGCAGAAGCCGATCAGCACGGGATAGATGATGTAGAGGTGCATGTGCGTCGCATGTGTCAGCCCGGCGCGCATCCCCTCGGTAACGTAGATCAGCGGGTTGATCAGGACGAGGATCTGCAGCCAGTGCACGCCGCCGACCTTGACCGGCGCGAGCTTCGTCCACTGGTAGTAGGTGCCGCCGAGGAACGTCAACGGCAGCACGACGAAGCCAAACATCAGGCCGAGGTTGCGCGCCTCGAACAGCGTGCCGAGCAGCAGGCCGAGCGAGGTCATCGTCACGCAGGCGAGCGGGATCAGCGTGAGCACGACGGCCCAGTGAACGTGCAGGTGCGCTTCGACGCCGCTCGCGTGGACGACGGCGGCGATCGGGAAGACG
>DATBBG010000002.1:0-6901 GCA_036271095.1 Solirubrobacteraceae bacterium
GTCCTCGTAGCGGCCGTCGAGGTCCGCTAGCCTTGTGAGGCGCTCGCGGCGCGTGCTGCCGCGCAGGAAGGTGGATGAGGAGCTCCGATGATCATCACGGTCACGCTGAACGCGGCGATTGACAAGTCGCTCTCGGTCCCGAATTTCCGCTTGGGAAGGCGTCATCGGACGGTCGAGCAGCGCACGATGGCGGGCGGCAAAGGCGTCAACATCGCGCGTACGCTGAAGGCGCTCGGACAGCCGGTGATCGCGACGGGCTTCGCCGGCGGCGCGACGGGCACGCACATCGTCGAGCAGCTGACCGAAGAGTCGATTCTCAACGACTTCGTGCGGATTCGCGAGGAGTCGCGCACGAACACGTCGGTGCTCGACCCGACGACGGGCGCGCAAACGGAGATCAACGAACGCGGTCCGTCCGTCTCGGCTTCGGAGATCGAGCTGTTTCGCGACAAGCTGCTGTATCTAGCGCGCGGCGCGGCGATCGTCGTGTTCGCCGGCTCGCTGCCGCCGGGCGTCGAGCCGGAGCTGTATGCCGAGCTGATCCGCGAGCTCTCGCGGATGGAGGTGACGACGGTGATCGACACCGACGGCGAGCCGCTGCATCACGCCGTGCGCGCCGAGCCCGACGTCGTCTCGCCGAACGTGCTCGAGGCGGAGGAGCTCGTCGGGCACGAGTTCTCCGGCGAGGAGGAGCGCGCGCAGGTCGTGCGCGAGATCGCCGCGATGGGCCCGCGCGAGGCGATCATGACGCTGCCTGACGGATGCTTCGCACAGGTGCTCGTCGACGGGCAGATGCACACCAAACGCGCGCGCATCGAGCGCCGCGAGCCGATCGCGCGGCGCGGCGCCGGCGACTCCTTCCTTGCCGGCTATGTCGCGGCGCGCTACGAGGGCCGCTCGGTCGATCAGTGCCTGCGCTTGGGCGTCGCCTGCGGCGCCGAGTCGACAGGGCGCCTCGAAGCCGGCCCGATCGACTCGCGCGAGGCGCGGCGGCTGATGGGCGAGGTCGAGCTGGCGGCCGTCGAGCAGCCGGCGCAGGTCAGCTAGCGCTCAGCGCTGCCGGCGCGCCCGCCGGTGGCTCAGCCGCCGGCGACGTCGCGGCGCAGGAAGACGAGGTAGGCGGTGAGCAGGCAGGGGACGGCGTAGAGCGCGCAGACCCAGGCAGAGTGCCCGATCGGTCCCCAGTCGGTCGGCGTGCGCAAGAGGCCCTGCCAGGCGTTGTACTCGGTCGTCAGCAGGTACGGTTTGGCGCCTTCGAGCCCTGGGATGACGGGGATCAGCGCGAGCACGAGCGTGACGGCGAGAGTGCCGACGACGGCCGCGGCGCTGTTGCGCGTGATCGTCGAGAGCAGCACGCCGATGCTGACGATCGCGGCGATCGGGATCAGGTAGCAGGCGTTGGCGGCGACGATCAGCAGCAGCGCTTCGCCCGGCGGCACGATCGTTCCGGACAACGAGCGGATGTCGTGGAAGCCCCACGAGGCGACGCCGGCGACGGCCGCGACGAGCGCCGCAAGCAGGACGGCGGCGGCTGCGTAGGTGAACGCGGCGAGCGTCTTCGCGGCGAACACCTGCCCGCGATCGACCGAGCGCGTCAGGATCGTCTTCAGCGTGCCGTTGTTGTCCTCGTTGGCGATGATGTCGCCGGAGACGAGCGCGCTCGCGAGCGGCAGGAAGAAGGTCGAGGAGAGGATCAGCGTCAGCACCGGCGTGACGAGCCCCGACTGCGTGATCTCGGCAAAGAAGATGCTGTTGCCGCCGTGGCCGTGACGGTGGTGGAAGTGCTCGGCGATGACGAAGAAGACGGGCGTGATGATCGCGATCACGAAGCCGAGATAGGTGCGCTTCTGCGCGACGAGCTTGCGCAGCTCCCAGCGCCAGATCGTCAGCGTGCTCGGGCGGCGCGCGCCGATCGGCGACGGCGCGAGCGCCGCGGGGGCCGCTGCCGTCGAGGCGCTCATCCGATCCCGACCGGCTCGCCGGCGGCATCGCGCGGCGCAGGCTCGGGCACGCCCTCGGCGCCCTCGGTGAGGCGGAAGAACAGATCCTCGAGCGTCGCCAGCTCGGGCGTCAACGCGAGCACGCCGATGCCGGCATGTGCGAGCGCGAGCGAGACGCCGCCCGCGGCGCGCTCGTCGGCGTCGAAGGCGAGCGCGTGCTCGCCGGCGTGCGCGTTCTCGATCTCGGGCAGCTCGCGCAGGACGCCGAGCGCCTGTGCGTCGTCGGTCGTTCGCAGCCGGTAGCCGGCGCCGCCCTGGCGTCGCAGATCGGCCAGTGCGCCCTCGTAGACGACGCGGCCGCTGTCGACGATCGCGACGCGGTCGCACAGTTCCTGGACCTCAGGCAGCTGATGGCTCGACAGCAGCACGGTGATGCCGTCGCCGGCGAGGCGCTGGATCAGCAGGCGCATGTCGCGCATCCCGGCCGGGTCGAGCCCGGTCGCCGGCTCGTCGAGAACCAGCAGGCGCGGGCGGCGCAGCAGCGCCGCGGCGATGCCCAGGCGCTGTCGCATTCCATGCGAGTAGCCACCGACGCGATGCTTCGCGCGCGGCGCCAGCTCGACGGTCTCGAGCACCTCGTCGATCAGCTCACGCGCACCGCCGCCGTCGAGCGCGGCGAGCAGTTCGAGGTTCTTGCGCGCGCTGAGATACGGATAGAAGCGCGGCGCTTCGACGAAGCCGGCGACTCCCTGCAGCGCACGCGCGCCGTCGCGCAGCGGGTCGCGGCCGAACAGCTCGACGCTGCCCTCGCTCGGGGTGATCAGCCCAAGCGCCATGCGCAGCGTCGTCGTCTTGCCGGCGCCGTTCGGCCCGAGGAAGCCGTAGACGTCGCCGGCGAGCACGTTGAGGTCGATGTGGTCGACCGCGACGACGTCGTCGTAGCGCTTGACCAGGCCGCGAGCCTTGACCGGCGGCGCCTCGCTCGCCGGGCGCGGCGCGGAGTCGCTCACGCTAGAGCCCTCGCGCGACTGCCTCGATCTGCGCCGGCGTGACGGCTCCCACGAGCAGGTAGCGAACGCCGGAGCGCTCGAAGCCAAGCAGCGTGCCGAGCGCCGTCGAGAGCTCGGCTGCGTTCGCTTCGCCGATTTTGACCTTCGGCAGCTGTTCGGGCAGTTCGAGCGGCTTCTCTCCCGGCTTGGCCTTGCTTTCGAGCACGTCTACGGCCGTGACGCCGCTGCCGTGCGTAGTGACGCTTGGGTGCTCGCCGCTGGAGCCGTGCGTGTGCTTGGCGGCGCGATCCGGCTTGGCGAGCTTGACTTCTTCGATCTTCGCGTTCGGCGGCGGCGTGAATTCGAAGACGGAGTCGGCGACTGCGCCAAACGAGACGTCGCTGCTCGCCAGTTCGATCACAGGCGAGGAGTCCGCCGAGGAGTAGACGGCCGCGCGCAGCGGCACGCCGTTGTTCGCGTCCCACGACAGCTCGGCGCCGCCGAGCAGGCTGCCGCTTTCTTTCGGCGAGACGCGCACCGTGTAGGCCGGCTGGCCGGCGACGTCAGTCGGCGTCGCGCCGGAGAGCGTGACGTGCTGCAGCTTTGCGATCGCTGCTTCGATCTTCGCGACGCTGGGGGCTGCTTCGTGGAGCAGCGGCGACTTGTCGGGGCAGATCTCGGAGCCCTCCGCGCTCCCCGGCGCCAGATTTTCCGTCGTCGTCGTACAGGCGCCGTGCGGAGGGGGAGCTGCGAGCCGGTAGAGCGTGTTCGACGCGGCGTCGTAGACGCTCAGGTTGTGCCCGTCGTAGATCACCTGCGTGTCGCCTTCTTCGGATTGCAGCTCGAGGCGCATCCGCCCGTCCTTGGCGACCCACAGCCGTCCGGAGGCACCCGTCAGCAGCGGGCTGCTCGTGAGGCCGCCCGAGCCGCCGCCGCTGGCTCCGGTCGCGAGGTTGGCGCCTTCGAGCAGGTGGTCGGTCAGCTGCACGTTCGCGCTGAAGCCTTCGACCGACGGCGCGCTGAGCGCGTCGTGCACGGCTTGCGCGAGCGGCTTGGCCGGCGGCGTCGGGCCGGAGCCGAGCGCGAATGCGAGCGCCGTCGCCGAGACGCCGATCGCGACGACGAGCACGCAGAGCAGCAGCAGGCGCGAGAGCGGGAGTCGGCGGAGGATGTTCAAGGTGACGCTTCCATGTCCCAGTGCACTCCGATCCTCGACGAGGATCTAGATCCAGGGTAGCGCTGGACCTTGCGCGCGCCTAAACGACAAGCGACTCGTGGCAGGCGCTGATTTGCCGGCATCTGCAGGCCTGCAGGCCCACTTCACGGCCGGCCACGGCAGCGCCGCGGCGCCTCGGCGCGCCCCATCATCGCCTCGTCCGGCGCCGCCACCCGATATGTTCTCGCGCTCATGCTGATCATCCTCGTGATCATCTGGGTCGTACTCGGGCTCGGCACGTTCTTCGTCGCGATGCGCGGCGGACCGCGCGGAGCACGCGAGGCGCTGCATACCGACTCGAAGGTCAGCAACCGCCTGGTCACGCTCGGCGTGGTCGTGCTGTTCGCATTCGGGCTCGCCGTTCCGGCGATCGTGTTGGCGTTCAACGGCGATCACAAGGCGAGCGTCGCCGTCGGCGGCGTACACCTCAACGGCGGCGAGCAGAAAGGGCGCGAACTGTTCGCGCACTCGTGCGGCGTCTGCCACACGCTCGCGGCGACGAAGTCGATCGGCCAGATCGGCCCGAATCTCGACATTCGCGTCGGCGCCGACATCTCGACGCCGGCAGGGCGCAAGGCGCTGGTGCTCAATGCGATCAAAGAAGGGCGCGCTCGCGGGCTCGGACAGATGCCGGCGCTGCTCTATCAAGGCAAGGAAGCCGAAGACATCGCGAGCTTTGTCGCGGCGGTCGCCGGTCACTGAGTCGGCCGCGCGCGGATCGACGGTTTAGCCAACCGTCGATACCGCCTGACTCAGACCGACGCTAAGGTCACGCTTTGATGGCAGAGACGCCGAAGACCGCGGACGACGTGAAGGCGATCGTCGCCGAACGTGAGATCCGCTTCATCCGCTTCTGGTTCACCGACGTGCTCGGTCAGCTGAAGTCGTTCTCGATCAACGTCGACGAGCTCGACGACGCGTTCGAGTCGGGAATGGGCTTCGACGGCTCCTCGATCACGGGCTTCAACGCGATCGAGGAGTCGGACATGATCGCGATGCCCGACCCGTCGACGTTCGCCGTGCTGCCGTGGCGCCCGGAGGAGCAGGGCGTCGGGCGGATGTTCTGCGACATCGTCACGCCTGAGCGCACGCCGTATGAGGGCGACCCGCGCCACGTCCTGCGCCGCGCGCTCGAGCGCGCATCGTCGATGGGCTTCGACGTGTTCAACGTCGGCCCCGAGCTCGAGTACTTCCTGTTCAAAGACTCGCGCTCGACCGAAGTGCTCGACGAAGGCGGCTACTTCGATCTGACCACGCTCGACGCCGGCTCGGACGTGCGCCGCGAGACGGTGCTCGCGCTCGAGCAGCTCGGCATCCACGTCGAGTACACCCACCACGAGGTCGGCCCGTCTCAGCATGAGATCGACATGCGCTACGCCGACGCGCTGAAGATGGCCGACGACTGCATGACCTACCGCATCACGGTCAAGGAGTACGCGATGAAGTACGGCTGGCATGCGACGTTCATGCCGAAGCCTCTGTTCGGCGAGAACGGCTCGGGCATGCACACGCACCAATCGCTGTTCAAAGAAGGCAAAAACGCGTTCTTCGACCCCGACGACCAGTATTTCCTCTCCGACGTCGGCAAGGCGTTCATCGCCGGCCAGCTCAAGCACGCACGCGAGATCTGCTCGATCTTCGCGCAGTGGGTCAACTCCTACAAGCGCCTCGTGCCGGGCTTCGAGGCGCCGGTCTACGTCGCCTGGTCGCGCCGGAACCGCTCCGCGCTCGTGCGCGTACCGCTCTATCACCCAGGCAGCGAGAAGGCGACGCGGATGGAGCTGCGCTGCCCCGACCCGGCGTGCAACCCGTATCTGACCTTCGCCGTGCTGCTGCAGGCCGGCCTCGAGGGCATCGAGAAGGGCTACGAGCTGCCCGAGCCGATGGAGAAGAACCTGTATCACCTGTCCGGCGAGGAGCGCCGCCGCCTCGGCGTCGAGCAGCTGCCGGAGAGCCTCGGTGAAGCGATCGAGCTGACTGCCCAATCCGAGCTCGTGCTGCGCACGCTCGGCGAGCACATGTTCAACCGCTACGTCGAGATCAAGCGCCAGGAGTGGGACGACTACCGCGTGCAGGTCACGCAGTGGGAGCACGATCGCTACCTGTCGATCCTGTGAGCGGCGCTGCGCGCTAGGGGCGCGCAGGCACCGCGCAGGCGATCGGCCGCGCGGGGGAGAGGTACCAGTGCATCGCCTGCAGCAGGTGGCCGAAGGAGCTCGGGTGGCGCGCGGCGATCTCGTGCAGCAGGCGCAGCACGGAGACGGCGTGGCGCTCGTAGTCCTCATCGCCGGTCAGCTGGGCCAGGCGAAGCAGGCCGGCGGCCGCGCTGGAGGCGCCGGCCGGGATCGGCGTGTCCTCGAGGTCCTTGCGCCGCGCGATCAGCTGCTCGTGGTCTGAGGCGGTCGAGAAGAAGCCGCCGCGCTCGGGGTCAGAGAAGCGCGCGATCAACTCGTCGGCGAGCGCCGTGGCCTCGCTGAACCAGCGCTCCTCGCAGGTCGTTTCGAACAACACCAGCAGCGCCTCCAGCAGGAAAGCGTGATCCTCCAGGTAGGCATCCAGCTTGGCCTGGCCGTCGTTGTACGTGCGCAACAGCCGGCCTCGCTCGTCGCGCATGTCGCGCAGCACGAACTCCGCGCACCCGATCGCGGCGCCGAGCAGCTCCCCGGCCAGCGCAGGGTCGACCCCGTCGGGGGTCTGCTCGCGCAGCGCCGCGCCCGCCTCCGCCAGCGCGCAGATCATCAGCGCGTTCCACGAGG
>DATBBG010000003.1:0-21376 GCA_036271095.1 Solirubrobacteraceae bacterium
AGCTGGGTTCAGAACGTCGTGAGACAGTTCGGTCCCTATCTGCCGTGGGCGTTGGAGAATTGAGAGGATTTGTCCCTAGTACGAGAGGACCGGGATGAACGCACCTCTGGTGTATCTGTTGTCCTGCCAAGGGCATTGCAGGCTAGCTACGTGTGGATCGGATAACCGCTGAAAGCATCTAAGCGGGAAGCCGGCCTCAAGATGAGTTCTCCCATCCCCTAGAGGGAGTAAGACCCCTGGTAGACCACCAGGTTGATAGGCCGGATCTGGAAGAGCGGTGACGCTCGTAGGAGACCGGTACTAATGGGTCGAGGGCTTGACGGATTTTTTATTCTGCCCCACATGCGTGGGGTATGTGATGCTCGTTATGTGGCTGCTATGCAGTTTTGAAGGACCGGGAGGGCTGGTCTCTCACCTTTTCCGGTGGCTTTGGCGAGGGGGAAACACCTCTTCCCATTCCGAACAGAGCAGTTAAGCCCCTCAGCGCCGATGGTACTTGGCCCGCAAGGGCCTGGGAGAGTAGGACGCCGCCGGTTTACTTAGATCGCACGGGCCGCCCACAGGGCGGCCCGTCGTCGTTCTGGGCGCACGCTTTGCTGCGCGCGCTACGTCTCGCGATCGGCGAGAAGCATGGGGATCGCAGCTCGCAGCGCCTCGAGGTTCGACGTGCTGTGAGCGGTCCGATCGAGCAGCAGCGCGCCCTCGATCGCGCTCAGCAGTACGCGCGCCAAGCTTGCTGCGGTGTCTGCGTCACGGGTTCGCGCGAGCGCGCGCTCGAAGACGGCCAACCAGCATCTGAAAGCATCGGCTGCAGCGAGCCGCAGCGGTTCGCTGACGCCGGCGGCGTCGATCGCTGTCGGCGCGACGGGGCAGCCGTCTTGCGGGTTCGCTGCGAGGCCGGCGATCAGCGCGTCGAGCCACGCTTGCGTAGCCGCCGCGATGTCGTTGGTCGCGCTCAGCGTTCGTTCGAGTTGCGTCTCGACCTCGGCGGCGGCGGCTTCGATCGCCGTACGCGCCAGATCCTCCTTGCCACTCGGAAAGTGGTGATAGAGCGAGCCATTCGATGCGCCAGCGGCGGTCAGGAAATCGCTCACGGTCGTTCCGGAGTAGCCCTGGCGGCGGAGCAGGCGCCCGGTAGCCGCGACGAGCTCGGCGCGATGCAGGTCGGGGCGGGCCATCTCGCCTCGATTGTAGAGCAGACCCTCTGGTACGCTCTGGAGCGACTACTCCACAACTACTTCGGGAGGCCTTCGTGCCGATGATCGACGTCTACTCTGCTGCCGGAACGTTCGATGACAAGCACTCGCTCGCGCAGGATCTGGCGAGCGCGGTGATGCGCTGGGAGGGCGTTCCGGCGCTGCCGCTGTTCTCGAGCAACACGGCCGCGTTCGTGCACGAGCTCGCGGGCGACTCGTTCGCGAACGTCGACGGCGACAGCATGAGCGTCCGAGTGCAGGTGCTGACGCCCGTCGGCGCACTCGATCGCGGCAAGCAGATCGGCGTCGTCCGAGAGCTGACCGAGATCGTCGCCAGGGCCGCTGGCGATCCGACACTCGCCGAGCGTACGTGGGTGCTGATCACCGAGTCGCCTGAAGGCGGTTGGGGCATCGGTGGGCACGCGAACACCGCGGCCGACATCGTCGCTGCGGCTCGCAGCGAAATCGCCGGTCAGGGGCCCGACGCCTGACTCGGCTCGCGAGGCGTTGAGGTCAGACCAGCGCCACGCTCGGGCCCTGCTCGAAAGGATGCCTGCAGAGGGGATCCAGGTGACCCGTCGATCGGGCACAGGCAGATCGTAGGAGCCGGGGCAGCTTCGCCCGGACGACGCTCCAAGCTGCGCCGGGAACGTCTTCCTGGCCCGCGCAGCGGAACTCGGTGTGGATGCTTCTGCGTCAGTGGCTCGTCGTGGTCGACCTCCCAGTCGACGTGATAGTCGTCCTCGAGCAATAGGAACGAGCGCGTGAGACGCAGGGCACCGAGCGTGCGCTGCGCGAGCTTGGAAGTTCTTTGCAGTACGAACATCTGTTCGCACAAGTTAGGAGCGCTCGCGGACGGACTGAATGCGAACGTATGTACGTGTCCGATGCCGTCCAGCAAAACCGCATTGCAGAGCCGTTTTGGACCGATGGAGCCTGCAACTGATCTTGCAACTCGGCGGCTCTGGCGGCGCTGGCGCCGGCAAGCGGCTGGGGCCGGTCAGACGATCTGGAGGACTGTCGCGCGAGGCAGTGCAGGTGTGCGAGCGCGAGTCGCGAATCAGTCGGCAGATGGCTGTTACGCTTGCCGGACGCGATGCGAAAGCCCCGCCTTGGGGTCGTAAACGGCGCGTACAGCTCATGGAGAAGTTCGTCATCGAAGGCGGCGTCCCGCTGTCCGGCACGATGGTTCCTGCCGGTAACAAGAACGGTGCGCTGCCGATCCTCGCTTCGGCGCTCCTCACTGAGGATGAAGTGGTCGTGCGCAACGTGCCGCGCATTCGCGACGTCGAGGCGATGCTCAACATCCTGCGCGCGCTCGGCGTGTCGGTCAACTGGCGCGGCGCCAACGAGCTCGCGCTGTGTGCGGCGACTGCGCGCGAGATCGAAGTCGAGCGCGAGCTGGCCGAGCTGATTCGCGCCTCGTTCCTGCTTGCCGGCCCATTGCTCGCGCGCTTCGGCCGCGCCGTGATGGCGCCGCCCGGCGGCGACGTGATCGGCCGCCGTCGCTTGGACCCGCACCTCGATGCCTTTCGCGCGATGGGCGCAAGCGTCGAGTGCAACGGCGAGATCGCGCTGAGCGCTCCGCACGGACTGCGCCCGACGGACGTGTTCATGGACGAGCCGTCGGTGATGGCGACCGAGAACGTGCTGATGGCCGCCGCGCTGACGCCCGGCACGACCGTGATCGGCAACGCCGCATCCGAGCCGCACGTGCAGGATCTCGCGCGCATGCTCGTGAAGATGGGCGCCGACATCCACGGGATCGGCTCGAACCTGATCACCGTCAACGGCGTTGACCGTCTGCACGGCTGCGAGCACGAAGTCGCGCCCGACCACATCGAGATCGGCAGCTTCATGGCGCTCGCCGGCGTGACCGGCGGAGAACTGCGGATCAAGGACACGGTGCCCGGCGATCTGCGCATGATCCGGCTCGTCTTCGAGCGGCTCGGACTGAGCAGCCGGCTCGACGGCAACGACGTGATCGTGCCCGGCGGGCAGAAGCTCGTCGCGCAGTCGGACGTGGGCGAGTTCAAGAGCAAGATCCAAGACGGGCCCTGGCCGGCCTTCCCGGCCGACCTGACGTCGATCGCCGTCGCGCTTGCGACGCAGGCCGAGGGCTCGATCCTCGTGCACGAGTGGATGTTCGAGAACCGCCTGATCTTCACCGACAAGCTGATCCTGATGGGCGCTGACATCGTCATGTGCGATCCGCACCGCGCGATCGTCACCGGCCCGCGCCGCCTGCGCGGCGAGCGCGTCGAGTCGCCCGACATCCGCGCCGGCATGGCGATGCTGCTCGCGGCGCTCTGCGCCGAAGGGCGCAGCGAGATCGGCAACATTCGCCAGATCGACCGCGGCTACGAGCGCATCGACGAGCGCCTGCGCGAGCTCGGCGCGCACATCGAGCGCGTCGCGACAGAGCCCGTCCACGCCTAGTCGGACCGGCTCTCCTCGACGGTTCACCGGCCGGTGACCGTAACGTCCCAAGCAACCTCGTAATCTCGGTCCGGAAATGATCCACCCAATCCCCAGCGGCACGCGCGACGTGCTGCCCCAGGAGACCGGCGAGGTCCGCGCGATCACCGACACGCTGCGGCGCGTCTTCGATCGCCACGGCTACGGCGAGATCTACACGCCTGCGCTCGAGTACGAGTCGGTGCTCGCGCGCGCCGACATGGCCGAAGCGCGACCGGCCTATCGCGTCTTCGACGAGACCGGCGCCGTGCTCGTGCTGCGCTCGGACATGACCGCGCCGATCGCGCGCGTCGTCGCGACGCGCTACGGCGAGCGCGAAGGGCCGCTGCGCTTCTGCTACTTCGCGCACACCTATCGCGGCGTGCGCCCGCAGCGCGGTCAGCTGCGCGAGATGCTGCAGGCCGGCATCGAGCTGATCGGCGCGCCGGCGCCCGAGGGCACGGCCGAAGCGCTGACCGTCCTCTGCGACTCGCTCGAGGCAGTCGGCCTCGAGGACTTCCGCATCGGCGTCGGCGACGCATCGCTGTTCCCGGCGCTGATGGAGAGTCTGCAGGTTCCGCTGAGCGCCCGCGACGAGCTGCTCGCGACGCTCGTGCGCCGCGACTTCGTCGCGCTCGAGCACCGCCTGCACGAGGCCGGCGTCTCCGAGGACGCGGCCGAGCTGCTGCTCGATGTGCCGCAACGACGCGGTGGGCCCGAGCTGTTGACCGACGCGCCCGCGCCGGCAGTCGAGGCCGTCACCGGGATGCGGCGCGTCTATGAGCTGCTGCCGGAGAGCGTCGCCGCGCGCGTGATCTTCGACCTCGGGTTGATCCGCAACATCGGCTACTACACGGGCGCCGTTTTCGAGGTCTATGACCCGGCGCTCGGCGCTCCGATCGGCGGTGGCGGGCGCTACGACGAGCTGCTCGGGCGCTTCGGGCGCAGCATGCCGGCAGTCGGCTTTGCGCTGTACGTCGACTCGCTGCACCAAGCGCTCGCCGGCGAGGAACGTGGCACCGGCGCGCTGTCGCAGCTGCGGTCCGTCGCGGCGAACGGAGAGCAGCTGTGAGCGCCGCCAGCGGCCTGACGATCGCCGTTCCGCGCGGAGCGCTGTTCGGCGGCACCGTCGACCTGCTCGCCCTGCTCGGGCTCGACACCGAGGAGCTGCGCACGAACGACCGCAAGCTGCTGTTCGAGGACATCGGCGTGGTGACGATGCGCCCGTCCGACGTGCCGACCTACGTCGAGGCCGGAGCGGCCGACATCGGCGTGACCGGCAAGGACGTGCTGCTCGAGCAGCTTGCGCATGCGCAGGGCGAGCGCGGGCGCGACGTCTACGAGCTGCTAGACCTCGGCTTCGGCCGCTGCACGATGGTGCTCGCGAGCAAGCAGAGCGCCGATCCGGACCACGATCCGGCGCTCGAGTCGCTGCGGCGTCTCGGCGTGATGCGCGTCGCGACGAAGTATCCGCGGATCGCTGCGCGCTACCTCGAGGAGACCGGCCGTCAGGGCGAGATCGTCGAGGTCAAGGGCTCCGTCGAGCTGGCGCCGCTGACGGGCATGGTCGACGCGATCGTCGATCTCACGGCGACGGGCACGACGCTGCGCGAGAACAACCTCGTCGTGCGCGAGGAGATCGTCGTCTGCACGGCGCGGCTGATCGCCAATCCGGTCTCGCACAAGCTGAAGGCCGCGCAGATCGACGCGCTGCTCGGGCAGCTCCGCGCGCTGCCGGCCGCGGGCGTCGGCTGAGATGCGTACGCACCGCGTGCACGTCGCCGAGCTCGATGGCCTCGGCGGACCGCGCGGCGTCGCTGTGCAGCTGCGTGCGCTCGTGCCCGACGGCGCCTCCGTCGAGCAGCCCGTACGCGAGATCGTCGCGCGCGTGCGCGAGGAGGGCGACCTCGCCGTGCTCGACTACACGCGCCGCTTCGACGCCCCGTCGGCACCCGCTGGCACCGGTGTAGCTGACGCCGAGAATGCGCAGCGATCGATCGTCGTCGCGCCGGAGGAGCTCGACGAGGCGATCAAGCGGCTGCCGCTGGAGCTGGTCGCGGGCCTGCAGGTGACGATCGCGAATGTCGCGCAGGTCGCCGATGCGAGTGTCGCGCCGGACGTGAGCGTGACGCTGGCGCAGGGGCAGCGGATCGCCGTGCGCGAGCTGCCGGTCGATTCGGCTGCGGTCTATGTGCCGGGTGGCCGCGCGCCGTATCCGAGCACCGTCGCGATGGGAGTCGTCACGGCACGCGCGGCCGGCGTGCTCGACGTCGTCGTCTGCGCGCCGCCGCGCGCTGCCGGTGAGATCGACGACGCGATCCTCGGCGCATGCCGGCTGTGCGGCGTCGAGCGCGTCTATCGGATGGGCGGCGCGCAGGCGATCGCGGCGCTCGCCTACGGCACCGAGAGCGTGCAGCGCGTCGACGTGATCGTCGGGCCGGGCAACCTCTACGTGCAGGAGGCCAAGCGCCAGCTCTCGGCGCAGGTGGGGATCGACGGCTTCGCCGGGCCGAGCGACCTGCTGATCGTGCTCGGCGCGGAGCTTCGCGAGCGCGACGTCGAGCTCGCGGCGCTCGACATGCTCGCGCAGGGCGAGCACGGCGCCGGCAGCCTCGTCGTCGCGGTCTGCGCCGCGCCCGGCGGCAGCGACGCGCTCGCCGCGGCGCTCGCTCGCCTCGACGCAGAACGCCCGGTCGAGGGCGCCTTCGCGCTGGTCGACGTGCTCGACTCGGCGCAGGCGATCGAGCTTGCGAATGCGTTCGCGCCCGAGCACCTGCAGCTGATCGGCGCCGACGTCGAAGCGCTCGCCGCGCGCGTGCGCGCCGCCGGCTGCCTGTTCGTCGGCGCCGGCAGCGCGACGGCGTTCGGCGACTACGTCGCCGGCTCGAACCACATCCTGCCGACGAGCGGCGCTGCGCGGTTCGCGTCGATGCTCTCGCCGCGCCACTTCCGCCGGCGCATGGGCGAGGTCCGAATCGACGCCGCCGCGGCGTCGAAGCTGGCGGGCGCCGGCGTGCCGATCGCCCGCGCCGAGGGCTTCGAGTGGCACGCGCGCTCGATGGAGGCGCGCATCGGCGACAATTAGACGATGGCAAGCACGACCGACACAGACAGCAGCAGGAGCGCGAGCGTCGAGCGGCGCACGGGCGAGACCGACGTGCGCCTGTCGCTGACGCTCGAAGGCTCCGGCGCCGGCACGCGCGAGACGGGCGTCGGCTTTCTCGACCACATGCTCGACCTGCTCGCTCGCCACGGGCGGATCGACCTCGACGTCAAGGTCAGCGGCGATCTGCAGACGGGCGCGCACCACACCGCCGAGGACACCGCGATCGTGCTCGGACAGGCGCTCGACCACGCGCTCGGCGACCGCAGCGGCATCGTTCGCTACGGCACGGCGACGGTGCCGATGGACGAGGCGCGCGCGAGCTGTGCGCTGGACATCTCCGGGCGTCCGTTCACCGCGTTCGAGGCCGAGCTGCCGCCGGGATCGACCGGCGGCTTCGAGCACGAGCTGACCGAGGAGTTCTTCCGCGCCGTTGCGAACGCCGCAAAGCTGACGCTGCACCTGCGCGTTGAAGCTGGCACGAACGCGCACCACATGATCGAGGCCGCGTTCAAGGCATTCGCGCGCGCGCTGCGCCAGGCCGTCGCGATCGATCCGTCAGAGACGGGCGTGCCGAGCACGAAGGGGACGCTGACGGCATGAGCGCGCTCGTCGAGGAGCCCGTCGAGATCGCTGTCGTCGACTACGGGATGGGCAATCGCCGCTCGGTCGAGAAGGCGCTCGCGCATGTTGGCGCGAGCGCGACTGTCTCCTCCGAGCACGACGAGCTGCGTGCGGCGGCCGGCCTCGTCGTCCCCGGCGTCGGCGCGTTTCCGCGCGCGATGGAGCGACTGCGCGAGCTCGGCCTCGACACGCTGCTGCGCGAGCGTGTCGAGGCCGGCACGCCGGTGCTCGGCATCTGCCTCGGCCTGCAGCTCGCGTTCGACTACTCGAGCGAGCTCGGCGGCGCGGCCGGCCTCGGCTTGATCGCCGGCGAAGTCCACGGTCTGCGCACGGGCACGCTGAAGCTGCCGCACATCGGCTGGAACGAGGTCAGCTTCACGAAACCGGAGTCCAAGCTCGTCGCCGGCCTGCCGCAGGAGTGCGCCTTCTACCACGTGCACTCGCTCGCGGCCGAGCCGGCGAGCGACGAGGACGTGCTGGGCGTCGCCGAATACGGCGCGCCGTTCGTGACGGCTGTCGAGAAGGGCTCGTTCTACGGCGTGCAGTTCCACGCCGAGAAGTCCTCTGCCGCCGGGCTGCGGCTGCTCGCCAACTTCGCGCGCATCTGCATCGCCGCGCGCCAGCCGAGCGCGGCCGGCGCGCAGGCCGCTTCGTGACGCTCTGCACCGTGTCTCAGCTACCGCCCGCGAAGCTCGCCCAGCAGTGAACCTCTATCCGGCGATCGACATCCTCGGCGGCAACGCCGTGCGACTCGTCAAGGGCGACTTCGACGCGAAGAAGGTCTATGACGAGCACCCGCTGTCCGCGGCGCGAGCGTTCGTCGAGGAAGGCGCGAAATGGCTGCACATCGTCGACCTCGACGGCGCCAAAGGCGGCGAGCCCGTGAACCTCGAGCATGTGAGCGAGATCACGCGTGAGCTGGGCGTGCCCACGCAGCTCGGCGGCGGGCTGCGCTCCGACTTCTCGATTCAGCGCGCGTTCGAAGCCGGCGTCAGCCGCGTGATCCTAGGGACCGCGATCTTCAGCGACCCGGAGCTGCCGTTTCGCGCGATGGAAGAGCATGGCGCCGAGAACGTGCTGATCTCAATCGATGCCCGCGACGGCTTCGTCGCAACGCACGGCTGGCTGGAGAAGAGCGAGCTGCCTGCGCAGGAGGCAATCGAACGCTGGAGCGAGGGCAAAGGCGGCGTCAAGCACTTCGTCTTCACGAACATCGACCACGACGGGATGCTGAGCGGCCCCGATGTGGAGAGCACCGCTGAGGCGGTGAAGGCGGCGCGCCACGGGCGCGTAATCCACTCCGGCGGAATCGGCGAGCTGGTCCACCTGGAGCTGCTGCAAGGTCTCGGCCTCGACGGCGTGATCGTCGGCAAGGCGCTGTACGAGCGGCGCTTCACCGTCGCCGAGGCGCTTGCCGTGCTCGACGGCTGAGCGCGCGCTCGCGCGAGCTACCGTTAGGCGCGTGCACTTCAAGCGCATCATCCCGTGCCTCGACGTCGACGCCGGTCGCGTCGTCAAGGGCGTCGAATTCCTCGACATTCGCGACGCCGGCGATCCGGTCGAGCTGGCTGCGCACTACGACCGCGAGGGCGCTGACGAGCTCGTCTTCCTCGACATCACGGCGACGCACGAGAAGCGCGAGACGATCGCGCAGCTGGCCCGCGCGACGGCCGACGACGTGTTCGTGCCGTTTACGATCGGCGGCGGCATCCGCTCGGCGGCCGACGCGCAGGCGGTGCTCGACGCCGGCGCCGACAAGGTCTCGATCAACTCGGCCGCGCTGCAGCGCCCGGAGCTGATCGACGAGCTTGCGGCCGTGTTCGGCTCGCAGTGCGTCGTGCTCGCGATCGACGCCAAAGCGGACCCGTTCGTCGGCGGTGGCCTCGACAACCCGTCGAAGTGGGAGGCGTACCTCGCCGGCGGGCGCACGCCGACCGGTCGCGACGTCGTCGAATGGGCGCGCGAGGGCGTCGAGCGCGGAGCGGGAGAGATCCTGCTGACGAGCATGGATCGCGACGGTACGAACGACGGCTACGACCTGCCGTTGATCGCTGCCGTCAGTGAGGCCGTGAGCGTGCCGGTGATCGCCTCGGGCGGCGCCGGCGAGCTCGAGCATCTCGTGCAAGCGCTGCGCGCCGGCGCCGATGCGGCGCTGTGCGCGTCGATCTTCCACTACGGAGCGCACACGATCGCCGAGGCGAAGGCGCATGTCGCCGCTGCCGGCATCCCGGTGCGAGTCGGCTGAGTGGCGTCAGAGCGCGAGAGCGCGATCGTGGAGCAGCCTGCCGAGGGCGTCGACGTGCTCGAGCGCCTGCGCGAGCTGCCGGGCGGGCGCGTGCTGCTCGAGCTGGCGTGCGGGCGTGCCGATGTCGAGCTCGTCGGCGGCGCCGTTCGCGACTTGCTGCTCGGGCGCAGCCCGCGCGAGCTCGATGTCGTCGTCGATGGCGCCGCAGACGCCTTTGCGCGACGAATCGCTGCAATCGTCGATTGCCGCTTCGCGGCCGATGACGGGTCGCGCTGCGGCGTCGAGCGCCACGAGCGCTTCGGCACGGCTGTCGTCTGGTGGAAGCGCGGCCGCGTAGACGTCGCTTCGCGCCGCAGCGAGTCCTATGCGGCGCCCGGCGCGCTTCCGGACGTTCGCGCCGGCACGCCCGCAGAGGATCTGCAGCGTCGCGACTTCACCGTCAACGCGATCGCGCTGCCGCTCGGCGGCGCGCATCGCGGCGAGCTGCGCGCGGCGCCGCACGCGCTCGAAGACCTGCGCGCGGGTCGTCTGCGCGTGCTGCACGAGCAGAGCTTCATCGACGATCCGACACGACTGCTGCGCCTCGCGCGCTATCGCGCGCGCCTGCAGTTCGCGGCCGAGCAGCGCACGGCTGCGCTCGCTGCGGACGCGCTCGCTGCCGGCGCGCTCGCGACGATCTCTCGCGCGCGCTTCGGCGCGGAGCTGCGCCTGGCGCTCGGCGAAGCCGATCCGATCGCCTCGCTGAGCGCACTTGATGAGTTGGGAGCGTTTGCGACGCTTCACGCGGCCATGCATCTCGACGTCGCGCTCGCGCGCGACGCACTCGCCGAGCTGCCTGCAGACGGGCGTCGCGAGCTGCTGCTGCTCGCGACGCTGCTGCTCGGAGCCGCCGAGGCGTCGCGCGAGGGCGTCGAGATCGATCGGCGCGAGGAGTCCGCAGAGCACGTCGAGCGGACTTTGAGCGAGCTGCTCGACCAGCTCGAGCTAGGTGCCGAGCAGCGCGACACGGCAGTTCGCGCGGCGAGCTTCGCGCCGGCGCTCGCCGACCTGCTCGCGCAGGCGCGCACGCCGTGGCAGGTGCACGAGGCGGCGTTCGGCGAGCCGGTCGAGGCCGTCGCGCTTGCAGCAGCGCTCGGTAGCGCGCAGGATCGCCCCGAGGTCGTCGCCGCCGCGCGGCGATGGCTCTCGGACTGGCGCGAGGTGAGCCTGCAGATTGGCGGCGACGACCTGATCGCGGCCGGTATGTCGGCCGGACCGCAGATCGGCTACGCGCTCGAGCGCGTCCTCCGTCGCCGCCTCGACGGCGAGCTCGCGCCCGGTCGCGAGGCCGAGCTGAGCGCGGCGTTGGAGGGCGCGTGAGCATCAGGCCGCTCGCAGTCGCCGCGACGTTCACGCCGCCCGGCGTGATCGAGCACGCCGAGGGCTTCTCGTGCGTGCTGGGTGGCGGTGCGCGCGTGCTGTTCAGCTCGCGCGCGCACGGCAACCTCTCGACGCAGCGCGGCGAGCGCGCATACGCCGGGCGCGAAGCGCGCGACGGGCTCTGCCAGGCGTTCGCGCTGGAGTGGCTGTGCGCGAGCCGGCAGGTTCACGGCACCGACGTGCAGCTCGTGCGCGAGCGCGCCGGACGCGGCGGCGAGGCCGTCGCGATCGACGCCGACGGCCACGCGACGGCGCTGCGCGGCATCGGCGTGGCAGTGCTGAGCGCCGACTGCCTGCCCGTCGCGCTCGCCGCCGGCGGCGAGCAGCCGGTCGTCGCGGTCGTGCATGCCGGCTGGCGCGGGCTCGCAGCGGGAGTGCTCGAGCAGGGAGCGCAGGCGCTGCGCGAGCTGGGCGCCAGCGGCGAGATCGAAGCCGCGATCGGACCGGGCGCGGGCGCGTGCTGCTACGAGGTCGGCCCGGAGGTGCACGCAGCGTTCGGCGAGCGGCAGCAGATCGGCCGCAGCGGCGAGCGCGCCCGCATCGACCTGCGCGCGATCGCGCGCGAGCGCCTGCTCGCGGCGGGCGTCGCGCGCGTGCACGAAGCCGACGCCTGCACGATCTGCGACGAGCGCTTCTTCTCGCACCGCCGCCAGGGCGAGCAGGCCGGGCGTCAGGCGGGCGTCGCATGGCTGAGCTGATCTCCGAGCTGCGCGTCGAGCGCATCCGCGCGAACCTGGTCGAGATTCGCGAGCAGATCGACGCCGCCGTGCGCCGCTCGCCGGTCACGCGCGCGGCACAGCAGGATCGCGGCGTCGAGCTGTTGGCGGCGATCAAGTACGTCGCGCGCGACGATCTGACGCTGCTCGCCGAGGCCGGCGTGACGCTCGTCGGCGAGAACCGCGCGCAGGAGCTGCAGGCCAAGCACGAAGCGCACGGCGAGCTGTTCGAGTGGGACTTCATCGGCCAGCTGCAGAGCCGCCGCGTCAAGCAGATCGTGCCGTATGCGCGGCTGATCCACTCGGTCGCCTCCGACTCGGCGCTGCGCGAGCTCGAGCGCCATCGCGCGCTCGCGCGTCCGGACCTGCAGATCCTGGTCGAGGTCAACATCGCCGGCGAGCCGGACAAGGCCGGCGTCGAGCCGCAGCGGCTGGCGGAGTTCATCGCGCGCTCGCCCGTGCCGGTCGCCGGGCTTATGACGATGCCGCCGCTCGCAGCCGAGCCGGATGCCTCGCGGCGCTGGTTCGCCGAGCTGCGCGAGCTGGCCGAGCGCCACGAGCTCGAGCATCTCTCGATGGGCACCTCGCAGGACTATCTCGTCGCCGTCGAGGAGGGCGCAACGATCGTGCGAATCGGCACGAGGCTATACACTTAGCGGCCGCGCGCGGCTTGGCTTGTCGCGCGAGGCGGCCGAGCGAATGACTAGCATGAGCAGGGAATCCGGCTCTCCGGGCGAAGACGCACCTACTGCAATGGCTTTCCGCGACTCCTGGCACAGCGCGCTCGTGTACTTCGGCCTCGCCGAGGAGTATCACGACGACTACGACGACGCTCCGCCCGAGGCGGAGATCGAGGATCGCTACCGCGAGCGGCCGAACGTACGCCGCCTGCGCCGCCGTCGCGATGAGTTCGACGACATCTTCGCCGACGACGAGGCCGCGCCGCGCGGCGGCGGGCGCTCGACGACCGTGCTCAAGTCTGTCGGTCAGCGCAGCAACGGAGACGTGCGCGTGCACCTGGTGATCCCGAAGTCGTTCAACGACGCGCAGCAGATCGCCGACAAGTTCAAGGACTCGATCCCGGTCATCCTCAACCTGCAGAGCTCCGACATGGACCTGTCCAAGCGCCTGATCGACTTCGCCTCAGGCCTGACCTATGCGCTCGACGGCGGCATGCAGCGGATCGCCGACAAGGTCTTCATGCTGACGCCGCGCAACGTCGAGATCTCCGCCGAGGAGCGAGCGCGCTTGATCGAGAAGGGCTTTTTCAACCAAAGCTAGGCGGCCGCGCGCGAGCCGGCCGGCCCGTAGTCTTGGTCTCAGTTATGAAAGTTGGACTGATCGGCGCTGGGAACATGGCTCGTGCGATGGCGCGCGGGTGGGGCGAGCCGGTGCTTTGTGCCGACCCTGTCGCAGAGCGCGCGAAGGCGCTCGTCGCCGAGCTCGGTGGCGAAGCGCTTGCCAGCAACGCCGATGTCGCGCGCGCGGCCGATCTCGTCGTGCTCTGCCACAAGCCGGCGCAGCTGCACGACGTCGCCGCCGAAGTCGCGCCGCATGCGAGCGCCGTCGCGTCGATTCTCGCCGCGACGCCGCTGTCGGCGCTGCGCGAGGCCTATCCGGGCAAACAGATCTACCGCTTCATCCCGTCGCTGCCCGTCGAGGTGCGCCAGGGCGCCGTCGTGCAAGGACGCGACGCCGAGGACTCCAAGCATCGCGAGCATCCCGACCGCGACGCCTCGCTCGACGCACTCGTCGCTTCGCTGTTCGCCGAGCTCGGCACGCTCGTAGTGCTCGACGACAAGCTCGTCGACGTCGCGATGGGGCTGATGTCGTGCGCGCCGGCCTACGTCGCGCTCGTCGCCGAGGCGCAGATCGACGCGGGCGTGCGCAAGGGCATCCCTGCCGCGCAAGGCGCCGAGCTCGTCGTGCAGACGCTCGCCGGCACGGCCGAGCTGCTGCGCCGGCGCGATTACGACACGGTTGCCGTGCGCCGCGAAGTCACTTCGCCCGGCGGCTTGACCGCGCGCGGCCTCGACGCGCTCGAGCGCGCCGGCCTGCGTGCGGCGTTCAGCGATGCGCTCGACGCCGTGCTCGATCCGAAGGCGAGCTGAGCCGTGGTCGCGGTCACGCTGCTGCCGATCGCCAGCGCGCGCACGCAGATCGCCGACTACCTGTCGACGTTGATCTACGTCTACACGCTGCTGATCATTCTCTACATCGTCATCCAGCTGCTGTTCAACGTCGGCGTGCGCCCGCCATACTCGCGCACCGTCGATGTCGTGATCGGCTTCCTGCGCGATATCTGCGAGCCGTTCCTGCGGATCTTCCGGCGCCTGCTGCCGTCGTTCGGCGGCTTCGACTTCAGCCCGATTCTCGCGATCATCACGTTGCAGATCGTCAACTCGCTGATTGTCAACGACCTGATCCACGGCTAGCGCCGTGCGCGCGATCGAAGATCGACGGCCGCGCGAGCGCTCCGCGCGCCACGGATGGTGGGCGTCGTGGCCGCTGCGCCCGTACGCGCTCGCCGCGGTCGTGCTGGCGATCGTCGTCGCCGCCGACCAGCTCTCCAAGCGCGCCGTCGAACACTCGATCGTGCCTGGCGAAGAACGCAGCGTCTTTCCCGGCGTGCAGCTCGTCAACACGCGCAACCACGGCATCGCCTTCGGCTTCCTGCCGGGCAGCGACACGATCGTGACGATCCTGATCGGCCTGGCGCTGCTGGCGCTGCTCGTCTACTTCGCGCTGCACAGCCGCGAGCAGCTGATCTGGCTGCCGACGGGAATGCTGATCGGCGGCGCGCTCGGCAACGTGCTCGACCGGATCCGCGACGGCTCGGTGACCGACTTCATCAAGCTGCCGCTCGGCTGGCCGCCGTTCAACGTCGCCGACAGCGCGATCACGCTCGGCGTGCTCGCGTTGTTCCTCGTGATCGAGCACGCTCGACACGTGCGCACAAGCGCGCCGTGAGCGCGCCCTTTCAGATCGCCTACGAGGACGAGCATCTGCTCGTCGTCGACAAGGCGCCGGGCGTCGTCGTGCACCCGGCCAAGGGCCATCAGCAGGACACGCTCTCGCAGCTGCTCGCCGGCGTCGCCGGCGGCGGCGTCAGCGGAGGCGATCCCGATCGACCCGGCATCGTCCACCGGCTCGACCGCGACACCTCGGGCCTGCTCGTCGTCGCGCGCTCCGACGACGTGCACTCGAAACTGCAGCGCGCGCTGCAGCGCCGCGAGATCGAGCGCGAATACATCGCGCTCGTGCAGGGCCGCCCGCCGGCGCGAACCGGCACGATCGAGGCGCCGATCGGCCGCGACGCGCGCGTGCGAACGCGCATGGCCGTCGGCGGTGCGCACGCGCGCGAGGCGCGCACGCACTTCGAGCTCGACAAAGCGCTCGCCGGCACTTCACTGCTGCGACTGCGGTTGGAGACGGGCCGCACGCATCAGATCCGCGTCCACCTGCAGGCGATCGGCCATCCGGTCGTCGGCGATCCGGAGTACGGCAGCGGCGATCCGCTCGGCCTGCAGCGCCAGTTCCTGCATGCCGCGCGTCTCGCCTTCGCGCATCCGATCAGCGGCGAGCGCATCGAGGTCCGCTCGCCGCTCCCAGCAGACCTGCAAGCTGCGCTGGCGCGCGCCGAAGAGCTATCCTGAGCCGTTCAGAAACCGTCTACCCGTCCGCCCTCGGAAACGGCCCTGCCCGGCACGCGACTTCCGTCGCACAAGCCGGGTCCGTGAACCCCGAACGGACGGATCAATAAATAAATAAAGGGAGTACTCGTGGCTCAAGTAGGCATCGCGGAGCTGCTGGAGGCCGGCGTTCACTTCGGCCACCAGACGCGCCGCTGGAACCCGAAGATGCGCCGCTACATATTCGGCGAGCGCGGCGGCAACTACATCATCGACCTGGTCAAGACGCAGGCGCTCTTGGCGCAGGCCCAGGCCTTTGCCGGCGACATCGCCAACCGCGGCGGCACCGTCCTGTTCGTCGGCACGAAGAAGCAGGCGCGCGACACGATCAAAGAGGTCGCCGAGGCGGCTGACATGCCTTACGTCAACCACCGTTGGCTCGGCGGCCTGCTGACGAACTTCCAGACGATCAACCAGCGCATCCGCCGGCTGCACGACCTCGAGCGCTACGAGACCGAGGGTCAGCTGGCGCTGCTGCCGACGCGTGAGCGCATGGCCGCGCAGGCCGACCTCGCGAAGCTGCGCGCCAACCTCGGCGGCGTCAAAGACATGCAGCGCGTGCCCGACGCGATGTTCGTGATCGACCTCAAAACCGAGGAGATCGCCGTCAAAGAGGCGCGCCGGCTGCGAATCCCGATCATCGGCCTCGTCGACACCAACTGCGACCCGGACGGCATCGACTACGTCGTGCCCGGTAACGACGACGCGATCCGCTCGTGCGCGCTGATCACGCAGGCGATCGGCCAGGTCGTGCAGGAGGGCCACTCGGTCTTCCGCGCGCAAGAGGAGAAGGCGCGCAAGGAAGCCGAGGAACGCGCTCGCGTCGAGGCCGAAGCACGCGCCAAGCGCGAGGCCGAAGAGCAGGCCAAGCGCGAGGCCGAGGAAGCGGCCAAGAAAGAGGCCGAGGAGAAAGCGGCCGCAGCGGCTGCAGAGAAGGCAGCCGCCGATAAAGCAGCAGCTGACAAAGTCGCCGCCGACAAAGCGGCCGCCGACAAAGCCGCTGCTGAACGCACGGCCGCGCGTGCCGCAGCCGAGAAACCGCTCGCCGAGACGCAGCCGGTTGCCGCTACTGCCGTTGCGCCCGACAGCGAGCCGGCCGTCGAGTCGGCAGTGCCGATGCAGGCCAGCGCTGACGCGCGCCAGCCCGCCAACGCGCAGTCGGCCGGGCCCGAGACGGTCGCCGAAAGCGCCGCCGACAGCGAGCCGGCGCCGAGCGCCGCCAACGGCGCCGCCGAGGCGCCTGCCGCGCCGCCGGCGCCTGCCGCAGAGCCGGCCGCCGTGGCCGAGACGACATCAGACGAGAGCACGCCGGCCGCGGAGCCGGCGAAGGAGGCATAGAGCAGCATGAGCACGACCGAGATTGGCGCGAAAGACGTGAAGGCGCTGCGCGAGCGCACCGGCGCCGGGATGATGGACTGCAAGAAGGCGCTGACCGAAGCCGGCGGCGACATCGACAAGGCGATCGAGATCCTGCGCTTGAAGCAGGGCAAGAAGATCCAGGATCTCGGCGAGCGCACGGCGACGGAGGGGACGGTGCAGTCCTACATCCACGCCGGCGCCCGCGTTGGCGTGCTGATCGAGGTCGACTGCAACACCGACTTCGTCGCCAACAACGACGACTTCGTCCAGTTCGCGCGCGACGTCGCGCTGCAGATCGCCGCGACGCCGACCGTCAAGTACGTTAGCCGCGAGGACGTTCCTGCCGACGTGCGCGACGCCGAGGCGCGCATCTACGAGCAGGAGGCGGCCGACAAGCCCGAGAACATCCGCGAGAAAATCGTCTCCGGCAAGCTCGACTCCTGGTTTCAGACGATCGTGCTGCTCGAGCAGGAGATGCACAACCCGAAGTTCGACGGCAAGACCGTGCAGCAGCTGCGCGACGAGCTGACCGCAGCGACCGGCGAGAACGTCGTGATTCGCCGCTTCACGCGCTTCGCCGTCGGCCAGTAGTGCCGGTCGCGCGACGGACCGGGCGCGCCTGTTCTCGGGCGCGCGGCCGTCGGTGCGTGGCCGCTGAGCGTGCGGTTGGGTGTTGCGTTTTCGAGCGCGATAGCAGGCGTATATACAACGTGCATACGGCTGCTATCGCTGCCCGTTTTTTGCAGCGCAGCGCCCGTGCTCGTCCAGTGCAGGGCGACTGGGTAGGCTCTCGCGTCGATGGCTGACGCTCCCGCCTTCCAACGGATCCTGCTGAAGCTCTCCGGCGAGGCGCTGATGGGCTCGCTCGAGTTCGGCACCGACCCCGAGCGCGTCGCTGCCGTCGCGCGCCAGGTCGCCGACGTGCACGACCAGGGCGTCGAGGTCGCGATCGTCGTCGGCGCCGGCAACATCTTCCGCGGCATGCAAGGCGCCGCGGCCGGAATGGATCGCGCGACGGCCGACTACATGGGCATGCTCGCGACCGTGCTCAACGCGCTGCCGCTGCAGGACGCGCTGGAGAAGACCGGCACCGACACGCGCGTGCTCTCAGCGCTCGGCATCGCCGAGGTCGCCGAGCCCTACATCCGCCGCCGCGCGATGCGCCACCTCGAGAAGGGGCGCGTCGTGATCTTCGCCGCCGGCACGGGCAATCCGTTCTTCACGACCGACACGGCCGCAGCGCTGCGCGCGGCCGAGATCCACGCGCAGATCATCTTGATGGCCAAGAACGGCGTGCAAGGCGTCTTCACGGCCGATCCAGCCGTCGATCCGAACGCGAAGTTCATTCCCGAGATCACGCACATGCAGGCGCTCGAGCAGCGCCTGCGCGTGATGGACTCGACTGCGCTCGCGCTCTGCATGGAGAACCACATGCCGCTGAACGTCTTCAACATGGACGACGACACGGCGCTCGCCCGGATAATCTCAGGCGAGCGCGTGGGCACGCTCGTATCGACGACGCGAGGAGAGGCCGATGGCCACTGACAGCTTGATCGACGAACTGCTGCAGGATGCGCGCGAGCGCATGCAGAAGTCGGCCGAGGCGGCACAGCACGAGTTCTCGACCGTTCGCACCGGCCGCGCCAGTCCAGCGCTGCTCGATCGCGTCGTCGTCGACTACTACGGCGCGCAGACGCCGCTGAACCAGCTCTCGACGATCTCGGCGCCCGAGGCGCGGCTGCTGAGCGTGCAGCCCTACGACAAGTCCTCGATCAAGCTGATCGAGAAGGCGATCAACGAGTCCGACGTCGGCTTGAACCCGTCCAACGACGGCAACATCATCCGCCTGGCCGTGCCGGAGCTGACCGAGGAGCGCCGCCGCGAGCTCGTCAAGGTCGTGCGCAACCTCGCCGAGGACGGCCGCATCTCGATTCGCAACGTGCGCCGCGACACGATGCAGCAGCTGCGTGAGCTGAAGTCCGAAGGCGAGGCATCGTCCGACGACGAGCACCGCGCCGAGGTCGAGCTGCAGAAGCTGACCGACGGCCGCGTCAGCGACCTCGACGAGGTGCTCAAGGCCAAGGAAAAAGAGATCCTCGAAGTCTGATGAGCGCGGCCGAGCCGAATGCTCGCTACGTCGCGATCATCACCGACGGCAACGGGCGCTGGGCGCGCGAGCACGGCGTCTCGGTCAACGAAGGTCACGACGCCGGCGCCGACGCCGTCAAGGACCGCCTGCGCGACGCGGCCGAGCTCGGCGTGCAGGAGCTGACCGTTTACTCGTTCTCGACCGAGAACTGGTCGCGCCCGCCCGAGGAGGTCGCCGGGCTGATGGAGATGTTCTCGCGCCGGATCGGCCAGGAAACGCCCGAGCTGCACGAGGAAGGCGTGCGCATGCGCTTCATCGGGCGCCGCGAGGGCGTCTCGCAGGAGCTCGTCGCGCGGATGCAGTCGGCCGAAGAGATGACTGCGCAGAACGAGCGGATCACGCTGTTCGTCGCCTTCAACTACGGCGGGCGCGCCGAGATCATCGATGCGGCACGGCGCTTTCAAGGCGGCAGCGAGGAGGAGTTTCGCGCCTGCCTGTATGCGCCGGAGATGCACGACCCCGACCTGATCATCCGCACCAGCGGCGAGCAGCGCCTGTCGAACTACCTGCTGTGGCAGTCCGCCTACGCCGAGCTCGTCTTTCGCGACGAGCTGTGGCCGGACTTCTCACGCGAGGCGCTCGAACAGTCGCTTGCCGAGTTCTCCAGGCGTCGCCGCCGCTTCGGCGCGCGATGAGCGCGAGCTGATGGCAAGCGGCGCACAGACTCCTGCCGGCCGCGGCAGCGGGCGCTCGTCGCGGCGCACGAGCGGCGCCGGGCGCCCGGCCGGCTCGGGGCGTCGCGAGCGCCCGCCCGGCGGCCCGCTGATCCGCCGACGAGCGACGCGCGGCCGGCGCCGGCCGGACGCTGGCGGCGAGCCGAGCGAGCGCTCATCGGACCTCGGCGCGCGGCTGCTCGTCGCCGTGCCGGCGATCGCCGTCGCACTGTTCCTCGTGATCGAGGGCGGCGTGATCTTCGCGCTCGGGCTGTTCGTGCTCGGCTGCATCTGCCTGCACGAGCTCTACGGCATGTTCGAGCGCGCGCACCCCGTCCGCCTCGGTGGCTTCGTCGCGCTCGCCGGGCTCGTGATCGCGGCCAACTACGGCAGCCAGTTCCAGGTGCTGCTCGTGCTCGTCGCAGCGCTGCCGCTGCTGTTCGGCCTGACGCTGCTGCAGCCGCGCCCGAGCGTCGGCGGGCTCTCGGTGACGCTGCTCGGCGTCTACTGGATCGGGCTGGCCGTCGCGCACGCCGTGCTGCTGCGCGGGCTGCCGCACGGTCTCGGCATCGTGCTCGACGTGCTCGTCGGCACGTTCCTCGGCGACACCGGCGCGTACTTTGGTGGACGCCTGTTCGGCAAACGCCCGCTCGCGCCGACGATCTCGCCGAACAAGACCGTCGAGGGGCTGCTCATCGGCATGTTCTGCGCCGTGCTCGGCGTTTGGATCGCCGGGCGCTATCAGGAATGGCTGCCCGGCACGCACGCGATCGTGATCGGCTGCGGCGTCGCGCTGTTCGCGCCGATCGGCGACCTGTTCGAGTCGTTCGTCAAGCGCGAGGCGCGCACGAAGGACTCCGGCGGGCTGTTCGGCGCGCACGGCGGCGCGCTCGACCGGCTCGACGCGGTGCTGTTTGCGATCGTCGTCAGCTACTACGTCTGGGCCGCCTATACGTAGTGCTGCGTAGATCGATGTGACCTCTGATCCGGCTTCGCAAAGCCAAAAGCCGCGATGCGGGCGCCGGTCAGCGGAGGGGCGGTTCTTCCCGGCGCGCCACCGACGACGGGCCAGTCGAGCTTCTCGGTTGCGTTCACGAAGAAAGGCACGGCTACCGGCTACGTCGAAGTCAACTTGATGATCGCAACGACTCCGACAGAGGCCCCGATCCCGTGCTCGAGCGGCAAGGTGCCGTTCACGGCGAAGCTCGGCTGAGCGCCGGAAAGCTCTCGGCGCTGACGCGGCGGGCCCCGCCGTCGCACGCGGTGGCGGGGCGTTGCTGTAGCTTCGCTTGGCTCGCGCCAGTCTCGAGAGAAAGGAGGCGCCGAGATGCCCGCGCCCAAGCCGAGCGCACAGACCGCTGCGCCCCAGCCGAAACGCTCGCCGTCCGCCCGCTACGCGCGGCACGTGCTCACGCGCAAGCCGCTGACTGTCGGCCGTGCCGCGCGAATCATCATCTCGTTCACGCTGACGATGACGCTGATCGGCGGCGTGCTGATCCACTTCGCCGACAGCCACAACTTCCCGAACATCGGCGACGGGCTGTGGTGGAGCGTGCAGACGGTCACGACTGTCGGCTACGGCGACCACGTACCGACGAACGCGCTCGGTCGCACGGTCGCGGCGATCGTGATGCTCGTCGGCATCGGCTTCCTCTCGGTGATCACGGCGACGATCACCTCGGCGTTCATCGAGTCGGCGCGCAAACGCCTGGAAGGCGTCGAGATGCGCACGCTCGACAAGAAGCTCGACGCGATCGGTGCGC
>DATBBG010000004.1:0-18425 GCA_036271095.1 Solirubrobacteraceae bacterium
CGCGCACGCCACCCGGCGGTGGCGAGCCGGCCAGCCGCTCGCCGACCCGCTGCGCTACGCGCCAGTCGATTACGTCCACACTCCCAGCGTAGCCCGCAGCCTCAGCGCCGGGTAAGGATCGTCCGCTCGACTGTTTTCGCAAGCGCTCGTATCCTTGGATGGTGGCTGCCTCGCGACTCGTCCTCGATCCACCCGTCGCGCGTGACGACGTCTCCTTCCTGCGCCGCGCCGAGGTCCGCGACGTGCTCGCCTGGGTGCGCCTGCTCGTCGACCCGCAAGACGCTGCAGCCGTTGTGCGCGCGCTCAGCCGCCCGCCGATCGAATTGCGCCAGGCGCATCTCGCGCGGGTGATTCAGGTCGCGCGGCGGCGCAAACTCGACCTCGTCGCCGGGCTCGGCGCCGCCAGCGAGGCGCCGCAGGTCGCGCCGGAGGCGCGCGAACGGATCGCGCGCTTCGTCGCGCTGCACCGCAGCGCCGCCGCGGCGATGGAGCGCAAGCCGCCGGACGAGTTCCTCTGCGAGCTGATCGAGCTGCTCGGTACGCCCGGCCGCTCGCTGCTCGCACCCGACGACGCTGCCGAGCAGCGCGCGAGCCTGCAGCGGCTGCGCGACCTCGCCGGCGAGCTCGCGCGCGCTGAGCCCGCTCCGAGCTCGCGCGAGCTGGCGCGGCGGCTCGCCGCGGTCGTACCCGAGGCGCGCAGCGCGATCGCCGCCGGCAATCGCGACGCACCGGCGCACCTCGGCGACGCGGCTGACGACGCTGGCGCCTCGGATTCGCCCGACGCGCACCTCGAGGCTGCCTTCCAGCGGCTGCGCGAAGAGGTGCTCGACAGCGTCGCGCGAATCGGCGGGCGCCTGGGCGAGCTGCGCCTGGACACCGAGCTCGACGTCTCGCACGGCATCGTGCGCTACCTCGAGCTGGTCAAGCTCGCCGCGCTCTTGCAACGGCCGGCAGGTCAGGACATGGCCGAGGCGCTGACCGATATCAACGCGCGGCTGCTCGCCGCCGCGACGCCGCTGCAGCGCGAGATCCTGGAGACCTCGGCGCTCGACGACGCGCTCGTCGACCTCGCGCCGCTCGGCGTGCGCGAAGAGCACTCGCTCGATCCATTCCTGCCGCGCAAGGGCGCCGGCTTGGCGCTGTCGGCGTCCGACATCGAGACCTACCGCAGCTGTCCGCTGCGCTACAAGTTCGCGCGCGTCCTGCGGATCCCGACCGAGCAGACGCTGCATCAGCGCTTCGGCATCGCAGTGCACCAGGTGCTCGAGCGCTTTCACGGCGGCGACGAGGAGACGCTGACGCGGATCAACGAGCTGCTCGACTCAGGCTGGCGCCGCGCCGGGTTCGGTGGCTCACGGCCCGAGCGCGAGCTGCTCGACGTCGGGCGCACGGCGCTCGCGCAGTACCACGCGCGCCTGCACGAGCAGGACTCCGAGCCGGTCTGGTTCGAGCGCTCGTTCTCGTTCCGTCTCGGCCCGCATCATCTGCGCGGGCGCGTCGACCGCGTCGACCGCGTCGCCGGCGGCGGCGAGCTCGACGGCGCCGGCACGGCGACTGCCGAGTACGAGCTGATCGACTACAAGACCTCGCGCCCGAAGACGGCCGAGCAGCTGCAGGACGACGTCCAGCTCTCGCTCTATGCGATCGCCGCGCGCGAGGACTGGAAGCTGCCGTCATCTCGCGCCGCCTACTACTACGTGCTCGACGACGTCAAGGTGCCGGTGCCGTGCGGCGAGCGCGACGAGGCGTCGGTCACCGAGACGGTCATGGCCGTCGGCGACGGCATCCTCGCGCAGGAGTTCGAGCCGACGCCGTCGCACGCGGCCTGCTCGATCTGCGACTACCGGATCGTCTGCCCGGCAGCCGAGGTCTAGCTCAGGGCCACGGCAGCCGAGCGCTGGCTCGGGACTGCGGCGGCCGAGCGCTAGCTTGGGAGCTCGGCAGCCGAGCGCCGCTCAGCTGCTCTCGCGACCGCGCTGGCGCAGGAAGCGCTGGAATTCGCGCGCGAGGATGTCCCCCGAGGGGACGTCCTCGCCGGTCTCCTCCTCGTCGCTTTCAGCTGCCTGCTCGAGCCGTTCGACGAACGCCTGAATGTCCGGGTCGCTCTGCACCGCAAGGCCGACCTGGCGCTCGTAGTCGGCCGCTGCCGACTCCAGCTCGGAGACGTCGACCGAGACGCCGATCAGCCCTTCGACGCGGCGCACGAGCGCAAGCGCCGCCTTTGGGTTCGTCGCCGCGGCGACGTAGTGCGGCACGCCCGCCCACAGGCTCGCCGACGGCAGTCCCGCCTGCGCACAGGCGTTGTGCAGCACGCCGACGATTCCCGTCGGCCCCTCGTAGCTGGACGTTCCCGAGCCGTGCATGCCGAGGCGCTCCATCAGCGCCGGGTCGGTCGCGTGACCGGAGATCGCGACCGGACGCGTGTGCGGCACGTCGCCGAGCAACGCGCCGAGCGAGACGACGACCTGCACGCCGAGCGCCTCTGCGAGGTCGACGATGTGGCCGGTGAACGAGCGCCATCGCAGCGAAGGCTCGACGCCCTGCACGAGCACGAGGTCGCGCGGCGCGCGTGGCGCCTGCGCCTCGAACACCTCGACCGTCGGCCAGACGATCTCGCGCTCGTTCTCCTCGTTGAAGCGGACCGAAGGGCGGTTGGTCTGGAAGTCGTAGAACTCCTCCGAGTCGATCCGCGCGAAGCGGCGAGCGTGCAGCGATGAAGCGAGGAACGAGACGGCGCTCGACGCCGCGTCGCCGGCGTCGTTCCAGCCCTGAAACGCGCAGACCATCGCCGGCGCCCTGAGGCTCTCTGGACGGCGATCCCAGATCAACGGCTGCATCCGAACCACCGTACATCATGAGCCGATGGCCTCCGCCACGAGCATCGAGCCCGATGCGAGCGTCCCGACGCCCGCCGGCGCCCCTGTCGGCGCTCGCGCCGCCATCGGCGGCGACGGATCCGCCGACGCGCCGCATCAGCGACAGACGATCGCGACGCTGCGCGAGCAGCAGGAGGTCGATGGCGTCTTCGCGTGCACACGCAAGGAGCGCCAGATCTCGCGCGCCGGCACGCCCTATCTGAACGTCGAGCTCTCCGACAGCACCGGCTCGATCCTCGCGCGCGCCTTTCGCGACGCCGACGTGCTCGCCGGGCGCTTCGAGCGCGGCGAGCTCGTGCGTGTGCACGGGCGCGTCGAGCGCTTTCGCGACGCGCTGCAGATCGCCGCGCAGTCGATCGCGCGCGCCGACGGCGAGCAGGCCGACCCGGCCAACTTCCTGCCGACTGCCTATCGCGACCTCGACGAGCTCGACGGTTTCCTCGAGCACCTCGCGCGCGAGGTCTACGACCGCGACTTGAAGCTGCTGCTCGACGGCCTGCTCGGCGATGTTCGGCTGCGCGCCGAGCTGCGCCGCGCGCCGTGCTCGATTCCCTCGCCGCAGCACTCCTCACACCACGCCTATCTCGGCGGCCTGCTCGAGCACACCGTCGCCGTCGCGAGTATGGCGCTGGAGCTGTGCACGCTGCATGCGCGCCTCGATCGCGACCTGCTGTTGAGCGCCGCGATCGTTCACGACATCGGCAAGACGCGCGAGTTCACCTACGGCGCGGAGATCGCGCGCAGCGCCGAAGGTCGCATGCTCGGCCACATCGAGCTCGGCCTGCGCGAGATCGCGACGAAGCTGCCGCGATCGATGCCCTCCGAGCGTCGCCTCGCGCTCGAGCACTGCGTGCTGATGCATCACGGCGCCGAGTCCGGCGCGGGCGCGCGTTTCGCCTCGGCCGAGGCGCTCGCGCTGTACCGGCTGAACGCGCTCGACGCCGCCGTCAAGGGCGCGTTCGAGCACGGTCTCGGCGCCAGTCAAGCTGCGCAGCTTTGATGCCGATGTAAAAGGCATGAGCGAGATCGGCGCAGCGACCGCCGAGACGACGACGCCCGACCAACTCGACGACACGGTCGACGAGCGGATCGGCGTGGGCGAGGCGGGCGCAGAGGTGAGCACCGACCCGGCGGCGTCGCCGGGCAAGGGCACCGGCCTCTACCCACCGCGCCGCAGTGGGCGCTCGACGCGGATGATCGGCGAAGTCGTCGTCGACCTCGGCTTCGCCGACCGCGAGACCGTCGACGAGGCGGTCGAAACGGCGCGGTCGCAAGGCCGCCCGACAGGACTCGTGCTGGTCGAGCAGGGCGTGCTGCGCCACGACCAGCTGGCGCGTGTCGTCGCCGAGCGCTTCGGTCTCGACTACGTCGACCTGACCATCTTCGACCTCGACATGGGCGCCGTCAACCTGCTCAGCTCCGACGCGGCCAAGCGCTACCAGGCGGTGCCCGTCGGCTTCACCGAGGACGGCACGCTGCTGCTCGCGATGGCCGATCCGACGAACGTGCTGACGATCGACGACGTCGCGATGATGACCGGCCGCCGCGTGCGCCCGGTCGCGGCGTCGGTCGAAGACCTGAACCTGATGCTGACGCGCCTGTCGGGCATGGAAGAGTCGATCGCCGACATCGTCGACGAGGTCGCCGACGGCGACGACGAAGCCGACCTCCAGCTCGACGATGCCGACAGCGACGCGCCGGTGATCAAGCTCGTGCACTCGATCGTCGCGCAAGCCGTGCAGCAGGGCGCTTCTGACATCCACGTCAACCCCGAAGAAGGCGACACGCGCGTGCTGTTCCGCGTCGACGGCGTGCTCGCGCCGGCGGCAACCGTCAGGCGCAAGATGGCGATGGGCGTCGTCTCGCGGATCAAGATCATGGGCGACCTCGACATCTCCGAGAAGCGGATGCCGCAGGACGGTCGCTTCGCGCTGACCGTCGACGGACGTCGCGTCGATATCCGCGTCGTCACGCTGCCGCTCGTCTACGGCGAGGGCGTCGTCCTGCGAATCCTCGACAAAGGCACCGTCGTGCAGGGCCTCGACGGGCTCGGGATGCCGGCGCACGCGCTCGAGCAGTTCAGCAGCGCAATTCACAAGCCGAACGGCGCCGTGCTCGTCACCGGGCCGACCGGCTCGGGCAAGTCGACGACTCTCTACGCCGCGCTGCACGCGCTGAACGACGGTGAACGCAGCATCCTCACGATCGAGGATCCAGTCGAGCAGCGCATCGCCGGCATCAAGCAGATGCAGATCGCGCCGAAGGCAGGCGTCACCTTCGACGTCGGCCTGCGCTCGATGCTGCGCGCCGATCCAGACGTGATCATGGTCGGCGAGATTCGCGACAGCGAGACGGCGCACATCGCCGTCGAGGCCGCGCTGACCGGCCACCTCGTGCTGACGACGCTGCACACGCGCGACGCGCCGAGCGGCCTCGGACGCCTGATCGACATGGGCATCGAGCCGTTCCTCGTCTCCTCGGCCGTCGACTGCATCGTCGCGCAGCGCCTCGTGCGCCAGCTCTGCAAGCACTGCAAGCGCCCACAGAAACTCTCCGACGCGGTACTGGCGGAGCACGGCCTCAGCGGCGCGCAGCCGTTCGAGCCGGTCGGCTGCTCGCGCTGCGGCGGCACCGGCTACCGCGGGCGTCTCGGCGTCTACGAGGTGATGAGCGTCTCCGAACACATTCGCGCGCTGATCCTCGAGCGCGCGTCGGTCGACGTGATGGTCGCCGTCGCCGTGCGCGAAGGCATGCGCCGCCTGCGCGACGACGGCATCGACAAGGTCCGCGACGGCCTGACGTCGATCGCCGAGGTCGAGCGGATGACGAACAGCCTGCTCTAGCCGCCGGCCGACCTGCGGCTCGGCACGAGCAGCGAGATCCGCAGTGGCCCGCTCGGGAACGCTTCGCCCGTGAACGAGTAGGCCTCGTAGCGCTTGCCGGCGTATTCGAGCGCGCCTCGCTCGGGCACGCGCGCCGGCCCCGGAGCGAGCGTGCCCATCACTTGCGTCGTGCCACGGCGCATCAGCACGTCGGCGCCGGTGAAGCGGTGCGCGAGCTTGACGTAGCCGGCGTCGTCTTGAATCGCCATCGAGAAGCGCCCGACGAGCTTGCCGGCGCTGTGCACGGCGCCGTGCACCGGCGCGAGCACGTACGGGCCGCCGAGGTCGTAGAGGAAGCGCTGCGCGCCGCTCGGCGCGACCGCGTAGACGCGCACGCGCACGACGTGGATGTGTGCCGCGAAGAAGCTGACGATCGCCGCGCGGATCGCCGGCAGCTCGCGATCGGCGACGGCCTGCTGGAAGGACGTGTCGGCTTCGATGTGGCGCACTGTTGCCTGCACGTACGAGCTGTGCGCCTCCTCTTGGTAGATCCGTTCGCCGACGTGCCCGAGCGTTTCGATGCGCGTCTGTTCGCCGAGCGCCGGGCAATGCGCGCCTGCGCTCGGCGCGAGCAGCGCGATCCGCAGCGCGCCGGCGGGATACAGCGCGCCGGCGAGCGATGTCACCTCGTACTTCCTGTTTGCGTATTCGAGCTCGCCGCTCGTCGGGATCTTGCCCGGCAGCGCGCCGCCGGCGAGCGTGCTCGCGATCGGCCGCGCACGCGAAGCGGCCGGCTTGGCGCCGGCGAGCAGCAGCACGTCGGCGCCCGTCACCTGCCGCGTGACCTGCGTGAAGGCTTCGTCGGCCTGCGTCGAGAGCACGAAGCGCGCGTCGGTGCCGGCGATCGGGCCGCGCACGGGCGCGATCGCTCGACCCGAGCCGGCGCTCGCGAACACGCGCGAGCCTTTGACGATCTCGATCCGCACGATCTGGCCGGCCTGCAGCGCGCGCAGTGCCGCGTCGGCGGCGCTCGCGTTGTCGGACGAGATCGCCTGCGCGAGTGCGCTCGAGCTCTGAACGCGATGCACAGCCTCGGCGACGTCTGCTCCGCTCGAAGCCTCGTGATAGATCCGCCCGGCGACTTCGCCGAGCGCGTTCGCGACCTGCGCGGGGCAGCTGCGTCCGGCGATCGACGCGGCCTTCGTGCTCGAGCCGGCGCTCGTGAACGTCGCTGCGCTCGAGGCCGGCGAGCGGTCGCCGCTACTCGGGGCTCCGCAGGCCGCGAGCGTGAGCGAGAGGAGAGGGAGGGCGCTCAGCGCGGCGAGGCGACGGCTCACGCCCGCAAGCCTAAGGGCGGCGCCACGCCGGTGGCGCCGCCCTTAGCCACGTCCGATGAACGATCGAGGACCGATCCGTAATCGCCCGTGCTGCTTCGCGCTGCCGAGCGCCTATTTCCTGCTCGACGTCTGCTTCTTGGACTTGCTCTTCGACTTCTTCTTCGCCGGCTGCTTCTTCTGCGGCAGCGGCTGCGGGTTGAAGCGGTTCCAGTGCGAGTAGAAGTCCGGCTTGCAGCCTTTCGGCCGGCCGAGATCGAACGGGCCGGAGATCGCCTGCGTGATCACGCCTTTTTCGAGGTAGGCGTAGGTGACCGTCAGCAGCAGGTCGACGCGCGGCTCGACGCAGAGCTTCGTGCCGATCGCGATCTGCCCGGTGATCGTCTCGTAGCTGGCGCGCGCCGAGCCGACGCAGTTTGCAGCCCAGCCGGGAAGTTCACCTGAGCACTGGAACGTGTCGGCGAGTTCCTTTTTTTCGGTGTTCGTGACGATCGGCGGGCTCGAGACGCCGGTCACGGGGATCTGCGACTGCACCTGGTAGCCGGTGATCGGGCCGTTGCAGTAGAACGTGTAAGCGACCTGCTGTTCTTCGCTTCCCGGTTCCGGCAAGCCGGCGGCCGTGCTGCCGAGGCAGTTGTAGTTGTTCGGGTTCGATTCTTCGGCCTGACTCAGAGCAGGAGCCGCGAGCGACAGGGCGGCTGCGCCCACGATCGCGGCCAGCCAGAGCACGGCCTTTCGGTGGGCGGTTCGAGATGCGTGCAACAGGGGTCTCCGTTCGTTGTTGTAGGACGTGGATCAGCGGTGCTTCAGTGCAGGAGCTTTTCGAGGCTCTGCTTGGGTGAAGTCGGGTTGAAGGCGACCGTCGAGCGCGCCCCGGCCTTGGCGAACGGCGACAGCAGCACGGCGCCGGCGGGCGGCGTCGAGGCGAGCGTCGCCGAGGACGCGCCGGCCGGCAGTTCGACGCTCGTCGGATCGGCGACGGTCGCGAACGTGACGACGACGAGCCCGTGTTCGGAATAGATCGTCGTCGCGGTGATCGACGCGAGCGTCGCCTGCAGGAACTGGTCGGCGGCCGTCAGCGCGCCCGGCGTGCCGGTCAGGCAGGTGGCGCCGGTCGGTCCTTCGGGGCAGGGCGGCTGGACGATCGCGTGCAGCAGCGGCGGCGTGCCGCCGACCGTCGCCTTGTGTTCGACGAGCGCCGCATCGCTTGCGAACGTGCTCGCGCTGAGCGCCGACCAGCCGCTCAAGAGCGTTCCCTTCGGCAGCAGCTGGCCGTTGATGTACGGCGCCGCGGCGGCGTTCGCCAACGGTTCGGCGAACGAGCCGCCGGCGAGCTCGATCAGCCAGACGCTCGTGATCGGCGGCACCTTCGAGGCGCTTCCGCCGGAAGATTTCGTCGGCGTCGAGGATTTCGTTTCCGATTCAGCTGCGGGCGCAGTCGTGGTTGCGCTCGTCGGCGCGCTGGTGCTCGCCGGCGTCGTGCTCGTCGCCGCTGGCGTCGCCTGGCGTTTGACTGCCGGCGGTTTCGTCGTCGTACTCGCCGTCTGCGCCGGCGTCTGTGCGGCCTGTGCACGAGCGCGTGCGGCGATCGAGGCGATTAGCGCCGGCAGCTTCTGAACGACGTCGCCGCTGCCGGCGAGCGAGCTCGCGGGCGTCGGGCCGATCGCCGCGCCGACGCCGACGCCGACGGTCAGCATCGCGACGGCGAGCGCAGCACTCGCACGGAAGGACGGCAGCCGCGTGCGGCCGGCGCGCACGGGCAATGGCGAGCTCGGCGCCTGGAGCGCGCTCAGCGGCTCGGGCTCGCTCAGCGGCGGGCGCGCGGCCGCCGCAGAGGCGTTCGGCGTCGGTCGAGCGGGCGGGTCGGTGGAGTTGTCCATGTTCTGTGAGGGCGTCGCAACTTGCGGCTGTGTGGCGGGTTGACCACTCAATTCCCGACGATGCAGACAAAGTAGCTTATCTGCATCGGAACTATGGGGATTATGGTATGTTCGCGCCTCGGCGCTGTCAACTGCCGCTGTCTACTGCTAGTCAAAGACCAGAACGGAGCAACTCCTAAATGAACCGAATCCGCCGTCTCTCCCTCGCCTTTGCGGTGGCTGGCGTCGTGGGGGTCGCGGCGCCCGCGGCCGCCTCTGCGATCTCAACGATCACGATCAGCGGCGCGACGGCTTCCTACCCGCTCGTCTCGCTGCTCGCGCAGAAGTACAACAAGGTCTTCCCGAAAAAAGTGAAGTTCAAAATCACTCAGGGGGGAGCGCAGATCGGCATCAACGACGTCGCCGCAGGGCGCGTCTCGATCGGTGACGTCTCACGTGACCCGATCGCATCGGACCCGGCCGGGCTGGTCTTCTACCCGATCGCGAAGTACGGCATCTGCGTGATCACGAACAAAGCGAACCCGCTCTCGAACCTCAGCTCCTCGCAGGTCTCGTCGATCTTCACCGGTAAAACGGTCAGCTGGAGCTCGGTGCCCGGCGCTTCCGCGAGCGGCCCGATCGACCTGATCAGCCGCACGTCGGTCGCCGGTGTGCTGACGAACTTCCAGACGCTCTTCCTCGAAGGCAAGAAGGTCTCGACGAAAGCCGCCGAAGAACCGTCTGAGGGTCTGATGCGCTCGAAGGTCGAAAGCGACCCGAACGCAATCGGTTTCGTCTCGAACTACCAGTCAGACAAAAACACGGTCAACGCCGTCGGCTACAACGGCGTCGCCTGCAGCCACGAAACGGTCAAAGCCGGCACGTACGCCGGAACGGCTCGCTTCTATGAGGTGACCAAAGGCAAGGCAACTGGAGCGTCGTCGGCGTTCATCGGCTGGATCGAGAAATCAGCCGCTGCAGCGAAGATCATCAACACGCAGTGGCTGACGATCTAACTCGTCCGCTTGTGGGCCTGAGGCGGATCTGAGCTGAATCGGATGCTGGAACGCCTCAGGCACCCATGGCCTGACAGCCGCGCCGAGCGTACGCTCGGCGCGGTTTCGTTGTTGGTCTGTGCGCTCGTCGTCGCGATGGTCGTGTTCGTCGCGATCCACGCCTGGCCGATCTTCGAACACAACGGCCTCAGCTGGCTCGGCTCGGGACGCGATCTCGGCCGGCAGTTCGCCGACATGCAGAACACGACGCAGCACCCGCCGGCGTCGGCTTATCACCTGCGCGCGTGGCCGGTCATCTACGGCACGCTGCTCTCGACGATTCCGGCAGTCGTGCTCGCGCTGGCGATCTCGATCTTCTCCTCGATCTTCATCGTCGAGCTGGCCTCGACGCGCTTGCGGCGGATCGCGATCCCGGTGATCCGCCTGCTCGCATCGGTGCCGTCGGTGATCTACGGCCTGATCGGCATCCTCGTGCTCGTGCCGTTCGTCGGCAATCACCTGATCACGACGACGGAGAAGGAATCGGTGCAGAACGTCGTCGAGCTGACCGGCGCCGGGCTGATCGTGACGGTCGTGATCCTGACCGTGATGATCACGCCGATCATGGTCGCGCTGATCTGCGAGGCGCTCACCTCGGTGCCGAACTCGTGGCGCGAGGGCGCGATCGCGCTCGGCGTCAACCCGGTGCGCGCGATGCTCGCAGTGACGCTGCGCGCGGCGCGTCCGGCGATCGTCGCTGCGGCCGTGCTTGCGACGGCACGCGCGCTCGGCGAGGCGATCATGATCTCGATGGTCTCCGGCTCGAAGTTCTTCTCGCCGAAGCCCGTCGACGGGCTCGTGTTCCTGTTCGAGCCGTTGCGCACGCTCGCCTCGGGCATCGTCGACTTCCACGAAGGCATCGGCGCGCCGCCGCTCGGCGCCTCGCTGTACGCGTTCGCGCTGCTGCTGCTGTTCGCCGCGTTCGTGCTGTCGGTTGGCGGCTATCTGATCAAGCTTCCTCTCCGCAAGTTCCAGGTGCGCGGTTGAGCGCCGTAGGGGAGTGGCGTCCGACGCTGCCGCCGGGGCCGCCGATGCAGGGCGGTCGCGGCAAGCAGTCCTCGCCGCTCAGCTGGCGCTGGTTCGATCGACTGGCGCTCGCCTTCGCCTGGACGGCCGGCATCGGACTGTGCCTGATCGCGGCGGCGATCGTCATCTACATGGGCTATCGCGGGATCGAGTACCTGCGGCCGAGCCTGCTCGTGCAGCGACCGTCGCTGAGCGCGACGCAGAAGGGCTCCGGCGGCTTCCTCGACCCGCTGATCGGCACCGGCATCTTGACTCTGGTCGGGATCCTGCTCGCCGTCCCGCTCGCCGTCGGCGGCGCGATCTGGATCGCCGAGTACGGGCGCCCGACATGGCTCGCGCGCGTCGTCGAGTCGAGCATCGAGATCGTCGCCGGAACGCCCGACATCGTGATCGCGCTGTTCGGCCTGTCGATCTTCCAGCTCGGCATCTTCGCGCCGTTCTCGTTCAAGGCGACCGGCGGCGGGGTCTTTGGCAAATCGTTCATCGCCGCCGGCGCGATGATGTCGCTGATCGCGCTGCCGCCGATGTTCACGGCGACGCGCGACGGCCTGCAGGCGGTTCCGGCGCACATGCGCGAGGCCGCCTTTGCACTCGGCAAGACGCGCATCGCGACGATCCGCCGCGTGCTGCTGCCGAGTGTGCGCTCGAACATCGCGACCGGCGTCACGCTCGGGATCTCGCGGATCATCGGCGACACGGCGATCATCGTGCTGCTGCTCGGCGAAACGTTCCGCCTCGACCCGCAGAACTCGGTGCCGGTGATCGGCCTGCTGCGCGGCACCGGCTCGACGCTGACGAGCTACGTCTACGGCAACTCGCCGGCCGGCGAAGGCGCGGCGCCGCAGAAGGCCTATGCAGCCGCGTTCGTGCTGCTGCTGTTCGTGCTCGCGCTGAACCTGATCGTCGACCGGATCGGTCGCTCCTCGGCCGACGCGACCGGCATGACCGTCGCGGGCGCGGTCGTATGAGTGTCGGTCGAAGCCGACCCGGTTCGGCGCGGAGCGGTGTCGCAGAGCACTTGCCAACGGCCGCATTCCTCGCTAACCTGAGCGATTCGATGGAGAAAGTGTCCGACAACTCCGGTGCAGAAGGTGCTCGATGAGTCCCGATGAGATGGTTCTCGACCCGCCACGCTTCACGATGAACGACGACGACCCGCGTGGACCGGCGCAGTCAGCGGCTGCGCAGCCGCTCACCGCGCCGCGCGAGCCCGCGCCGAGTCCCGTCGTTGTGCCGAGTCCCGTCGTTGCGCCCGGCGGCGCAACCGTGCCGCCGGTGCGCACGATCGTCGTCGACCGCGCGCCCGAGCCGGTCGTGCCGCCGCAGCAGCGCGAGTCGGTGCGCACGGCGACGCACACCGCAGGCCCTGAGCGGCTGCGCCTGGAAGACGTCAGCATCGGCTACGGCGAGAAACGAGCCGTCAAGTCGGTCTCGCTGTCGATCCACAAGGGCGAGGTGCTGGCGCTGATCGGTCCGTCGGGCTGTGGCAAGACGACGCTGCTGCGCACGCTCAACCGCCTGACCGAGCTGACGCCGAGCGCGACTCGCGCCGGCAACGTGCTGCTCGACGGCGAGGACATCTACGAGATTCCCGACACGACGTTGCGCTCGCGCGTAGCGATGGTCTTCCAGCAGCCGAACCCGTTTCCGATGTCGATCTTCGACAACGTCGCGTTTGCGCTGCGCGAACAGTCGCGCAAGCGCCCGCACCGGCGCGAGCTGGAGCCGCTCGTGATCGATGCGCTCAAGCGCGCCGGCCTGTACGAGGAGGTCGGCGACGACCTCAACCGCCCGGCGCTGCGTCTGTCCGGCGGCCAGCAGCAGCGCCTGTGCATCGCCCGCGCGATCGCGCCACGCCCAGAGGTGCTGCTGATGGACGAGCCGTGCAGTGCGCTCGACCCGATCTCGACCGGCACGATCGAGAAGCTGATCGGCGAGCTGCGCCGCGACCTCGCCGTCGTCGTCGTCACGCACAACCTCGCGCAGGCGCATCGCGTCGCCGACAAGGTCGCGTTCATGTACCTCGGCGACCTCGTCGAGTACGGCTCGACGTCGCAGGTCTTCGACGAACCGCGCGCGACGCGCACACGCGACTACGTGCGTGGAGCGTTCGGATGAGCTCGCGCCGCACCTTCCCGGCCTCGCCATGTGGCCGGGAGTCCTGAAGCGGGCGCTCGTCGTGGTCGCCTGCGGAGCACTGACCGTGGCGCTCGCTGCTTGCGAGAGCACCGAGAGCGAAAGCGCGAAGATCGAACGCGAAGCGTCGAAGTCGCGCGAAGCCGAACCGGGCGCGCTCAAGCTCGGCGCGATCAACAAGAGCGTGCGCGTCTCCGACGCGACGCTGCTCAGCGCAGGCGCCCGCAAAGCGGTCGCCGTCAAGTTGACGTCGACTTCGGCGCGCGATCAGCGTCAGCTGCCGGTGCTCGTCGAAGTGACGGCTGCCGGCGGCAAGATCGCCTACACCAACCAGATCGGCGTCGAACCGGCGCTGCAGCACATCTCCCAGCTCGGCTCGCACGCGAGCGCGTGGTGGGTCGACGACCAGGTGCTCGTCAACCAGACGACGCGCGCGGTGCGAGTACGCGTCGGCACCGGCAAGCGGCCGTCGCACAGGGCATCGCCGCTGCTCAGCGCGAAGCTCGCGCATGTCGGCGGCGCAGCTGGCGCCAGCTCTGTCAGCGGCGTGCTCGTCAACCACTCGCGCGTCGCGCAGAAGCACGTCCCGGTGTTCGTCGTCGCTCTGCGCGGCGGCAAGGTCGTCGCGGCCGGCCGCGCGCTCGTCGCTTCGCTAGCCGGACGCGAGGGCGCCTCGGCGCCGTTCCAGGTCACGCTCGTCGGCAGCACGGCGGGCGCGAAAATCGAACTGACGGCCGTCGCGACGGCGTCGTGAGGAGTTGACGAAGTGAGCCTCGTGCCAGTCCCGTCCGAGCAGGCCGGAGCGACCTGCGCGAACTGCGGCGCCGCGCTCGTCGCCGACCAGCGCTACTGCCTCTCCTGCGGTGAGCCTGCCTCGCCGGTGCGCCTCGCGTTCCTCGACGTGCTGCAGGCCGACCCGGCCGGCGGCGGCGTGGCGCAGGGCACGATCGAGATGACGCCGGCCGGCTACGTGCCACTCGGCGACTCACGCGGCGCGAACGGGTGGCTGCGACGCAACTCGGGGCTGCTCAGCCTGATCGCCGTGCTCGTGCTGTGCCTGATCGTCGGTCTGCTCGTCGGTCACTGGGTCAGCCAGGGCAACGACAACAAAGTGCCGGCGAAGCAGGTCGTCGAAGTGAAGGGCCTCTCCGGCCTTGCCGCGACGCCTGTCGTCGCAGCGACGACGACGAGCCCGACGAGCACCGAACCGGCCGAAACGAAAGCGACGGTGAAGGAAGAAGCCGAAGCGAAGAAGGAACAGGCAAAAGAAACGAAAGCCGAAAAGGCGCCGCTCGCGCAGCCGAAAAAAGCCGCGCCGACGATCAAGAAAATCAGCAAGACGACCGGCGCGCAGCATCAGAAAGAAGTCAACGAACTCGGTGCGACGCCGATCGAAACCGGCTGAGCTGCCCGCCGCAGGCAAACGTATGAGCTCGTCCAACGGAAACGTCCCCGTGCCCGACCCGGCCGATGCGCAGACGCAGCGGCTCGCGCCGGTTGCCGCCGAGGCGGCGCAGCCCGTCGCTGCGTCGGCTGCGCCCGCGGCAATCGTCCCGGTCGGCGGGCTCGCGGCCGTGCGCCCGACGCTCGACGGCTCGCTTGCCGAGCTGCGCCGCCGCCGCTACGAGCTGGCCGAGCGCGTCGCCGAGTTGACGTGGGATCTCGGCGGCCTGACCTACGAGATGGCGATTCGCGACCACTACCGCCTCGACGTGCTCGCGCGCCGCGCTTCAGAGCTGCAGCAGGCCGACGCCCAGCTCGCCGAGGTGCAGCGGCTGCTCTCGGGCGCCGAGGGCGGCGTCCACGGTCAGTGCCGCTCGTGCGGCGCCGTGCACAGCCGCGGCGCGTCGTTCTGCTGGCACTGCGGCGCCGGGCTGCTCGAGGAGGCGCGCCCGTCGGTCCTGCAGGACGCCGAGCAGCCGAGCTGAGCGCTCGCGCCAGCGTCCGGCGCACGGCTCATCGCGCCGGCAACTGCCGGCTCGGCGACTGCCGGCTTGCGCGCGTTTCAGGAGGTCGAGCTAAGTCTGCTGGTGCTCGACCGGCGCAGGCGCCGAAGGTGCAGCAGCCGGCGTCGGAACAGGCTGCGCCGGTGCTTGCGCCGCCGGTACGGCCGGCTGCGCGGGCGTCGCCGGCTGCTGAGCGGGCGGCAACGTCGTCTGGTGCGCCGTCGTCTCGCCCGTGACGGACGACTTGAACTCGCGCATGCCGCTACCGAGCGAGCGGCCGATCTCCGGCAGACGCTTGGCGCCGAAGACCAGCAGCAGGATTACGACCAGAAATGCGATGTGAAGCGGATTGTCGAGGCCCATCTCCAACGACAGTCTAGCCGATCGGCTAGCCGGCGCCATCGATCGCTCGACGGATGAATTGTGCTGCGACGATCAGCAGCAGCACGGCGAAAGCGTCGCGCAGCACGGTGCCCGAGAGCGCGTTTGCGAGCACGACGCCGCCGGCTGCGCCGGCGAGCGAGAGCAGCCCGAGCAGGAGCGCGTCGGCGCGGCGCACGTTGCCGTGGCGGTCGTGGTTGTACGTGCCGACGAGCGCGACCGGCACGATCGCCAGCAGCGACGTGGCCTCGGCCTGATGCTGGCTGAGGTTGAGGAAGATCACCAGCCCCGGCACGAACAGCACGCCGCCGCCGACGCCGAGCAGTCCGGCGATCACGCCGCCGGCGAGGCCGATCGCGATCGCGCCGATCATCTGACGAGCAGCTCGACGGCACTGGCGACGAGCACGCCGGCGAACAGCAGCGAGATCGCGCGGTTGTGCATGCGCCGGTGAAGCCATGTGCCGAACAGCACCCCGCCGACCGCCGGCCCGCCGACGAGCAGCGCGTCGAGCACGTGCACGTTGCCGTAGAGGCCCTGCGTGGCAGCGGCGAACGCGGCGATGAAGACGATCGCGGCCAGCGACGTCGCGGTCGCCGAGCGCTCGTCATAGCCCAGCCAGAGTACGAGCAGCGGCACGATCACGCTGCCGCCGCCGACGCCGAACAGGCCGCTGAACAGGCCTGCCGCGGTGCCGATCGCAGCGAGCTTCAGCGAGCGGCCGCGAGGCAGCTCGCGCGAGGTCTCAGCAACCACGCTTGCGAGCAGACGGACCGGCCACGATGCGCGCCATACTAGAGACCGTGTCCCCCGCTGCCACGCTCGTGGAGGCGCTCGAGCCGATCCACGCAGACCCCGACCGTGGTGCGGTTCTGCTCGACATCGACGGCACGCTCGCGCCGATCGTGCGCCACGCGGCTGACGCGCATGTGCCGGAGGCGACGCGCACGCTGCTGATCGAGATCGCCAAGCGCTACCGGCTCGTCGGCTGCGTCAGCGGGCGGCGCGCGGCAACGGCGCGCCAGATCGTCGCGATCGGAACGCTTGCGTATGTAGGAAACCACGGCGGCGAGCTGCTGCGGCCAGGCGCGACGCGCCCTGTCCTCAATGCTGGGCTGGCCGAGTGGACGCCGCGAATTCGTCAGTTCGCCGCGCGCGCGCTCAACGTCGAGAACGAACGGCTGCGGATTCGCGGCGAGGACAAGGAGGCGATCGCGGCGTTCCACTGGCGCGGCGCGCCCGACGAGCAGGCCGCCGAAGCGGCCGTTCGCGGCATCGCCGAGCAGGCCGAAAGCGAGGGCTTTGCCGTGCACTGGGGGCGCAAGGTGCTCGAGGTGCGCCCGCCGGTCGCGCTCGACAAGGGCATCGGCATCGCGCTGCTGCTGCGCGACGCGCCGGTCGACGCGGCGATCTACGTAGGCGACGACACGACCGACCTCGATGCGTTTCGCGGCCTGCGCGAGCTCGCGCAGGCGGGCGCGCTGTCCTCGGCGCTGTGCGTCGCAGTCGACTCCGACGAAGCTCCGGCGGAGCTCGCGCGCGAGGCCGATCTGACGCTCGACGGCCCGGCAGGCGTGCGCGAACTGCTCGAGGCGCTGCTCTAGACCCGCCGCGTGCGCTTCGTCGATTTCCTGAGAACGACTGTCATGCTCAGCGCCGGGGCGGCAACCGCGCTGGCGCTCGTCACCGTGCTCGCGCTGAGCACGAACTCCGACGAACACATGCTGCCGATCGCAATCGGCTGGTGGCTGATCGCGACGATCGTCGGCCTGCGCCTCGGTCGTCGCGCCGAGACGAGCCCGCCGATCGCGCGACTGCTCGCGAACGCGAAAACGAGCAAGGCGCTGCCCGAGGACCACCCGAGCGCGATCCTCGTCAACCGCCTGTGGCCGCTGCTGCTGTTCACGCTCGTCGGCGGTGGGCTCGCGTTCCTCGCGCCGCAGGTGCCCGGCATCGCGGCAGGCTTCGCGATCATCTGGGCGCTCGCGTGGCGACGCCAGGACGCCGCTGTTGCGGCGATCGAGGGGCGCGACGGCGCGTTCTTCTACGTGCTGCGCACCTCACCGGTGCGGCCGATGGCGCTCGAGCGAACGCCCGGCTTCAAGGCGCTTCGCCCGGAACGGGCGAATGGCGCCGTGACGTGACGGGCGAGGCGCGCTGAGATGGTGAAGGCTCACGCCGCCGACGTGCTGCTCGTCTCGCTCGGCTCGACCGCCGGGCTGCGCCGCGCCGACGACGAGCTACAGGACTCGCTGCGCCGCGCCGGCGCGCACGTCGCCGTCGCCCGCCCGTTTCCGCCGGAGCCGCTGCCGACGTTGATGCTGACCGACCTCGTTTGGGCGCAGGCCGCGCGGCGCGCCGCCGCCGAGATCATCGAGCAGCAGCGCGGCTCGCCGGCGCGCGCCGTGATCTACTCGACGACGACTGCCGCGCTGCTGTGGAAGCGCCCCGGCGCGATCCGTTTCGACGCGACTGCCGCCGCCAACCGTCGTGGGCGCCACGGACTGTGGCAGCGCCCGCTCGAGCGCCGCCGCCTGCGCCAGGCGCCGTTGCTGCTGCCGTGGAGCGACGGCGCTCTGCACGAGGCCGGCGATCTCGGCGGGGCGGAGCGGGCGCTGGTGCTGCCGGTGCCGGTCGTGCCGTCCGGTCCCTCGTCGCCGGTTCGCGACATCGCGGCCGTCACGTATGCGGCAAACCCGTCGAAGAAGGGCCTCGATCGCGTGCTCGCGGCGTGGCGGCGCGTGCGTGAGCAGCGCGCCGCGCAGGGCGGCGCTTCAGGCGCCGATGCGCAGGCCGACGATGCGCCCGACGAGCTCGTGATCGGCGGCGCCTCGGCCGAGCAGCTCGCGCGCGCGAAGCTGCTCGAGCCGGGCGAGCCTGGCGTGCGCGTCGTCGGCGCGCTGCGACCGGACGACTTCCGCGCGCTGCTGCGCCGCACGCGCGTGTTCGTCTGCGCGCCGCGGCGCGAGGACTACGGCATCGCGCAGCTC
>DATBBG010000005.1:0-48916 GCA_036271095.1 Solirubrobacteraceae bacterium
GACGGATGGTTGACGTGCGACCACGAAAGCTCGGAGATGTGGATGAGGCCGTCCATGCCGTCGAGGTCGACGAACGCGCCGAAGTCGACGATGTTCGAGATCTGGCCCTCGACCACGTTGCCCGGCTGGAGGCGGTCGAGGATCTGCTGGCGCTGCTCCTTGCGCTCCTCCTCGAGCACCGCGCGGCGCGAGAGGACGACGTTGTTGCGCGAGCGGTTGAGCTCGATCACCTTGCAGCGGAGCTCCTGGCCCAGGAACTCGTCGAGATCCTGGACGCGCCGGATGTCGACCAGCGACGCCGGCAGGAAGCCGCGGACGCCAAGGTCGAGGATCAGGCCGCCCTTGACGACCTCGATCACGGTGCCCTCGACCGGCTCGCCGGACTCTGCGGCGGTTTCGATGCGGCGCCAGGCCTTCTCGAAGCGGGCGCGCTTCTTCGACATGATCAGGCGACCGTCCTGGTCCTCCTTGGTCATGACGATCGCGTCGACCTCCTCGCCGAGGTGGACCTCGTCTTTCGGGTCGACTGACTTGCGGATCGACAGCTCGTTGGCTGGGATCACGCCCTCGGACTTGTAGCCGATGTCGACGAGCACCTCGTCCTTGTCGATTCGGACGACGTGGCCGGTGACGACCTCGCCCTCCTCGATCGTCCGGAAGGTCGCCTCGTAGTTCGGGACGATCACGCCGTCGACGTCGAGCAACAGCCCGTTTGACCCCTCGACGACTTTGCCTTGCGGCTGCTCCATCAACGTTTGCACCGGCGAAGCCTAGCGCAGCGTCACGGCCGCCGTCCTACGACGGCCCCACGTATCATTGCTGCGCAGATGCCTGTACGAGCGACGACGCGAGGAGCGGCGCGCACGCCGCTTGAGCGCGATTGCGACGTCTTGGTCTGCGGGGCGAGCTTTGCCGGCCTCGCAATCGCGCGCGAGCTGGCCGGCTCGGGCGCACGTGTGCTCGTGATCGATCGCTACGAGATCGGCGAGCGCCAGACCTCGGCTTGCGCGATGCCGACGCGCTGGCTCAACGCGATGGAGCTGCAGTCTTCGCACCGCCAGACGTTCGACGAGCTCGTCGTGCACACGCCGTTTCGCACCGCGCGCTGGTCGCTGCCGTGGTCGTTCTCGACGTTCGACTACCGCGAGCTGTGCGCGCTGTTGTGGGAGCAGGCGGACGACGAGAACCTCGAGTTCGAGACTGCAACGGTGACCGGGCGCGAAGGCACGATCGTGCAGACCGACCGCGGCGCGCTGAGCGCGCCGCTCGTCGTCGACGGGCTCGGCTGGCGGCGCGTGCTCTCCAACGGAGAGACGATCCAGCCGCCGAACGCGCGGCTCTCGCGCGGGCTCGAGGTGCATCCGCAGGCCGACGGCGAGGAGATGGAGCTGTGGGTCGACCCGCGCTACATCCGCTCCGGCTACTCGTGGAGCTTTCCGGCCGACGGCGAGCTGCGCGTCGGCGTCGGCTCGTTCTGGCCGTCGCATCACGTCAAGGAGCCGACCGTGAAGCTCGCGGGCGATCTCGGCGTCGCGGCCGAGGGCTACCAGGGCAATTGGATCCCGCACCAGCTGCGAGCGGCCGTCGAGGACGACGTCTTCTTCGTCGGCGATTCGGCCGGGCACTGTCTCCCATTGACGGCCGAGGGGATCCGCACGGCGCTGTACTTCGGCCTCGCCTGTGGGCGCGAGCTGCGCGCTGTCGTCGAAGGCAAGCGCTCGCGTGAGTCGGCGCTTGGACGCTACGGCGCCTTCTCGGCCGCGCACGGGCGCAAGTTCAACTGGATGCTGCGCGTGCAGCAGGCGGTCGGGCGGATCACGCCGAGCCACTCGATGACGGCGGTCGTCGCGGCATTCGAGAACCGCCGCATCTGCGGCTGGGCGTTCGACCAGTACCTCGCGATCGCGCCGCCGACGTTCGTCGCCGACGGCCCGCGCGCGCTGACGCGCTCGCGCCTGACGGCGCTGACAGCGAACGCGCCGGCTTCCGCCTAGGCGCTCGCCGAGCGCCTAGGCGAAGCGTCGTCTAGGCGAAGCGCCTAGGCGACCTCGCGCAGCAGCGGCGCCTCGCCGCTGGCGGCTCCGAGGCTGGCGAGCGCGAGCCGACTGGCCTCGACGGCGCTCGCCCACGAGACCTCGCAGAGCAGGCCGGGAGCAGCGACCATGTCGCCGGCGAGGAACACGCCATCGCCGCGATCGATCGCCGGGCGGTCGCGCCAGGTGCTGCCGGGTTCGTCGAGCGCGCCCGAGCGGCCGTCCATCACCTGCCGGCGCCGCCACGTCTCACGCGAGCGCCAGTCCTCGAGCGAGGCGTCGAGCAGCCGCTCCAGGCGCAGCGCCGCCTGGTCGGCGCTCTCGCCCGGTCGAATCGGCATCTGCGCCTGCACCAGCTCCTCGCCGTCGGGCGCGATCGAGGGGTTCGTCGTCGAATAGCGCCCGATCCAGCCGGCCTCGTCGAGGTCGGAGACGACCGCCGGGTCGCCACGCCGGTGGCGCAGGGCGAGGTCGAGACAGAGCGTCTTGCCGCTCCTCCAGCGAAGCCCGTCGTCGCCGAGCAGCTCGCGCGCGTGCTCCAGCTCGGTGGCCAGGATCACGGGCGTGCCGGTGGGCAACTCCGAGACGCGCGCGCCTGTCTCGACTTCGACGCCAAGCTCCTGCACGCGCCGTTCGAGCGTCTCGATCATCGCGCTCCAGCCGCCGACCGGATAGCGCACGCCGATCGGCACCGACAACAGCAGGCGTACCGTGCGCGGCCAGACGAAGGCCGCCGACAGACCGCCGGGGTCGTGGTAGAAGGTGTACACGCCGGCCCCCGAGGAGAGCATCTCGGCGGTCTTCGGGTCGGTGTGCTGCGCGGCCCACGTGCGGAAGTCGACGTCGACCGGCGCCTCGCGTCCGCGCAGGCGCAGCACCGAGGGGATCGCCGCGAGCGGCGGCGTCAGCTTGACGCTCCCGTCGAGGCGCACGCGCGCGCCGGTCAGCCGCGGGCGCACGTGCTCGGGCAGCAGCTCGCGCTTCTGCAGCCAGTTCCAATAGGCCCCCGTGTAGAGGGCATGTGGACCGAGGTTGGCTTTGTACGGACCGTCGGTGCTGCGGGCCCTGCCACCGAGGCGATCATGCGCCTCGAGCAACCGCACCCGAGCCCCCTCCTCCGCGCAGGCGATCGCCGAGACGAGCCCGGCGAGCCCCCCTCCGACGATCGTGATTTCGCGCCTTGCGATGCCGTTGCGTGCGCTGGAGCTCATTTCGATACCTCCGGTCTTGGCGATCGAGACTGGCACCCGAGCCACTGCCACAGCCGATGTGCCGATTGCGTGCATGCAAACGTACGCCTCGACTGGCCTCTCGTACAGTTCCAGTAATGATCAATCAGAGAGGACCAGTTGCGCCTACGGAAGTGCTGGTCGAGCTGGACCGCGCCAGCGAGCTGCCGCTGCACACGCAGATCGAGCGCTTCCTGCGCGAGCGGATCCGCGCGGGCAGCCTGGCGGCGGACACGCGCCTGCCCTCGACCCGTGCGCTCGCCGGAACGCTGGGGGTCTCGCGCGGGGTCATTACGGAGGCCTACGGACAGCTCACCGCCGAGGGGTACCTGTCTACGCGCCAGGGCGCGCCGGTGCGGGTGGCGGGCGTGGTGCACGGCGTCGAGCGTCCGCCGGCCGGTTCGCTGCTGCGCCGCTACCGCTACAACTTCCATCCCGGCCTGCCCGACCTCGCCGGCTTCCCGCGCGAGGCCTGGATGCGCTCGGTGCGCGCCGCGCTGCGCGGCTCGCCGCTTGACGTGCTCGGCTACGGCGACCCGCGGGGCGACCCGTCCCTGCGCGAAACGCTCGCCGAGCACCTCGGGCGGGTGCGCGGCTGCGACGCGGACCCGGAGCACATGGTCGTCTGCACAGGCTTCATGCAGGGCTTCTCGCTGCTGTGTCGCGCTCTGCGCGGCCGCGGCGTCGAGCGGGTCGCGCTCGAGGAGCCGGGATGGCACAACCATCGCCTGATCGTCGAGCAGGCCGGCCTCGAGGTCGTGCCGATACCAGTGGATGAGCAGGGGATCGTCGTCGATGCGTTGGCCGCCGCCGGCGTCTCGACCGTGCTGGTGACGCCGGCCAACCAGTTCCCGAGCGGCGCCGTGCTCACGCCCGAGCGCCGCACGGCGCTCGTCGACTGGGCGGGCGACGAAAACCTGATCGTCGAGGACGACTACGACTCGGAGTTCCGCTACGACCGCGTCGCAGTCGGTGCGCTGCAGGGCCTGGCCCCGGAACGGATCGCCCAGATCGGCTCAGCCAGCAAGCGGCTGGCGCCGGGACTGCGTCTCGGCTGGATGCTGCTGCCCTCGTGGCTGACCTGGGAGGTGACCGCGGGCAAGACGATCGAGGACGGCGGCTCGGAGATCGTCGGCCAGCTCGCGCTGCGCGACTTCATCGCCGCCGGCGAGCTCGATCGCCACATCCGGCGCATGCGCCTGAGCTACCGCGCGCGGCGAGAGGTAACGCTCGGAGCGCTGGCGCGCTGGTTCCCGCAGGCGAGCGTCGCAACCCGCGGCGCGGCCGGCCTGTTCGCGCTGGCCGGCCTGCCGCGTGGCACGGACGAGCCGGCGCTCGTGCGCGCCGCGGCCGCACGCGGCGTGGGCGTCGAGGGCCTCGCGATGCACCGCTGGGCGGCCAGCGGCGATCCCGGGCTGCTGCTCGGCTACGGCAACCTCGCCGAGCCGGCGATCGAACAGGGCATCCGCCTGCTCGGCGAGGCCTTCGCCGAGGTTGCTACTTAGCCTCGAGCCAGTTCTGCCCGACGCCGATGTCGACGGCGAGCGGCGGCTCGCGATCCCAGACGCCGCACATCTCGCGCTCGATCAGCGCGCGCGCGTCGTCGGCCTCGCTCGGCGGCCCTTCGAACAGCAGCTCGTCGTGGATCGTCAGCAGCAGGCGCGTCGTCAGCTTCGACTCGGCGAGCGCGGCGTGCGTGCGGACCATCGCCAGCTTGATGATGTCGGCCGCCGTGCCCTGGATGACGGTGTTGACGGCGAGCCGCTCTCCGAGCGTGCGCACCTGGTAGTTGCGCGCCTGCAACTCGGGGATCTGCCGGCGCCGGCCCCACAGCGTCGTCACATAGCTCTGCTCCTTGGCCTGCTCGATCGTCTCGGCGATGAACGCGGCGACGCGCGGGAAGCGCTCGAGGTAGGTGTCGATGAACTCCTTTGCCTCCTCGCGCGGGATGTTCAGTCGATCGGCGAGACCGAAGTCGGAGAGGCCGTAGACGATGCCGTAGTTGATCATCTTCGACTTCGAGCGCATGCCCGGGTCGATCTGCTCGGGCGCGACCTGGAAGACCTGCGAGGCGGTCGCCGTGTGCACGTCCTCGCCGCGCTCGAAGATCTCCTTCAAGACGGGCTCCTCGGCGACGTTGGCGAGCACACGCAGCTCGATCTGCGAGTAGTCGGCGGAGATCAGCACGTTCCCGTCTTCCGCCTCGAAGCAGCCGCGGATCTCGCGCCCGAGCGGCGTGCGGATCGGGACGTTCTGCATGTTCGGGTTGGTGCTCGCGAGCCGGCCGGTCTGCGCTCCGGCCTGCAGGAAGGTCGTGTGGATCCGCGAGCGCTCGTCGACCTCGCCGGGGAGCACGTCGAGGTAGGTCTTCGCGAGCGTCGAGAGCTCGCGCCAGCGCTCGATCTTCGGCACGATCTCGTGCTCGGCGCGGATCGCCTGCAGCACGCGCGCGTCGGTCGAGTAGCCGGTCTTGCCGCGGCGCTTGCGCGAGAGGCCGAGCTTCTCGAACAGGATCTGGCCGAGCTGTTGGGGCGAGCCGATCGTGAACTCCTCTTCGGCGAGCAGGAAGATCTCTTCTTCGAGCGCGGCCAGCTCCTCGCGCACGCGCCCGCTGATCTCGGCCAGGCGCTCGAGGTTCAGGCGCACGCCGAGCAGCTCCATCTCGCGCAGCACCGAGACCAGCGGCAGCTCGATGTCGAGCATCACGCCCTCCAGGCCGCGCTCGGCGATCTGCGCGCGCTGCCAGGCCGAGAGCGCGCCGAGCAGCAGCGCATCGGCTGCAGCCGGGTCGTCGAGGTCGCTGGCGAGACCGCGCTCTTCGCAGAGCTCGGCGAACGGGTAGCCGCGCCGCGCCGGCTCGAGCAGGTAGGCGCCGAGCAGCGTGTCGTGCACGAGTCCCGGCGCGACTCGGCCGAGCGCCTTCGCGTCGTGCGCGATCACCGGCCGGTAGCCGCACGCATCGACGAGCAGCGCCGGCGAGTCGCAGTCGCCGGCGAGCACCTCGGGGCGGGCGGCCGCACGCGAGGATCGGCCCTCCTCGTCGCTCTGCTCGACGGCGAGCACGGCGAAGCGCCACGGCGCACCCTCGGCGAACAGCTCGCCGTCGGGCACCTCGTTGGCGCGCGCGACGAGCGCGAGCTCGGCGCCGCCGGCGCCGAAGCCGGCGATCTCGGCCGGCGTGCCCTTGCGCACGCGCCCGCCGAGCTTGACCTCGGCCGGCAGCGCCGGCGCGGCGACGTCGGGGTCGCCGAGCGCTTCCTCCAGCCGGCGCAGCGGGTCGCGCAGCTCGTACTCGCGGAAGACCTCACGCACGCGCGAGCGGTCGGGCTCGCGCACGTGCTCGGCGGCGACGTCGAAGTCGACGGCGACGTCGCGCTGGACGGTCGCGAGCTGCTTTGAGACGCGCGCGTCCTCGGCGTGCGTCTGCAGGTTCTCTTTGCGCTTGGCGCCTTTGATCTGATCGATGTTGGCGAGCACGTCCTCGAGCGTGCCGTAGCTCTGCAGCAGCTCGCTGGCGGTCTTGTCGCCGATCCCGGGAACGCCGGGGATGTTGTCGGAGGTGTCGCCCTTGAGGCCGTAGAAGTCGGGGATCGACTCGGGCGCGATGCCGTAGCGGTCGATCACGGCCTGGCGGTCATAGATCTTCGTCTCGGTGATGCCGCGCGAGGTCGCCATCACCTTGACGAGGCCGTCGGCGTCGATCAGCTGGAAGGCGTCGCGATCGCCGGTGACGATCATCACGGGCACCTGCGGATCGGCGTGCAGCGCGCGCTCGGTCAGCGAGGCGATCACGTCGTCGGCCTCGTAGCCGTCGATCTTCACGTTCGAGTAGCCGAATGCCTCGACCAGCGGTTCCATCGCCGGCCACTGCTGCTTGAGCAGGTCCGGGCGCGAGCGCCGCTGCGCCTTGTACTCGGAATAGACCTCGGTGCGCCCGCTGGAGCCGGCGTCCCAGGCGACGACAGTCGGCTGCACGCCGTACTCGGTGACGATCTTGACGAGCATCGAGGCGAAGCCGAAGATCGCGTTCGTCGGAATGCCGGTCGAGGTCGCGATCGACTCGGGCAGCGCGAAGAAGGCGCGATAGACGAGGCTCGGCCCGTCGATCAGGAACAACCGCCGCTGCTCGCTCGCCGGAGCGCTCGCGGATGCTTTCGCGCGTGTGCTCGTGCCGGCCATCGACAGGTCACTCTACGAGGACGCGCCGCGCCGTGGAGAGTGCTCGCGCGGGGCGCGCGTCGCAGCCTGATCACGCGGCGAGGCTCGTCTTGGGCCTAACATGCCGTGCCCGCAACTTCGGAGGAGACCAGTTCCAGTGAGTGCTACACCGAGCGCGCAATTCCGTCTGACGATCCGCGTCAACATCGACGACGCCCACGGCACCCTGGGGCACCTGACCGGTGCGATCGGCGAGGCCGGCGGAATCGTCGGCGCCGTCGACCTGGTCGAGGTCGACGGCAGCCACAGCCTGCGCGACATCGTCGTCGACGCATCGGGCAAGGACCATTGGGAGCGGATCGTGCAGGCCGTCGGCACGGTCGCCGGCGTCGAGCTGATCGACACGACCGACCGCACCTTCCAGCTGCACGTCGGCGGCAAGATCGAACAGCAGAACAAGCACCCGCTGAAGACGCGCGAGGATCTGTCGATGGCCTACACGCCGGGCGTCGCGCGCGTCAGCCTGTCGATCGCCGACGACGCCGATCGCGCATTCCAGTACACGATCAAGCGCAACACGGTCGCCGTCGTCTCCGACGGCACGGCGGTGCTCGGGCTTGGCGACATCGGCCCGCTCGCGGCGATGCCGGTGATGGAGGGCAAGTGCTGCCTGTTCAAGGAGTTCGCCGGCGTCGACGCCTTTCCGATCTGCCTCGACACGACCGACCCGGACGAGATCGTGCACACGGTCAAGCTGATCGCGCCCGCGTTCGGCGGGATCAACCTCGAGGACATCTCGGCGCCGCGCTGCTTCGAGATCGAGGACCGGCTCAAGGACGAGCTCGACATCCCGGTCTTCCACGACGACCAGCACGGCACGGCGGTCGTCGTGATGGCGGCGCTGCTGAACGCCGTCAAGCTGACGGGCAAGCGAATCGAGGATCTGAGCGTGCTCGTGATCGGGCTCGGCGCAGCGGGCATCGCCGTGACCAAGATCCTGCGCGCCGGCGGCGTCACGAAAATCATCGGCGCCGACTCCAAAGGCGCGCTTCACGTCCAGCGCGAGGACTACCTCGACGGCTCGATGAACGCGACCAAGCGCTGGTTCGCGGAGGTGACGAACCCGGACTGCCGCTCGGGCTCGCCGGCGGACGTGCTCGACGGCGAGGATCTGCTGATCGGGCTCTCCGGCGCGCGCACGATGCCAGCTGAGGCGCTGGCGCGGATGGCCGATGACGCGATGGTCTTCGCGATGGCCAACCCGAACCCGGAGGTGACGCCGGAGGAGGCCGAGAAGTACGTGCGGATCGTCGCGACGGGCCGCTCTGACTATCCCAATCAGATCAACAACGTGCTCTGCTTCCCCGGCGTTTTCCGCGGCGCGCTCGACGTGCGCGCGCCGACGATCACCGAGGCGATGAAGATGGCGGCGGCGCACGCGATCGCGGCGACGGTCGACGAGAGCGAACTGCGCGAGGACTACATCATCCCGTCGGTCTTCAACCGCGACGTCGCGCCGGCCGTCGCGCAAGCGGTCGCGGACGAGGCGCGCGCGGACGGTACGGCGCGCGCCGGGCTCGAGGTCGGCTTCGCACAGGGCGACACGGCGATGCACGGCTCGCCCAGCTAGCCACAGATCCGCCGCGCGTCGGCGTGCGTATGAGAGGGTAGGACTGTGGAGGAGATGCGCGTGACCGTGACCGGAGCGACTGGGCTGATCGGCCCGTCGCTGATCGCCGCGCTGCAGCAGCGTGGCGCCGAGGTGACGGTGCTCTCGCGCGACGCGGCACGCGCGCGCAAGCGTCTCGCCGATGCCGGAGTCGCGACGGTCGAGGCGTTCGATTGGGATCCACTCGGCGAACCGGCGCCGGCGGCGGCGTTCGAGGGCCGCGACGCGATCGCGCATCTGGCCGGCGAGAACGTCGCACAGCGCTGGAGCGAGGAGGCCAAGCGCGCGATCCGCGACAGTCGCGTGACGGGCACGCGCAACCTGCTTGCGGGCGTCGAGCAGACGCAGAGCCGACCGCGCACGCTCGTCGGATCCTCGGCGATCGGCTACTACGGCGCGCACGGCGAAGAGCCGCTCGACGAGGACGCTCCGCCGGGCCGCGACTTCCTCGCGAAGGTGTGCGTCGACTGGGAGACCGAGACGGCGAGAGCGTCCGCGCTAGACATGCGCGTGGTCTCCGTGCGCACAGGCGTCGTGCTCGACAAGAGCGGCGGCGCGCTGGAGAAGATGCTGCCGCCGTTTCGACTCGGCATCGGCGGCCCGGTCGCCGGCGGGCGCCAATACATCTCCTGGGTTCACCGCGACGACGTCGTCGGGATCTACATCGCGGCGCTGGCGCACGAGCGCTGGAGCGGGCCGGTCAACGCGACCGCGCCCGAGCCGGTCAGCAATCGCGACTTCTCACATGCGCTCGGCCGCGCGCTGCACCGTCCGGCCGTCCTGCCGGTGCCGGGCGCCGCGCTGGCGCTGCTCTACGGCGAGATGGCCGAGATCGTCACGACGGGCGCGCGCGTGATGCCGGCGAAGCCGCTCGTGCTCGGCTACGAGTTTCGCCACGCGCAGCTCGACGCGGCGCTGTCGGCGGCGCTCGGCGGCTGATCCGCCCCGCCCGGCCGCCGCCCCACCCGGCCGCCCACCCGGCCGAGCTCCTGTCCGGCCGAGCTGAAGCCAAGCAAGCGCTAGGCGCTGACCGGCTCGGGCAAGCGCTCGCGCGAGTCCGGCTTGCGGTTCTCGGTCTCGATGATCACGCGGCAGGGGCGCTTGGCGAGCAGGTAGGCGGCGGTCGGGCCGATTCCGCGCTCGCCGGCGGGCGCGTGGATCGTCGACCAGTAGATCACGTCGGCGCCGAAGCGCTGCGCCTCCTCGACGAGCGAGGCGCCGGGGTTGCGCGTGCGGATCAGGCCGGTGTGGATCTTGATCCCTGCGCGGCGCGCCTGGATGCGCGCGCTCTCGAGCACCGAGCGCCCGCGCGCTTCCTCGTCCTCCAGGCCGGCGTCGAGCGAGAGCTGGCTCGGCACGGGCAGCACGAAGATCGCATAGACGACGCCCTCCTCGCCGATCAGCTTGGCGGCGCCGTGCAGCGCGCTGGCGCTGACGTCGGCGCCGAAGATCGGCACGAGCGCGGTGCGGTAGTCGAACGGCTCGAAGTCGGGCGGTCGCTGCGCGCGTTCGATCTTGTAGGAGGAGCGCAGTTTCAGCCCCTGTTTGCGGCGGTAGACGTAGTAGCCGCCCATGCCGAGCACCATCCAGGGGATGCCGATCGTGCGCGCCTCGGGATGCAGCGCGACGACGGCGCACCACGCGCCGAACGTGCCGATCGCACCGAGCACGGCGGTCAGCGGGATCTGCAGGCCGCGGAAGCCGACGTTCCATGGCATCCGGTAGGGGCGCTCGCGGTTCGGTTGCTTCAAGCGCAAGGCGATCACGGAGACGTGCGCGGTCGTGAACGAGAGCATCGCGCCGAACGAGTAGAGGTTGCCGAGCAGCGTCGTTTCGCCGGGCAAGATCAGGATCCCGGCGAGCACGGAGAAGGCGACGATCGTGAACCACGGCGTGCGGAACTTCGGATGCAGCCGCGAGAACAGGCTCGGCAGCTGGCGGTGCTCGGAGAGCGACCAGGACAGCCGCGAGATGCCGATCAGGCCGGCGTTCGTGGCGATGAACAGGATCGTCGCGGCGAGCACGCCGACGTAGTCCTTGGCGATCGTCAGCACGGTTCCGTGCAGGCCGAGGCGCGAGACGATGCCGAGCACGGGGTCGTTTTCGAAGTGACCGCCGAGCGCGGTGGCGTAGCCGGCGTGCTTGTAGCTTTCGCCGAGCGCCGCGCTGAAGCCGGCGGTGTGGTGGATCACGGGCAGCGCCGAGAGCGCGACGACGGAGATGCCGGCATAGACGCCGAGCACGGCGATCAGCACGAGGTTGACGGCCTTGGGGATGTCGTGGCCGGGGTTCTTCGACTCCTCGGCCATGTTCGAGACGGTCTCGATGCCGGTGTAGGCGACCATCGCGACGGACAGCGCGAACACGAGCTGCGTCCAGCTCGGCGCGATGCCGAGATGGACCTGGTTGACGAGCAGCGACGGGTTCAGCACGAGCACGACGCCGAGGCAGACGAGCAGTACCTGCGTGCAGAGGTCGGCGAGCGCGAGGGCGATGTTCAGCTTCGCCGACTCGCCGAGCCCGCGGATGTTGAGCGCGGCGAGCAGCGCGATCGTGACGAGGCCGCCGATGATGTCGCCGGGGTTGTGCGTCAGCGCGGGAAAGAACGCGCCGAGGTAGTGCGGCACGAAGAACGCGGAGATCGCGATCGTGATGATGTAGTCGAGGCTCAGCGCCCAGCCGGCGAAGAACGAGACGACGTCGTTGAAGGCGTGGCGCGCGAACGAGGAGGAGCCGCCGGCCTCGGGGAACATCGAGGCGCCCTCGGCGTAGGTCTTGGCGGTCAGCACGAACAGGCCGCCGGCGAACAGGAAGACGAGCGGCGTCAGCCCGAGCGCGTGCGCGGCGACGAGCCCGAGCGCGTAGTAGATCGAGGAGCCGACGTTGCCGTAGGCCGTCGCGAAGAGGCCGGGCACGCCGACCGATCGGCGCAGGCCGTGCTCGGAGAGGCGTGCCATTCGCGCTCAACGCTAGGCGCGCAGGCGTGACGCCCGCATAACGATCAGCAGGCTGCGCATAACGATTTTGTGACGATTCGGATCGGGTTGCGCAGTGACCCGATCGATCGAAGCCCGTCTGAATCCGCCGCGACGCGCGCTCGACTACTGCTTGCTCAGGCGGGCACGGGCGTGCGCTCGCGCGCCGGCGGGTTCTCGGTCTCGATGATCACGCGGCACGGGCGCTTGGCGAGCAGGTAGGCCGCGGTCGGGCCGATCTTCTGCTCGCCGGAGGAGGCGTGGATCGTCGACCAGTAGATCACGTCGGCGTTGATCCGTTCGGCCTCCCCCACGAGCGCGGAGCCGGGGTTGCGCGTGCGGATCAGCGCCGTGTGGATCTTGATGCCGGCGCGGCGCGCCTTGATCCGCGCGCTCTCGAGCACCGAGCGCCCGTGCGCCTCCTCGGCCTCCAGGCCGGAGTCGAGCGAGAGCTGGCTCGGCACGGGCAGCACGTAGATCGCGTAGACGACGCCCTCCTCGCCGATCAGCTTGGCGGCGTGGCCGAGCACGCTGGCGCTGATGTCCTTGCCGAAGATCGGCACGAGCGCCGTGCGGTAGTCGAACTCCTCGAAGTCGGGCGGGCGCTCGCGTTTGGCCATCTTCGTCGTCGTGCGCAGATCGAGCCCTTGGCTGCGGCGATAGACGACGTAGAGGAGCATGCCGAGCGCGAGCCAGAAGACGCCGGCGGCGGCAACGGCGAGGTGCAGCACGGTGACGACGACGAACGCCAGCCCGGTGCCGAGGATCCCGAAGAGCGCGAACAGCGGCAGCTGTTTGCCTTTGAAGCGCAGCGTTCCCGGGCCTCGGTAGGGCCGCGGTCGGTCGGGCTCCTTGATTCGCAGGCGAATCACCGACAGGTGCGCGATCGTGAACGAGAGCATCGCGCCGAAGGCGTACATGTTGCCGAGGAATTCGGCCTTGCCGGGGATGATCGTCAGGCAGGCGACGCCGCCGAACAGGAGGATGCCGATCCACGGCGTCGAGAAGCGCGGGTGCAGGCGGCTGAGGCGGTCTGGCACCTGGCGGTGCAGGCCCATCGAGTAGACCAGGCGCGAGGCGCCGATGATGCCGGCGTTGGCGGCGATGAACAGGATCGTCGCGGCGAGCAGGCCGACGTAGATCTCACCGGCGCCCTGCAGCGCGCCGAGATGCAGGTGCTTGACGATGCCGAGCACCGGGTCGCCGGCGAAGCCGCCTTTGTTGTCGGGCGTTCCGAGCAGCGTCGTGTAGTTGCCGGCGGCATCCTTGTGGACCGGCAGCGCCGACAGCGCGACCATCGGCAACGCTGCGTAGATCGCGAACACGGCAAGCACGACGAACTTGATCGCGCGCGGCACCGTCTTCGTCTCGTCGCGCGCCTCCTCGGCCATGTTCGAGATCGTCTCGATGCCCGTATAGGCGATCATCCCGACCGGAATCGCGACGAGGAAGTTTTTCCACGTCGGCGCGTGGCCGAGGTGAACGTTGTGGATCAGCACGTGCGGCGAGAGCACGAGGATGATGCCGACGACGACGAGCAGCAGCTGCGTGGCCAGATCGGTGATCGCGAGCACGATGTTCAGCCCCGCGGCCTCCTTGACGCCGACGACATTGACGACTGACAGCAGTCCGACGACGCCGATGCCGAAGATCACGTCGCCGGGCCCGTGTTCGAGCGCCGGCCAGAACAGCCCGCCGATGTAGTGCGGCACGAAGAACGCGGAGATCGCGATCGTGATCGTGTAGTTGAGCATCTGCGCCCAGGCGGCGAAGAACGACCACAGCTCGTTGAACGCATGGCGCGCGAAGCTCGAGGAGCCGCCGGCCTCGGGATACATCGCCGTCGCCTCGGCGTATGTCGCGGCCGTCAGGTAGAAGATCACGCCGGTCAGCAGGAAGACGATCGGCGTCAGGCCAAGCGCGTAGGAGGCGACCAGGCCCAGCGCGTAGTAGATCGAGGAGCCGACGTTGCCGTAGGCGGTCGAGAACAGCGCGCTCGTGCCGAGCACGCGCCGCAGTCCGTGTTGCGAGAGCCGCGCCATCACGGCAGCGTATAGAGCGCGTTCTCGGCGCACGGCGCCCTGCTGGTAGCTCGCCCGACGCGCCAGCGGGCTCGCGCGTCGACTTCGACCGGCGGCGGGCGCGCTCACGCCCGTCTCGATTTCTACAGGCCGGAATCCGTGCAAGAACACATGCATCGCAACCAGCCGAGAAGGAACCGGCCATATGATCCCGACGACCCGCAGCGCTCCCCTGCGCTGGCGGGACTTTCTCGTCATGGACCCTGCCCGCCGCGGAAATTACGACTCTGGAGAGGACTTCGTCCTCGAATACGGCGAGCTGCGCTTTACGTTCAACGAAGAGGACTTCGCCGAGCGCTGCGAGCAGGCGGCGATCAAGGTCGGTTTCGTCGGCGGCCGCCTCGGCGAGGAGGAGCTCGAAGACCTCGTCAATCTCGCTGTCAACGGCGAGATCTCCGATCCGGCATCAGCTCTCGGGCACCACGTCAACGACTGCTGGCCAGAGCTCGTCGGCCCGGCCGAGCGCTCGCTCGTGCATTGGCTGCGCCGGCTCGTGTTCCGCGGCGCCTGGCTCGATCAGCGCGTCAACGAGGGCGAGCTGAGCGTCGCCTTCGACGAAGAGAGCGGCAGTTTCTCCTACGTGCAGCCGGTCGACCCTTTGACGGCAGCCGGCGGCGAGCCGATCGAGCTCGCTCCCGAGCCGTCGTGGGGCCGCGTCGCCTACCGCGGTTAGCCCGCCGACGGCGCCGCGCCGGCGACGTCCTAGGTCGCTTCCGCGCGGGCCTTGGTGATTGCCTGAGCGCCGTCGTCGCCGACGAGCAGCTCAGGACGCAACGTGCCGCTGGCGGCAAGGTCGAGGATCGGCTGGCGGCCGGTCGACGTCAGGGCGACGTCGAGCGCGATCACGGTGCTCTCGCCGCCGTACGGCTGCGATGCGGTTGCGATCAACGTCAGCGAGCCGCCCTCGCGCAGGTTGCGCGCCGCGGCGAGCGCCTTGCGCGCAGCGTGCGGCGGCAGCGCGTCGAGGCTGTCGACCAGAACGACGGCGTCACCGCCGCGCGAGGCGACACGCTTGGCGGCGTCGAGCGCACGCTCGACAGCCTGCGCCTGCGTGTCGGGCGACGCGGCGAAGCTGAGTGCGGCGGTCGGCGTGGGCTCGCCGGCCTGCCATTGCGAGATCTCCTCGGGGCGCGCACCGGCGAGCACGAGCGTCAGCTCGAGCCCGTCGCGCCCCGACAGCGCGCTGAGGAGCGTGCGCAACGTCTCGCTCTTGCCGGCGCGCGAGGCGCCGACGATCAGCACGCGCGAGCCACGGCCGAACGGCGTCAGCCACTCGATTGCTTCGAGCGTGGGATCTTTGACGTCGAGCGCAAAGCGCTCGCTCGGATAGTCGACCGGCAGATCCTCGTAGCGCGTGACGGCAGCGGCAGCGTCGGCCGACGCGCCGTTGATCTGCTCGACGCGCACGAGCGAGGGATAGCGCTCGGAGCGGCGCGGCTTGCGTGCCGGGCCCGCGACGCGGTCGCCGGAGACGAGCTCGCAACGGCGCACCTGCGCCGCGGAGATGTAGACGTCGCCGTCAGACGGCTCCGGCGGGTCGATGCGCAGGAACGCCGAGCCGTTGCCGAGCACCTCGACGACCCCCTCGACGGGCTCGCCGTCGCCGGTCTGGTCGTCTGACTCAGGCTCTTTGCCGGCGGCCGATCCGCGTCCTCGACGCGAGCGCGGCGCGGGCTTCATCTCATCGCCATCGCCGTCCTCGCGCGAGCTTGCGCGGCGTGAGCGCGCCGCCGGCCGCGTCTCCTCCTCGGCGTCGTCGGCCTTGCTCGTCGCGCGGCCACGGCGCGAACGCGCCGCCGGCTTGGCGTCCTCGCTGTCGGCGTCGGCGTCGCGGTCGGTGTTGTCGCCGGCGTCATCGGACTCGCTGCGCGAGGACGAGCCGGCGCGACGCGAGCGCCCGCCACGGCGACGGCGTGTGCTCGACCGCGTCGAGGACTCGCTCTCCTCGCCGGACGAGGGCTCCTCATCGGAGCTCGTGCCGCTGTCATCGCCGACGATCCTGTCGATCAGGTCGGCCTTGCGCAGGCGCCTGAAGCCGTCGAGGCCGAGCTGGTCGGCAATTGCGTGAAGGTCTGCGAGCGGGCTCGCCTCGAGCTCGGCGCGGTCCAGTACTGCTGGCATTTGTTCTCTCCTAGTCTTCGGATGGGCGGTCGGCGTCCCGCAGCGTTGGACAGCTGCGGGCACCCCTTGGGACTTTCAGCCTAGCGTCTCGTGTCGCAGTTCCTCGCCCAGCACGAGATCCCTGCTCGGTTGCGCCTCACCCGACAGCGCCTCGCGCACGGCCAGGAAGTCGGCTGCCGCTGCGACGTCGTGCACGCGGAAGATGTGCGCGCCGGCGTCGAGGCCGTGCGCGAATGCGGCGAGCGTGCCGGCGAGCCGCTCGCGCGGCGCGCGGCCGGTCAGCGCGCCGACGAAGTCCTTGCGCGAGATCGCCATCAGCAGCGGGCGATCGAGCTCGTGCAGGCGCTCGACTTCGCTGAGCAGCCGGATCGTCTGCGCCGGCGTCTTGGCGAAGTCGGGGCCGGGATCGACGATCAGCTGCTGCTCGCTGACGCCGGCGTCGAGCGCCAGCGCGATCCGCTCGCGCAGGAACGCGAGCACGTCGGCGGTCACGTCGTCGTAGCGATCGGCCTCCTGCAGCCGTTCGCGCGGCGCTGCGCGCGTGTGCATCACGACGAGCGCCGCGCCGGTCTCGGCGCAGACGGCCGCCAGCTCGGGATCGCGCAGCCCGCTGACGTCGTTGACGATGCCGGCGCCGGCTGCGATCGCGGCGCGCGCGACGGCCGGCTTGTACGTGTCGACCGAGACGAGCGCGCCGAGGCTGCCGGCGATCCGCGCGACGAGCGGCGCGACACGCTCGATCTCCTGCTCGACGGCGACCGGCGGACGGCCTGTCGTCGCCGACTCGCCGCCGACGTCGATGATCGCTGCGCCCGCCTGCAGCAGCTCCTCGGCCAGCGCCGCGCGAGCGTCGAGCGTCGCGTGGCGGCCGCCGTCGCTGAACGAGTCGGGCGAGGCGTTGACGATACCCATCAACAGCGGCGGCGAGCCGAGCTCGAGCACGCGCGCGCCGGCCTGCAGGCGCCGCGCCGGAGCGGCGTGAGCTGCGCTCACGCTTGCACCAGACCCTCGGCGCGCGCCTCCTCGGCAAAGCGCGCGATCTCCTCGCCGCTGCGCTGCAAGCTCCAGCCGAGCTCGGCAGCGAGCACAGCGCCGACGCGCTCGACGACCGCCGGATCGCCGGTCAGCTCGCGCGCCGCGAGCAGGCCGAGGCGCGTGCGCCGCAGCAGCACGTCGCCGATGCTGCGCGCCTGCTCGTGGCGCGCCGCGAGCACGACCTCGGCAAGCAGGTCGGGCAGGCCGGGCACGATCGGCTGAGCCAGCTCACCGCGCTCTGAGGCCAGCGCGAGCACTTCGCGCGCGGCATAGCCGTAGCGCGCGGCGAGCGGCGCATAGGAGGCGTCCGGCACGCCCTCGACGCGCGGCAGCTCCTCGGCGGCGATCGCCTGGCCGAGCGGGATCTCGTGCGTACGGCACGGTGCCTCGCGCGCTTCGCGCTCGACGATGCGATCGACAGCGAGCTTGGCCATGCGCCGCCACGTCGTCAGCTTGCCGCCGGTGATCGTGATCATGCCGGACGACGTCTCATACAGCTCGGCCTTGCGCGAGATGTCGACCGACTTCTTCGGATCGCCGGTCGAGATCAGCGGGCGCACGCCGGCGAACGCGCCGGTCAGGTCATCGGCGCCGAACGAGCGGCCGAAGAACTCGTTGATCGCAGCGAGCAGGTACTCGACGTCCGTCTCGGACGGCGCGACGTGATCGAGCGAGCCCTCGTAGTCGTTGTCGGTCGTGCCTACGAGCGTGTGCCCGAGCCACGGCAGCGCGAAGATCGAGCGCCCGGAGCCGGCCGGCACGATCGCGCCGCCAATCAGCGGCAGATCGGCGTGGCGCAGCGTGATGTGCGTACCGCGGCTCGGGCGAATGCGCGGCAGCTCGGCCTCGTCGTGCAGCTCGTTCGGGCGCAGCTCGTCGGCCCAGACGCCGGTCGCGTTGACGACGTTGGCCGCGCGCACGTCGAAGCGCTCGCCGCTCTCGCGATCGAGCGCCTGCACGCCGTGCGTCTGCCCGTCGCGCTCGAGCAGCCCGGTCACGCCGACGCGATTGGCGCAGACCGCGCCGAAGCGCTCGGCCTCGCCGAGCACGGTCAGCACGAGCCGCACGTCGTCGGTCTGGCAGTCGTAGAACAGGTAGCCGCTCGTCGGCTCACGCTGCTCGAGCGCCGGCAGCAGCTCGACGACTTCCTCGCCGGAGATCACGCGATGGCGCGCCGGGCTCCAGTACTCGCCCTCATCGCCTGCGCTCGCCGCCGGCTCCTGCTCGCCGTCGTGCTCGCCCGCCTTGCGCTCGCTCGCTTCGCGCGCGCGCCGGCTGCGTCGCGCGCGCAGGCGCCCGCCGGCCGAGCGCCGGTCGGTGACGGACATCACGTCGTACAGGTTCAAGCCGACGCCGACGAGCCGGTCCGGGCGCGCGCCCTCGAACGCCGCCACGACGAGCGGCAGCGGGCGCACCAGATGCGGCGCCAGCGCAACCATCAGCTGTCGCTCGAGCAGCGCCTCGCGGACGAGCCCGAGGTCGAAGTTCTGCAGGTAGCGCAGGCCGCCGTGAACGAGCTTGCTCGAACGGCTCGACGTGCCCGCGGCGTAGTCGGCGCGCTCCAGCAGCGCGACGCTGTAGCCGCGCGTAGCCGCGTCCAGCGCGACGCCCGCGCCGGTGATCCCGCCGCCGACGACGACGACGTCGAACTCGTCCTCCGTCAGCGCCGCGAGAGCCTGGCTGCGAGCGATCATCGCGCGCAGTCTCGCAGAGGCGATCTGGTCGGCTGTTCAGGCAGGCGCATGTGCCTGCCTGCGATAGGCCGCATGCGGCCTATCGTCCGGAGCCGCACATGTGCGGCTCCGCGGGAGGGTGCATGCACCCTCCCGATGCACCTAAGGCGCATGTGCCGGCCAGAAGATGGCGCATGCGCCATCCGTACCTACATGACTCCTAGATCTGGTCGAGCTCGCTGGTGATCTCCGAGACGGCCGACTTCGCGTCGCCGAACAGCATCGCCGTCTTCGGGTCGTAGTAGAGCTCGTTTTCGATGCCGGCGAAGCCGGGATTCATCGAGCGCTTGATCACGATCACCGAGTGGCTGCGGTTGACTTCGAGGATCGGCATGCCGTAGATCGGCGACGATGGCGTGTTCTGCGCAGCCGGGTTCGTCACGTCGTTGGCGCCGATCACGAGCGAGACGTCGGTGCGCTCGAACTCCGGATTGGCGTCGTCCATCTCCTTCAGCTGGTCATACGGCACGTCGGCCTCGGCCAGCAGCACGTTCATGTGGCCCGGCATCCGCCCGGCGACCGGATGGATCGCGTAGGTGACTTCGACGCCACGTTTCTCGAGCTCCTTGGTCAGCTCGCGCACGGCGTGCTGCGCCTGCGCGACGGCCATGCCGTAGCCGGGAATGACGACGACGCGGCTGGCATACGCCAGCTGGATCGCCGCGTCGGCGGCGCTCGTCGATTTGACCGTGCCCGCGTGCTCGCCGGCGCCTTCGGCGCCCGCAACCGCTCCACCGCCGCCGAAGCCGCCGGCGATGATCGACGGGATCGAGCGGTTCATCGCGGTCGCCATCAGGTTCGTCAGGATCGTGCCGGACGCACCGACGATCATGCCGGCGACGATCAGCGCCGGGTTGTTCAACGCGACGCCGGTCGCAGCAGCCGAGAGCCCGGTGAAGGCGTTCAGCAGCGAGATCACGACCGGCATGTCGGCGCCGCCGATCGGCAGCACGACGGCGTTGCCGAGCAGCGCGGCGACGACGAGCATGCCGACGAACAGCAGCTCGGAGTGCGCGCCGGCGACGAGGTCGACGCCGGCGGCGAGCGCCAGCACGAGCAGTACGAGGTTGACGATCTGCTGGGCGCTGCCGAACGAGATCGGCCGGCCGGGGAGGATTTCCTGGAGCTTGGCGAAGGCGATGTTCGAGCCCCAGAAGGAGACCGAGCCGACGATCGCGGCGAACACCGAGAAGACCGCGACGTACGTCGGCACTGCGCTGGTGTGGACGAACGCGTGCAGCGAGGCGCCGCTGGCGAATTCGTGGCTGACCTGCTCCGTGTGCGAGCCGTACGTCGCGCCGTAGTGGCGGAACTCGACCCATGAGATCAGCGCGACGGCGCCGCCGCCGACGCCGTTGAACAGCGCGACCATCTGCGGCATCGCCGTCATCTTCACCTGGCGCGCAGCCGGCACGCCGACGGCGACGCCGAGCGCGACGCCGAGCACGATCAGCCCCCAGTTGCCCTCGCCCTTGCTCAGCAGCGTCGCGACGACCGCGATCGCCATGCCGACACCGGCGATGCGGTTGCCGCGCACGGCCGTCGTCGGGCCGGCGAGCCCGCGCAGCCCCTGGATGAACAGCGCGAACGCGATGATGTAGAGGACGTAGATGAAGCTGTCGCTCTGCAGGAACGTCGTGGCCAGCGGCGTCGCGCTCATGAGCCGGGCTCCTTCGGAGGCTCGTCGTCCTTGGCGTCGGCTTTCGGCTTCGGCTTGGACTTGAACATCTCGAGCATCCGGTCGGTCACGAGGAAGCCGCCGATCACGTTGATCGTGCCGAACGCGACGGCAATCACGAGCAGCGCCTTGCTGAGGCCGTCGAGCCCGGTCAGGCCGAACAGCAGCAGGCCGCCGAGCAGCACGATCCCGTGGATCGCGTTCGTGCCGGACATCAGCGGCGTGTGCAGCGTGTTCGGCACCTTCGAGATCACGACGAAGCCGATGAAGCCGGCGAGCACGAGGATCGCCAGGTTGTTCGTGAGCGTGCTCGCCAGGATCATGCCGCCGCTCCTCCTGCTGCTTTCTCGACCGTCGCCTTGGCGCCGGCGTTGACGATCTCGCCGTCGCGCACGACGCAGGCGCCGGCGATGATCTCGTCGTCGAAGTCCAAGTTCAGCGCGCCGTCCTCGCCGACCATCAGCTCGAGCAGCGCGAGCACGTTGCGCGCGAACAGCTGCGAGGAGTGCTCGGGCATGCTCGCCGGCAGGTTCAGCGGCGAGACGATCTTGACGTCGTGGCGGACGACCGTCTGGCCCGGCTCGGTCAGCTCGCAGTTGCCGCCCGTCTCGCCGGCCATATCGATGATGACCGAGCCCGGCTTCATCCCTTCGACGGCCTCGGCCGTGACGAGTTTCGGCGCCGGCCGGCCGGGCACGAGCGCCGTCGTGATGACGACGTCGAAGCCCTTGATCGCGTCGGTCAGCGCCTGCTGCTGCTGGGCGCGCTCCTCGTCGGTCAGCTCGCGTGCGTAGCCGCCCTCGCCGCTCGCCTCCAGGCCGAGGTCGAGCCACATCGCGCCGAGCGACTGGACCTGCTCGGCGACCTCCGGGCGGACGTCGTAGCCGGTCGTGCGCGCGCCGAGGCGCTTGGCCGTCGCGAGCGCCTGCAGGCCGGCCACACCGACGCCGAGCACGAGCACCTTCGCCGGCGGGATCGTGCCGGCGGCAGTCATCAGCATCGGGTAGAAGCGGCCCATCTCCTCGGCGCCGAGCAGCGCCGCCTTGTAGCCGCCGACGTTCGCCTGCGAGGACAGCGCGTCCATCGATTGCGCGCGCGAGATCCGCGGGATCGCCTCCATCGCGAACGCCGTCGCGCCGGCGTCTGCCAGCGCCTTCGTCGTCGCCGGGCTCGACAGCGGCGCGAGGAAGCCGATCAGGATCGAGCCCTGGCCAAGCGCGCGAACCTGCTCCGGGTCGGGCGGCGCGATCGTGACGACGATGTCGCTCTTGTAGATCTCGCCGGCGTCGGCAGTGATCTCGGCGCCGGCGTCGGCGAACGCTGCATCGGGTACGAGCGCGTCGTCGCCCGCGCCGCTCTGAACGGCGACGTCGAGGCCTTTGGCCTTCAGCTTGCTGACGACCTCAGGCACGAGCGCCACTCGGTGCTCGCCCCCGGCCGTCTCCTTCGGTACACCGATCCGCATGTGCAGGCCGGCAACGTATCCGATCGCGCCGACGCGCGGTGTGCCGATCCGCACAGACCGCTCTGCGTGCATATCATCGGAAGCCGTCGGCGAGGCGCCGACGCCGACCATGACAGTCAACCTGACGCGCATCTACACGAAGCTCGGCGACGGCGGCGAGACGCACCTCGGCGACATGAGCCGCGTCTCCAAGCTGCACGCGCGCGTCGAGGCCTACGGGACGGTCGACGAGCTCAACGCGACGATCGGCCTGGCGCTGCTCGCGCCGGGCATGCCGGCGCGCTTCGGCGAGTGGCTGGCGCGCGTGCAGAACGACCTGCTCGACATCGGCGCCGACCTGTCTGTTCCGCCGGCTCCCGAGGACGTTGACGCTCCGGCCGAGGATGCCGAGGCCCCAGCCGACGGCGTGCACGCCGCAACGACGCGCGAGCGCCTGCGCGTCGGTCCCGACTACACGGCTTGGCTGGAGAGCGCCTGCGACGAGGTCAACGCGACGCTCGAGCCGCTGCGCTCGTTCGTGATCCCCGGCGGCACTCCGGCAGCGGCGCACCTGCACGTCTGCCGCACCGTCTGCCGGCGCGCCGAGCGCCGCGCGATCGCCGTCGGCGAGGACGGCAATGCGGAGGTCGTGCGCTACCTCAACCGGCTCTCCGACCTGCTGTTCATCCTCAGCCGCGCGGCCAACAACGACGAGTCTGCCGACGGCGAGCGCTCAGAGCCGCTGTGGGCGCCCGGCGCGCACAGCGCCGGCGGCGACCCCGCTAGGTAACGCTCGCCGCGTCTCCGTCTCGCACGCGCCGCGGCCAGCGAGCTTCCGAGCCGCGCAGGCAGGCGACGGCCAGCGCCATCCACAGCGAGCCCATCAGATAGCCGCCGAGCACGTCGCTCGGCAGGTGCCATTCGCGCACGAGCAGCGCGAAGCCGACGGCGAGCATCAACGCCGCCGCGCCGACGGCCGCGATCACGCGCCAGCGCGACGGCGTGACGAGCACGACGCTCAGCGCGAGCGCTGTCGCGGCGGTCGCGTGGCCGCTCGGCCACGACGCCGGGCCGATGTGCGTGTAGCCGACGCTCGGATGCGGGTGCGCGAGCAGCGGCTTGAGAATCTCCGAGCTGAGCGGCGCGAGCCCCATCACGAGGGCGACGGCAAGCGCGACGCGCGGGCGTTCGCGCGCGAGCGCGACGAGTACGAGGCCGGCGCCCCAGATCACGAAGCGCCCCGGTTCGAGCAGGTGCAGCAGCTTCGTGCAGGCGCTGCCGAGCCGTGGGCCGTCGAGCAGCGTGAAGTCGTACAGCAGCGTCGCGTCACGCAGTTCGAACGCTGCAACGTGCTCGAAGACGGCCCAGACGAGCAGCATCGCCGCGGCGCAGAGCGCTGCGACCAGCAGCGCGACGCTCGCATCCGAGCGCGGGGCGCGCTCGCTGCTGCGCGCCTGCGGCAGCGCGCCCGCAGTGGAGACATGTCCGGGCATCGTTCAATCCTAGAAGCACCGGTAAAGGCCGCCTGAAGCGCTCAGGCGACCGGGAACGTCTTGCGCGCGAGCGCTGTCAGCACTTGCGCGGTCACCCAGACGGGCGTCTGCGCGCTCGTTCGCGAGTAGCGAATGCTGCCGTTCGGCGCGAGCAGGCTTTCGAGATAGCCGAGCGGCGAGCGACTGCCACTGCGCTTGACAGACGCCGGGTCGCGCCCGGCCGCGAGCAGGCCCTGCACGGCCCAGGCGCTCGACTGCGCGTTCGATTCGCCGCCGCGCTGCTGCGGAAAGCCGCCGTCGGGGTTCTGCGCGCCGACCAGAAAGGCCGTCGCACGCGAGAGCGCGCGCCGGTCGCGCGCGCCCGCGTCGGCGAGCGCCTGCAGCGCGGCTGCCGTGTCGTCGACGTCGCTCGGTGAGCCGCGCCCGCCGAAGCCGAAGCCGCCGTCGCCGTTCTGCTGGCGCTCGATCCAGCCCGCCGCTTCGCGGATCGCCGACAGCTTCGCCGAGTGCCCGACGGCGCGCAGCGCGAAGATCGCGAACGCCGTCAGGTTGACCTGATGCGCGAACGAGCCGTCGCCCGCGCGTTCGTGCAGCACTTCGGCGACGAGGTTGCGCCCGCCGAAGGAGTACGCCGAGGCGCCGCATGCGCTCAGCGCGAGGATCGTGCGCTCGTCGTCGCCGAGGCCGTCGAGCGTCGCGGCTTCGGCGCGCAAGCCGTCGAGCACCGAGCGCCCGGCACGGCGGAAGCTCGCCGGGTTGCGCCCGGCAGCAGCGAGCCCGATCGCGCTCCAGCCGGTGTAGAGCTCGCTGCTGCGCTGCCCGGCCGCTGCGCCGAAGCCGCCGTCGGCGTTCTGCGCCGAGCTCAGATAGGAGAGCTCGCGGCCGAGCGACGCGGCCGAGGCGGCGCGCGGCGTGGCGAGGACTGCAAGCAGCGCAATCAGCAGCACGAGCGGCGGCGCGATCGCGCCGATCGGCCCGAGCACTCCAGCCCGCGCACCCGAGCGACCGCCCGAGCGCCCGTCCGGTTCGCTCGGCGGCGGCAGCTGCTCCCCTACCCCAGCGTCCTGCCAGCTGACATGCATGCGCGCGCGCATGCGCGCGAGCAGGCGCGCGAGCTCGGGGCCGAAGGCGAGCCCGAAGAAGAAGCTCGCGATCGTGTCGGTGAGGTCGAACGGCAGCGCCGTAGCGGCGATCGCCAGGTATGCAGCCGGCGTGTGGCTTGCGCCGAGCGTCCACGTGTAGAGATCCATCACCTGCTTGGCCGCGAACGCCGCAAGCGCGCATGCGAGCGCGAGCTGCACGCGGCCGAGACGGCGGCGGCTGACCGCGCCGAGCGCCGCGCCGGCGAGCCCGACGAGGCCCCATGCGGCCATCTGCCACGGCGTGTACGGGCCCTGCCCGAGGACGAAGTTCGACGCGAGCATTCCGAGCGCGCCGACGCTGAAGCCCGGCAGCGGGCCGAGCGCGTAGCCGACGACGAGCGTCATCGCCGTGATCGGCTTGACGTCGGGCAGCGCGACGAAGGCGTCGCGCCCGAGCGCAGCGACGGCCGCGAGCGTGCCGACGACGGCGATCATTCGTGCCGACGGGCGCGCGCGCTCGTAGGCGAGCCAGCCGAGCGCGAGCACGACGCCGACAATCGCAAACGAAGCGAGCGGCCAGCTCACAGCGCGACCTCGACGCGAGCGTCGCGGCGCAGCAGCTCGGCGCCTTCGTGCGGCAGCAGCGCGCCGCCGGCGCCGCCGAGGATGCGCGCCGTCTCGGTCGCGAAATACCAGCCGCCGCTGAGCAGCTGCGCCGTCGATCCGTCGACGATCACGCGACCGTCGGCCATCAGCAGCGCGCGATCGGCGCACGCCGCCGCGAACTCCGGATCGTGCGTCGCGACGACGACCGCTTGGCCCTCGCCGGCGCGGCGACGCAGCTCGCGCGCGAGCTCGACCTTCGCCTCGCGGTCCATCCCGCGCGTCGGCTCGTCGAGCGCGAGCACCGCCGGCTGCTCGCCGTCGCTGACGATCGCCAACGCGAGCCGCTGGCGCTCGCCGCCGGAGAGCTCGCGCGGGTTGCGCGAGGCGAACGCAGCGAGCCCGACGCCCGCAAGCGCCGCAGGCGATGCCTCCTGCTCGACGCGCTCGTGGATCAGGTAGTCGCCGGGGTTCTGCAGCAGCAGCGCGACGCGGCCGGCTCGCTGGACGCTGCCGCGTGTCGGCTCGAGCAGCCCCGCTGCGTGTCGCAGCAGCGTCGACTTGCCGGCGCCGTTGCGCCCCATCAGCGCGACGCACTCGCCCGGCTCGACGCGCAGCGAGACGCCGCGCAGGATCGCCGGGCCGTCGCGCAGCTCATGCCAGACACCGCTCAGCTCGAGTGCCGCGGCCGGCTGTGAACGGCGCAGGCGGTGGCGGTGGCGGCGACGGCGGCTCGGCTCGGGCGCGCTCGCCGGGACCGGTTGCTCGCTCGCGTCCAGCTCTGGCAGCAGCGACAGCGAGCGCAGTGTCGCGCGCGCCTCGCGCACGCCGCTCGGCGGCGGGCTCAGCCCGGCGATGTCGAACAGCTTCGCGCCGGGTGTCTGCAGCGCCGGTGCGCGCTTGGCCGCCCAGCTGAGGAAACTCGACGGGTCGCCGTCGCAGACGACCGCGCCGCCGTCGAGCGCGATCACGCGATCGGCGGCGCCGAGGCAGCGCTCGAGACGGTGCTCGGCCAGCACGATCGTCGTCTCCCACTCCTCGTTGAGCCGTCGCAGCAGTCCGATCAGCTCATCGCCGGCGACCGGATCGAGCTGCGAGGTCGGCTCGTCGAGCAGGACCAGCCGCGGGCGGCCGGCAAGCGCCGCGCCGAGCGCAACGCGCTGCTTCTCGCCGCCAGACAGCTCGTGCGTCGCGCGGTCGAGCAGCGCGTCGATGCCGAGTGCGAGCGCGACCTCCTCGACGCCGCGCGCGACGGCCGCCGCGCCGTTGCCGCGACTTTCGAGCGCGAGCGCCAGCTCGGCGCGCGCCGAGCTCGTCACGAGCTGCGTCTCCGGATCTTGGAACAGCGCGCCGGCGAACGCGCCGAGCCGCGCCGGCCCGTGCTCGCGCGTATCGAGACCGGCGACGTGTACGCGCCCGGCAAAGCGGCCGCCGTGGAAGTGCGGCACGAGGCCGCAGGCGGCGCGCAGCAACGTCGACTTGCCGCTGCCCGAGAGCCCGGCGAGCAGGCAGAACTCGCCTGGGCCGATCTCGAAGTCGACGTCGACGAGCGCCGCGCGCTCGACGCTCGGGTAGGCGTAGGAGACGCGCTCGAACGACAGCATCGGCGCGCTCATCGCTCGATCCCGCGCCGATCGCCGAACGGCAGCACGACGGCTACGGCAATCGCGAGGCACAACGCCAGCGTGCCGCCGTCGAGCGTCATCGAGATCTGCGGATAGGCAGTGAAGTCGGCGACGCCGGCAAGCCGTCCGACAAGCGCCAGCGCGAGCACGGCTGCTGCCGACGCCGCGAACGCGAGGTCGTGGCGCGAGAGCGGCGCGACTGCCGTGCGATCGCGCCAGCGCGTACGCCGTGAGACGGCGAAGCCGCGCACCTCGAGCGTCGCGGCGACGTCCATCGCACGATCGAGCGAGCCGCCGACGACGGCGCTGAGCAGCGCGACACGCCCGCGCGCGCCGCGCGCGACGCCGCCTGGCCGTGTGCGCTGTGCCTCAGCCAGCCGTTGCGAGTCGGCTGCGAGCACCGGCAGCATGCGCGTCGCAATCGTCGCCGTCAGCGCCGAGCGAAACGACAGGTGGCGAAAGCCGCGCAGGATCTCGTCCGGGTCGACGGCGAGGCTCGCAAGCGAGGTGACGAGGATCAGCAGCGTCACCTTCAGCGCGATCACGGCGCCGTAGACGAGCGCCTCGACGGTCAGATCGCCTTGGCCGAACGGCCCGAGGTCGCCGAGCCGCGCGAACACCGTCAGCCCTTGGCGGCTGACGAGCACGTTGACGAGCACGATCGGCAGCGCGACGATCGCTGCGATCCGCAGCGAGCGGCCGAGCTCGTGCCCGACGCCTGCGCCACAGCCGGCGCCGAGCACGGCCGCCAGCAGCGCCAGCAGCGCCAGCGGCTGATAGAGAATCAGCGCAGCTGCGATCAGCGACATCGCCCACAGCGCGCCGACACCGGCGCGCGCGGCGTGCAGCGGGCTGGCGATGCGGCGGTAGAACAACAGCGAGCCGACCATCGCCTCAGTTCCCCGGCCGCGGCAGCGCAAGCACGCCAGACGGCTCGACAGCGATGGCAAAATGGTCGCGAAGGCTCGCAGCGTCAAACGCTCGCGCCGCGAGCGCGACGCCCGCTTCGTCGGTTCCGGTCACGACCCAGACCGGCGCTTCTTCGCGAATTCGAGTCGCTGCGATCAAGCCGGTCCCGGCGCCCAATTGCTGCTTGGCGACGCCGCCTTCGTCCAGCAGCGCGAGCGTCTCGCCGTTCGCGGCGAAGCGCGCGTACACGCCGCTCACGTGCGGCCCCTGCGAGAGCTCGTGCGGCCCTTCTTCGCCGGCGATCGCGCGCCACGGAGCGACGGCTACGCGCAGCGTTTCGGCCGCGCCGGCAGCGCCGCCGAGCGCCGCTACGGCAGCCGGCACGCCGGCCGCGCGCAGGCGCGAGGTGACCGTGTGGCAGGCTGCGCCTTCGGCGTCCGAGCATTCGACGCGCACCGGCAGGCGCTTGCCGCCGATGCCGTTCAGGAACGGCTGCGGAAACGAGCCGACGACGGCCGGCACGTCCTCGGTCTGGCTCCAATCGTGGCGGTCCCACCAGATCGCATCGCCCGGATTGACGTTCGTCGAGCTCGCTCCCTTGCTCGCCTCGATGCCGTTGACGTAATAGAACCAGTCGATCGGCTGCCCGCGCTGCTGGCCGCCGGCGAGTCCGTCGATGCTCTGCACGAAGCCGCCGCCGTAGCGCGTGCCGACGTGCGCGTTGCGCATCAGCAGGCTCATCACAGTCTCCTGCCCCGAGACGTTCGGAGCACTCCAAGTGCGCACGACCGACGCGCCGAAGTCGCGCGTGACGAGCAGGTGCACGGCGCTCGGCGCGTTGCCTGCGCCGATGCCGCAGCCGGCCAGCAGCAGCGCCGCTGCCGCAGGCGCGACGAGCGCGGCGCCGAGCCGACCGGCGAGCGTGCGCGCTCGCCAGGCCGGCCGCTCAGCGCGCCGCCGGGCGCTCATCGGCTCCGGCGCCGCCCGTCTCGCGCGCTAGCGGACATAGAAGACGATCCGCGAGCTGCCGCGCGCGAGCGTGCTGCGATGCCCGGCCGCATCCGTTGCCTCGAGGTCGAGCACGTAGCGGCCCGGCGCGAGCGCGCCCGGCAGCAGGTAGCTGAAGCTCGGCGTCGAGCCGACCTTGAAGAAGCGGCCGCTGCCGCAACGCGCGCGTGCGAAGCGCTCGCTCTTGCCGTTGTAGGCGTAGCAGCGCCCGCGATAGCTGCGGCGCAGGCGCAGTTCGACCGACGCGACCTGCGTGTGCGAGGCGACCGTACCGCTGAGCACGCGCGGTGCTTTCGCGGGCGTGTAGACGTGATCGTCGAGCACGTTCGTCGCTTTTGCGACGACGGCGAACGGGCCGCTGTACGTCGCAGTCGGCGTCGGCGCCGGCGTGATCGTCGCTCCTGACGGCGCCGTCGTGCCGCAGAAGCCGTCGTTGCCGTTGTGCACGCAGACCGGCAGCGTCGCCGAGGGGGCATCACCTGCCAGCACGGCGCGAAGGTTCGCACTACCGGCGCTTGTCAGCGTGACCGTCGCGTTCCCGCTCGCGTCGCTCGTCGACGAGCTCACGCCGGCGCCTTCGATCGTCGCGCCGGCAACCGGCGTTGGCGTGCCTTCGCCGGCAGTGGCGAACGTGCCCGGAGCGGTGCGAACCTCCCTGATCTGAACGGTGAACGGCACGCCGACCTGAGCCGTCGTCGGGAGACCGGTGACGATCAGCGGCCAGCGCGACGGCGCAAACGTCGGTTCGGGCTCGTGGTCGGCGACCATCAGAACTTCGTCGCCTTCACTCAGCAGGTCGGTGCAGATGCCGTTGCCCCACTTGTAGTCGACCCACTCGGCCCACGTGTCGCCTTCGTGGAGGAATTCGTGCGTCTCGCCAAGGATCGTCTCCGTAAAGTCACCGCCACTGCCTTCGGCCTCCCCGTGATCCCAGTTGCCACCGACTGCGAGGTTGATCGCCGCGGCGACGCTGTTCGCGGCGCAGTTGCTGACCGGCTCCGGCGCATTCAATGTGACAGTCGTGCGCGGCAGCAGCGTCGCGCTTTCGCCCTCGACGCGCACGGTCACGGTCGGTCCTGCGAGCGCGACCGGTACGGCTGTCGTTACGAGTGCTGCAGCGGCAATCACGACAGCGGCGAGATTCCTGGAAAAACGGTGCGACGAGGACATGAGCCAACCCCTTTCCACGAGGGCTTGTGGGCTTTCGGCCGGAGGCAGGTCTCCTGGCTTCCGGGCCTACCCCTTCGCGCCTTCCCGCTCCGCGAAAGCAGAACGGTGGCTGCGCGCATTCGCGCCGCGATGAGCACCCCCGGTCACAGTGGCGGGTCCGCGTCGGATTCGCACCGACTTCCCTTGGCCACCGGCCGTTGAACGGCATGAATCGTATCCGACGGGTCGTCGCGGAGACGCGAGTGCGCTCAGGCGCGGCGCTCGACGGCGTCCTTCAGGCGCGCGAGGCGACCGTCCCAGGCGGCCTCCGTGCGCGTCAGCCACTCGCTCGCCGATTCGAGCGCGCCGTCGCGCAGCCGGTAGCGCACCTCGCGCCCGGCCGCCGGCGCGCGCTCCACCAGCCCGGCTGCGTCGAGCGTCGCGAGGTGCTTGGCGACGGCCTGACGCGTGATCGGAAGCTCGGCGCTGAGCCGCGGCACGCTCGTCGTGCCGTCGCGCAGCAGCGCGTCGATCATCGCGCGGCGCGTCGGATCGGCGAGCGCTGAGAAGACGTGGCCGAGCTCGTCAGGCGAGTCGCTCAAGCCGCCACCAGCGCGAAGCTCGACGCGAGCATCGCCAGCGGGAAGGCCGGCTCGCTCTCGGTCACGATCACGCGCGCTCCAGCCGGCGCGGCGACGATCTCAAACTCGACGCGAGTCGCCGCCTGCTGCTCTCCGGCCCACCACCAGACGAGCCTGCTGGGCGCCTCGACGACCTCGATGTGCACCTCGCGATCCGGCTCCTGGAGCCAATCTTCGCGTCCTTGCTCGGTCACGAGCGCCTCCCAGACCTGCTCCGGCGTAGCCTCGATCTCAACCTCTCTACGTGCCGCCATAACCGCTCGCGCCTCCTTGACAACCAAGTGGTTGCTATTGTCGCTTGACAACCGTCCAGTTGTCGAAAGGATAGCGACATGCCACTCGTACCAATGGTCGTCGAGCAGAGCGCACGCGGCGAGCGCTCGTTCGACATCTACTCACGTCTGCTCAACGAGCGAATCGTCTTTATCGGCACGCCGGTCGACGACCAGGTCGCGAACCTCGTCGTCGCGCAGCTGCTGCACCTCGAGAGCGAGGACTCCGAGAAGGACATCTCGCTGTACGTCAACTCGCCCGGCGGCGTCGTCTACTCAGGCCTGGCGATCTACGACACGATGCAGTTCGTCAAGCCCGACGTGCAGACGATCTGCTTCGGCGTCGCGATGAGCATGGGCTCGCTGCTGCTCGCCGGCGGCGCGCCGGGCAAGCGCATGGCACTGCCGAACAGCCGCATCCTGATCCACCAGCCCTCCGGCGGCTTCGAAGGGCAAGCGGCCGACATCGAGATCCACGCGAAGGAGACGTTGGAGCTGCGCCGACACATCGACGAGATCTACGCGAAGCACACCGGCCAGCCGTTCGAGCGCGTGCACGACGACATGGACCGCGACCGCTACTTCACCGCCGAGCAGGCGCGCGAGTACGGGCTGATCGACCACGTGATCTCCTCGCACGAGCTCAATCGGATGCCGACGGGCTTCGGCGGGCGCGTCCAGGGAGGTGAGGACTAGCGAGGCGGCGGGCTCAAGGGCCCGCCCCGGCATGCAGCCGGGCGAACCACGCGCGCGGCGACGATCGATCTAAAAATCAAGATCGGCATCGACGTCGGCGAGCGCAGCGCGCTGTGCTTCGTCGAGCGCCTTGCTCGAGGAGATCAGGCTGCGAGCGGCGTCGAGATCGTCCGAGCGCCCCCACGTCAACGCCGCCTTGACGACGCCGTTCTTCAGGTACCAGTTCGTGAACTCGGCGCGCTCGAACGAGCCGCGGACGATCTCCTCGTCCCAGTCGTATGCCGGACCGACGTACTCCAGTTCGCCCCAGTCGGCGAAGACCGAGTAGAAGTAAGGCACGACCGTGTGCGCCACGTCCTGGCCGAGCATGTTCAGCGCGGCCGTCTTGCCGTGGTTGAAAGCAACGTCCCAGTGCTCGATGCGCACGTGCTCGCCGCTGTGCACCGGCGAGAGATATTCGCAGATGTCGCCCGCCGCGAACACGCCCGGCGCGCTGCTCTCCAAGCGAGAGCTGCAGCGCACTCCCCCACGCTCGCCGATCTCCAGGCCAGCGCGCTGTGCGAGCTGGATGTCCGGCGAGACGCCGGCGCCGATCACGACGGCATCGGCCGCCAGCTCGAGCCCGCCGCGCGTGATCACCTTCTGCACACTCCCGTCGCCCTCGAAGCGCTCGAGCTCGTCGCTCGCGTGCACGCTAACGCCGTGCGATTCGAGCAGCTCCTGGAAGAAGCGTGCGGCGCGCTCGCCGAACGTCCGCTGCAGCGTGAACTGCTCTTGCATCACGATCGTGCAGTGTTTGCCGAGCTTCGTCAGCGACGCTGCAACCTCACAGCCGATGTACGAGCCGCCGATCAAGACGATCTCGTTCGCGTCCTTCGTGCCCTCGCGAATCGCATCGGAGTTGCCAAGCGTGCGCATGTAGTGGATCTGCTCGAGGTGGCAGCCGTCGACGTTCAGCCGTCGCACGTTCGCGCCGGTCGCCAGCAGCGCCTTGCCGAACTCGAGCTCCTGCTTGTTCGACAGCTTCGCCGTGCGCGCGTCGAAGTCGATCGCCGTCACGCTTGTACGCAGCAGCAGCTCGACGTCCTGCTCGCCCCACCACTCGTTCGGACGGAAGAACGTGTCCTCGCCCTGCTCCTCGCCGCGCAGGTAGCCCTTCGTGCACTCCGGCCGGTTGTACGGCGGGTCGGGCTCGCGGCCGACGAGCACGATCGAGCCGTCAGCGCCTTCCTCGCGCAGCCAGCGCGCGCAGTTGGCAGCGGCGAGGCCGCCGCCGATCAGCAGGTAGTCGACCTTGCGGCCCGGCATGCGCGGCACATTACAACCCCGGCGGGTGGCGAACCGACCAGTGCGCCCAAGTTGGAATGTGGTCGAGCACGCGCCAGCGCGGACCGTCTTCGCCACGGTTCGGGCCGACGTCGGTGCCGTTGTGACTCGTGTCTAGGCGCAGCCCAGCGATCGTGATGAAGACGTGATCGCTCGGATTCGTCGTCGAGTAGATCGTGACCCAACGACCCGGTCCCGGAAGGCCCCAGTGGACGTAATCCTGCGCGAGCGGGTTGTCCTTGACGATTTCATCGATTGGCCTGACACCCGAGCGGTAGAGCACGTAGTTGACCGTGCTCGAGCAGTCCTCTTCGAGCGCGCCGCGCGGATCTGGGTGGCCGCCTGGACCGTAGGGCAGCGACTGCAGCTCGTCGCCCGCGACGATCATCGCTTTCACTACGAGCGGAGCTTCAGACGGCGCCAGCGCGACATGACCGTCACCGGGCGCGAGCACAGCGCGATCGCCGGAAATGATGCGCACCGGCGTCGACGTGCCCGCCTGCAGCCGTGCCGCCGCTTCGCTGCCGCTCACCGCTTCGCCGTCGAGCAGTGCGCCGCCGGCGGCGCTCGACAACGTCGAGCCGCGATAGCGAGCGGCCCACGCCTGAACGTCTGCGACGTACCAGCTCGCGTGGTTGTACGCAAAGATCGCGCGTTCGTAGTCGCTGGGCGCGCCGCTGTGTGAGAGATAGTTGGCGGCCGCGAAGATCGCGTCGGCGGCGTCCCAGCGGGAAGCGCGACCGTCGCCGTCGCCGTCGACGCCGTACTGCGACCACGTCGATGCGAGGAACTGCATCGGCCCACCGGCGCCCGCCGCGTTGACCGCTCCGACGCGACTGCACGACGGGTCGGGGTCGCGCCCGTGGTCGCACTCGACCTTTCCGATCGCCGCGAGCACGGCCCAGTCGAGTCCGTAGCGATCGGCCGCTCGTTCGTACAAGCGCAGATACTGCGCTGGGATTTCGCGCTGCGCGAGCGCCGACGGCGTCGAGCCTCGCGGTCCTGCGCCATCTTCGTCGCCGATCAGCCCCGCCGCGCCCAATCCCGCGACGGCCGCGAGCAGTGTCAGCGCCGCGACGAGCAGCGCCGCCGCGAGCAGGCCGAGCGCGCCCGCGCGGATGCCGCGAGACGGAGCAGGTGAGACAAGCGAGCCCTCGCTCAAGGTTGGTCGTAGCCAAGCTGTCGTTTGCGTCCGGCTTCGACCTCGCGCACGTCTCGCAGCACGCTCGATTCCGGCGAGTCCGCTCGAGCTCGCTGCGACGTCGAGCGGCGCGGAGAGCCAGTCCCACCGTGATCGCCCCGCGCCGGGCGCTGCGGCGCCTTGCCTCGCGGGCGCTGCACGCCCGGCCGCTGCACGACGGCGTGCGGGCGAGCGCTCCTGCGCAGCGACAGCTCGCGGTCGATCGCCACGCGTGCGACGCGACGCTCCTGGGCGCTGAGCTGGCGAAACTCGCGCGGGCCGTAGCCGACGAGCCCCGCGAGCGCGACGTAGTCACGCCGTTCGTGGGCACCGGCCCGATACGCCTCGACCGACCCCGGCAAGGCCGCTTGGGCATCGAGGAAGCGCGCTTGTGCATTTTCACCGGGCGCCCCGTCAGACCCTTGCGGCGGCGCGGCGGAGGCATCGTCGGCCGTCCTCGCCGCCGCGATCGTCTGATCGCGCTCGCCGTCGAGCTCGGTCTGCAGCCGCTCGGCGCGGCCGGCCAGGCTGTCCGCACGACGCACCTCGCCGGCGGCGCGCGCATCCGCTTGCGCAGATCGGAGCCGCTCGAGCCGAGCCCCGAGCGCAGCGGCACGCTGCTCGAGCTCATCCGCTTCGCTCAGACGAGTGAGCGCGGCGTTGCGCTCGGCGTCGAACGCGCGCCGAGCCTGAGTGTCACCGAGCTCCGCCGTGCGCGCGCTCGGCGGCTGGTCGGCGTTGGGCGGAGGGCCATGCCGAGGTGGGCGTTCTCGGCGCGAGCTCGCTTCGGCGCGAGCGATCCGGCCGTGATCGACGGGGTCGAGGCGCCTGAGGCGACGACGCTCGCGTGCCTCGCGCCTGTGCTCGTGCAGTCGCCGGCGTGGTTCGACGACGTTGCCAACACGTCGCAGCAAGGCGCGCGGCTCGGGATGACCGGTCGTCCGCGAGGCGCTCGCGAGTTGCAGCGCCTGATGACGGCGCGCGAACGCGCTCCACCAGAAGGCAGACATCAGCAGCCACTGCGTCCACCAGCCGAGCGCCTCGAGGTCGGCGAGAATGCTCAGCACGAACAGCACCGCGCCGAGCAGGAACGAGAACAGCAGCTTCGAGACGACCGCGCTGAGCAGTTGCGTGCTCCACCTGCGAAACGCCGCGCGGCCGTTCTCGCCAAGCGCCGGCGCCAGCACGGCGATGGGCGCGAGCAGCAGATAGAGCAGGCTGAACAGCGCCGCCGTCAGCAGCCTCAGCACGATGAAGCCCAACAGCAACAGCATTCCGAGCACGCCGGCCACGATCAGCAGCAGCCCTCCGACCCTCGGCCACGTTCCTCGGTTCGTGCGGAACTCGGCCTCGGTCGCAGCAGAGCCGCGGCAGCTGGTCGCGTCTTCGCTCTGGCAAATCGCCCGCAGCAACGAGCTCGGATCGTTGATCGCATTGCGCGCCGAGCCGTTCGCCGGCAACGCGAGAAAGATCGCTCCGTTCGTTCGCGCCGAGCGCAGCAGGCTCGCGCTGGCGCGCAGCGCGCCTGCATCGCCTTCGCCCTGCCCGGCACACGACCCAGGCGACTTTGCAGTCTCGCAACCCGCGCGAGCCTCCTCTTCGGAGGCGATCGCCAGCGCGGCCGAGCGCAAGCGAGGATCGAGACGGCTCGCGTCGCGACACCAACCGACGTCGCCGAACTCGAGATAGCACCACGGAGCTTCGATCGCCGCAGCGAACAGCGCGCCGATCCCATCGGCGAGCGTTCGTCCGTCGCCGCTCGGCGCGCCGCGAGCCGTCACCGCGAGCGTGCCGAGGCTGGCCTGATTCGCCCACGAGCCAAGCGCTCCGACGGTTCCGGTCGGATCGAGCATCACCCAGAAGCCGCCGGCCATCATCGCGAGCGTCAACAGCGTCTGTCCGAGCGTCTCTGTCACCCGCCGCCGGACGAGCCCGTTATAAGCAGCCAGCACCGCTGCCGCCGCGAGCACCGTCGCCAGCCACGGGGCGGTGAACGCCGACTGCATCTGGCGCAGGCCGCGAGCGAGCCCCGACTGCACCGAGGCGCTGTCGAGCAGGTCGAGCGTGAAGCACCATTCGAGCATCACAAGCAGCGCGTGCACTGCCCACAGCAGGGCCATCCACAGCGGTGTGACGCAGAGATCCTGAACGGTCACGAGCAGGCCGCCGGAGCTGAGGCCGAGCAAGCCGGTATCGATGTGCACGTCGATCCCGAGGTCACCCGTCTGAGCGGGGCTCGCGACGAAGCCCGACGTTTCGCAGTTGCGCCGACTCGAGCTCGAGAGCGCTTCGCGCCCTGGCGCCATCCGGCACAGCGGGCTGCCGAGGCCGTTGCTCACGAGCGGATCCGCTTCGGCTTGCGACGCGGAGGCTTCATTGCCGGCTTCTTCACCGGCCGCTTCGCCGCTCGACGACGGTGCGCCGGTGAGCGGCGGGCCGGCCGGAGACCGCGTGACTCCGGTTGCAGACCGGACCGGGGGCGGGGAATCCGCTCGCTGCAATCCGGCGCTCGCATCCGGCGCCGGCGCCGGACTCGCGGAGGCGCCTGCAGCCGGAGCAATCGAGCCGATCGCAAGCGCGCCGAGCCAGACGGCGCAACGAGCGAGCGCAAGCGCACGGCCGCTCAAGCTCGCCGCGGTGTCGTCGAGAACGCGCGCAGCAGCGACCCTACGACGACGTCGACTTGAATCGCCTCGATCCGCCCGCGATGGTCGCGAAACAGGCACCGTCCCGCCTCGAGCCCGAGCAGCAGTTGCCGGCCTCGGCGATCTTCCGGATCGAGCCCGAGCAGCGTCAGGGCTCTGGCAGCCTCCGCATCCGAGCGCATCCCGAACACGAATGTCGCGCCGATCAGGTTCTCCAGCGACTCGCGCTCGCCGATCAGCGCATCGCTGACGAGCTGCGTGCTGATGATCGGGACCGCGAGCTCGGACCGTCCCATCCGCTGCAACGCGATCAGCAAGCTCCGGCCGGCCGGGTCACGCAGGAGTCGCCAGCCCTCATCGAACGAGAACAGCTTCAGCCGCTCGCGCTCGGCGCTCATCAGGTGCATCGCGAACATCGCGATCAGGCGCACCAGCTGCTCGCCGATCCGCTCCGCCTGCGAGTACTCGGCTCGCGGCATTCCCGGCTCGGGACCGGGCAGATCGCGAATCGGCAAGTACGTGACCTGCCGATGCCCGACCGGCGGCAACTTGACGTCAGGGTCGGCGAAGCCGAGCTGCGTCAGCCCCGAGCGCGCGTAGATCTCGAGCGTCCTGCCGACCTGCTTGTCGATCTCGTCGCCTTCGCGCAGCGCGTGCACGACCTCGAGGCAGGTCGGCTCGCTCGCGCGCCCGATCACGCGATCGACCGCCGCGACGACCGCGGTCTCCCATGCCGGCTCTGCCCGCCCGGGCAGCAGGTCGCAGAGGAACGAGACGGCCGCATCCTGGCGCAGGTGGCGAGGCGCCACTCGAAGCGGATCGAGCACTCCACGCAGGGACGGGTCGGGACGCAGCGTGACGCACTCGGTGTGCGGCGCGACATCGTCGAGCAGGTGAAAGCGATGGTCGCCCTTCGGGTCGCAGTCGATCACACGAGCGCCCATCAGGAAGCCCTCGTACTTCAGCTTCTGGTCGAGCGTGGTCTTGCCCGAGCCGAGCGCGCCGACGCTGAGGATCGCGACGTTGCGATCGCCGTCGGAGCCCTCTCTCAAGTTGAACCTGATCGGCCGTCGCGAGCCAGTCAGCGTGTGACCGAGATAGAAGCCCTCCCGCGAGCCGGCGGCGTGCGTCGCCGTCGGCATCATTGCCGCCACCTGTTCAGTCGTCAGCGTGTCGTCATATCCGGCCACGCGCGTTCGCTGAGCCGGCAGATGCTGCAGGAACAGCGCGAGCTGATCGCCGAGCGGCCGATGCAGTCGGACCTCGCCATAGGCACGCCGACACTTCTCGACCCGCTGTTCGAGCTCGTGCTCGTCGCGCGCGCCGACGGCGATCGCGAGCGTCGCTCGCAGCAGCGGTGGCCGGCTCGAGGCCTGCAGGTGGCCGAGCAGATCGCGAGCCTCTTGCGTGCGCGCGTAGCCGAGATCCGAGACGCCCTGCTCGCCGTCTGACTCGGCGCGGAAGATCTGATCGGCGTCCTGGATCCGTTTGCGCGCAATCCGCAGGGCGAGCTCATTCGGCAGGAAGCGCGCATTGAGCGACAAGTCGATCGCAAAAGGCAGCTCCTCAGCAGGCGCGAACATCAGCTCGGCTGCAGCGCCGGGAAACCGCGTCTGCTCCGGCAGCGCGCCGAGCACCAGCTGCGCCTGCCAGCTCGTGCCCTGCTCGGATTCGATCCGCAGGCAGCGGCCGTGGTGCTCGACGAAGCTGTCCGCCCAGCGCATCACGTCGCCCTCCAGCGGCGCGAGCACCGCCTCGCCGTTGCGCTCGAAGACGAGCGCGCGCGGCTCGTGCAGTCCGTCGACGCAGGGCTCGGCGAGACCGCGGCAGAAAGCTCGCCTGATGAGCCACTGCAACTCGACGCTGCGCGCCGGGCGGACGGGCAGGAACTCGGCGAGTCGCGCGTGTGCCCGATCGGCGCTGAGCCTGACGCGCTCGAGCTCCGAGACCTTCAGCAACTGACGCTCATCGATCGCGAGCGTCTCGCGGAACGCCTTCCACCAACCACGCGGTCCACGTTCGGCGAGGCTCGATACGTAGGCAGCGACGTCTCGCTCGGGCTCGCGCAGGCTGACGAGGATGAACAGCGCCGGGCGCTCGTCGCCGAGCTCGGCGAGGCGCCGCTCGTGTTCGCGCGCATAGGCCGCGCGAGCCGGCGCGTGCGCCGGCATCGCGCCTCCCGCCGACAGGTCGCCGCGCACGCCGGCGTGACGCTCGCTGCGGCCGCTCGAGCCGACGCGCAGCAGCTGCACGTCGGCTTCGATCGCCTCGAGCGCACCGAGCAGCGCCAGAAAGCGCGCGTGCTTTGCGTCTTCGCGCAACCACTCATATGAGGAGACCTCGACTGCGAACGCAGCCCAGGCGTCTGTCTTCTCCTCACCGAACAAGCAGTTGCCGTAAGTCGAGCTGAGCGGAGGCCGCATCTCAGCGAACCTCCAGGCACGTGTCGCGCTCGAGCACGATCACCTCGCTGCGCGGCTCGGCATCCGGCGACGGACGGACCAAGACGTGCGCTCCACGCCCGAATCGCGCGAGAGCGCCACTGCTGCCCTCGTGCGCACAACGCCCGTTCAGCCGCACTGCGCCCGGCCCTGTGTAACGGAACCGGCGCATCGTCGCCTCCGAGCCGTCGGGCAGCATCAGTACCGGCGGCGGCGTCCAACGCGATCCGAGCGGGGCGCCGGCAACCGCGGCGGCGCTGCCGAGGCGGACCAATCGAGACGAGCGCATGCGAAACCGCAGCATCGACCGCGCCGCGAGGTGAAAGGAGCGGCCGTCGATTCGGATCACGGCGAGCAGAGTTGCGACGAGTCCGGGAGCAACGAGATCGCGCAGGTACCAAGGCACGGCATCCGCCAACAGCGCCAGCAGCGGCGCTCGTGAGAGCAGCAGCATCGCGAGCAGCAGCGCGAAGAAGTAGACGATCCCCCTCACCGGTACGCCCGCCGGGTTCAGCCTGAGCCGGTCGATTCGGTAGATGCGCCGCTCCAGGTCGAAGACGCGCCTGTACGAACGGATCTCCACAACTAGCCGCCGAACACTGATTTGACGGTGTCGCGCAAAAGGCTCACGCCGGTCGGCGTCGCCAGCAGCACCGAGACGATGCCAACTGCGAAGACGCCTGCCGCCTCCTTGAAGTCACGCTTGAACGCGAGCACCGTCGCCGCGACGGCGAACGCCAATCCGATCAGGCTCATCGCGACCGCGCGCCCGGTGTCGCCTGCCTTCGCCGCGGCGGCTTCGAGCGAGCTGCCGGCTTCCTTTTCGGGCGCGCTCGTCTGGCCAGCGCCGCCGAGACTCGGCGCGGAGACATCGGCGCTCGCCGCAGCGGCCGCGAATGGCACGCTCGACGGCAACGCCGCCGCCGCAAGCAGCGCGCACGCCGTGACGAGCGACAGGCACTCGCGCGCTCGTCGGCCGATGCGACGACCTCGCAAGCGGCTCGGGTCCAGTCTCAGTGATGCCATTGCTGCTCCTCTCGCGTTCTCTACACGGACGCCATTCGGGCTCATTCGTTTGGATCGACTTGAATCGCCGACAGCTCCCAGCGGCCGTCGACCTGCTCGACGTCGGCTTCGTAGCCGAGCGTGTACTGAGCTCCGCGCGCGTCCTGCGCTCGCAGGACGGCCAGCACCGAGCGGCGATCGGACGACCAGTCCAGTCGCGGCATCGACAGGAGCCTCAGCGATGCCGTCGGCACCGTCACGCGGGCGCCGTCGACCAGGTCCGCCGACAGCTCTTCGGTCGACGCGGCGAGGTAGTTGCGCAGTGCTCGTTCGACGACTCGCGTCAACGCGGGTTCGTCGACTTCTGCGGCTTCGGCCGGGAGCTGCCCGGCAGCCGCCGCCGGCGCACCGACGAATGCCGGATAGCCGGCGAGCGCCAGTTGTCCGCCGCGCTCTCGAGCGACCGGAACCGTGAGATAGACGAGACCGGCCGTATCGGTCTGAGCCGCGACCGTATAGACGTGTCGCGTCGGCGCGAGCGCGCGTTCTTGGACGACTTCCGCCCAGATCACGCTCTGCTCGCCTGACGGCGGCAGGGTCAGGCCGGCATCGGCGTCGAAGGCCGGGCCCGTCATCGACGCCAGCGCGCTCTCGCTGGCCATCGGGCGGGCCGCTTCCCAGGTCAGATAACGCCGCGCGAACAGCGTTGCGTAGCCTCGCGCCGCGAGATCGGGCGCGAGCGGTCGCACGTCGGCCGGCCGCGCGGCCGGCCGCGGCGGAGCGATCGCGAACCGCACGCTGCCAAACAGACCGGCGATGCAGACGGTGTAGAAGAGGCATCGCGGCGCGCGACGAATCAGACGCATACGCCAGACCGGCAGCGAGACGATCTCGATCGTCGGACCTGGCGACGTCGGACCGCCGCCACGCACGCTCTCAACGCTCAAAGCCGAACTCCGCAGGTCGTTGCGTCCGGGCCGTGGCTGTGGCTGCTGCCGACGCCGTCAGCACCGGCCCTGCCGTATTCGGCAGCGCCCGAGCGGGCGCCGTACGCAGCGACGGCACGCGCGCCCGGCGTGTCGTGCGCTGAAGGATCGCTCGCGAGCCCTGAAGACGATGAAGCGCTGTGCGAACCCCTGAAGCAGCACGTTCCGTCGTCCGTCGAGACGGGCGAACCCGCGAGAGCGTCCCGTCGCTGCGGCTCGTGTGTCCCGTCGTAGCCGTAGCCGCTGCCGGCTGACGTCGGCGTCCGGTCACACGCGCTGAAGCCGACGCGAGTGCGGCGCGATCACGGTTTCGATCCGATCCAGATCGCAGGCTCGTCCAGCTCAGAGCGCCAACCGCAACGCCGGCCGCGACGAGCACCGCCGCACCCGCGAGACGACCGCTCCGCCGATCGGCGCTCTGGCGTCGATTGGCCCGGCGTCGGCGAGGCCGCTGTACGGCGTGCACCTCCGTGTGCGACGGCTCTTCGCGGAATCCATCGGCGAGGAACTCGTCTGCGGCGTAGACGCGATAGCGCTCGCGAGCGACGCTGCTCATCGCGTCTGGCCTCGCACGTCGAGCGAGCCGCTCGCCACGCATGCGACCGGAAGCCAGGTGGGGAGATCCGAGGCTTCCGGCCGCCTGCGCGCGGATGGGCATCGCCGTGCCGTCGTCCGTTCAACCGATGGCCGGCGTCCCAATGGGCTCGGCCTATGAATGTGGGGGCATCTCGTCATAGGTCGGTCCCGGCTTCTATTCCGACCGGCGAGCGCCGACAGGACACTCGGCCGCGCCCGATTGGACAAGCCGTTGCAACCGTGCTCGCGCTCGCTGCGCCGCCTTGCGGTACTTCTCGTGCGACCAGCCGCGCTCGACGCAGATCCGATCGCCGTCGCCTGCGAGCTGCGCAGCGAGAGCCAGCCGTTGGTCGGCCGTCAGCTGCTGCGCGCAACGCTCGATCGTGCGCAGCTGCTCGCGAAGCAGCACGCGCGTCTCGACGTCAGCGGCCCGATCGACGATCTCGGCGGCGTAACGCTCGTCACTCGAACCGACCGCCGTGGCGTCCTCGAGCGCAGCCTGCATCGGGCTGCGGCCGCTCAGCGCGCGCCTGCGGTCGTGAATGCGCGACAGGAAGCGCAGCTCGAGCGTATTGGCGATGTGCAGACGAGTCGCGAAGGTAGCGCCCGCGCGAGCGCCGGCGATCAGCTCGAGCGTCGCCTGGCTGTAACAGTCTTCGAGGTCATCGCGACGAAGCCGAAAGCGGTGTGCGCGCAGCAGCGCCTCGCGCCGTGCGCTCGCGACGAGCGCGACCTCGTCGAGGAGACGCCGTAACCTGCCGACGGCCGGTGCGCCGGCGCGCAACGGAACCGCCTCGACTCGTTTTTCTCCATCACTTCGGGTAGACACATAGGCATGTCGCCGCAGAGCCTGCGCAGGCCCCCCTCCCAATTCATTCGGCAGGCTCGGGAGCACGCGTGCGGCGTGCGCTTGCCGAGAGCACGATGAGCATCAGCGACACGCTCCACGCGATCGACCGCCGCCAGCAGCAGACGCGCGGCTTGCGCTTCGTCGCAGCCGTCTACAAGAAGTTCTCAGACGACCAGGCCGGCCAGCTTGCAGCGCTGATCGCCTACTACGCGTTCGTCTCGATCTTCCCGCTGCTGCTCGTCTTCGTCACGATCCTCGGCTTCGTCCTGCAGGGCCATCCGGGCGATCAGGAAAAAATCGTGCACGGCACGCTCGGGCAGTTTCCGGTGCTCTCGGACTCGCTCAAACTGCAATCGCTCAAAGGCAGCGGCGTCGCGCTGGCGATCGGCGTCGTCGGCACGCTGCTCGCCGGCATGGGCGTGACGAGCGCAGCGCAGAACGCGTTCAACGGGATCTGGCACGTCCCCTACAAGAGCCGGCCGAACTTCATCTTCTCGCGCCTGCGCAGCCTCGGCATGCTCGCGATCCTCGGCACGCTCACCGTCATCTCGACCGTCGCAGCCGGATTCGTCGGTTCGAGCTCACACGGCGCGCCGGCCGTGCTCGCCGGCGTGCTGGTCGCGTTCGTCGTCAACCTCGTGCTGTTCATGACCGCGTTCAAACTGCTCACGGCAGCTGACGTCAGCTGGCGCGAATATGCGCCGGGCGTGATCGCCGCGGCGATCCTCTGGCAGCTCTTGCAGCACCTCGGCGGCTACTACGTCGAGCACACGCTCAAGCACACGCAGCCGCTCTACGGCACGTTCGCCGTCGTACTGGGCCTGCTCGCGTGGCTCTATCTCGGCGCGCAGCTCGTCATCTTCGCCGCTGAGATCAACGTCGTGCGCGCGCGCAAGCTGTGGCCGCGCAGCTTCTTCTCCGAACCGCTGCTCGACGCCGACCGTCGCGCGCTCACGTCCGCCGCGAAGGTCGAGGAGCGGATGGAGCCGGAGAACGTCGACGTCAGCTTCGACGAGCCGAGCTGACCGCGTCGGCTTCGCGAGTCCGCTCGAGGCGCTTTCGGATCGCGCGGATCAATTTTTTGCCGCCGCGTTGGAATTTGGTCACTTCGTGCGGTACCGCGAAGTCCGGCGGCGCCTCTGCGGGAAATCCAATCGGAGGATCCGGCTGAGGCAGCGATTGATACTCTTTGTCTGTCATTGATCCAGCTTAGCTCGTGACTGCGACGATCCACAAGAGCACCTCGAAAGCAAGCATCGTGCAGCTGACCGTCACCAGCTCCTCCATCCTGGTGATCTTGTTGCGATTGGCGTAGATCTGCGGCTCGATCCACCTCCCGGCCGCGCGGTACGCCTGGTCGGGTGCATGCACCCGTCTGCGCCGGGCCGCATGCGGCCCGGCTACGAGCGGCGCATGCGCCGCTCGGCGGGATCGCACATGTGCGATCCCGGGCCGGCCCGCATGCGGGCCTGCCTCCCATTCTGAGCAGATATTTGGCTCTACAGAGCCATCTCCAGCATCACATCAAAGTACTTGCGCACGCAACGACAGCGCGCTATACTAACTAAACTTTCGTAAGCTCATATGGAGCAATAACCACATGCCCTCACCTTCAGACAGCATTCAGACAGAGTCTTCACAGCCGAAGCAACTGCTGCGGCTGATCCCGCTCGACGACACCGTCGTCTTCCCGAACATGGGCATCACGCTGACGATCGACGTCGGCGAGGATGAGCGCGTCGTGCTCGTGCCGCGTCACGAGAACGAGTTCCTCGAGGTCGGCACGATCGCCGAGGTCACAGAGCAGATCCGCCTGCCCGGCGGCGGCCGCGCCGTCGCCATCTCAGGCGAGCACCGTGCGCTGATCGGCGCCGCACAGACCGGCCCGAGCGGCGAGCTTCGCGTCGAGGTCGAGGAGCGTCCAGACGAGACGCCCGTCGACAAACGCACGCGCGAGCTCGAGCGCGAATACCGCGCAGTCGTCGAGGAGATCCTCGAGCTGCGTGGCGATGACGGTCGCATCGCAGCGTTCCTGCGCGCGATCGCGGAGCCCGGCGCGCTGGCCGACTCGGCCGGCTACTCGCCGAACCTGACGTACGAGCAGAAGGTGGAGCTGCTGCGCACGCTCGACGTGACCGACCGCCTCGAGCTGGCCGTCAAGCTGCAGCGCGAGAGCTTGGCCGAGCTGCAGGTGCGCAAGCGCATCCGCGAGGACGTGCAGGAGGGCGCTGAGAAGCAGCAGCGCGAGTACTTCCTGCGCAAGCAGATGGACTCGATCCGCAAGGAGCTAGGCGACGACGACGCATCGGTCGCCGAGGAGTACCGCGCGAAGATCGACGAGGCCGAGATGCCCGAGGAGGTGCAGGAGCAGGCTCTCAAGGAGCTTGCACGCCTGGAGCGCATGGGCGAGCAGACCGGCGAGTCGAGCATGATTCGCACCTACCTCGACTGGCTGATCGCCGTGCCGTGGGGCAAGCGCTCCGACGAGCACCTCGACCCGGTCGCGGCGCGCGCCGTGCTCGACGCCGATCACGCTGGCCTCGAGGACGTCAAGGACCGCATCACCGAGTATCTCGCCGTGCGCAAGCTGCGCGAGGACCGCGGCATCGAGGTCGACCCGAAGTCGGGCGCGATCCTGACGCTGATCGGACCGCCCGGCACCGGCAAGACGTCGATCGGCGAGTCGATCGCTCGTGCGACCGGCCGTGAGTTCGTGCGCATGTCACTTGGTGGCGTGCGCGACGAGGCCGAGATCCGCGGGCACCGTCGTACCTACATCGGAGCGTTGCCAGGCCGTCTGGTCAGGGCGCTGCGCGATGCCGGCACGATGAACCCGGTGATCCTGCTCGACGAGGTCGACAAGGTCGGCGCGGACTGGCGCGGAGACCCCTCCGCGGCGCTGCTCGAGGTTCTCGACCCGGCGCAGAACCACTCCTTCCGCGACCACTATCTCGACGTCGAGATGGACCTCAGCCAGGTCATGTTCCTGGCGACGGCGAACGTCGCCGACACGATCCCCGGACCGCTGCTCGACCGCATGGAGGTAATCCGCTTCGACGGCTACACCTCCGAAGAGAAGCTCGCGATCGCCAAGGGCTACCTGTGGCCGCGCCAGCGCGACCGCAACGGCCTGCGCGAGGATGAGGTCGAGATCTCCGACGACGTCCTGAGAACCGTCATCGGCGAGTACACACGCGAGGCCGGCGTGCGAAACCTCGAGCGCGAGTTCGGCACGGTGCTGCGCAAGACCGCGACCAGAATCGCCTCGGGCAAGGCCGAGGCTCCAGTCAAGATCGACATCGAGGCAGTGCGCGACGCGCTCGGCCGACAGAAGGTCTTCCAGGAGTCAGCCGCGCGCACGGCGACGCCAGGCGTCGCTACCGGACTGGCCGTGACAGGCGCCGGTGGAGACGTGCTGTTCGTCGAGGCGACAGCGATGAAGAGCAACGGCGCCAGCGGCAACGGGCTGGTGCTGACCGGACAGCTCGGAGACGTGATGAAGGAGTCCGCGCGAATCGCGCTCTCCTACGTCCGCGGGCACGCCGAGGAGCTCGGCATCGACGAGAGCGCGTTCGAGAACCAGGAGTTCCACGTGCACGTTCCAGCCGGTGCCATCCCCAAGGACGGTCCGAGCGCCGGCGTGACGATGGTCACCGCGCTCGCCTCGCTGCTGTCCGGCCGTCCGGTCAAGCACACCGTCGGCATGACCGGTGAGGTCACGCTGCAAGGGCGCGTGCTGCCGATCGGCGGCTTCAAGCAGAAGGCGCTCGCCGCCAATGCAGCCGGGCTGACCGACGTGATCCTGCCCGAGCGCAATCGCGGCGATCTGGACGACATCCCCGAGGAGGTTCGCGATCAGATGAGCTTCCACCCGGTGATGACTGTCCAGGAGGTGCTCGACCGGGCACTGGAGCCGGCTCGCGATGTCGCGCACGTCTCCTAGTCGCTGCAAGCCCGTTCCAGCGGAGGTCCGCCAGGCGGCGGACCTCCTGGAGCGGCGCTGGCAGCTGTCGATCATCTACGCCGCGCTCAGCGGCGCACTGCGCTTCAACGAGTTCGCCGAGGCCGTCGCCGGGATCTCACCGCGGATGCTCTCCGAGCGCCTGCGCGATCTCGAGGCGGCCGAGCTCGTCGAGCGCACGGTCATCCCGTCGAGCCCGCCGACCGTCGAGTACCGGCTGACCGAGCGCGGCAAGCGCCTGGCGCCGATCATCGACGCGATGCGCGCCTACGCCGGCGAACCTGTCTGAGGGAAGCGAGATCTAGCGCGGGCCGGCTCACTTGCCGGCCCGCCGATCTCCGAGCTCGCACCGACGAGCTGACCGCCAGCGCAGCTCTCGGCGCAGATCTGCTCTTCCTGCTTGCTCGGATTGCGAATGCCGAGCCCGCCGACGATGCCGCCGAGTGCGACGAGCGCCGCGGCAATCGCGACGCCGAGGTGGAAGCTGTGCAGCGACGCCGCTTCTGCCGCTTTCGTCACCGCATGCGCCTGCGCCGAGGGCATCCCGTGCACGCTCGGCCGCCCGAGCGGCAGCTTCTTCGCCTCGCTGACTGCCGCGCGCGCCGCCGCGCCGAGCGCGACGCCCGACAGGCGGCTGTCGAGCGCCGACACGAACGACGAAGCGATCGCCGCGCCAACCGCCGCCGTGCCGAGCAGACCGGCCACGCGCGCGATCGCGTTGTTCACGCCTGAAGCAATGCCCGCCTCTTTCTCCGAGCCCGCCAGCACGGCTGCCGTCAGCGGCGCGACCGTCATCGACAGGCCGAGCGAGAAGATCAACAGCGGCGGCAGCACTTCGGAGAGGTATTCGGCCTTGACGCCCGTCGCCTGGAACAGCAGCAGCCCACCGGCGCCGATCAGCGGGCCGACGCCCATGAAGAAGCGCGGGCCGAAGCGGTCGGCGAGCGCGCCGAAGCGACGCGAGAGGGCGAACATGACGATCGTCACCGGCAACGTCGCCAGGCCGCTCTTCAGCGGCGAGTAGCCGCCGATCTGCTGCAGGAACAGGATCAGGAAGAAGAACACGATCGACAGCCCTGCGTACATCGCGAACGTCTCGACGTTGCCCGCCGAGAAGTTGCGCCGACGGAACAGCACGAGCGGCAGCATCGGATCCTTCGCGCGCGACTCGTAGACGAGGAACGCGCCAAGCAGCAGCACGCCGGCGATCATCGGACCGGCGACACCCGGACTCGACCAGCCCAGCCGCGGCTGCTCGATCAGCGCAAACACCGGCCCGCCGAGACCGAGCGCGGCCAGCAGCGCGCCCGGGTAGTCGACGTGCCGGCCGTGTCGCTCGCGCATCGCGCCCTGCGGGATCACCGCCAGGATCAGCCACACGCACGCCGCAGCGAGCGGCACGTTGATCACGAAGATCCAGCGCCACGAAGCGATCGCCAGCAGCTCGCCGCCGGCGAGCGGACCGAGCACGCCTGCAATCCCGCCCCACGCCGTCCACGTGCCGATCGCGCCGCCGCGCTCGTCCGCCGAGAACGTGTTGACGATCACCGCCAGCGAGCTCGGCACGAGCAGCGCGCCGGCGACGCCCTGCACCATCCGCGCGATCACCAGAAACGCGATCGTCGGCGAGACCGCGCACGCCGCCGAGGCGACGCCGAAGCCGGCCACGCCGATCGCGAACACCTTGCGCTCGCCGTAAAGGTCGCCGAGCGAGCCGCCGACGAGAATCAGCGAGCCGAGCGTCAGCAGGTAGCCGTTGACGACCCACTGCTGCGCCGCCAGTCCGCCGCCGAGCGCGCGCTGGATCGTCGGCAGCGCGACGTTCACGACAGTGCCGTCGAGCAGCGCGATGCCCGAGCCGAGAATGCACGCGAGCAGCGTGATCCGCTTGACCATCGCCTCGTCTCGTATCGCCATCTCAGCACCGTACCCGAGGCCGTCGCGAGGCCGTTTCGAGACCGTTGCGAGGTCCGTCTTGATCCAACTTTTCGAAACCTCTTCACCGGATCGCAACGGACCGTGCCGCTGTGCCGCTAGCGTGAAGCGCAATGGAACAGTCCGAGCAGCTCACCGTCAAGCAGTCCTCGAGCAACTACTGGGTCGTGCAGAGCGGAGCCGTCGAGCTCTCCGGCGGCGTCATGCGAAAAGCCGCCGAATCCGAGCGTGAGCTGATGCGCAGGCTGCGCCAGCGCACCGCCAAGATGCGCTCGGCCGCGCCGCGACGCCCGCGCGCAGTCGAGCACCCGTCGCGCTGAGCGCGCGCGACGCTCCGGCGCGGCCACAGCCCCGGCTCCACGCTCGGGCTTAGGCCA
>DATBBG010000006.1:0-3582 GCA_036271095.1 Solirubrobacteraceae bacterium
CACCGCGACGCGCTGCTGCTGGCCCCCGGACAGCTCCGAGGACTGATGGTGCAGCCGGTCGGCCATGCCCACGGCGCCCAGCGCCTCGCGCGCGCGGCGACGGCGGGTGGGGCGATCCATTCCGGCGTAGGCGAGCGGCAGTTCCACGTTGGCGACTGCGCTCGTGCGCGCCACGAGGTTGAAGCTCTGAAAGACGAAGCCGATCTTGCGACTGCGCAGGTCTGACAGGTCGTCCTCGTCGAGGCTGCGCACGTCAACGCCGTCGATCCGGTAGCTGCCCGCGGTTGGCACGTCCAGACAGCCGAGAATGTTCATCAGCGTGCTCTTGCCACTGCCCGAGCTGCCCATGATCGCGACGAAGTCGCCACGCTCGATCCGCAACGAGACCTCGCGCAGCGCGCGCACGCGGATCTGGCCCAGCTCGTAGGTCTTGCTGACGTCGCGTACGAGGATCGCCGGGGGTCGCGGCTGCCGGGCGCTTTCGCCGCCGCGCTGCTGCGCGGAGCGCGCGTGTTCGACGAGCGGTCGCGCGCGCGCCCTGCGCCGACTTGCGCCTCGTCGCGGGTCGGGAAGCCTCGGAGCTCGCATCAGCGGCCGGGGGGTCCGCCGCCGGCGAGTCCGCCGCCGCTGCCGAGGCTGCCGCCGGCGAGTCCGCCAAAGCGCGTGCTGCTGCCCGATCTGCTGGATGAGCTCGAGGTCGAGCTCGTCGCCGTGGTCGTCGCGCTCGGCAGCACTATCTCTTCTCCCGCCTTCAACCCGCTGGTGACGATCGTCGAGCTGTCGCCTGCCAGGCCCGTCGTGACGGCCTCGCTGACATGCTTGCCGCTGCGCACCACGGTCACCGTGCCGCCGGAGATCGCAGTCGTCGGCACGTTCAGCCCTTCGGCCTGCTTGACGACCACTTCGGCCGTCGCGCTCATGCCGACTTTCAGCCCGGATTCCAGCTGGTCGAGCTGGAAGGTCACGTCGTAGCTGACGACGCCGCTGTTGCTCGTCGACAGCGCGTCCACGCTGTGCACGTGCGCGGCGACCTTGCGGCCGTTCAGTGCTTCGATCGTCACCGACGCCGTCTGACCGACCTTCACGTCGCCGATTTCCGACTCGCTGAGCGGCACGACGAGCTGCAACGAGTCGAGGTTCGCGAGCACTGCGAACGAAGAGCTCGAGGAGCCGCCGGAGCCCGAAGATTCGCTGGAGCTGCTCGGCGAGCTCGCGCCTGTCGCGCCGGTCGCTGAGCCGGTGGAGGACGACGAGCTGCTTTCCGTCGAGGCCTTTGTCGTGCCCGTCGCCGAGACGGTTTCGCCGACTTCACCCGACAGCGTCACGACCGTGCCGTCCTGCGGTGCGTACAGCTTCGTGTTCTGCACAGCCTGTTCGTCGCTCTGCACCGTCAGCTTGTCGCTCCTGACGGCCGCTTTTGCCGAGGCCAGGTTCGCCGCGCGCGTGGCTGGGCTGACACTCGAGCTCGACGAGGACGAACTGCTGCTTGACCCGGAGCCGGCGGAGGAGGAACCGCTCGTCTGCGATTGGGTCGTCTGACTTTTCTGCGGGGCCGCCTTGGTCGGCGACGTCCCGGTCTTGGCCGGCGCCGTCGTCGTCGCCGGCGTCGTCGTGGTCGCGGCGTAAACGATCTGTGCGCTGTTCGAACCCGTCGAAGCAGCGCTTGCCGTTGTCGCGCCGCCCTGTTCGGAGGACGTTTCCCCTTCGTCTTCCTCCTCCTTGGCGAGATTGGCTTCGGCCGATTGGAGGCTCGCCTTCGCCTGTTCGAGCGTCACTTCGGCGCTCTGGGGGTCGAGCGTCGCCAGCAGCTGCCCCTGGGCGACCTGCTCGCCCTGTCTCACGTAGATATGCGTGACGGTCCCGCTCGTCTTGAAGCCGAGATCGAGTTGGCTGGCGGCCTGGATGTTGCCGCTGCCCGAGACCGTCGACTGCACGACACCCTGCTGAACGGTCGCCGTCCTGGTGCTCTGTCCCGTGCTCTGGGAGGCCTGCCCGACGGTCGTGTAGGCGACCACGATCGCGGCGATGCAGAGCAGGCCGAGGAAAATGTTGAGCCAAGGGCGGTCGTTGAGCTTCGTCATGACTTTGATGGCTTCGGCTGCCGGCTGCGGCCGCGTCGAGCATCGCTGCCCTGCGCAAGAACGCGCTAAGGCGCGGATAAGACGAACGTAGGAGTGCGAGTTGCAGCTTCACTTCGCCCGCGCTCGGTGAGTCACAATCAGCGCATGAGAGTGCTCGTCTTCGCCTGCAAGCCGTGACGCTGCGCGCACGCATTGCGGCCGTCGCGAGCCTCGCCGTCGCGCTGGCCGTCGTCGCCGTCGCCATCGGTCTGTATCTCGCCGTGCGCTCGGACCTGCGCGGCCAGATCGACCAGTCGCTGACGCAGCGATCGCAGGTCTTCACCTCGGCCGTCGTCGCAGTGCCCGGCGCGCGCAACCTGCGTTTTCGCCTGCAGCGACCCCCGCAGGGCACGCCCATCGCGCCCGGCTTTCCGCAGGCCGTCCAGCCTGCGCGCTTCGGCGGCGCCAGCGGCTACATCCAGTTTCTCTCGGGCAAGGGCGAAGTGGTCGTGCCGGGCGGTCAGGGCTCCTCGCCGAGCGTCCCGCCCGACGCGACCGATCGCCGCATAGCCGCCAGCGGCAGCGGGCGTTCGCTGAGCGACCGGACCGTCAAGGGCACGCACCTGCGCGTGCTCACGGTCGGCACCACCGTCTCCGGCGCTGACGCCGCCGTCGCTCCCGGCGCCGCGGCCCCCACCGGCGCGTCAGCCGGCGCCGTGAGCGACGACGTTCGCGGCGCGGTGATGATCGCGCGACCGCTCGGCGAGGTCGACCGCGAGCTCAACCGCATCCTGCTGATCCTGCTCGTCGTGGGGCTGGCCGGCATCGCCATCGCCGCGTTGCTCGGCGCGCTCGTGGCCCGCACGGCGCTCGCGCCGATCGTTCGCTTCACGCGTCGCACCGAGTCGCTGACCGGCGAGATGGACCTGTCCGAGCGCCTGGAGGTCAGCGGACGCGACGAGCTGGCACGCCTGGCCACGAGCTTCAACACGACGCTCGACGCGCTGCAGGCGGCGGTGTCGGCGCAGCGCGAGCTGATCGCCGACGCCAGCCACGAGCTGCGCACGCCGATCGCCTCGCTGCGCGCCAACATCCAGGTGCTCGAGGACGCACACCGCCTGCCGCAGGCCGAGCAGCAGCGCCTGCGAGCGGACATCGTCGACGAGCTCGACGAGCTGACCGCGCTGGTCGCCGACGTCGTCGAGCTCGCGCGCGGGCCGCGCGCTCCGGCCGATCTGGCCGACGTGCGCGTGGATGAGATCGTCGCCGGCGCTGTCGCGCGTGCACGCCGCCGCGGCGACCTGAGCTTCGACCTCGAGCTGCAGCCGACGATCGTGCGCGGCGAGGGCGACCGCATCGCCCGCGCGGTCTCCAACCTGCTCGACAACGCACGCAAGTGGAGCCCGCCGGACGGCGTCGTCGAGGTCCGCCTGCGCGACGGCGAGCTGACCGTGCGCGACCACGGCCCAGGCTTTGCGCCACAAGATCTCGGCCGCGTGTTCGAGCGCTTCTACCGCGCCGA
>DATBBG010000007.1:0-2411 GCA_036271095.1 Solirubrobacteraceae bacterium
GCCGACTCCTCGATCATCCGGCACGGAGCGCCGGCCGACTCCTCGATCATCCGGCACGGAGCGCCGGCCGACATCGGCACGGCCTGGATTGGTTCCGGATGCCGGTATGACAAAGGCCCGGAGTACGTCTCCGTACACGTATACTCGCGATGTGGACTCGGTCAAGATCAGCGACGAACTCCTGATCCCGGCTGGACGCCACACGCTCGGCCCTGACGAGGTCAGCGCAAGGCAGCGGGAGCGCCTGCTGCGCGCGATGGGTCAGTCGGTCAGCGAGCAGGGCTACGCCGAAACTACGATCGCCGACGTCGTGCGGATCGCGCGCACGTCGCGCTCGGTCTTCTACAAGCACTTCACCGACAAGGAACACTGCTTCCGGGAGACCTACGAGCAGATGACGACTGTGCGCATCGCCGCCTCGCTCCGGGCAGCCGAGCAGGTTGCCGAGTGGGACGCGAAGCTCGACGTCGGCATCGCGACGTACTTCCGCTGGATGGCCGAACATCCCGAGGTGGCGGTCACAACCGTCGTCGAGGTCCACTGCGCGGGTCGACTGGCGCTGGACGCGCGACGCGACGCGCTCGATGCCTGGATCGCGACGATCGAAGGCGTCGCCGTGCTTGCGCGGCGCGCCGGCGCGGACGTCGAGATCGACGAGGTCGCCGCCGCGGCGATCATCCTCGCTGCCGAGTCCTACGTCCACGAGTACGCACGCAAGGGCCAGCTCGAGCAGGTCGTCGAGCGAACCCCCGGCGTACAGGCGCTGGCACGCTCGCTGTTCGCGCGCGCGAGCCGGCCCGCGCAGAGCGCCTGAAGCACGCCGGCCGCCGACAGGGGCGCCTGCCGAGGCGGCGTCAGCGCTCAGACGCGTGGAGCGACGAGCGCCCCGCGGCGCGGCGAGCCGGAGAGCTCGCCGGGCCTCGAGCGAAGTGCCGGCAGCAGTGCCGCCGGCGCTGCGTCGGTTGCGAACGCCGGTATCGGCAACGGCACGGACGGCGTCACGAGGACGGAGGCCGGCGAGTCGGTTGTGAGCATCGGCGCGAGCTCGCGTGCCGGCTGCTCGGGAGGCACGGCTTCGGGGAGGACCGACAACAACGCCTCGACGACGGCGGGGTCGAAGTGAGTTCCGGCGCAGCGGCGGGCCTCGGCGATCGCTTCGTGCATCGGCATCGCGTCTTTGTAGGTGCGCGCAGTCGTCATGGCGTTGAAGGCGTCGCAGGCCGCGACGATCCGGGCCTCGAGCGGAATCTGATCGCGGTGCAGGCCGTCGGGGTAGCCGCTGCCGTCCCAGCGCTCGTGATGGGCGCGCACGATCAGGCCGATCTCGCGCATGAATCCACCGATCTTCTCGAGCATCCGCTGACCCTCGACGGTGTGCGTCTTGATGATCGCCCACTCGCGGTCGTCGAGCGCACCGGGCTTGTTGATGATCTCCTTCGGGACGGCGATCTTGCCGATGTCGTGGAGCAGCGCGCCGAACTCGACATTGCGACGGCGGTCAGCGTCGAGGCCGAGCACGTCGGCGACATCGAGTGCGAGCCGCACGACGCTCTTGCAGTGCTCACCCGTGTAGGCGTCGTCGGCCTCGACGACGTCGCCCAGCAGCAGAGCAGTGCCCTGGTAGGCGTCGTTCAGCTCAGCCAGCTGCTTCAGCCGTTCGTGGCGCTCGTTGGAGAAGAAGCGGAGGATCGCGAACAGCGGGAGCACGAGCAGCACGGCGAACTGACTTTCCAGCGGGATCGCGGCCAGTGCGACGGCGAGACCGAGCAGCGAGAGCGCTGCGTCGATCGCATAGACCGGCCGGTACTCGCCGAGCAGGTCTGCGACCTTCAGCTCACCGGCTAGGCGCTCGCGTGTGTAGCTCGCGACGAAGTCGGAGACGAACTGCGCGAGCAGTGCGAGCACGAGCACGCCCAGACGGCCACGCGGACTGTGGTCGCCGAAGAGCATCAGCACCGCGACCGGCCCGAGCGCGAACCAGCTGTTGCCGAGCGAGGTCAACAGCCAGCTGGGCGCGAGCTTGCGAGCCAGCACGCGCGGTGCCATGCCGAGCGCCAGCGCGACCGGCATCAGGAACGGGATGCTCGCCGGCGGCAACGCGAAGAGCATCGGCACGAACACGACCTGCGTCGGCACCGTGAAGCCGGCGCCGACGTCGAAGCGGACGTTGACGGCGACCGCGACGGCCACGACGAACAGCACGGCGGTGACAGGTTCGATGTGAGCGTCAAGGTTGGCGAAGCGGACCGTCGCAGCCGCGCCGAGCACGTAGGCCGCCGCGATCAGCAACTCGCCGCGGCGAGTCTCGAGTCCCATCGGCGCGCCGCGCCGAGCGTAGGAGATGCGGGTGCGAACCGCCTCATTGATCTTCTGGACGGACATCTTGGTTCGCGTTACCTATCGCCAGAAAG
>DATBBG010000008.1:0-13447 GCA_036271095.1 Solirubrobacteraceae bacterium
CGGCGGCGAGACTGGCAGCGGCGACGTGATCGTCTGCGACACCGGCGGCACGAGCTTCGACGTCTCGCTCGTGCGCGGCGGCGACCTCGTCTTCACCGGCGAGACGTGGCTCGGCGAGCCGTTCGCCGGACACCTCACCGGCCTCTCCTCCGTCGACGTGCGCAGCATCGGCGCCGGCGGCGGCTCGATCGCCTGGGTCGACCCGGGTGGGTTGCTGCGCGTCGGTCCTGAGAGCGCGCGCGCCGATCCTGGGCCGGCGTGCTACGGGCTCGGCGGCACGCGTCCGACGGTCACCGACGCGGCACTCGTGCTCGGCTACATCGACCCCGACCAGTTCCTCGGCGGCAAGATGGCGCTCGACGTCGCAGCCGCGGAGCGCGCGCTCGGCGAGCTCGCCGGCGCGCTCGACATCGCTCTGCGCGAGGCCGCTCACGCCGTGCTGTCGATCGCGAACGAGCGGATGATCGCGGCGATCCACGAACTGACGGTCAACGAGGGCGTCGACCCGCGCGACTCGATGCTCGTCGCCGGCGGCGGCGCGGCGGGGCTGACGATCCTCTCGATCGCGCGCGAGCTCGGCTGCCGCGAAGTGCTCGTGCCGCGCGCCGCCGGCGTGCTCTCGGCGTTCGGCGGCCAGCACTCGGACATCGTCCGCGAGATGACCGCGCCGTTCGTGACGAACTCGAAGGAGTTCGACTTCGACGGCGTCGCTCAGACGCTGCGCTCCTTGCGCGAGCGAATGCTCGCGTTCGAGGCCGAGCTGCCGGGCGCACTCGCCGGCGAGGTCAGCCGTCGCTACTTCGTCGAGGCGCGCTATGCCTACCAGGTGTGGGACTTGTCGATCGCACTCGACGGTGAGGAGATCGCCGACGAGGCGGCCCTCGCGCGGCTGATCGAAAGCTTCCACGACGCACACGAGCGGGTCTTCGCCGTGCGTGAGCCCGGCCAGAAGATCGAGCTGAGCCAGTGGAAGGGGCGCATCGTCGTCGAGACGGAGAAGCCGCCGCTCGCCGCTGCGCGCGAGCTCTCCCAGAACGGCGCCGCGCCCGAGCGCCGTGTCGCCTACTTCCCCGAGCTCGGCGAGGTCGAGATTCCCGTCCATCTCGGCGCCGCGCTCGCGGCCGGATCGAGCATCGCCGGGCCGGCGCTCGTGATCGAGCCGGAGACGACGATCGTCGTCTACCCCGGATCGACCGCGCACGTCAGCGCGCTCGGCAACTACAGATTGGAGCTCGCCTGATGGCCGACGGCGACCCGACGTCGACGACTCCCGCCGCCGCGAGGACTCCAGCTACCGCTCAGAGCGCCGCCGGGCGCGAGCTCGACCCGACGCTAGTCGCCGTGCTCGCGCATCGCTTCGAAGCGATCGTGCGTGAGATGACGAACACGCTGTTCCGCGCCGGCCGCTCGTCGATCATCAACATGGCGCGCGACTTCTCCTGCTCGATCATCACGGCGCAGGACGAGTTGTTCGCGGCCGCCGAGGGACTGCAGGTGCACGTGCTCGGCGCCGGCCTGCAGACGCGCTCGATGCGCGAGCTGCATCCAGACCTGCGCGAGGGCGACGCCTACCTGCACAACGATCCGATGCTCGGCAACACGCACACGGCCGACCACACGATCCTCGTGCCGGTGTTCGTCGACGGCGAGCACCTGTTCACGGCCTCGGCCAAGGCGCACCAGGCCGACTGCGGCAACGCCGAGCCATCGACGTACGTGACCTACGTCGAGGACGTCTACGCCGAGGGCGCGCTCGTCTTCCCCTGCGTGAAGGTGCAGCAAGGCTACGAGGACATCGACGACGTGATCCGCATGTGCCGCCGGCGAATCCGCGTGCCGGAGGTCTGGTACGGCGACTATCTCGCGGCCGTCGGCTCGGCGCGGATCGGCGAGCGTCGCGTCAAGGAGGTCGTCGAGCGCTACGGCATCGAGACGATCAAGGCCTTCGTCGTCGAGTGGCTCGACTACTCCGAGCGCGTGATGGACCAGGCGATCCGCAAGCTGCCGGCCAAGCGCCTGCACGCCAGCGGCAAGCACGATCCGATCCCGGGGCTGCCAGATGGTGTCGAGGTCAACGTCACGGTCGACGTCAAGCCGGACGAGGGCCGCGTGCTGTTCGACCTGCGCGAGAACCCCGACTGCATCCCGTTTGGCCTCAACGTCTCCGAGTACTGCGCGCGCGGCGGCTGCACGATCGCGCTGCTGAACTGCCTGCAGGAGAACGTGCCGCGAAACGCCGGCTCGTTCCGCCGCGTCGAGGTGCTGCTGCGCGAGGGCTCGATCGCCGGCGGGCTGGTCGAGCCCTACTCGGCGTCGGTCTCGACGACGAACGTGCTCAACCGGATCATCAACGCCGCGCAGAGCGCCTTCTGCCAGCTCGGCGAGGGGCAGGGGCTGGCCGAGGGCGCCGGCGCGATGGGCGTCGGCTACGCCGTCTTCTCCGGCACCTATCCCAGCGCCTCCGGCGGTGCCGGCGGCGAGCCGTACGTCTCGGAGTTCGTGATCGGCAACAACGGCGGCCCCGGCTCGCCGCACTGCGACGGCTGGATCACCTACGCGATGCCCGACTGCTCGAAGACGATCTACATCGACAGCGTCGAGATGCTCGAGCGCACCTACCCGCTGCAGTTCCGCTCGCTGCGCCTGCTCGCCGACTCGGGCGGCGCCGGGCGCTTTCGCGGCGGCCCTGCCTCGGAGGTGATCTACGGTCCGCGTGCGACGCCGATGCGCGTCTTCTACATGGCCGACTACGCGCGCCACCCGGCCGCCGGCGTGCTCGGTGGGCTGCCGGGTACGGTCGCCTCGGCGCACGAGATCGCCGCCGACGGCTCCGAGCGTCAGGTCGAGGCGATTGGCGATTCGCGGCTGGTGCCCGGCGAGTGGATCCGTGGCGTCGAGGCCGGCGGCGGCGGCTACGGCGACCCGCTGACGCGCGATCCCGAGACGGTGCTCGCCGACGTGCTCGAACGCTGGGTGACGCGCGAGGCGGCGAGCGACCTCTACGGCGTCGTGCTCGTCGAGCCGAGCGAGCGCGGCACAGGGCCGGCGCTCGATGCGAGCGCGACCGAAGCGCGACGCGCTGAGCTGCGCGCGCTGCGCAATGCCGCGAGCGCGTCTTGAGCGCGCGTCTTGCATGCCGCCCTGCGCGACGGTATATTTATCAAAACCAAACGGTCGATATGCAAAAGCGGCCGGCTCGCCTAGGGAGCGGCGGGCGGTCGACGAGAGCGAGGTACACGTGTCGGATGGCGAGCTGACGGCGATCGAGCAGGCTTACAGAGGGCGCACGCCCGGCTCGGCGCGCCTGATGGAGCGCGCGAGCGAGTTGATGCCGTGCGGGATCACGCGCACCCTGGCGTGGTTCGCGCCGTACCCGGTCGTGTTCGAGCGCGGCGCCGGCGCGAACGTGTACGACGTCGACGGCAACCGCTACATCGACATGTTCAGCAATGGACTGAGCCTGATGCACGGCCAGGCTTACGGACCGATCGACGCGGCGCTGCGCGAGGCGCTCTCGCGAGGGACCGCCTGGCCGGGCGCGAGCGACGCGCAGGTCGACTTCGCCGAGCTGCTGTGCGAGCGCGTGCCGGGTGCCGAGCAGGTGCGCTTCACGAACACCGGCACCGAGGCGACGATGCTCGCGATCAAACTCGCGCGCCACCTCAGCGGGCGGCAGATCGTGATCAAGGCCTGGGACGCCTACCACGGCTCCTACGACGATCTCGAGGTCGGCCTGCAGGGCCAGGACGAGCTGCCCGGGCGCGTCGCGCTCGCGCGCTTCGGCGAGCTCGCCAGCTACGAAGCGGCGCTCGCGCGCAACGCCGGCGACGTCGCCGCGATCATCGTCGAGCCGGTCCAGTACACGGGCCTCGTGACGCCGCCGCCCGAGGGCTTCCTCGCCGAGTTGCGCGAGCTCGCGCGCCGCGAAGGCGTCCTCTTCATCCTCGACGACTGCCTGATGTCGCGCCTGGCAGTTGGCGGCTCGAGCGAGCGCTTCGGCATGGCCGCTCCCGACATCACCTGTCTCGGCAAGTGGGTCGGCGGGGGGCTGCCCGTCGGCGCGATCACCGCCCCGAGCGAGCTGATGGCGCCGTTCGACCTACCCGGTGGCGAGGACTCGCTCTACCACGGCGGATCGTTCAACGGCAACGTGCTCGGGATGGTCGCCGGTCAGATCGCCGTACGCGACCTGACGGCCGAGGCGATCGCGCGAATCGACGCTCAGGCCGAGCGTCTGCGCGCCGATCTCGATGAGGCTGCGGCGGCGGCCGGCGTACCGATCCGCACGCAGGGCGTCGGCTCGGCCTTCGGCCTGTACGTGCTCGACGGCGCCGACGGCGAGGTCGACTGGAACGCGACGCGGCTACTGCACCTCGCCGCCGTCAACCACGGCGTCTACTACGGGACCGGTGGCGAGTTCGGCATCTGCACCGCAATCTCGGACGAGGAGGTCGAGGAGGCGAGCGCGGCTCTGAGCAGCGCGCTCGCCGACCTCGCTCGCGAGCGCGCGGCGGTCGAGGCGGTCTAACGCCAGACGCCAGAACCGTCAGACGCGCACGACGGCAACCGCGTCGGCGAAGTCCGAGAAATCGTTTGTCCTCGCAGAGGATTCAGGTCGTCGAGTAGCGCCGAGTCTGCCGGCGCTTCGCGGAGTATCCGTTCTATCGCCGCACCTGGAACCCACGTTGGCGGCGCGGCTGGACCGAGCTGCGCTACCTGGCGGTCATTCACCGTCACGGTCAGTCGCTCGCCGGCCTGCGCGCGGCGCAGCAGGGCCATCGTGCGATTCCGAAGTTCACGATCGGAGACATTGTCATACGCCAAACCTGGCGCGCGTTCGAATCAACCGCCACCAAGGCTTGGCAAGTAGCCCTCGCCAAGCCGAGTGACCGCCGCCAACTCAGCTTCGGTCGGCCCATCCGGCTGATACTCCAATCCGACCGCGCCGTCGTAGCCGGACGCGGCAAGCGCATCGAAGATTGCCGCGAAGTCGAGCGTCCCCGTGCCTGGCGCGCCGCGCGCGGGTAGGTCGGAGAGCTGCACGTGCGCGATCCGCTGTGAGTGGCGAGCGATCGCCGCGACCGGATCAACGCCTGCGCGTGCGAGGTGAAACGAGTCGAGCAAGAGCCGGATGCTGTCGTCGCCGGCTGCTTCGATCAGCTCGACGACCGCGTCGGCGCTTGGCGCGAGATAGCCGGGGAAGTCACGGTCGTTGATCGGCTCGAGCACTAGCTGCACGCCGCTGCCGGCCGCGGCCGGCGCGAACGAGCGCAACGCGGCGAGCACAGCGGCGCGCTGGCGCGACTCGCTCGTGTTGCTCAGCGCACGCCCGACGAGCACGTTCAGCTTGCGTGCGCCGATCGCGCCTGCCAGCTCGATCGCGGCAACGAGCGCGTCCTCGGCCTCGTCTCGACGCGCCGGGTCGTTGAGGAAGCCGCGCTCGCCTTGCGCGGTGTCGCCGGCCGGGCAGTTCAGCAGCGCGACGTCAAGCCTGCGTCGTTCGGCGCGCGCGGCCGCTCGCTGCCGAGCGACGGCGTCGATCAGCGCGGCGCGCTCGTCCACATGCTCGGGCCATGCCGTTTCGATCACATCGAAGCCGGCGGCTCGCGCAACGCCGACACGCTCGGCGTACGGCAGCTCGGCGAACAGCCACGAGATGTGCGCCGACCAGCGCACGGCCCGGGCGCTAGCTCGCCGCTACGAACGCGATCGCTTCGATCTCGACGCGCGCGTCGGCGACGAGCCCGGCGACCTGCACCGTCGCGCTGCTCGGCGGGAAGCCGGCGAAGGCCTTGCCGCGCGCGACGTCGTAGTCGGGGTAGAACTCGGTGCCGGTGACGAAGCCGGTGATCTTGACGACGTCCTCGATCTTCGCGCCGGCGTTCTCGACTGCCTGGCGCACGCGTGCGAAGCACTGTTCGGCCTCGGCGAGGAACGTCTCGTTGACGATCGTCCCGTCCTCGAGCGCGCCGATCTGTCCGGAGATGTAGATCCAGCGGCCGGGGCCGTCGAAGCTGATCGACTCGCAGAAGGTCGTTCCGTATGGGCTGTCTACGCGCTGCTTTGACATCTGCTCTCGCTTTCGTTCGTTGTTCAGTCGCTATCGCCGTCGGTCAGTTCGACGACGTCCTGCATCGCCGCGAACAGGCCGTCGCTCGCGAGCTCGAGCGCGTCGCCGGCGACAACGCTCGACAGCGCGATCTCGCCGCCAGGGCCGATGAAGACGCCGTGCGTGAGCGCCGCGAGGTGCAACAGCTGTGTCGCCTCGCCGGCCATGAAGTTGCCGCTGTGGCGCTCGAGCGACGCGGTCGGGTAAATGCCCATCACCGAGCCCTCGGCGACGATGCTCAGCGGCAGTCCAAGCTCGCCGGCACGCTCGAGCAGCGCCGCGCGCAGCTCGGCGGCGCGCCCGTCCATCGCTGCAATCGTGTCGCGGTCGAAGTGCTCGAGGCTGACGCGGCCGGTGACGCAACTGAGCAGGTTGCCGTTGAACGAGCCGCCGTGGTAGAGCGGGTGCTCGCGGTGCGGGTCGAGCACGTCCATCACCTCGGCGCGACCGCCGGTGACGCCCATCGGCAGGCCGCCGCCGATGAACTTGCCGAGAAACGTGAGGTCGGGCTGCAGCCCGTACAGCTCGGCCGAGCCGCCGTAGGCGAGTCGCAGCATCAGGCAGTCGTCGAGCACGAACAGCGCACCGGCGCGCTGCGCTGCCTCTTGCACGCGCCACAGGAAGCCGGGCGGCGCGGTCGTGACGAGTCCGCTGAACAGCAGCGGCTCGAGCACGACGGCGGCGATCTCGTCACCGTGCTCGGCGAGCTTTCGCTCGAATGCCTCGGCGTCGCCGAACGGCGCCAGATATACCCGGCCGGGCTGCTCCGGACGGTCGTAGAGGCCGACCTCGAGGTCGTCGAACGAGCCATGGAAACCGTCGATCGACTTCAGCACGGCCTCGCGGCCGGTGAACGCACGCGCGACTTTCATCGCGAGCATCCCCGACTCGGTGCCGGAGTTGGTGAAGCGCACGCGCTCGAAGGCGTCGATCCGCTCGCACAGCATCTGCGCGAACTCGATCTGCTCCTCGGAGGGCACGAGGAAGCCCGAGCCGCGACCGGCAGCGACGCGCAGCGCCTCGACGACGGGCGGGAAGGCGTGCCCATGGATCAGGCTGAGGCCGTTGTTGGCGAGGTCGACGTAGCGGTTGTCGTCGAGGTCGATCAGAAACGGGCCTTCGCCGCGCCTGGCGACGAGCGGGTAGGGGCGGTGGTAGCCCCAGCCGCGCGTCAGGCCGCGCACCATGTAGCGGCGAGCGCGCTGCATCGCCTCGGCCGAACGCGGCGTCAGCGCGCGGTATCGCTGCTCGACGATCGCTCGCGCATCGGCCTTCAAGGTCAGCTCGGCCACGTTTATGACTCTACCCGAGCGTTCGATATGGTGGTCCCAAGGCCGATAAAAAAACTCATCCGATCTACTCGGCCGATTCGTCCATGTGCGCTTGCGATACAAATAGCGCGGTGCCCGGTGCCGTTCAGCCGATCGCGCGGAACCTGCGTCGCTGGAGGACGACGCGTGAGATGACGCTGTCCGCACTCGCCGAACAGGCCGGCGTCGCAAAGTCGACCGTCTCGTTGATCGAGCGCGGTCAGGGCAATCCGTCGATCGACACCGTCTGGGCGCTGGCATCGGCGCTCGGCGTTCCGTTCACGAGCCTGTTCCACGACGAGCCGCCGGCGGACGACGTTTCGGTCGTGCGCGAGGACGACGGCTCGGTGATCGCCGTCGAAGACGCCGGCCTGGACGAGGAGGGGCTCGTCGTACGCCACATGCTGACGCGCACCGGCGGCGCGTTGATCGAGATCTACACGCTCGTGCTCGACGAGGGCGCGGTGCGCCACGCCGAGGCGCACGTGACCGGCCTGTTCGAGCACATCACGGTCGCCGCCGGCAAGGTCGAGATCAGCAACGACTCGTTCAGCGAGGTGCTCAAGCAGGGCGACTTGATCAGCTTCCGCGCCGACCAGCCGCACACCTATCGCGTGATCGAGGGGCCGGTCAGGCTCGTCTCCGTTCACGAATACCCGCAGCGCTCGGACGCCTGAGCGCTCAGTCGCCGTTGCCGAGCTGGCGTTCGAGCGCGTCGGCGACCTCGAACAGGTCGGCGACGGCGCCGTAGTGCGCGACGTCGAAGATCCGCGCGTCGGGGTCGGAGTTGACGGCGACGATCGTGCGCGAGCGCGACATGCCGGCGAGGTGCTGCGCGGCGCCGGAGATGCCGAGCGCGAGGTAGACGCGCGGCGCGACGGTCCTGCCCGATTGGCCGACCTTGCGCGTTCGCGCGCCCCAGCCGGCCTCGACGAGCGGGCCGGAAACGGCCAGCGTCGCGCCCATCAGCTCGGCTAGGCGTTCGATCTGCGCCAGCTTCTCGGCGCTGCCGACGCCGCGTCCGATCGCGAGCAGGAAGTCGGCCTTCGCGATATCGACGTCACCTACCGGCGCCTCGCGCAGCTCGACGCGTTCGCTGCGCGCGGCCGCGTCAAGGTCGAGCTCGACGCGCGTGACGCTCGCGCGCTGGCCGTCCGGGCGTCCGCCGCTGTCGTGCGGCGACGCGAAGGCGCCGGTGCGCAGCAGCAGCACGACGGTCTGCTTGCCGGGGAAGTCGAGCTCGGCGATCAGGCGCTCTGCGAACGCGCCGCGCTCGGCATGCAGGCCGTCCTCTTGCCACGTCGCCGCGAGCACGTCGCTGGCGAAGCCGTGGCCGCCGCGCGCGGCGAGCGCCGGCGCGAACGAGAGCGAGTCGACGGTGTGGGCGGCGAGCACGACGGCAGGGCAGTGCTGCTCGATCAGCGCTTGCAGCGCGGCCTGCGTGACGTGCGCCTCGAAGTGCTCGAGCGCAGTCGGCACGACGAGGATCTGCTCGACTCCGTCGACGTCGAGTTGCTCGGCGTGAGCCTCGGCGCCGGCGCCGATCAGCGCGACCGCCAGCGGCCCGGCGCCCTGCTCGCTGAGCGCGCGCCCAGCCGCGATCAGCTCGAAGTCGATCGCCCGCCGGCCAGGCTCCGATCGGTCGCCGGAGCGCGTCTCGGCGCAGACGAGCACGCCGCTCATCGGCTCAGCGCCTGCTCGACGATCGTCGTGATCCGCGCGGCGATCTCGACCGGCGTGCCCTCGATCGGCGTCGCGCGTGAGGAGCGCTCGCGCTCGCGCAGTCGCAGCGCGTGCGAGCCGGCGCTTGCGTCGAGCGCCGCCGCGTCGAGCCCGACGTCGCCGAGGCTCAGCAGCGCGATCGGCGCTGTGCGCGCCAGCTTGATCGCGCGCAGGTTGGCGCGCCGCGGTCGGTTGGCGCCGGTCTGCACGGTCAGCAGCGCCGGCAACGCGACGCGCACGATCTCACTCGCGCCGCCGTCGAGCTCGCGCTCGACCGTCAGCCGTTCGCCGTCGCGCTCGATCTGCGTGACGACGGCGACGTGCGCGAGCCCGAGCAGGCCGGCGAGCGCGACGCCGGTCGCAGCGCTCGCCGCGTCGGAGGACTGCGCGCCACAGACGATCAGGTCGGGGCGCTCGCGCTCGGCTAGTGTCGCGAGCACGCGTGCGACGGCGAGCGGATCGAGGCCGACACGCGCGTCGCTCACGAACGCGTCGTCCCACACACGGAGCGCGCGGTCGGCGCCGATCGCGAGGCCGGCGCGCAGCGACTGCTCGGCGCGTTCGTCGCCGACAGTCGCGACGAGCACCTCGCCTGCCGGCTCGCGCAGCGCGCCGTCGTCGGCGTCGCCGTCGCTCGCGCCTTCGCGCAAGGCGAGCGCGGCCTCGAGCGCGTATGCGTCCCACTCGTTCGGCGCCCACTGCAGCGCGTCGATGTCGAGCGTGCCGCGCTCGTCCGGCAGCACGCCGGCGGGCAGGCTCGCGACGTGCTTGACGGGGACGAGGGTCTTCATCGCCGCCGGCGCAAGCGCAGCGGATCGCTCGGATCGGCGAGTGCGGACATCTGCGCGCTAGGCCGGGCCGAGCAGCGTGCCGGTCGAGTCGTGCGAGTGAAAGCCCTTGCGGACCGTCTCGCGCACCTCCCACTTCGCGCGCGTGCCCTCGGGGATGTAGGCGATCTCGCCGGCGCGCACGGCGACCGGCTCGCCGCCCTCCGGCGTGATCGTCACGTCGCCGTCGATCAGCGTGACGGTCTCGCCGGGGCTCGACAGCATGAAGACGCCCGGCGTGCAGTGCCAGACGCCGTTGTAGAGCTTGCCGTCGTCGGTGCGCCAGAGGATCGCCATCGTCGACTCGGGCTCGCCCGAGATGATGTCCTCGGGCGGAATCGGCGCGGGCTCGACGGGGGCATCGCGGACGGAGTACTTGGTGATCTGCGTGGCGACTTGGTGCATGTCTCTCCTCGGCTGGTTCGTTTCGGGCGCGTTATGCGGGAGCCGTCGCGAGCTCGTGCTTGCGATAGGCGTCGGGCAGCTCGCGGATGTACGGCAGCGGCTTCGTCGGGTCCGGCGAGTCGATCTCGCGCGCGAGGCGGTGGCCGTCGAACACGTTTTCGGCGATCGTGCGCGGCGCGAGGCAGTCGCCAATCCGGTAGACGGCCTCGATGCCCTCGCGCTGCAGGCGCTCGGGGTCGCCCTGCAGCTCGTGGAACAGCGCGTCCTGCGGCTGGCGCTGGGTCACGAGCACGACAGCGTCGGCGTGCCACTGCACCGGGTCCGGCGCCCACACGTTCTGGCCGCGGAGCGCGCCGCCGTCACCGATCTCGCTGAGCAGGTGCAGCGGAATCACCTCGACGCCCTGCGCGCGCAGCTCGCGGTTCACGCGGAAGCCCTCGCCGGTGTAGAACATGAACGGCGCGAGGTTGGCGAGCGGCGTCAGCACGGTCACGCGCTTGCCGGCGGCCAGCAGCAGCTCGGCCATGCCGACGGCCGTGAAGTAGCCGTCGGTGTCGTAGATGAGCACGTGCTCGCCGTCGATCGCGCCGCCTGCCGCCGAGACCTGCTCGGGCGTGTAGACGAAGTCGTGCTCGGCGCCTGCAATCGGCGCCTGTGTCGGGCCGTTGAAGCCGTCAGCGCGCCAGCGCGCGCCGGTCGCGATCACGACGATCTCGGCGCCGTAGGTGAAGACGCTCTCGGCGTCGAGCCGCGTGCCGGTCAGCAGCTCGACGTTGTCGAGCTTGTCGAGCTGGATCTGGCGGTAGGTCGTGACGCGGCCCCACTCGCCCAGGTGCGGGTAGGCGCTGATCTGGCGCAGGCAGCCGCCGAGTGCGTCCTGCTCGTCGACGAGGTGCACGGCCGAGAGGCCGCGCTTGCCGAGCACCATCGCGCACTCCATCCCGGCCGGGCCGGCGCCGAGCACGAGCACGCTCTTCTCGGCGTTGCCGGCCTTCGAGAAGCGCTCGGGGTGCCAGCCGCGGCGGAACTCCTCGCCGAGCGTCGCGTTCTGCGTGCAGACAATCGGCGCGCCGAGGCCGAAGCGCGAAGCGCAGATGTTGCAGCCGATGCACTCGCGAATCTCGTCGTAGCGGCCCTCTTCGATCTTCTTCGGCAGGTACGGATCGGCGATCGACGGGCGCGCGGCGGCGATGATGTCGAGCAGGCCCGAGCGGACGGCCGCGGCCATCGTGTCGGGGTTGGTGAAGCGCCCGACCGACGCGATCGGCTTCTGCGTCGCGCCGCGCACGGCTTCGACATAGGAGCGATGGCCGAACTCGGCGGCGAAGCGCGAGGCGACGGCGTCGTCGCCAGCCCATTCGGCGGCCGAGTAGCCGCCGGCTTGCAGATCCCAGAAGTCGACGAGGTGGTCGCCGAGCTCGATGAACTCGTACGCCTCCTCGGCGGCGCGGATGCCGAGCGGGTTGTCGTTGAGCGTGTCGATGCAGAGGCGCATCGTCACCGCGCAGTGCTCGCCGACGGCCTCGCGCACCTGCTCGGTGACCTCGAGCCAGAAGCGCGCGCGGTTGGCGACCGAGCCGCCGTACTCGTCGGTGCGGCGGTTGAACTTCGACATCAGGAAGTGCTGCGTCAGCGCGCCGCACTCGGCGCCCTCGATGTTGATCATGTCGAAGCCGACGTCACGCGCGCGCTTCGCCGCGGCGACGTACCAGCCTTGGATCTCGCGGATGCCAGCCTTGTCGAGCTCGTAGCAGCTCGTCGCGTAGAGGCCGTCGTCGGTCATCTGGCTGACGCTGCGCGCGGGCATGCGCGACTCGAGGTTGCCGGCGACGCAGCCGCCGTGCCACAGCTCGACGCCGGCAAGCGCGCCGTGCTCGTGCGCGAGCTCCGCCATCTTGCCGAGGTTGCGCGCGTCCTCGTCGTCCCACAGGCGCGCCGAGACGAGCGGGCGCGAGTCGCTGGAGGGGTGGATCGAGCAGAACTCGGTGTTGACCGCCGCCCAGCCGCCCTCGGCCTTGATCGCGCGGATGTGCGCTTGCGGGCCTGGCAGCTCGGCGCCGAAGCTCGTGCAGTGCGGACTCTGGTAGAAGCGATTGCGCAGCGTCTTCGGCCCGATTTGGACCGGCTCGAAGAGGATGTCGTGACGCGGATCGCGGGCCATCAGCACTCCATATCGATCAGTCGGTATAGCTTACTCTTTGCGACTCGGCAGGCGGTGTGTACTCGGTAGGCGGTGTGTACTCGGTAGTCGGTAGGTCGTCGGTAGGTCGCGGGTCGCCGGTAGGTCGCGTGTCGTCGAGAGGTCGCGTGTCTTCCGCACTTCACGTGTCATCGCGTTCGTTGCGCAGCTCGGCTGCGAGCGCTGCGTCGCGGCGCTCGCGCAGCTTCGCGAGCATGGCCGGGTCGTGCGGCACGTGCGCCGCGAAGCCATGGCCGGCGGTCGCGCTCGACAGCACGGGGTAGAGGTTCGCGGCGATCGCGTCGAACGTCTGCGCGCCGCCGAGGCCGACCGTCTCGAACGGCCCGGTCAGCCGCCAGCGCCGCGCGAGCCCGTCGCGCATCACCTCGTCGATCGCCGCCGGCGTCGCGACGCCGTGCTCGACGAGCCACTCGCACTCGCGCAGCACGGCGAGCTGCAGCCGGTTCCAGAGCAGGCCGGTCGCCTCGCGCTCGAGCACGACCGGCCGCTTGCCGATCGCGCGCAGCAGCTCGAGCACCGGCAGAAGCAGCTCGCGCGGCGTGTGCTCGCCGGCGATCGTCTCGACGAGCGGCATCAGCAGCGGCGGGTTCCAGTAGTGCGTGCCGACGATCCGCTCACCCACGCCGGCGGCCTCGCCGAGCGCGCTGATCGAGATCGACGAGGTGTTGCTCGCGATCGTCGCCTGCGGATACTGCGTTGCGAGCTCGCCGAGCACGTTCGCCTTCAGGCTCAGATCCTCCGGCAGCGACTCGACGATCAGCTCAGGCGATCGCGCGCCGTCGCCGCCGCCGCGCGAATCGCGATAGCTCATCAGCGCGCGAGCGTTCGCGATTGCGGCGTCGTCGGCGAGCTGGTGCTCGAGCGCGAGCGCAAG
>DATBBG010000009.1:0-25545 GCA_036271095.1 Solirubrobacteraceae bacterium
CGTTCGCGCTGCTCAGCGTGGCAGGCGCGAGCGCGGGATCGGCGCCGGCGTCTACCTGCAGGCAGCGGCGCGCGCGCTGCGCCCGCTGCAGAGCGCCGACGCGCGCGAGGCGTTCCTGCAGACGCTGCGCGCCGTGATCGACGTGCACGGCCAGCGCGTCAGCGCGACTGATCGCCTCTACCTGCTCGAGTCGCTGCCGACGATGATCGTCTGGGGCGAGCGCGACAACACGATTCCGCTCGCGCACGGGCGCGCTGCGCACGAAGCGATCCCGCACAGCAGATTCAGCACGCTCGCCGACGCTGCGCACTTCCCGCACCTCGAAGACCCCGAGGGCCTGTCTGGGCTGCTGCGCGAGTTCCTCGCAACGACGCGGCCGGGAGTGATCGAAGACGGCGACTGGGGCGCGATCCTCGCGCGCCGCTCGCCGCCGTCGCGGCGCGAAGACGATGCTGCGGCGTAGCGCGCTCGCCGCCGTTCTGCTCGCACTGGCGTTCGCGCTGCTCAGCGTGGCAGGCGCGAGCGCGGGCAGCGCCGCGGCCGGGTGGTGGACGCCGCCGCAGCGGCTGACGTGGTTCTGGCAGCTGCAGGGCACGGTCAACAACGACCATGCTGTCGCCGCCTACGACATCGACGGCTTCGAAACCGAAGCGAGCGAGGTCGCGGCGCTGCACGCCGAAGGCAAGCGCGCGATCTGTTACATCGACGTCGGCACGGCTGAGAACTTCCGCCCGGACTACTCGTCGTTTCCGAAGCCGGTGCTCGGGCGCTCGAACGGCTGGCCTGGGGAGAAGTGGCTCAACATCCGCCAGCTCGGCGTGATCGAGCCGATCATGCAGGCGCGCTTTCGGATGTGCCGCGAAAAGGGCTTCGACGCGGTCGAGCCGGACAACATCGAAGCGTTCGCGAACAAGTCGGGTTTCGAGATCACGCCGCAGCAGCAGCTCACCTACAACGAGTGGGTTGCCGAAGCGGTGCACGCGCTCGGGATGGCAGTGCTGCAGAAGAACGACGGCGAACAGACGCCGCAGCTGCAGCCGTACTTCGACGGCGCGCTCTCCGAGCAGTGCAACCAGTACCGCGAATGCGCCGACTTCGAGCCCTATCTGGCGGTCGGCAAGCCGGTGCTGAACGCCGAGTACGCAAAGAGGGACGCGAAGTTCTGCCCGGCCGACGAAGTCGCCGGGATCACCGGCGCGCGTTTCGCGAAGAGCCTGAACGGAAAGCGGTTCGAACCCTGCTGGACGGGGTAGCTGGGTGCTCGGAGGGAGTGGGGCGCTGCGCTTCGCGCGCGCGTCGGCAGGTAACATCGCGCGGGACGCAGCCAGAAGAGGGGTTAGGGTGGCCTAAGTAGGGAGTCCTAATTGTGCTAGCGTCCCGCGCGATGTCCGCCGGAACCACCACGCCGCAGCCGGGCGAGAGGCTGCCGAGCGAGCTCTCTGACGAGACTCCGCAGGCCTCGGCCCTGCAAGGCGCCGCAGCCGAGCCTCGCACGCCGAGCAAAAAGCTGCACGAGCGCACGAGCTTCTACATCTGGACGGCAGTCGTGCTCGCCGTCGCCGTGACCGCCGTGATCCTCGGCTGGCACGCCTCCGGCGGCACGGCCGATCCGACCGACCTGCCGCCCGGCCGCAGCCTCAGCCATACGACGGTCGTGATCAACAGCGCGATCCTCGTCTTCCGCGAGGGCCTGGAGACGATCCTCGTGCTCGCTGCGATCACGGCCAGCTTCCTCGGCGCGAACAAGCTCTACCGGCGCCCGGTGCTCGCCGGCAGCGGCGTCGCGATTCTCGCTTCGATCGGCACCTGGTTCCTCGTGATCTGGTTCATCGGGCAGTTCCACGGCGGCGAGTACGACGTGCAGGCGGCGACCGGACTGCCGGCGCTGATCGTGCTGCTGATCGTGATGAACTGGTTCTTCCACAAGGTCTACTGGACCGGTTGGATCTCCAGCCATCACAAGCGCCGTCGCAGCCTGCTCGCAGCCGACCCGGAGACGAACCAGCGACGGATGCTGCTCGGCCTCGCGCTGCTCGGCTTCACCTCCGTCTACCGCGAGGGCTTCGAGATCGTGATCTTCCTGCAGAACCTGCGCGAGATCTACGGGTCGAGCGTCGTGCTCGAGGGCGTCGCGATCGGCGCGCTGTTCACGGCTGCCGCTGGCATGCTCACGTTCGCGCTGCACCAGCGGCTGCCGTACAGGCGACTGCTCGTGATCACCGGCGTGATGCTGCTGTTCGTGCTCGTCGTCTCGGTCGGCGAGCAGGTCAACGAGATGCAGCTCGCCGGCTGGATTGGTACGACCGAAATCACTTGGCTGCACATCCCCGCCTGGATGGGCACTTGGTTCTCGCTGTTCAACAACTGGGAGACGTTCATCGGCCAGGCGATCGCGCTGCTGATCGTGCTCGGCTCCTACGTCGGCGCGCAGTACATGCGCGTCTGGCGCCCGCGCCGTCGCGGCCAGGCCGTCGCGCGTCGTGCCGAGGCGCCGCCGCAGCGCACGCCTGCCGAGCAGGTCGGCTCGGGCGAGCCGGTGCTCGGCGCGTTGTCCTGAGCCGCGCCGCCGCGTCTCAGGCCGCGCTCATCTTCTTCCACTCGGCCTTGTGTGCGCGCTTCGCCGCCTGGTAGTCGAGCAGCGCCTGCGGCGAGTCGACATCGCCGAGCGTGGGGTGGGGCGGGACCAGCGCCTTCGCGGCCTTGACTTTGTAGCGCTTGGCGAGCACCGCGCCGAGCGACTTGATCTTCATCTCGCCAAAGCCGGGCAGCCCGGTGATGTTCGCGCGTAGCGTCTCGGCGTCGGGCGCGTCGCTCCAGACGCGCGCGGCGTCGCCGTCGTACTCGTCGCGCACGTGCGCCGCGAGCTGGTGCACGCGCTCGGCCATTTTCGACGGGAAGCGGTGGATCGCCGGTTTCTCGCGGAAGATCGGCTCGAGGTCCGTAGCCGCGAGGCGCGCGGCGTCGAGCGTGCCGACGCGCTGCTCGATCGCGAGCGGTCCGGAGAAGGCCTTCTGCACGGTCACCTGTTGGTCGAGCGCGAACCCGATCAGCAGCGCCATCGGATCCTGCGCGATGAGCTCGTTGGCCTCGTCGGAGTTCGTGAAGTAGAGGCGATCGGGCATGATGGCCGACCCTAGCCGATCCGATCTCGGCCCGCTCGACAGTGCTTAGCAGCCGCTGGAGGGGGCCGTCTGCCTCAGTGATGCGGCGGTTTGTACCGGGCGTGTGCGTGCCGTTCGCAGGCGGCGCGGCGATGTCTGCGGTGGAACGTCTTGCGGCACAGCACGAGCGCTTTTCGAAGCCGCTGTGCACGGGTCAGAGGATGTTGTGGAGATGCAGCCGCGGGTTGCGTGACGGAGGTCGGGGACGTGGCAGGCGGGGACGTGGCAGGCGGAGCCGTTGGCGGTGGAGGCGAGGTCGTTCCTTCCCATTCGTTGCTAAACGCCAACGCGGCCAGCACCACCCCACACTGGTCTTCCTCCATTCCTTCGACGCATCTTGGTTCTCTGGGCGTGGGTGTGTATCGCGCGTCGAGACAGGCCTGCTGACCGATGACGGCCGGGAACCCTCCGTAGCCGCCCACTTCCTTGGTGCGATTTTCCGAGTAAAAGCCGTCGCTCCACACTACGTAGATCGGCCCTGATGCTTTGCCGTCTTCGAGGCCCCCCGCCACGACCATGTCTTCGACCGTGCAAGGTTCGTCGGCCGGCTTGACGATCACCTCCATCTCCCATGAGCAACGTTCGGGACACTGGTCCCAGGTGACCGAACCGGCGACCCACCCATGCATGTGGTCTTGGCCCACCCGGGCGCGTGTGAGAACTCCCTGGCTGGCATTCGCAGTGGAGGCCAGGGTCGGCGCCATGAGCAGCGCTGTCGAAAGCGCGGCGATCGGCGCGAGCCCTCGCAACCAGGATCTCCAGCCGTGCGGCTGCCATCTGCCTCGATTCGCACTCCGGGTCACATTCACTGGTCTACCCGCAGGGGCCCCGAGCCAGTCGCGAACCAGATTGAGCGGCGCCACCGGGTCAGTCGCGGTCAGCGCGTCGGCATCGCAGCCGGAGTCGAGATGTCTGGCATCCCGCTGGCGTCACGCTCTTCGATCGCCTAGGCCTGGCCAGCGGGCGCCGATCCGCAGCCATCGGGTCCGTCGATCGGCTCGTTGGCCTCGTCGGAGTCGGTGAAGTAGAGGCGCGCCGGCATCGCGCCGATCCTAGCGCCGGACCGGCGGCGCTCGTCGTGCAGGCACTGGTGCAGGCGCCCCGCAGCAGAAGACGTGCGCGACACTCAAGGGCAAGCGCCTCGCCGCCAAAGGCGCTCGCGCGACGGTCGTCACGCAGCTGATCAACAGAGAATCGGAACGAAGCGGGATCGAACGCGTCGCGTATGTCTGCGCCTCGCCACATGCGCGCGCTAGGCGGGTGGGCTCCGCCTCAGAAGAATCGTCGATCAGCGTCGTCATCGGCGCCGGCGAGTGGGTGGCACTGCGCTTCAACTCCGTCGAGGGCCTGGGCGAAAGCGAGAGCGAGTCGGCGGCCGACGCGCTCAGCGGCAAGCACTTCGAGTTCTGGCGCCGCTCCGGTGGCGAAGGCTCGTACTCGAGCGACGTGCTCGAAGCGGTGAAGCTCGATTCTCAGGGTCGGCTCGCGCTGATCACCGGCGTCGCAGGCGCGGCGTCGCCGGAACAGGAAGTCGGCTCGACTGTGACGCGCAAGGTCATCGGCGTCGCGTCGAGTGGCCGGCGCAAGCTGCTCGACACGGCCCCGACGGCGAGCGTCCCGACTTCCTCGCTGCAGCTGTTCGGCGGCGTCGTCCACTGGACCGACGCCGGCGTTGAACGCACCGCGGCGCCGTAGCGCGGCCCGCGAGCTAGCTCTCGCGCGCGACCAACTGAAAGATCGGGATCGCGCGTCCGGCCTGCGCCGCTCGCTCGCGATAGTCGGCGTACTCGGGAAAGACGCGGTCGGCGAGCCGCCAGAGTCGCGCTCGCTCGCCTCGTCGTCGATCAGCTCGGCGCGCAGCGCCACGCCGCCGAAGACGACGTCGGGATGCGCGCTCAGGTTGTAGTACCAAGCCGGATGCTCCGACCAGCCGCGCTTGGAGGCGACGATCGTCACGCGCCCGCCGTCGTGGAAGTACAGCGTGGCGTTACGTCGTGGCAGGCCGGTGCGCGCGCCGCGCGACTCCAACAGCGCCGCCGCCAGCGGTCCGGTCGTGCTGAGCCGGCCGGCGCTGAGCTTCAGCAGCAGCGGGTCGAGCTTCCAGGCGACGTTGATCGAGAACCAGGCGCCGAACTTCGTCGCGGAGAGGCGTGCAATTGCGAAGTACAGGCGGCTGCGCTGCTTCAGCGGATCTACGTAGGGCAGCTCACGGGCACGTGGCACGGCAGTCGATCGTACTCCGACTCCGACCGACAAGATCAACAGCTCGAACATGCGCCTCAACCGGCGCACCTGCTGCGTTTGACTGCCGCTAGGCGATCGCGGGCTCGGCCGGCGCCGCTGCGAGCACCGCGTCGAGCAGACCGGGGAAGCGCGCATCGATGTCAGCGCGGCGCAGCGTGTTCATCTTCGCCGTGCCGAGATGGTGCTGCTGGATCACGCCTGCTTCGCGCAGCACGCGGAAGTGGTGCGTGCAGGTCGACTTGCTGACGTTGACCGTGAACCTGCCGCACGGCTGAGCCTCCTCGGCGACGGCCAGCTCGCGCACGATGTGCAGCCGCTGCGGATCGCTCAGCGCGTGCAGAACGGTCGGGAGCTCGAGGTCTTCGGTTGCTGGGTGATAGAGGCCCATAACGATTTCTTCTTTCATTGTACGACGATTATCAAACTATCTGCTACGATGATCGTCGTACTTACGAATGAAGGGTAGCGCAATGCCTGCAACATTTGAGATCCAGAAGAATCAGACGGTCGAGACGTCGCCTGCGACGGCGCAGCGGCCGACTTCCGAGGCGCGCGTCTCGGCGGTCGTACAGGCGGCCTACATCCTCGAGGCGCGCACGCGATGAACGCGTTCGCGGCGACAGCTTCGCGAGCACGTGCCCGGCGTAGCCCCGGTGTGTTGCTCGTGCTCGTCTGCATGGCGCAGCTGATGGTGATCCTCGACGTCTCGATCGTCAACGTCGCGCTGCCGTCGATCAAGCACGGGCTGAGCTTTTCGACGACCGGCCTGCAGTGGGTCGTCAACGCCTACACGCTGACGTTCGCCGGCTTCCTGCTGCTCGGCGGGCGCGCGTCGGACCTGCTCGGCCGCCGCAGCGTCTTCCTCGGCGGCACGGCGCTGTTCTCGCTCGCTTCGCTTGCCTGCGCGCTCGCCGACTCCTCCTCGATGCTCGTCGCCGCACGCGCGCTGCAGGGCATCGGCGGCGCCGTGATCTCGCCGGCGAGCCTCGCGATCATCACGACCTCGTTCCGCGAGCCGCGCGAGCGCAACCGTGCGCTGGGCATCTGGGGCGCGATGGGCGGCATCGGCGCGGCGCTCGGCGCGCTGCTCGGCGGCGTGCTGACGCAGACGCTCGGCTGGCCGGCGATCTTCATCGTCAACGTCCCGATCGGGCTGTTCGTGCTCGCGATCGGCCCCTCGCTGATCCCCGAGGGGCGCTCGGAGCTCGAGCACAAACACTTCGACGTGCTCGGCGCGAGCCTCGTGACCGGCGCGCTGACGGCGCTCGTCTACGGCATCGTCCGCACCGACACGCTCGGCTGGGGCGCGACTGGCGTGCTCGTGCCGGTGCTCGCCGGCGTCGTCCTGCTCGGCCTGTTCGTGCTCGTCGAGGGTCGCTTCGCGAAGGCGCCGCTCGTGCCGCTGCCGATCTTCCGCATGCCGAAGCTGCGGGCCGCGAACATCGTCGTCTTCCTGCTCTACGGCGCCGTCTTCTCGATGTGGTTCTTCGTCTCGCTGTACCTGCAGCAGGTGCTCCACCACGACGCGCTGCTGACCGGGCTCGCTTTCGTGCCGATGACGCTTGCCGTCGTGCTCGCGACCTCGTTCGCCGCACGCCTCGTCGCCCGCTTCAGCGCTCGCAGTGTGATCGCCGCGGGGATGTTGTCCGCGACCGTCGGGCTCGCGCTGCTCTCGGGCGTGCGACCCGGCGGCAGCTACATCGCGAACGTGCTTCCGGGCGGCGTGCTCGCGGCGCTCGGCCTCGGCCTCGCGCTCGTGCCGGCGACGATCGTCGCCGTCTCCGGCGTGCAGAGCTCGCAGAGCGGGCTCGCGTCGGGGCTGCTGAACACCTCGCGCTTGATCGGCGGCGCGCTCGGGCTGGCCGTGCTCAGCACGATCGCCGCCTCGCAGACGCGCGGCGACATTCATGGCGGCTCGACGAGCATCTCGGCGCTGAGCAGCGGCTTCCAGCTCGCGTTCGCCGTCAGCGCCGCGGTCAGCCTGCTCGGCGCCGTCGTCGCCGTCGCGATGCTGCGTCCAGCGCGTGACTCAGTGTCCGGGCTTGACGACGTACACGAGCTGCCCGTCCGCCAATCGGTAGACAGTGCCGACGGCTCGCCCGCGCCCGCTCGCGGCGGGAGCCTGCGTGGAGCTCGGCAGCGTGCCGGTGCGCTGCGTGCTCGCCGGCGCAGCGGCTCGTGCGCGCAGGGCGCGCCCGTGCTCGTCGAGAGCCGCTCCGAGTCCGGCGACTAGGAACGCGACCGCCAGCACGATGCCGATGTCGAACAGGTTGACGAGGCCGTCGAGCGGATCGCCGGCGACGTCGTCGATCTGCGCATAGCGACCGAGCCCGGAGCGCCGTGTCGCGCCACGGCTCATCGCGTGACCTGCGGGCGCTGCGGCGGATAGGTCGGGTCGGCGGCGCGCTCGAGCGCCGCTAGGTCTTCGCCGTAGAAGCGCGTGCGCGTGATCGTCAGCGCGAATGCGATGGTGCCGACGAGCAGTCCGACGGTCGTCGCGGCGAACGCCGTGCGCAGATCGCCGGCGAGCGTCGCGACGTTGCCATGCCCGAGCGCCGCGAGCCCCGGCGCGAGCGGGATCAGCGTGCCCATCAGCCCGAGCGCCGGGCCGGCGCGGACGAGGATGCGCGTGCGCTCCAGCCGTCGCTGAACGGCGAGCTCGTAGTCGGCGAGCGCGTGCTCCGCCGTCCAGAAGTCGCCCTGCGTGCGCGCTCGCGCGATCGTCACGAGCGCCGCGGCTGCCGGCGCCGTCGGCGCGCGCTCGGAGATCAACGCGACGCCGGCCGGATCGGCGATCGAGCGCTGCACGAGCGCGAGCAGCGCGCCGCGTCCGGCGCGGCTGCGCGTCCACAGCTCGGTCGCGAAGCGCCCGAGCTCGAGCGCGCAGACGAGCAGCGCGAGCAGCGCGAGTACGAGCACCGGCACGCGCAGCGCCGAGGCGATCTGCGAGAGCGCTTCGGCGATCCCGTCGGAGGCGGCGAGCGTGCTCACAGCAGCGGCTTCGGTCGTCGTCGCTCGAGCTGCGATCCGAGCAGCGCGAGCAGCGCGCCGGCGGCGAGGATCGCGAGCGCGCTCCAGCGCACGCTCTGTCGCCCGACGCCAGCGCTGTGCAGGCCCGGCGCGCCCGATTGGCGCTTGTTGGCGGATGCGTCTGTGGCGCTCGCGAGGAGGATACCTTTGACCTTTTGCCCGGCTCCGCGGCCGCGCGTGCCCGTGCCGTCCGTCGCACGCGCCCCGCCGCTCTTGCGCGCGCCGCCGCTCGCGTGGCGTTCGCGGAGCGCTTCGGGCGCCGGCGCTGTGATCGTCGGGACCGGCCCTGTACGCGGCGCTCCTGGACTGCGACGTCGCGTCGCCGCGCGCCGGCGCTTCGAGCTCCTGCTGCCGAGCAGCCGGACGCCGCCGGGAGTCGCGCCGGTGCTCTGCGGCTGCGGTCGGCTGAACAGCGGCGCGCCGTCGCCGCCACCGCCGGCGATCACGCCGCTGCCTGCCTGCGATCCCGTGCCGCCGCCGCCGACTTCAGCGGTGACCGGCGTCGGCGGCGGCGTGTACGGCGGCGCCGGGATCGGCCAGGGATCGCCGGCGAGCGCCGCGGCGACGTACGCGGTCATCCACACGCCGTTCATTTCCTCGCCGCGCTTCCAGCGGACGTGACCGTCGAGTTGCTGCAGCGATTCCATGTAGGAGAGCGGGTCGACGCCGTCCGGCGCCCACGTTTCGGGGTTTTCGCCGGCCGACCACAGACCCTGGATCGCCCAAGCCGTCGAGGCGACGTTCGGTTCGGCTTCGCCCGGCTCCTCGGGAAAGCCGCCTTCGACGGGGTTCTGCGCGTGGCGCAGGTAGCTCAGCGCCGTTTCCTGCGCCTGCGTCGCGCGGCGTCCGGCGGCGTTCAACGCCTGGATCGCCGCGCCGGTCATGTCGACTTCACCTTGCGGCTCAGCGCCGAGCGGGCTGCAGCCGGAGACCGTCTTCGGGCACGTCGACGGCCAGCTGCCGTCGCTGTTCTGCTCGCCTTCGACCCAGCTCGCGGCTGCCTGCACGGCGCTGCGCGCCGCTTCGCTTTCGATCGGGCTGAGCGCGAGGATCGCGAAGATCGTGTCGTTCATCCCCGGCCGCGACGAGCCCGCTTCGTGGGGGAACGCTCCTTGCTGGACGCCTGTCGTGATCTGGCGCGCCAGCAGTTCGTCGACGAGGTCGACGCCGCCGAAGTCCTCCGGCGACGTTCCGCTCGCGTCGACGACGAGCAGTTCGCGCTCGTAGTCGGTCGTCGGCGCGAGTTCGCTCGCGTGCGCGGTCAGGTAGCTGTAGGCGTCGACGCCGCCCGGCTGCGCCTGGCTGCGCGGGTTGACCCCCGCCGCGGCAAGCGCGAGCGCGACCCACGCGGTGAAGTCGGCATTCGATTTCGCGCCCGGTTCGCCGCCGAAGCCGCCGTCGGCGTTCTGGTCATCCTGCAGGTAGCGCACCGTCCGGTCGAGCGCGTCGACGCGCTGTGGCGGCGTCGCGGCGAGCGCCGCCGACGGAGCGAGCGCGACCAGCGTCGCGCACAGCGCGGCGAGCGCAGCCAGCTCGTTGCGCGCGTCGCTCACGATCGCCTTCGCGCTCGCTCAGCGCTCATCGTCGCCGGCCCGGCACGGTGAACGGCCTGACGACACTCTTGCCGCCGCCGCCGCCGCCGCCGCCGCCGCTGCTGCTGCTGCTGCTGCTGCCGCCGCCGCCGCCGCCGCCGCCGCCGCTGCTGCTGCCGCTGCCGCCGCCGCCGCCGCCGCCGCCGCCGACGCTGACGCTCAAGCGGTAGCGGCCGGCGCTCAGTCGCGGCAGCTCGAGCTGCACGCTGCCGGCCTTGCGTGCCGCGAGCACGATCGTCTTCGCCGCGCGCCAGCCGGCGTGGCGGCCGGCGCCCACGCGCCTGGCGATCCGCAGTGTCAGCTCGGTCGGCTCGCTCACGCGCAACAGCAGTCGCGTGGCGGTGAGCCTCTCGATCGCGATCGCGACCGGCCTGCTGGCGGTCGAGCCGAGCGCGGCGGACGCAGGCTGGGGTGGGGCGGCCGTCGCGCTCGGCGCTTGCTGACCGTCGCCCGTGCTCATCGTTTCAGCGCCGCCGCTGGTCGTTTCGCCGCGCGGTTGCTCCGTCGTTTCGCCTTCGGATTCGGCGCCGCCCGCATATTGCGGCAGGACGCGCCGCTGATCTTCGGGCGGCGGCTCGCCGCAGCCGCTTTCGTCTCCGGCCGGCACGCAGACGTCGAGCCGATTCGAGCGGATCGCTGTTTCTTCGCCTTCGCCGTCCGGCGCCGTGCCGGCCATGATCCGGTGCCAGCCAGGCGTCTGGAAGACGACGCTCGTCCTGCCTTCGCCGTCGGTTGTCACCGTCGCCGGGCTCGCGCTCTGAACCGTCTCGAAGCCCTGCGCCGAAGTCGCGACGGGCGAGACGTCGGCGCCGGCGAACGGTTCGGTGCCGGCGCGCGATGGCGTCGCCGGCGGCTCGTCTTCGGCCGTGTCGTCATACGCGAGCACTTCGACCGCGAACGGCACGCCGAGCTGCGCGGTCGCGGTCAGCGGCCGATCGCCCGCGCTGTAGTGCTCGTCGGCGGCGAACAACGCGAGGAACGGGCGCGAGGCGAACGCGTTGTACGCCCACAGCGCTTCGTCGCCGGCGCCGAGCTGGAACTGACAGCCGCCGACGTTCGTGAAGACGTCGTTGACGAGCACGCCCCACGACTTGCCTTCGCGTTCGGCGTCTTCTTCGCTCGCGCCCCACTGCTTGACGAAATAGTCGTCGAAGCCGGGATACCACTGGCCGGCGAGCGCGTCTGCTTCGCCGATCAGGCTCATCGCGTCGACCGACGCCGCCGTCGGCGTCGGCTCTGGCGCGACGTTGGACGGATCGAGCGCGTTGACCCCGTCGCATCGGTGCGCTTCGAGGTCTTCCGCGCTGTTGCCGCCGTCGGCCTTGAACGAGCTGACGTCGTGACCGTCGCTGAGGATCGGGCCTTCGAACAGCGTCTTCGCCTTGCCCTCGATCCGCACGTTCACCTGCGTCGGCGTCGCCTGCGCGGCGGCGCACGGGAGAACGATCGCCAGCGCGGCGAGCGCCAGGGAGACGACGCTCGCCGCGCGACCTTTCGAGCGGTCGCGTGTCACGCGCATGCGATCAGCTGAAGCGCACGTAGATCGTGTCGCCGAGATGGATCGCGGTCGAGCTTTTCGCCTGCGCTTCGGAAGCGCCGTCGATGCTCACGTGCCAGCGCGCTCCGGGGCTCGTCGGGTAGCCGTTGATCTGCGTGATCGCGCCGCTGCCTTCGGAGCTGAAGCTCGCCGCGCAGCCGCTCGGCGTCGCCGCCGATTTGGCCGCTTCGAGCACCGCTCCGAGCGTCGTCGCGCTCGCCGCCGGCGCGATCTCGACCGCGCACGGCGACAGTGGCGAGGCGCCGCTTTCGACGACGAGCGTGACGATGCTCTGAACCGTCGCGCTGGAGCTGAAGCTCGTTTCGGCGAACCACCGTTCGAGCCCTTCGCTCGGTTCCGGCGGCGTCGCCGTGAAGCCGGCGCCGGCGAGCGCGCGGACGGCGTCCTGGCTGGCGTACTCGTTCGCCGTTTTTTCGCTCGCGAGGTACTTGAACGAGCCGGCTTTGAGCTGCTGCGAGATGAGAAAGTCGACCGGCGTCCTGCCGGCGCTCGTCGTGAATTCGCTCTGCGGGTCGATGCCGCACGCCTTCAGCCCCTCGACGGCCCATGCTGTCGAGTCGGTGTTCGCGCCGAACGGCGATTCGAACGCGCCGGATGCGTTGACGAGCAGCGATTTCAGGAAGGCCTTCGCCGCCAGCAAAGCTTCGCTGCCGCGCGATACGCCGGCGCCGCACAGCGATGCGATCGCCGCGCCGGTCATGTCCGGTTCGGCGGCCGATTCGAGGCCTTTCGTTTCGCCCGCGACCTTCGCGTAGCTCCAGCCGCCGTCGGTGTGTTGGTTGGCGAGCACGACCGCGACGGATTCGTTCAGCAGCGCCTGGGGAATGCGCTGTGCACCGCTCGTCGTCTTCGCGTCCTCGAGCGCGAGCAGGCCGAAGACGGTGCCGTTGAACAGCCCCGGTTCGCCGTAGTAGCCGGGGCTTTCGGGCTGGTAGTGCGCGACGATCTGCGCGATCAGGTTCTGCGTCTTGGAGACGCGCGCCGGGTCGATCCCAGCGGCATACGCGACGAGCGCAGCGCGCTCGTATTCGCTGACCGGCGGGCTCGCGCCTTCCGGCCAGCTCGCGGTGTTGCCGACGAGTTCGCGATACCAAGTCCGCGCGTCGGTGCTTTTCGCTTTCTTCTTGACGTTCGCCGCCGCGTCGCCGTCGGCCGCGAGCGACGTCAGCGCCCAGTCGCCGCCGAACCCCGGAATCGCGCCGCTCGTTTCCTGCAGCGATTTCAGGTACGTCGCGCCTTTGCTCGCCGCTTCGGCGATCTGTTCCGGTGTCGACGTCGCCTGCGCGCCGGCGGGCAGCAGCGCCACGGCGCCGGCCGCGAGCGTCGCCGCGAGCTTGATCTTCAGCTGAGTTCTCATCGAGTCTCCGTTTCTCGCGCGCTAGCCGAGCCGCAGGTAGATCGTGTCGCCGAGCGCGATCGCCGCGCTGGCCTTCGCTGCTTTTTCGGTCTTGCCGTCGATGCTGAGCTGCCACTGCGCCGCAGCCGGGCTCGGCGCGCCGTCGATCTGCGTGATCGCGCCCTTGCCCTTGACCGCCGCGAACGACGTCACGCAGCCGGCCGGGCTCGACGTTGTCTCGGCCGCTTCGAGCACCGCACCGAGCTTCGTCTTGACCGCGGCCGGCGCGATCTTGACCTCGCATGCATCGACGGCGGTTCCATCGTCGATCACGAGCGTGAGCAGGCCGTCTAGGCCGGGGCTCGTGTCGAAGTCCTTTTCGCCGACCCACTGCCTCGCTTTCTTCGCCTTCGGCGGCGAAGGATCGAAGCCGGCGCCTGCGAGCGCGCGGACGGCGTCCTGGCTGGCGTACTCGTTCGCGCCCGTCTGGCTCGGCAGGTACTTGAACGCGCCGCCGGCGAGCTGCTGTGAGAGCAGGAAGTCGATCGGCGTCTTGCCGGCGCTCGTCGTGAACGCCGCTCCCTGCGCGTCGATCGCGCAGGCATTCAGCCCCTGCACGGCCCACGCGTTCGAGTCGGTGTTGGCGCCGAATTCGGCCGCGAACGCGCCCGTCGCCGGCGTCAGCAGCGATCTCAGGTATTCCTCTCCCTTGACGACGCTCGCGTCGCTGCTCGGCACGCCCGCCCCGCACAGCGCGGCGATCGCCGCGCCGGTCATGTCTGGTTCGGCAGCCGATTTGATCGCTTTTTCGTTGCCTTCGACCTTCTCGTAGTTCCAGCCGCCATCGACGTGCTGGTTACGGCGGATCGCTTCGACCGACTCGTTCAACAGCGCCTGCGGCACGCGCTGCGCGCGCTTCGTCGTCTTTGCTCCCTCGAGCGCGAGCAGGCCGAAGACCGTCCCGTTGAACAGCGCCGGCGTGCCGTAGTAGCCGGGACTCGCCGGCTGGTACTGAGCGACGATCTGCGCGATCAGGTTCTGCGTCTGCGAGACGCGCGCCGGATCGATCCCGGCCGCGTATGCGATCAACGAGGCGCGCTCGTATTCGGTCACCGCCGGTTCGCTGCTTTCGGGCCACGTCGCCGGATTGCCGACGGCGCCCCGGTACCAACTGCGCGCGTCGAGCCCGGTTTCGCCGTCTTTGACGTTCGCTGCGGCGACGCCCGCCCCGGCGAACGCGGTCAGCGACCAGTCGCCGCCGAAGCCGGCGATTTCGCCGTTCGGCCGCTGCAGCGAGCGCAGGTAGGCGATCCCGCCGGCCGTCGCCTTGGCGACTTCGCCGGTCGAGGACGTCGCCGAGGCGGCTGGCGCCGCCAGCGCGATAAAACAGCTCGTCGCGGCCAGCGCCGTGACGATTCGCTCGATCGATCTGATCATCGATTCCTTTCCTCGCAAGTGCGATCGCCGCCGTTCAGCCGGCCAGATAGGAGGGGACACGGACTTCGTCTTCGGCCGGCTCGGCGCCGCAGCCGCTCTGACCAGACGCCGGCACGCAGACGTCGATCCGGTTCGAGCGCACGGCCTTTTCTTCACCGCCTGCGCTAGCGGGGACGGTTGCCTTGATTCGATGCCAGCCCGGTTCGGCGAACGTGATGCTCGCTTTGCCCTGCGGATCGGTGCGGACCGTCGCGGCGCTCGCCGTTTCGACCTTCTCGAAGCCCTTCGCATTCGTCGTCACAGGTGCGACGTCGGCTCCTTCGAACTGCTTGAAGCCGCCGCGTTCGGGCGCGTCGGGCGGCGTGCCTTCGCCGCCTTCGCTCGTCTCGTCGACCTCGACCGTGAACGGCTTGTCGAGTTCCGCCGTCGCCGTCAGCGCGATCTTCGCGCCGCTGTAGTCGGCCGGGTAGAGCGCGAGGATCGGCCGTCCGACGAACGCGTTGTAGACCCACAGCGATTCGTCGCCTTCGCTGAGCTCGTACTGGCAGCCGCCGACGCTCGTGAAGACGAAGTTGACGAGCACGCCCCACGAGGCGCTGCCCGTTTCGGCGTCCGGTCCCCAGCGCTTGATGAAGTAGTCGTCGAAGCCGGCGTACCACTGGCCGTCGAACGTTTCACCGGCGATGCTCATGCCGTCGACCGACGCCGAGGTCGGAGTCGGGCCGGGCGTGGCGTGCTGGCCGTTGTTGGTCCCGTCGCACGGGCGCGGCTGCGTGTCCGAGGAGGCCTGCACGTCGTGGCCCTCCGCCTCGATCGGCCCCTCGAACAGCGTTTCGCTCTTGCCCTCGATGCGCACGTCGACCTGCTTGGGCACGGACGTCGAGCGCAGGTAGATCGTGTCGCCGAGCTGTACGACCGAGCTTGCCTTGGCGAGCTTTTCCTTGCCGCCGTCGATGCTCACGAGCCAGCTTTCCGACGGCGTGCCCGGCGCTCCGTCGAGCTGCGTGATCGCGCCCTTGCCTTCGGCCGGCAGGAAGCTCGTCACGCAGCCGGACGGCGTCGAGGCGCTCTGCGCTGCGCGCAGCACGCTCGCGAGCGTCGTCTTCGCCGCGCCCGGCGCGATGCTCACGGCGCAGACCTGAAGCGGCGCCGTGCCGCTGTCGATCACCAGCGTCAGCTCGCTCGCGACTGACGCGCTCGAGCTGAATTCTTCGTCCTTCAGCCACTTCGGCCCGCTCGCCGGCTTGGCCGGCTTGGCCGTGAAGCCCGCGCCGGCGAGCGCGCGAATCGCATCCTGGCTCGAATACAGGCTCGGCGAGCTTTCGCCTGCTTCGTAGACGAAGCCGCCCGCGGCGAGCTGCTGCGAGCGCAGGAAGTCGAGCGGCGTCTTGCCTTGATTCGTCGTGAACTGCGCGCCTTGCGGGTCGATGCCGCAAGCGTCGAGGCCCTGCACCGCCCAGGCGTTCGAGTCGGTGTTCGCGCCGAACTGCGCCGCGAACGCGCCGCTGCCGCTCGCTTCGGCTTTGAGATCCGTTTCGAGATACGACACGGCGCTCGCGATGGCCGGATCGCTGCTCGGCACACTGGCGCCGCACAGCGCGGCGATCGCCGCTCCGGTCTCGTCCGGTTCGGAGGCGGCAGCGAGCGTCGACGGGCTGCCTTCGGCTCGCCGATAGCTCCAGCCGCCGTCGCTGTGCTGGTTTCGGCGCAGCACTTCGACCGACTGCTCCAGCAGCGCTGGCGGCACACGCTGCTTCGCGCCGACGCTCGTGTCCTCGAGTGCCAACAGGCCGAAGACGGTGCCGCTGAAGGCCGTCGGTTCGCCGTAGTAGCCGGGCTCGGACTGGTCGTAGCGCGCGGCGATCTGTGCGATCAGGTTCTGGCTCTGCGAGACGCGCGCCGGGTCGATGCCGGCCGCGTAAGCGGCAAGCGCCGCGTCCTCGAAGTTGCTGACCGGCGGGCTCGCACCGCCCGGCCAAGTCGACGGGTCGCCGATCGATTCGCGATACCAGCTCGCCGCGTCCGTCGAGCCTCCGCTCGGCTCGACGTCGGCCGGAGCGAGCTTCGCCGCGGCGAGCGCGCTCAGCGCCCATTCGCCGCCGAAGCCGGCGAAGCCGCCGTCGGACTGTTGCTGCGTGCGCAGGTAGGCGACGCCTTGGCTGATCGCGGTCTTCAACTGCTTCGGCGTCGAACTCGCAGAGGCGCCGGCAGGGGCCAGCAGGGCACAGCAGGCGAGCGCGAGCGGCGCCAGCCGGCGAACGGTAGGTCTCATCGGGATGGAGCTCCTTCTGGTTCAGACGGGCGAGCGCTCCGTCGCTGCTTCACCAGAAGTCAGAGGCGTAACGGCCGGCCGTCCATTCGCGAGAACAGGGTCCGTATGTCTGCGCCATGCAGTGAGTGTTCGGACTCGGTCTGCGCGTGCTGTGAAGCTCGCGAGCCATACCGTTGCGCGTCAGTCCCGGATTCTCACCGGGTTCCCTCGGCTGCTTGGCGGGCGGGAAGATAGCGGACCGCGAGCGAACGCGCTGTCAGATGAGATTCGCGCCCGCCTGGTGCGGCGGGCGCGTGGATCGGCTCGCGCTCAGCTCGAAGACGGCGTCAGCGCGTCCAGCCTGGCGAGGTACTCCGCGGGCAGGCCGCGCGAGCGCGCAGCGGCACGGATCAGCCCGAGGTACTCGGCCGATGGCGGCACGTGCGCGTCGTCCGGCACGATCACTGCGTAGGCGTGCGCCTCGTGCACGACGGCGCGATCGTGCAGCAGCACCGTCAGCAGCTTTCGCTGATACGCCCAGCCGTTGCCCTCTTTCTCGTCGATCGCCGCGAGCTGGGAGTCGTCGAGGTCGTAGAGCACGCCCCACACGCTCTCGCCGGGCGCTGGGAGGATGTCGGCGACGCCCGTTCCCGTCCGTTTCGAGCGGCGCGTGAAGCCGAGGCGATGATCGCGCAGCTCGGCGGCGCCGAGCACGCGATAGTCGGGACAGTGACGCTCCATCGTCGCCGCGTCCATGTTGCTGCCGTAGGCGAAGTAGAGGATCGACACCGCGCGGTGATGCTATGCGTCGACGTCGATGTCCCGCGCGATGCTGGTGGCGGTACGCGCGCCGCTAAGCAGCGAGGAGCGTCTCGTCTGCCGGCTCGCGCGTGCGCTTGCGCACGACCGCGACGCCGCCTCGCGACGGCGCCCAGACGACGCCGCGAAACGCCCCGCGCTCGTCCGGCTCGCTGCTCGGCGTCAGCTCGACGCGTTCGAGCAGCACGCGCAGCACGACGTCCATCTCCATGTGCGCGAACGTCGCGCCGATGCAGCGGCGGATGCCGCCGCCGAACGGGATCCACGAGTATGTGTCCGGCAGCTTGTCGAGGAAGCGATCGGGGTCGAAGCGCTCGGGGTGGGCAAACAGGCTCGGGTCGTAATGCGTCAGGCAGGCTGCCAGCAGCACGCGCGTGCCGAGCGGCAGCCGGTAGCCGCCGAGCTCGAACGGCTTGCGCACGATCCGCCCGGAGAACGCGATCACCGGACGCGAGCGCTGCACCTCGCGAATCGTCGCCTCGCGCAACGCCTTGCCGCTGGCGTCGGCCTCGGCGACCAGGCGCGCGAGCAGCTCAGGGTGGCGGCGCAGGCGCTCGACGGCCCACGCGAGCGTGTGCGCCGTCGTCTCGTGCCCGGCGGCGAGCATCGTCACGAGCTCGTCGCAGATCTCGGGGTCGCTCATCGCAGTTCCGTCGTCGTGCTGCGCTTGCACCAGCAGCGCGAGCACGTCGGCGCGCTCGTCGAGCTGCGGGTCGCGCTTGGCCTCGGCGATCAGCTCGCAGAGAACCGCGTCGACCTGCGCACGCGCGGCGAGAAACCGCGCCCATTTGCTCCGCGGTCCGAAGTTGTGCTGCAGGGCCGGCGCGAGTGACAGCTGCGTGGCGAGGTTCGTCCAGCGCGGAATCAGCTGTTCCAGCGTCGCGAGCTTCGTGCCCTCAGCGCCGAACACCGCGCGCAAGATCGCGCGCAGCGTGATCCGCTGCATCGCCGGCGCGCTCGCGAGCTCGGTCTCGGTCGGCCAGGCGTCGATCTCCTCGGCCGCGATCGCAGCGATCATCGCCTCATAGGCCTGCATCCGCTGACCCTTGAACGGCGGCAGCAGCAGCTTGCGCTGTTCCATGTGCTGCTGCTCGTCGATGCCGAGCAGCGAGTTCTGGCCGAGCACCGGACGCAGCGGGCTGCCGGTGCCGGCGTGCAGTACGTCCGGAGCGGCGCGAAAGACCTGCTTGATCAGCGCCGGATCGGAGACGATCACGGTCCTGCCGAGGCCGAGCAGGCGCACCGTGAACAGCGGCCCGTAGCGGCGGCGCGTTCGCTCCAGATACGGGCGCTGACGTGTGCGCATCGCCACGGACTGCACGGCGACCGGCGCGCGCGGGCCGGGCGGCAGCCCGTCGACGGACGGCGTCGCGCCGGGTGGCGCGGACGGCGTCGGCGTCGCCCCGATTGCGCCTGTCGCTGCGTCTTCGGCGGACGTGGCCAGCGAAGCCGGCGTCTCGATCGCGCTCATCGCCTCACACCTCGACGGCGTCGCGAAGGGCGGACGCCGCGCCGTTGCTCGCCGCGCTCGCTTCGGGCGCGGCCGTCTCGTCCGACTCGAGCGCGTCACTCGCGTGCCGCTCACGCCGCGAGAAGCGCATCGCGTCGTCGATCGGTCCGCGCTTGAGCAGCTGCACGTCGCGGACGTAGTTCTGGTGCAGCTTCCACGGCGCGCTGACGCCCTGGCGCGGCAGCGCGTGCAACGAGCGCAGCAGGTAGCCGGACTTCAAGTCGAGCGCGGGCTCGGTCGCCAGCGACGGGTCGGGCGGCTCGGGCGTCGCGATCTCCAGGCCGCGCGCGTCCATGTGGTTGAGCACGCGGCAGACGTAGCGCGCGATCAGGTCGGCCTTCAGCGTCCACGAGGCATTCGTGTAGCCGAGCGTCATCGCCATGTTCGGCACGCCGGCGAGCATCATCCCCTTGTAGGCGACCGTCTCGCCGATCTCGACCTCGCGGCCGTCGACGGACAGCGCCAGCCCGCCGAGTATCAGCAGGTTCAAGCCGGTCGCGGCGACGATCACGTCGGCGGCGAGCTCGCTGCCGTCGCTCAGCTCGATCCCGCGCTCGGTGAACGTCTCGATCTGCCCCGTCGCGATCGCGGCGCCGCCGTGCAGCGCCTTGAACAGGTCGCCGTCGGGCACGAAGCAGAGCCGCTGATCCCAGGGCTCATAGCTCGGGTTGAAGTGAGTCTCGACGTCGTAGCCCTCGGGCAGCTGCATCGTGGCGAGGCGCCGAATCAGCTTCGCCGCGCCGCGCGGAGCGCGGCGGCAGAGCTGGTAGACGAGCGTCGCCAGCGTGACGTTCTTCGCGCGCACGAGCGAGTAGGCGAGCTTGGCCGGCAGGTGCCGCCTGAGAAAGTCGGCGATCGCGTCGCGCTCGGGGATCGAGAGCACGTACGTCGGCGAGCGCTGCAGCATCGTCACCTCGGCGCCGAGCTCGGCGAGCGCCGGCACGAGCGTGACGGCCGTCGCGCCGCTGCCGATCACGACGACGCGCTTGCCGGCGCAGTCGAGATCCTCCGGCCAGTGCTGCGCGTGTACGAAGCGCCCGGCGAAGCGCTCGCGGCCGGCGAACTCGGGCGTGTAGCCCTCGTCGTAGCGGTAGTAGCCGGTGCAGGCGTAGAGGAAGTCGCAGCTGATTTGCACGGTCTCGCCGTGCTCGCCACGCCGCGCCTCGACGGTCCAGCGCGCATCGGCGCTGGAGAACTCGGCGCGCACTGCGCGGTGGCCGAAGCGGACCATCCGCTCGACGTCGTGATCGCGCGCGGTCTCGCGCACGTAGCTCAGGATCGAGCCGCCGTCGGCGAGCGCCTTCGTGTCTTCCCACGGCCGAAACGAGTAGCCGAGCGTGAACATGTCCGAGTCCGAGCGGATGCCGGGGTAGCGGAACAGATCCCACGTGCCGCCGATCGCCTCGCGCGCCTCGAGGATCGCGAACGACTTCTGCGGGCAGTGCTCGCGCAGGTGGCACGCCGCTCCGATCCCGGAGAGGCCGGCGCCGAGAATCAGCACGTCGACGTGCTCGATCTCCCGATCGCTCGCAAGCGGCTCTGCTTGACGGGTCGAAGCGCTCATCGCCGACACCCTATCAACACGGTGTCGAGAATGTTTGACGATGTGTCGAGAGCGCTCGACGGACGGTATGATCAAGCGCCATGACCGCGACGACCGAGCGAAATGCCACCGCCGCACCGGCCGCACCGGCGCCTGCCGCGCGTGGGCGCCGCAGCGCGCGCGCTGCCGGCGACGAACGCGAACAGGCGATCATGCGCACCGCCGAGGTGCTGCTCGAGCGGCGCTCACTCGCAGAGATCTCCGTCGACGACCTCGCGCAGGGCGCCGGACTGTCGCGCTCGGCGTTCTACTTCTACTTTCCCTCGAAGGCCGCCGTTGTGCTGACGCTCGTCGATCGCATGGTCGAGCAGGCTTCCGGCGCACGCGACACTGCGCTGCAGCAGCTCGACAGCGATCCGGCGGCGGCCTGTCGTGGCGGCATCGAGAGCTTCTATGCGACGTTCGGCGCGCATCGGCCGGTCGTGCGCGCCGTGAGCGAGCTGAGCGCGACGAACGACGAGGCGCGCGCGCTGTGGTCGCAGGTGATGCAAGGCTGGGTCGAGCAGGTGACCGAGCTGATCGAAGCCGAGCGCGCGCGGGGAACTGCGCCGAGCGCGCTCGCGGCGAGCGATCTGGCGACGGCGCTTGTGCAGCTCAACGAGCGCGTGCTGCAGGCGATCTTCGTCGATGAGTCGCCGGCGGTCAGCGAGAGCGCGGCGATCGACACGCTTACGCACGTCTGGGTCAACGCGATCTACGGCGCACCGGTCGAAGGCTGAGCGATGCGGCTGGTCAGCTACGACACGGGCGACGGGCCGGTTGCAGGCGTGCTCGTCGAGGATCGAATCGTCTCGGCTTCGTCGCTGGACGCGCCGGCTGTCGACGTGCGGGGTCTGCTCACGGCGCTCGACGCCGACGGCCTGCGCCGGCTCGGCGAGCGCGCAGCGGACGCGGCTGCCGGCGAGAGCGTCGCGCTTGCCGACGCGCGCCTGCACGCACCCGTCCTCGACCCGCAGAAGATCATCGGCGTCGGGCTGAACTATCGCGATCACGCCGAAGAGACCGGCCAGGAGATCCCGAAGGCGCCGATGTGGTTCGCGAAGTTCGCCAACTCGCTGATCGGCGCCGGCGAGGAGATCGTGCTGCCGAGCGCGCATCCGAACCGCGTCGACTACGAGGCCGAGCTCGCGCTCGTGGTCGGGCGCAAAGCGCGCAATGTCGGCGAGGGCGAGGCGCTCTCCTACCTCGCCGGCGCGATGCCGTTCAACGACGTCAGCGCGCGCGACCTGCAGATGCAGAACCCGCTGTGGACGAGCGGTAAGGCGATCGACACGTTCGCGCCGTGCGGCCCGGCGCTCGTCACGCTCGATCAGATCGACGACCTGCAGGCGCTGACGCTGCGCACGCGTATCGACGGCGAGACCGTGCAGGAAGGCACGAGCGCGAACCTGATCTTCGGCCCGGCCGAGCTCGTCTCGTGGCTCTCGCGCACGCTCACGCTGCTGCCGGGCGACGTCATCGCGACGGGCACGCCGGCCGGCGTCGGCGCTTCGCGCCGCAGCTACCTGCAGGACGGACAGACCGTCACCGTCGAGATCGACGGGCTCGGCGCGCTCGTCAATCGCGTGCGCGCCGAATAGCCGCCGGCGGCCGGCCGGCCGGCCGGCTTGCGCTCGCGCTCGCCGCGAGCGTAACGGCAGCCGCTGCTATGGCGAGGAGGGACGCGGCTGGGCTGCCAGCAGTCGCTCGACGCCGAGCGTGCAGACGCCAAGGCTGACGAGCGAGGAGGCGACGATCGCGGCGGCGATCTGCGACGAGAGGACGCCGTCGGCGATGCCGAGCGAGGCGACGGCGGCGGGCACGCCGAGCTGCGCGCTCGCCGTCAGCCCGGCGCTCGCCGGCAGCCGTCCGAGCATGCTCGCGGCGAGGTGGATGACGATGTTGAGCGCCGCCAGCGCCGCCGCCAGCGCGACCAGCGACGGGTGGCTGAACAGCCCGCGCAGGTCGAGCTGGGCGCCGAGCAGGACGAAGTAGAGCGGCACGAAGAAGCCGTCGGCGATCCCGCGAACCTGCGTCGAGAGCCGTTTCGGGCCGCCGATCAAGGCGACGATCACGCCTGCGGCGAAGCCGGCGATCAGCACGCTCGTGCCGCTCTTCTGCGCGATCCAGGCCAGTAGGAACAGCACGAGCAGCGACACGCGCAGGTCGAGCGCCCAGTGGCGCTGCTTGGAGAGGTCGCGGACGTGGCGTACCCACTCGTGGCCGGCGAGCCGGCGTGCGAGCCAGAACAGCGCGGCAACGGCGAGCACGACGAGCGCACCGCCGAGCAGGGCGTGCGCCGTGCGCCCCGGCTGCAGCACGATCGGCACCGAGACGATCGTGACGACGTCGGCGATCGTCACCTGTGCCATCAGCGTCAGCACGGCCGGACCGCTCGCGCCGGTCTCCTGCAGCGCCGGCAGCAGCACTGCGGCCGAGCCGGACGCGAGCACGACGGCGTAGATCGCGGCGTGAGCCGTGCCCGCGAGCGCGGCCGCGGCGAAGCCGGCGGGGACGGCGAGCACGCCGACGCAGGCTGCGAGCAGCGCGCCACCGCGCAGCGAGGCGAACAGCCGCCGGTCGCGCAGCGGCAGGTGCATGCCGGCCGTCAGCATCAGCATCGCGAAACCGACTTGCGCGAGGAACGAGAGCGTCGCTTCGCTTGGGTGGATCGCGCGCAGGCCGGTGTCGCCGACGAGCACGCCGGCGATCACCTCGCCGATCACGACCGGTACGAAGTGCCGCCGCGAGAGCCCCAGCAGCGGGCCGCCGATTCCGGCGGCGACGATCACGAGCAGCGTTCCGAAGCTCATCCTCGGCGCAGCCTACGCCGGCCAGGCTTGCGAAGATCAAGCGATGGCGAAGCCGCGCACGCTCAGCGACAAGCAGTACGAGAAGGAGCTGTTGCGCCTGCAGACCGAGCTCGTCTACATGCAGGAGTGGATCGTCGCCGAGGGGCAGCGCCTCGTCGTGCTGTTCGAGGGGCGCGACACGGCCGGCAAGGGCGGGGTGATCAAGCGCATCACCTCCTACCTGAATCCGCGCACGTGTCGCATCGCGGCCGTGCCGACGCCCGGCGAGCGCGAGCGCTCGCAGTGGTACTTCCAGCGCTACGTCGAGCACCTGCCGGCGGCGGGTGAGATCGTCCTGTTCGATCGCAGCTGGTATAACCGCGCCGGCGTCGAGCACGTGATGGGCTACTGCACGAAGCGCCAATACGAGGAGTTCCTGCGCTTCTGCCCGCAGTTCGAGCAGACGCTGCAGAACGACGGGATCACGCTCGTGAAGTACTGGCTGTCGGTCTCTGACGCGGAGCAGGAGCGACGCTTCGAGAAGCGCCTGTCGGACCCGCGCAAGCGCTGGAAGTTCAGCACTACCGACCTGCAGGCGCGCGCCCGCTGGGTCGACTACGCCGAGGCGAAGGACCGGATGTTCGAGCGCACCGACACCGACGCGAGCCCGTGGCACGTCGTCGAGGCCGACGACAAGCGCACGGCACGGCTGAACCTGATCAGCCACCTGCTCTCGCTCGTTCCCTACGAGCACCTCGACCGCAGCGAGCGGGTCAAGCTGCCGTCGCGCCAGCGGCGCAAGTACAAGCGCCCGCCGAAGGACACCGAGCGCCTCGTGCCGGAGCGCTACATCGTCGAGTCCTGACGCGCCTGTCTCGCGCCCCAAGACGCCCTCGAACGCTCCGCGACGAAGACCGTCGGGCGCTCAGCGTTCGAGCGGCTCGATCGGCGCGGGTCGTTTTTCGCCGAGGCCGTTGAGCTGGCGTGCGGCTCCGATCACGTCGCCGCTGTCGTAGAAGTCGGTGAGGATCAGGTTCGGCAGTTTGCCGCGTTCGGCCTGGCACTGGCGCGCGCGTTTGACGATGAACTTGCGCTGCGTCAGCGCGACGTTGGGGCTGCGCCGGGGCGGGAACACGTCGGCCCAGTCGTTCATCATCAGCAGCGGGCTGCTCGGCAGCCCGCGATTGAGCTTGCAGCTGAACTGGCTCGGCTTGACGGCGCCGAGCGGCGTGTCCTGGATGAAGCCGCCGAAAGCGTACATGTCCCACGGGTAGCGGCCGCTGACGGCCTCCTGCGTGAAGACGACGACGTTGTGCTGTGAGCGGACGAGCTGCCCGAGCGTCGGTAGTTGCTGTCCCTCTCTGAACACGGCGAGGTGCGAGTACAGCCCCGACTTCTTGAAGACCGCTTCCAGCGAGGGCTCGGAGACGTAGTCCTCGTCGAACATCACGATCACGTTGCCGGGGTTGCGCTGCAGGAAGCGGTGAATCGTGCTGAAGAAGCCGACGGCGTTCGTCGCGCCGAGCTCGCAGAGGGTGTGGCAGAGCCAGACTTCGCGCTTGCCTTTCCTCGAGCCGAAGCCGACCGATCTGCTGAAGCGCTGCAGCGCTTCGCGTGCATGCTCGTTGAGCTTCTCCGAGACGCGGTTGACGCGCGCGCCCTCGGCGGTGATGTCGGTGCGCACGTCGCCGGTGTGACCGACGCCGTAGTGCGTCGAGACCTTGAACGCGCGCAGGCCGTCATCGAGCTGGCGCGCGATGCCGTGCGTCTGGTTGGCGATGAACCAGCCGGGCGAGTCGGCCGCCGACATCGCGTTGTGCGTGCCCGGAAAGACGACCTGATCCAGACGCCGCGAGCAGAGCTGCTCGAAGCCGTTGCACGTCAGCGGCTGCGCCAGCGCTCGCGTCGGCTCGGAGCGGTTGGCGCCGACGCTTGCCAGTGCGATCGCCGGGCCGCCGATCAAGACGGCGAGGCTCGCCGCTGTGCCCGCCAGCCCGGCACGGCTGCGCGAGAGCGACAGCGCCGCTTCGGGCCCGGCCGAGCCGATCGCCGACAGCAGCTCGCCGGTGGCGAAGTACACGAGCAGCGCGCCGCCGATGACGACGGCGAGATCGAGCACGAGCGAGGGCTCGGCGATCAGCAGCACGCCGGCGAGGAGCGCCGCCGCGGCGCGGATCGTGCGCCCGCGGCGCTCGCGCGGATGCAGCACGCGAGCGCGCAGGCGAGCGATCCA
>DATBBG010000010.1:0-17136 GCA_036271095.1 Solirubrobacteraceae bacterium
TGTTGTCCTGCGCCGGCACGCATTTGGTCATGAAGTATTTCTGCACGAGCTCGGGGTACTCGTTGATCGCCGTATCCATCGAGCAGAACAGGATCCCCTGCTTGGCGTACTCCTCCTTCAGACCCTCGTAGACCGGCTCCTGGCGCCACACGCCGACGACGCCGGCGAGGTGCTCGCGCTCGGCCTGCGGGATGCCGAGATCCTCGTAGGTCTGCTTCATCTCGTCCGGCACGTCGTCCCAGCTGTTGAAGCGACCGGCTGTCGGCGGCGAGTACAGCACCAGGTCGTCGAGATTCAGACCGCCGAGGTCCGGGCCCCACGTCGGCACCGGCTTGCGTTCGAAGATCTCCAGCGACTTCAGCCGTTTCTCGGCCATCCAGTCGGGCTCGCCCTTGACCTTCGACAGCTCCGCGACTACCTCGCGAGAGATGCCCTGGCGGGCGCGCAGCTGACCCTGGTCGTCCTCGACGATCGGGCTTGGCTTGGTGATCTTCGTGCGGTCAATCGTCGCCATGAGGCTCCTTACGTGGGGCTTTCAAGTCCTCTGCGCACGGTCTCGCCGGGCCGATTGCAAATCCTGTGCGCTGGAGTAGGAATTGTATCGCGAGGGGCGGTGCCTCTCCCGAGCTCCGACACCTGCTGCGAGCGCGTCGCGGCTACTCCGGCCATGCGTTGTCGCCGGTTACCGCGCCGCGCACGACCTTCAGGTTGAGCAGCGCGCACTTGCGCCGCGTCGCCGAGACGGGAATGCCGAGCAGCTCGATCATCCAGTCCGCGTCGAGCTCGCCGACCTCGCTCAGCGTCATGCCCTTCAGCTCCTCGGAGGCGATCGACGCGGAGGCCTGCGAGATCGCGCAGCCGTGGCCGTGGAAGCGAAGATCCTCGATCCGCCCGTCCTTGACGCGGATGTGCACGCCGAGCTCATCGCCGCACAGCGGGTTGTGCTCGACCGCGTCGAGGTCGTGAGGATCGAGCTCGCCGAAGTTGTGCGGGCGCTTGTAGTGGTCGAGGATGTAGTCGCGGTAGAGGTCGTCCATCACAGACCGAAGACCTCTCGACCGGCCTGCAGCGCGTCGATCAGCGCGTCGACGTCGGCCGCGTCGTTGTAGACGCCGAGCGAAGCGCGCGCCGTCGCGCCGACGCCGAGGCAGCGCATCAGCGGTTGCGCGCAGTGATGCCCCGCGCGGATGCAGACGCCGCCGCGGTCGACGAGCTCGGCGACGTCGTGCGGGTGCATGCCGTCGATCGTGAATGAAGCAAGCGCGCCTCGGCGCTCGGCCTCGGGCGGCCCGACGACGCGCAGCCCCGGAACCTCGCCGAGGCGTTCGAGCATGTAGGCCGTCAGCGAGCGCTCGTGCTCGCGCACGCGCTGCATGCCGAGCGCGGCGAGGTACTCGACAGCTGCGCCGAGCCCGACGGCCTCGGCGATCGGCGGCGTGCCGGCCTCGAACTTGTACGGCAGCTCGTTCCATGTGACCGACTGGAAGTCGACCGACGCGATCATGTCGCCGCCGGTCAGGAACGGTTCCATCGCCTCGAGCAGCTCGGCGCGGCCGTGCAGCACGCCGATGCCCGTCGGCCCGAGCGCCTTGTGCCCGGTCCAGGCATAGAAGTCGGCGTCGATCGCGCCGACGTCGACGGGCAGCTGTGGCACGGCCTGCGCCGCGTCGATCAGGCTCAGCGCGCCGGCGGCGCGAGCGCGCGCGACGATCTCGGCGACCGGGTTGATCGTGCCGAGCACGTTCGAGACGTGCGCGAAGGCGACGAGCTTGACGTCGCCGCGAGCGAGCTCGCGATCGAGCTGCTCGAGCGAGAGCTCGCCGCGCTCGTCGACCTCGAGGTAGCGCAGCTCGGCGCCGCGCTCGCGGCAGAGCACCTGCCACGGCACGAGGTTCGCGTGATGCTCCATCTGCGTGATCAGCACCGCGTCGCCCGGCCCGACGTTCGCACGACCCCACGAGTACGCGACGAGGTTGATCGCCTCGGTCACGTTCTTGGTGAAGATCGTCGTGCGCGCCTCGGCGCCGACGAACGCCGCGACGCGCCGGCGAGCCTGGTCGTAGGCGGCGTCGGCCTCCTGTGCGAGCGCATAGACGCCGCGATGCACGTTCGCGTTGTGGCTGGCCAGGTGATCGGCGAGCGCGTCGATCACGACCTGCGGCTTCTGCGCGGTCGCGCCCGAGTCGAGGTAGATCAGCTCGCGGCCGCCCGGGCGCCGCGCGAAGATCGGGAAGTCCGCCTTGACCGCGAGCGTGCTCTCAGCGACTGGTGGCATACGCCTCGATGTCCTCGCGCGCAGCCGCCAGCTTCGCGGCGACCTTTGCGCGCACGAGCTGCTCCAGCGGCTCGTCGTCGAGCTGCGCGATCAGCGGCTCGAAGAAGCCTTCGACGATCACGCGCACGGCTGCCGGCCGGTCGAGGCCGCGCGTCTGCATGTAGAAGATCGCCGTCTCGTCGAGCTCGCCGACGGTGCCGCCGTGCGATGCCGAGACGTCGTCGGAGGAGACGAGCACCGACGGGATCGCATCGACGCGCGCTTTCGGCGAGAGCATCATCGAGTGGATCTGCAGGTAGGTGTGCGTCTGCTGCGCGCCCGGGTCGATCTGGATCAGGCCCTCGAAGCTCGCGCGGCTCTCGCCGCTGGCCGCGCCGCGCCAGTGCACGTCGCCGCCGGACGGGCCGGTTTCGTGCAGGTCGACCGCGAACACGTCGAGGTGCTCCTGCTCCTCGGTGAAGAAGAGGCCGCGAAACGCCATGTCACCGCCCGGCTCAGTCACTGCGAGCTCGAGGTGCTGACGGACGAGATGGCCACCGAGCAGCGCCGGCAGCCAGTGGCAGTAGGCGTCGCGGCCGACGTTGACGAGACGCGTCGAGGCGTCGTAGACCTCGCCCGCGCCCCAGTCCTGCACCTGCGCGAGACGGCACCGCGCGCCGTCCTGCAGGTAGAGCTCGAACGCGCCGGCGTGCAGTGCCTGCCCCTCGAAGTCCTCGGCGAGGTCGTACTCGTGCACGCGAAACTGGCTCATCGGCGCACCGAGCACGAGCGTGCGTCCGTACTGCACGATGCCGGGCTGCTCGATCGCGTAGACGATCTCGAACGGATCCTCGACGACGAGGCCTTGCGGCACGTACAGGAACGCGCCGCCGCTCCAGAACGCCGCGTTCGCGGCCTCGAGCTTGGTTCGGTCGATCGTCAGCCGCTTGGAGTACCACGGCGCGACCAGCTCGGAGTGCTCGCGAAAGGCGTCTTCCAGCGAGCAGAGGATCACGCCCTGCTCAACGAGCTTTGGGTCGAGCTCGACGTGCACGACCGAGCCTGCGCTCTGCACGATCCGCCCGGCCCGAGCGCGCTCGGGCAGCGTGCGCGTGACGACGTCCGGCACCGCTTGCGCGTCGTTGCCGTCGGCCTGCGTGTCGAGCGAGTCGAGGTCGACGCTCTGAAGGCTCGTCGTCCAGAAGCCCGAGCGTCGCCAGACGGGCAGCTCGGAGTGCTCGTAGGCGCTCAGCGCAGCCTCGCGCAGCTGCGCGAGCGTGCGGCCGTCGCCTGCTCCTGCGCCTGCCAGCGCGTGATAGAGCGTCGCCTCGCGATGGCGCCCGGCCTTCATCTGCGCGGGCGCAGCGCCCGTGGTCGATGTGCTCGCGCCGTTGCCGTTGATCGCTGCAGTCGGCTCTGCGGCTGCGTCAGACACTGCTGTCACCGGCGGCCACTGCGTCGACCTCGCCGCCGCCGAACTCGCGGCGGATTTCGTCATAGCCTTCGCGCTCGAGGCGCTCGACCAGCTCGACGCCGCCCTCGAGCACGATCCGTCCATCCATCAGGATGTGCACGAACTCGGGCTTGACGTAATGCAGGATCCGCTGGTAGTGCGTGATGATCAGCGCGCCGAGGCCCTGCTCGTCGTGCAGGCGCTGGACGCCCTCGGCGACCGTGCGCAGCGCGTCGATGTCGAGGCCCGAGTCGGTCTCGTCGAGGATCGCGACGTCCGGTTTGAGCATCGCCATCTGCAGGATCTCCGCGCGCTTCTTCTCACCGCCGGAGAAGCCGTCGTTGAGGTGGCGCGAGGTGAACGCGCGGTCCACGTCGAGCAGCTCGATCGCATGCTGCAGCTGGTTGCGGAACTCCTTGACCTGGATCGGCTCCTCCTGCTTGGCGTTGATTGCCATGCGCAGGAAGTTCGCGACCGACACGCCGGGGATCGAGACGGGGTACTGGAACGCCAGGAACAGGCCTGCCTGTGCGCGCTCGTGCGGCGCGGCCTCGGTGATGTCCTCGCCCTTGAACGTGATCGTGCCCTCGGTGATCTCATAGGCGGGGTGGCCGAGCAGCGTGCTCGCGAGCGTCGACTTGCCCGACCCGTTCGGTCCCATCAGCGCGTGGACCTCGCCGCGCGAGATGTCCAGGTCGACGCCTCGGAGGATCTCGCGCTCCTCGATGCGCACGTGCAGGTCTCTGATCTCTAGGTCGGCCATGTTCGCTTTTCAGGCTCCAGTCGTGAGTGTTTGCGTTTGCGTGTCGATCCAAGCGCCCGGAAGCATCGGTCCGTCCACGAGCGTCGGCGTTAGGACGAGGTCGGCGAGCGTCGTTTCCTGCAGCGTGCGCACGATCGCGTAGCGCACCTTCGTCCACAGCAGCTTGGTTGGGCAGACGTGCTCGGGGTCGGACTCTCGCGAGCAGACGATCGTGCCGTCGGAAGCCTCTGAGATGCACTCGATCGGCGCGATCGAGCCCTCGAGCGCCTCGACGACCTCGGCCATCGTGATCTCCGTCGGCGAGCGCGCCAGCAGGTAGCCGCCGCGCGATCCGCGGCGCGAGTCGACCAGTCCGGCCTTGCGCAGCCGCGCGACGAGATGCTCGAGGTAGGCGAGCGGCAGACCGTCGTGCTCGGCGATCTCTGCAAGCGGGATCGGGTCTTCGCCGGCTCGACGAGCCAGCTCGACCATCACGCGTACGCCGTACTCGGCCTTTGTCGAAAACATCATCTGCGCAATACCTACCTGAGCGCTAGGGTATCAACAGGCCGGTGGGGTTCCGGGCGGGCGCCGGCCGACATCAGCGCGTCATTCGAGCAGCTTGCGCAGATCGTGCGCGAGCGCTTCCGGCGTCAGCTGTTCGAGCTGGAAGATCACCCGCTCGCGACCGTCGCGGTCGAGCAGGAAGACCGACGCCGAGTTGTCGAACGCCGCCGTGCCGGCGCTTGCCGGAACGACGCGGAAGGAGCGCCAGATCGGGCGAAGCTGCGCGAGCGAACCGGTCAGGTAATGCACGCGTCCGGTCAGTGAGGTGCGCGTCAGGAAGCGGCTCACGCGAGCAGGCGTGTCGGCTTGTGGATCGGCGCTGATCAGCAGTACCGGCACCGGTTGCGCGAGTTCGTCGAGCGCGCCGCGGATCTGCTCGGCGATCACGACGCATGCGTCGCCGCACGTCGAGTAGGGGAAGGCGAGGATCGTCACCTTGCCGCGGAAGCTCGCGAGCGAGACGTTTGCGCCGTGCTGGTCGGTCAGCGTGAAGTTCGGCGCCGGCGCGCCCGCAGGGATCGCCGCTCCGTCGAAGCCGCCAGCGCCGGGCACGGAGGCCGGGGACGTCGCCGAGGCCGCCGTCGAGGAGCCGCTGGAGGAGCCGCCCGAGCAGCCCGCCAGCGCGATTGCCGAGAGCACGATCGACGACGCGAAGGCGATTCGACAGACTGTCCTCAGGGCGCGCGCCGACATGCTCGCCAGAGTACGCGAGCGACTCTCGCCGGAAGCTCGGCCGGGCTGATCGGCAGCGCTATACTTTGTGAAGTCAATGAAAGCCGACCGTGGTTTAGGAGTTTTGAGATGAGCCAGTCAGGAGCTGAGCTTCTCCGCCAAGTCAAGAGCCAGATCGAGGAGGTCGACCCGTCTGAGGTCGCCGAGCTGATGCACGAGGGCGTGGCGATCATCGATGTGCGCGAGACCGAGGAGTACGCAACCGGGCACCTGCCCGGCGCCAAGCACGTGCCGCGCAGCTACCTCGAGACGCGAATCGAGGGCATCGTGCCCGATCGTTCCTCGCAGGTGATCCTCTACTGCGCCTCCGGCAACCGCTCCGCCTACGGCGCGCGCACGCTCGAGCAGGATCTCGGCTACGAGCACGTCCGCTCGATGACCGGCGGCATCACGCTGTGGAAGGACCGCGGCTATGACGTCGAGGTGCCGCGCACGCTGACGGCCGAACAGCGCGATCGCTACTCGCGCCACATGCTCGTCCCCGAGATCGGCCCCGAGGGCCAGCAGAAGCTGCTCGACGCGAAGGTGCTGCTGCTCGGCGCCGGCGGGCTCGGCTCGCCGACGGCGCTGTACCTCGCTGCGGCCGGCGTGGGCACGCTCGGCATCGTCGACGACGACGTCGTCGATCTCTCGAACCTCCAGCGCCAGGTGATCCACACGACCGATCGGATCGGCGTTGCCAAGGTCGATTCCGCCGAGGAGTCGATCCACGCGCTGAACCCGGACGTCAACGTCGTCAAGTACCAGACGCGCGTCGACGCCTCGAACATCGTCGAGATCATCAAGGACTACGACGTGATCGTCGACGGCGTCGACAACTTCCCGACGCGCTACCTGCTCAACGACGCGACCGTGCGTCTGAAGATCCCGGTCGTCTCGGCCTCGATCCTCGGCTTCGACGGGCAGCTCTCGGTCTTCAAGCCCTACGAGGGCCCGTGCTACCGCTGCCTGTTCCGCGAGCCGCCGCCGGCCGAGCTCGCTCCGTCGTGTGGCGCCAACGGCGTGCTCGGCGTGCTGCCCGGCACGATGGGCCTGCTGCAGGCGACCGAGGTCGTCAAGCTGATCGTCGGCATCGGCGACCCGGCGATCGGGCGCCTGCTGCTCTACGACGCGCTCGGCGCGACGCTGACCGAGGTCAAGGTCCACCGCGACCCGGAGTGCCCGATCTGCTCGCGCGAGCCCGACGAGATCACCGACGAGGAGCTCGGCGTCTTTCCTGACTACGAGGCTTTCTGCGCCGCAGCGGGCTAGGCGCTAGGCTGCCGCGCTGAGATGGCGACGATCAAGATCCCACCGGTGCTGCGCGCTTCGGTCGGCGGCGAGAAGCAGGTCAGCGCGTCCGGCGAGAACGTCGGCGACGTGCTCAAGGATCTCGCCGCGAACCATCCGGCGACGCAAGACCAGCTGTTCTCGGCCGACGGCGAGCTCAATCGCTACGTCAACGTCTACCTCAACGACGAGGACGTTCGCGTGCTCGACGGGCTGGAGACGAGCGTCGGCGAGTCGGACACGCTCGTGATCCTTCCGGCCATGGCCGGCGGCTCACGCTGAGCACCTGAGCCGGATCGCTTGGTCAGTCGCTCGTCGTCAGCGACGCGATGTGATCGATCATCGCGTCGAGCGCTGCCTCGAGCGGCTTCGTCTCGCGGCGGATCTGCGTCAGCAGTAGGCCGCCCTGCAGCGCAGCGAGCGTCGCCAGCGCCAGCTCGTCGGGATCGCCGTGCAGCTCGCCGCGAGCCTGCATCGCGCGCAGGCCGTCGCGGATCGGAGTCTCCCAGCGGCTGAAGCCGTCGGCGACTTCGGCTCGCGCCAGCTCGTCGGTCTCGGCCAGCTCGGCGCCGATCGAGCCGATCGGGCAGCCGCCTTGGCAGTGCAGTTGGCGCTGGATGCCGACGAGCAGGTCGCGCCACGCGCGCAGCGCGTCGAGGCTGTCGAGGTGCGACAGCAGCGGCTGCTGGCCGTCGAGGATCGCCTGCGTCTGGTGCTCGATCACAGCGAGCACGAGCGCGCGCTTGTCAGCAAAGTAGTGGTAGAGCTGCGAGCTCGAGACGCCGGCGGCGGCCTTGACCTCGTCGAGGCTCGTGCGCGCGACGCCGCGCTCGAACATCTCCCGCGCTGCAGCCGCGACGATGCGCGCGCGCGTCGCTTCGCCCTTGCGCGTCAGGCGCGCTTGTTGCGGCGCGAGCGCTTGTGGCGGCATGTCGATGCTCTGGCTTGGGCTGCTCTGACTTGGCATCTCAGAGAGATTTTATCGGTTTTGGACTTGATGATCCAGTTCGTCCGTGCTACGTATGGATTATTCAATCCATTTGGTGTGGGTCTTCGTTGGCGCGGGCGTCACGTTCGGCGCACGCGCAGCGACGAGAGAGAGGCAGCTCATGCAATTCGAGAACAAGACGGCTTTGGTGACCGGTTCGGGCGCAACGGGAGGCATCGGCGCGGCGACGGCGCGGCTGCTCGCCGACGGCGGCGCGCAGGTGATCGTCTCCGGGCGCGACGCCGAGCGCGGGGAGGAGGTCGTGCGCGAGATCGAGAGCAGTGGCGGCAAGGCGCGTCTCGTGCTCGCTGAGCTCGCCGACGTCGACTCGGTGCGAGCGCTTGCCGAGGCGGCCGGCGAGGTCGACATCCTCGTCAACAACGCCGCGGCGATCGCAGTCGGGCCGACGCGCGAGCAGGACGTCGAGTCCTTGGACGCCTCGTTTGACGTCAACGTGCGCGCGCCGTTTCTGCTGGTCGCGGCGCTCGCGCCGAAGATGGCGGCGAGAGGCGGCGGCAGCATCGTCAACGTCAGCACGATGGCAGCGAGCATTGGGCTTCCGGGCCTGCCTGTCTACAGCGCCAGCAAGGCCGCGCTGGAGTCGTTGACGCGAACGTGGGCAGCCGAATTCGGCAGCGCCGGCGTGCGCGTCAACACGATCTCGCCTGGTCCGACGCGGAGCGCGAAGATCGTCGCGGCGCCGGAGTCAGGCGCCGAGCAGCTCGCGCTGACGACGATTCTCGGGCGGATGGCATCGATCGAGGAGATCGCGCAGGCCGTCGTCTTTCTCGCGAGCGACAGCGCGAGCTACGTGACCGGCGCGACGCTTGCCGTCGACGGCGGGCGCACGGCGATCTGAGCGACGACGCCGCCGCGGCGTCGCGAGGCGCATATATACTAAAATATATTACGTGGACATAGGCGAGCTGATCCGCGAGCGCCGCACGCAGGGCGGCGTGACGCAGCTTTCGCTCGCCCGGCGCGCGGGTACGACGCAGGCAGCGGTCAGCCGGATCGAGCGGGGCCTGACGACGCCGACGTGGGAGACGGTCGAGTCGCTGTTGATCTCGTTGGGCTACGAGCCTGAGCTAGGCACGCGCCGCCTGTCCGGCAGGTGGGATCCACTTCACCTGCAGGCGATGCGCGAGCGCACGCCGGCCGAAAGGCTGCAATTGGCGATCTCCTCGAACCGGCTCGCCGGACGTCTGCGGCAAGCTGGGCGAGACGCTCGCGATGAGCGCTGAGGCGCCGCTCGACGCCGAGCGCATCCTTGCCGTGCTCGCGGCGCACGATGTCGACTACGTGATCGTCGGCGGTCTCGCCGTGCAAGCGCATGGACACGTTCGCACGACGGTCGACATCGACCTATATCCACGTCCGGAGCCAGAGAACCTGCGGCGTCTCGCTGCTGCTCTGAACGAGCTGAGCGCGCGAGCGGCTGAACCCTGGGAGCGTTGGAATCGAGATCGACGCCGCGATGCTCCCGCGCGCGACGCTCAGGCAATTCGACACGCTGCACGGAGCGATCGACGTGCTCCACGACGCCCCCGGTGCGCCGCCATATGGCGAGCTGCGCGAGCGCGCGCTGGAGATCGACCTCGGCGAGATCGCCTCGCCGTCGCCGGTCGCGACGACCTGATCAGGATGAAGCGCGCGAGTGCGCGCCCGGTCGACTTCGAAGACGTGGCGGCGCTGACCGAGCGGGGAGCGGCAGGCTCCTGAAGCTCAGGCGGCGGCGGGCTCGGCGGCGCTCGGCGCAACGCCGCCGATGCTGCTGGCGCCGTTCGCCGCGAGCTCGAGCCCGGCCACCGGCACGGCGCTCATCGCATGCTCGGCGAGCGCCGTGATCGTCAGCGACGGGTTGACGCCGACGTTCGCCGGGATCGCCGAGCCGTCGCAGACGAGCAGGTTCTCGTAGCCGAAGACGCGCTGCTCAGCGTCGACGACGCCGCTCGAGGAGTCGGCGCCGATCACGGCGCCACCGAGGATGTGCGCGGTCGTCGGGATGTTGAACAGCGCCTCGGTGACCGAGCTCTGCGCGACGCCACCGGTGCGCTTGGCGAACCATTCGGCGGTCTTGTTCGCGATCGGGATGAACGTCGGGTTCGGTCGCTCGGGATCCTGTTCGGTGCTCAGCCAGAACGAGCCGAACGGGCCTTTGCGCGGGCGCAGCGCGATCGCGTTGTCGAGCGTCTGCATCACGAGGATGATGATCGTGCGCCGCGACCAGCGCTTCGCGAACATCACCTGCGCCAGGCGCTTCGGATGCAGCGCGATCTGCGCGAGCAGCTTCAGCGGGCGCGTCACGCGCGTGCCGTCGCCGACGAGCAGCGTGTTCAGGCGGTGCATCGAGTCGCCGTCGTCGCCGTAGGTGACCGTCTCGATGTGCGTGTTCGGGTTGGGATAGATCGACGAGGTGATCGCGACGCGTTTGATCAGATCCTGCGGGTAGTCCTCGGGCACGGTCACGGCGAGGATCGACTCGGAGTTCGTCCGCACGAGCTCGCCGAGGCGCGCGGAGATGCGCGGCAGCGATCCGTTCAAGCGGCAGCGCGCGAGCAGCTTGTTCGTGCCGAGCGGACCGGCTGAGACGACGACGCCGCGAGCGCGCTGCACGCGCCGTTCCTTGCGCAGCCAAGCCCCGGAGCGGACCGATTCGACTTCGTAGCCGTCAGCGCCGTCGGCGCCGCCGATCGGGCGAACGTCGACGACGGTGCGCTCGGGCATCACGCGCGCGCCGCGCTTCTCGGCGAGGTAGAGGTAGTTCTTGACGAGCGTGTTCTTCGCGCCGTGCGGGCAGCCGACCATGCAGCGCCCGCACAGGAGGCAGCCGGTGCGGTCGGGCCCCTCGCCGCCGAAGAACGGGTCGGCAACGGTCTTGCCGGGCTCGCCGAAGTAGACGCCGACGGGAGTCTTCTGGTAGGTCTCGCCGACGCCCAGCTCCTCGCCGAGCTCGCGCAGCAGCTGGTCGGCCGGGTCGTCGTGCGGGTTCTGTACGACGCCGAGCATTCGCTGCGCTTCGGCGTAGTGCGGCGCGAGCGTGCTCTGCCAGTCCTCCAGCTCGGCCCACTGGCGGTCGGCGAAGAACTTCGCCGGCGGAACGTAGAGCGTGTTCGCGTAGCCGAGGCTGCCGCCGCCGACGCCGCAGCCGGAGACGATCGAGACGTCTCTGAACGTCGTTATCCGGAAGATGCCCTTCATCCCGACGAGCGGGTTCCAGAAGTAGCGCTTGAGGTCGGCCGTCGACTTCGGCAGCTCGTCGTCGGCGAAGCGACGGCCGCACTCGAGCACGCCGACCGAATGGCCTTTCTCGGTCAGTCGCAGCGCCGAGACGCTGCCGCCGAAGCCCGATCCGATCACGAGCCAGTCGAAGTCGTAGTTCTCGTGTCGCATCGTCTGCCCTCTCCTTGCGACTCGCTCACGTGCGTGCTCGCGTCGCGTCGAGTCCGAAGGATAATAGTCCTTGCCTGGCTGCCTGGCCAAGAGTGCTTCCGGTGCTTGCAGACGTGACCTCTCACCACCACGATCGCACCCCGCTATATTCCGTGAAGTAATGGCGGTTGACAGGCTTCGGAACCGGCCGTGCGGGGGTCGCTACGGCGACATCGTGCAATCGATCGGCAATACGCCGCTCGTCGAGCTGCCGAATCTCAGCCCGAAGCCGGGCGTGCACATCTGGGCGAAGCTCGAGTCGCACAACCCGACCGGCTCGGTCAAGGATCGCGTCGCGCGCGCGTTGATCGAGGACGCCGAGGAGAAGGGCGCGATCTCGCCGGGGCAGACAATCCTCGAACCGACGTCGGGCAACACGGGCATCTCGCTCGCGCTGATCGCCAAACGCAAGGGCTACAAGCTGCGCGTCGTGATGCCTGAGAACGTTACGCAGGAGCGCACGCAGCTGCTGAAGATGTACGGCGCCGAGATCGTCTACTCGCCCGGCGACCAGGGCTCGAACGGCGCTGTCGCGATGGCGCTCGAGCTGGCCGAGGCCGACTCATCGCTGTACATGCCCTACCAGTACGGCAACCAGGCGAACCCGAACGCGCACTACAACGGCACGGCGCTGGAGATCCTCGAAGAGCTCGACGAGATCTCGGCGTTCGTCGCCGGACTCGGCACGGGCGGCACGCTGATGGGCAACGGCAGGCGCCTGAAGGAGACATTCGGAGACGCCTGCAAGATCGTCGCGGCCGAGCCGATGCAGGGCGAGCCGGTGCAGGGGCTCCGCTCACTCGACGACGGCTTCATCCCGCCGATCATCGACCTCTCGCTGCTCGATCGCAAGATCTTCGTGACGAACTCAGACGCGATCGTCTGGACGCGCAAGCTGCTCGACGAGGAGGGCCTGTTCGCGGGCGTCTCGACCGGCGCGATCGCGAGCATCGCCGTTCGCATCGCCGGCGAGCTCGACGAGGGCAATGTCGTCTTCGTCGTCGCCGACGACGGCTGGAAGTACCTCTCCAGCGGCGTCTACACGCTGCCGCTCGAGCAGATCGAGAACCTGGACGCGACCGTCTGGTGGTAGGCGGCGCGCCTGGCGCTCGCCGCGCGAGGAGTCGAGCGTGAAGATCGCTGCAGAGCTGCTCGAGCAGATCGTCGCGCACGCGCTGGAGATCCCGCGAGTCGAGTGTTGTGGCATCGTCGCAGTGCGCCCGCTCGATCCGGACATCGCTGACGGCGAGAAGGTCGCCACGCGCGTCTATCGCGCCGAGAACATCCATGCGAGCGCGCTGAAGTTCGAGATCGCGCCTATGGAGCTGTTCGCGCTCAACGAGGCGATCGAGGACGAAGGGGCGGAGATCGGCGCGATCTACCACTCGCACGTGCGCAGCGAGCCGTATCCGTCGCAGACGGACATCGGCTTTGCCGCCGGTTGGCCGGGGCTGGAGTGGATCATCGTCGGCCTCGCGAGCGGCGAGCAGCCGAAGGTGCGCTCTTACGTGATCGACGGCGCCGATGTGCGCGTGCTCGCGCTCGAGGAGCCGGCGCGCTGAAGCAGAAGCCGCTGATCTGCCCGAGCTGCGGCGTCTCGCAGCCGCGCAGCGAGCGCTTCTGCCCGAATTGCGCGATGCTGCTCATTCACATGCCCGGCAGCGAGCGAGATGCGAGCGAGCGCCAGCGCAAGGCGCGCAAGATCAAGCCGCAGTACTCCGAGGGGCGGCTCGTCAAGGTCGCCTACGCGACGAATCAGCCGGAGGCCGAGCTGATCGAAGCGCTGCTGCTCGAGGAGGGCATCCCGAGCATGTCGCGCCGCTCCGGCGGCTTCGATGTGCCCGACTTTCTCGCGGCCGGCCCGCGCGACGTGCTCGTGCCGGAGTCGGGCGCCGAGGCGGCGCGTGAAGCGCTCGTGGCGCCTGACGGCGCTAGCTCGCCGTAGTGGCCGCGAAGCGGCGCTTCGGAGTCACGCAGCGGCCGCGCGCGGGGGTGGGCTACTCGAAAACGCGGGCCGATAGCAGCTGTATGTACGCCGTATATACGCTCGCTATCGCGACGAAAAAATGGAAGCGGCCAGGCCCCGCCGCTAAGTCAGACCGCCGCTAAGCCAGACTGCCGCTAGGCCAGGACCGGCGTGCCGGCGCTGGACTCGCTCGCGATCGAGCGGATCTCTTCGGAGGCGCGCTCGAACTCGGCGTCGGAGAGGACCGGCGTGCCCTCGAACGGCAGCTCGCGCTGCAGCTCGATCCAGGCTTGCGCGGCCGTGTACTCGTCCTTGACCTTGACGGTCACCGGGCGCGGGATCCGGTAGGTGCGCAGCAGCAGTACGTGCAGCGGCTGGTGGCGGCGCCAGCCGAGTCGCTTCTCGGCGTAGTCGGGCGTCCAGACGTAGAACGGCGAAAGCGCGTCGACGCAGCGCGGGTCGGTGATCGTGAAGTGCTCGGCGACCTCGGCCCAGGCGCGAATGCGGACGCGGTCGGGCTGCTGCACGCGCGATCCTGCCGTGAACGCCTGCAGCAGCGGCTCGCCGTCGCTCCAGACACCCTCCTCGAGCGCGCGGCGCAGCTCGGGCTGGTGGGACTCGCGGACGAGATCGCCGGTCTGGTGGTCGAAAGTCGGGTAGAGGAAGAACCGTTCGTGCGCGAGCCGGATCGACTTTCCGGGTTCGCGAATTCCGCCCTTGCGGAGCGTTACAAGTTGCTCGCCTTCTGCGAGCGCACGGACGGTGACCGCCCATTCTCTGAAAGCAATTGGCATATCGGGGATGAAGCTGGGGAAGCGTCTCTGTCTGTCCCGACTCGCACCGGAGCGGCGCGGCGCGGGACTCATTAAAGATACGAAACCCAGGCGGAAATCCCAAATCGCCTGCAAATCAGCCGCTTTTATTGGACGTATCTACGAGCGGTCGACGCCGTAGCCGCCGCCGCCGGGCGTTTCGATGCGCAGCCGCTGCCCGGCGCGCAGCGTGCCGGTTGCCTTGCCGGGAAGCGGCTCGCCGTCGAGCAGGTCGCGTCCGCGAGCTCCCGGCTCGCCGCCGGCGGCGCCGCGCGGCGCGTGACGGCGGCGCTCGGCGATCAGCGAGAAGGACATCTCGCGCAGCGCTTGCAGCTCGCGCACGACGCCGTCGCCGCCGCGCGTGTGCCCGGCGCCGCCGGAGCCGCGCCGCAGCGCGTACTGCACGACGCGCAGCGGAAATTCGCGCTCGAGCGCCTCGACGGGTGTGTTCAGCGTGTTGCTCATAGCGACGTGCACGCCGCTCGGCCCGTCGGCATCGGCGCACGCGCCTTGGCCGCCGCCGAGCGTCTCGTAGTAGGAGAAGGACTGCTCGCTCTCGCCGCCGGCTTCAGCGCCGAGCGTGAGGTTGTTCATCGTGCCCTGACCGAGCGCGAGGCCGAAGGCGCCGAGCACGAGGTCGGCGACGCGCGAGGACGTCTCGACGTTGCCGGCCGCGACGGCCGCTCCGGGGCGCGCGTTCAGCAGCGTGCCTTCGGGCGCGCGCACCTCGACCGGGCGGTAGGCGCCGGCTGACGGCGGGATGTCGGGGTCGGTCAGCACGCGCACGGCGAACAGGCAGGCCGAGCGCGTGACGGCGAGCGGGCAGTTGAGGTTGCCGTCGTGCTGTGCGGCGCTGCCGCTGAAGTCGAGCAGCAGCCGCTCGCCTTCGACGCTCGCGCGCAGGCGCAGCACGAGATCGCGCTCGGGCGCCTCGAGCACGTCTTCGGCGATCCGCTCGCCGTCTGCAAGCGCGGCGATGCATGCGCGCGTGCGCCGCTCGGCGTAGTCGAGCACGTCGTCGGTTGCTTCGCGCAGGCGCTCGACGCCGAGGCGCTCGGCGAGCGCCGACAGCCGCAGCACGCCGATGCGGTTGGCAGCGAGCTGCGCGCGCAGGTCGGCGCGGCGCTCCTGCGGCTGGCGCATCTGCGCGGCGAGCTGCTCGATCGCAGCGTCGTCGAGCACGCGCGGTGCGATCACGACGCCCTCTTCGGCGAGCGTGTGGCTGTCGGCCGGCATCGAGCCGGGCACGCGACCGCCGACGTCGGCGTGGTGCGCGCGGCTGGCGGCGAAGCCGATCGGCCGGTCGCCGCCGCGCTCGCCATCGCCGTCGGCGAAGACGGGCGTGACGACGGTGATGTCCGGCAGGTGCGTGCCGCCGCGAAAGGGATCGTTGAGGATCCACGAGACGCCGGGAGCGTGGCGCTGATCGAGCACGGCGGCGACTGCTGCGGGCATCGAGCCGAGGTGGACGGGTATGTGCTCGGCTTGCATGACCATCTGCCCGTCGGCGTCGAACAGCGCCGTCGAGGCGTCGCGGCGCTCCTTGATGTTGGACGAGTGCGCCGAGCGGATCAGCGCGACGCCCATCTCCTCGCAGGCTGCGCGCAGCGCGCCGCTCAGGACTTGCAGCTCGATCGGGTCGAGTGCACTCATGCGCAGTCCTCGAGCACGATCGTGCCGTGCTCGTCGACGACTCCGGACCAGCCTGCTGGCACGTACAGCGTCGAATCTCCGAGCGCATGGACGCTCGGACCGTCGAGGCGGCTGCCCGGCGCGAGCTGGCCTTCGCCGGCGCGCGGCGCGAGTGCCGGAGCGTCGCCCCAGGCGGACAGGCGAACGTTGACGAGCTCGATCTCGGCGTCGTCGTCGCGGTAGCCGTAGCGCTGCTCGTGCGCAGCGGCAAAAGCCTCGCGCAGCGCCTGCACGTCGGCCTCGTCGGACTGCTCGACGGCGAGCTCGAACGACTGGCCGGCGTAGCGCAGCTCGTGCGTCACACGCACGCGCGCCGACGCCGACGCCGACGCCGGCGCTTGCTCGCCGGACAGCGCGCCGTGCGCTTCGGCGAGCAGCTGCTCACGCGTCGCGTGCAGGCTCTCGGCGGTCAGCTCGCTGCCGCGCAGCATGACCGTGCGCGAGACGTCGCGGCGCGGCGCTGCAGCGGCGAGGCCGAGCGCGCAGAGCACGCCGGAGGCGCGCGGGCAGAGCACGCGGCGGATGCCGAGCTCGCGCGCGATCGCGCATGCGTGCAACGGCCCGGCGCCGCCGAACGGCATCAGCGCGAAGCGGCGCGGGTCGATGCCGCGCTCGACGGTGATCAGGCGCAGCGCGCCGAGCATCTCGGACTCGGCGACGCGCACGATGCCTTCGGCGCAGGCGTGCGTCTCGATGCCGAGCTCGCGCGCGAGCGTGCCGACGGCGCGCTCGGCGGCGCCGAGATCGAGCGCGAGGCCGCCGGCGAGCGGCGCGTCGGCGGGAAGGCGGCCGAGCAGCAGGTTCGCGTCGGTCACGGTCGGCTCGGCGCCGCCGCGGCCGTAACAGGCCGGGCCGGGCTCGGCGCCTGCCGACTGCGGGCCGACGCGAAGCGCGCCGCCGGCGTCGCGCCAGGCGATCGAGCCGCCGCCGGCGCCGACGGTGCCGATGTCGAGCGCGGGCAGCGCGAGCGGGCGTCCGGCGATCGTGCGCGCGGCCGTCTCGGCGACCTCGCCGTCGGCGATCAGGCAGACGTCGCAGGAGGTGCCGCCCATGTCGAAGCAGAGCACGTCGCGCTGATCGGCGAGCGCAGCGAGCAGCAGCGCGCCGCCGACGCCGCCGGCAGGGCCGGAGAGGACGGTCAGCGCGGCGTGCGCAGAGGCGTGCGCGAGGTCGGTCAGGCCGCCGGAGGACTGCATGATCTGCGGCTCGGGCAGCCCGGCAGCGCCGGC
>DATBBG010000011.1:0-122073 GCA_036271095.1 Solirubrobacteraceae bacterium
CGCGAGATCGCCTCGGGCGGTGAGCTCTCGCGGGTGATGCTAGCGCTCGTGACGGCCTCCGACGGCGCCGCCTCGCCGGCGCGGCGCGGCGGCAAGAGCGCCGCGGCGAAGGGCGCGCGCGCTCGCCGCGAGGCGGCGCAGCCGGCGGAGACGTTCGTGTTCGACGAGATCGATGCAGGCATCGGCGGCCATGCCGCGCGCGCGGTCGGCGCTCGGCTGCGCGAGCTCGGCGCTCGACGTCAGGTGATCTGCATCACGCACCTGCCGCAGATCGCCTCGCTCGGCGAGCGCCACTTCTCGATCGTCAAGGAGAGCTCGGACGAGCTGGCGCGAACAAGCGTCGTGCAGCTTGAGGAGCGCGAGGTCGTCTCCGAGCTCGTACGAATGCTCGGCGCCGACGCCGAGGACACGGCCGCGCGCAGGCACGCCAAGGATCTGCGCCGCGCCGCCTGAGCGCTCGCAGCGGCTGCGTTTGGCGCCTGTGGGCGTTACTCTCGCTGAGATGGCCTCGACCCGACCGAGACCTTCGACGCCCGGATCGCCGGATCAGTCACTGCTGCCCGTCGCGCGAAGGATCGTGCCAGCGGAGCGACGAATCGTCGCTCGGACGGTCAGCGGGCCGGTGCGCTGCGGGCGACGCACGAAGCTGCTCGTCAAGCAGCTCGTGCGCGGCGACATCGCGCTGATCGACCACGAAGACCTCGATCGGGTCTCCGCCGAGGAGCTGATCGCGGCCGGCGTCGGCGCGGTGCTGAACTGCCGTCGGTCGTCCTCGGGCACATATCCGAACCTCGGCCCGCAGCTGCTCGTCGAAGCGAACATCCTGTTGATCGACCTGCCCGACGACGCGCTGTTCGACCTGCTCGACGACGGCGATCCGCTCGTGCTCGTCGCCGAAGGGCCGGCCGATGGGACAGTCGGCGAAGTCCGCCGCAAGGGCTCGCTGCTCGCGCGCGGCGACGTGCTCGGACTCGAGCGCGTGCGCGCTGAAACGGAGGCGCGCCGCTTGGAGATCGGCGACGCGCTCGAGCGCTTCGCGCACAACACGATCGCGCACATGCGCGAGGAGCGCGAGCTGCTCGCCGGCAGGATCGAGCTGCCGCGCTTTCAGACCGACTTCCGCGACCGCTCGACGCTCGTCGTCGTGCGCGGCGTCGAACACCAGCGCGATCTGCAGGCGCTTCGCCCTTTCATCCGCGACATGCGACCGGTGATAGTCGCCGTCGATGGGGGCGCCGAGGCGCTGCTCGAACAGGGGCTGAAGCCGCACATGATCGTCGGCGACATGGACTCGGCCGGCGAGGCCGCGCTGCGCTGTGGCGCCGAGCTGATCGTTCACAGCTATCCCGACGGGCGCGCACCCGGTCGCGCGCGACTGGAAGAGCTGGGACTCAGCTTCAAGCTCGTGCCGGCGCCGGGCACGAGCCAGGACATCGCGATGCTGATCGCCGCCGAGAAGGGCGCGCGTCTGATCGTCTCGGTCGGCTCTCAATTCAACCTCGTCGAGTTCCTCGATCGCAACCGCGAAGGCATGTCCTCGACGTTCCTGACGCGGCTGCGCATCGGCGAGATCCTCGTCGATGCAAAGGGCGTCAGCCGGCTGTATCGCCCGCAGCCTGGGCTGACGCCGCTGCTCGTCGTGATCGCGGCGGGGCTGGTCGCGCTGATCGCCGTCGTCTGGATGACGCCGGCGCTGCGCGACGTCGCCGACTTGCTCTGGCTGAAGCTGCAGCTGCTGCTGGGCGGCTGAGCGCGCCGGCGCATCCGCAGTGTTCGACTTCCGCTATCACGCGCTTTCGCTCGCGGCCGTCCTGCTCGCGCTCGCCGTCGGCGTCGTGATCGGCGTCGCGATCGGCGACTCCGATCTCGTCTCCTCGGCCAAGAGCGGGATCGTGCACGACCTCAAAGAAGAAGTTGCCGGCGCGCAGCACCACGCCGGCGAACTGAGCACGCAGCTGGGCAGCGAGGAAACGTTCGCCAACGACCTCTATCCGATCGCCGTCCACGGCCTGCTCGACAGCGAGAACGTCGGGCTCGTGTTCCTCGGCGGCTCGTCGAACACGATCAACACGTTCGTGCGCAACGCCGTCACGCAGGCCGGCGGCAGCCTCGCGACGGTCATTGCCGTGCGCGAGCCGTTGGACCTGGAAGGGCTCTCGCGCGCGGCCGAAGGCACGCGCTACGCGGCGCTCGCCGCCGAATCCTCGAGCGCAGCCGGCGAAAGCGGCGAAGCAGCCGGCAAGCTGGTCGAATCGTTCGGCTCGATCGTCGGCAAGCAGCTCGTCAGCGGCGGCAGCAAGGTCGAACGCGAGCTGATCAGCCGCGTGCGCGGCCGTCTGCTGACTGCCTTCGACGGGCAGCTCGGCAAGCTCGACGCGCTCGTGCTCGTGCGCAACGAGCCGGCATCGATGACGCCCGAACAGAGCAAGTCGACAGCGCTGTTCGAGTCGGGCTTCCTCGACGGCGTCGTGGCCGTCGGCATCCCGGTCGTAGGCGCCGAGGCGACGAGCACCGAACCGTCGCAGGTGCCGTGGTACCAGAGCAAGGACATCTCGAGCGTCGACGACGTCGATCAGACGGCCGGTCAGGCGGCCCTGATCTACGCGCTGGACGGCTCGCACGGCTCCTACGGGACGAAGTCGACTGCCGACTCGCTGCTGCCGAACGTCGTCGGCGCCTCGCCGCAGCCGTAGTCGCAGGGCGCCTTCGCGGCCGATCGCGCGCTCTCGCGTGCTCGCATCGGCCCGCGACGAACCATCCGCGATCGTCGCTAGCTTCCAGTGATGCACGCCCTGCCGTTCATCATCGCGCTCGCCTGCGCGGCGCTGCTCGCGCCGGTGCTGTTGCGAGAGCTCGCCGATGGCGGCCATCGCAAGGCGAACTATCGCGGCCGCTCGCTGCCGTTTCCGTTCGGCCTGCTGATCCTGCCGGTGGCGCTGCTGGCGCTGATCCCGCTGACGCTGCTGCACGTGCTGGCTTCCAGTGATGTGTTCCATCCCGAGACGGCGCCGATCGTCGTCTACTCGCTCGGCGTGCTCGGCCTCGGGCTCGTCGACGACACGTTCGGCGAGCGGGAGTCCAGCGGGCGCCCGGCGGCTCGAGGATGGCGCGGACATGGGGCGGCGCTGCTGCGCGGCGAGCTCTCGACCGGCGTGCTGAAGGCCGCCGGCTCGCTCGGCTTGGCGCTGTTCGCGCTCAGCCGCCTCGGTCTCTCCGATGGGCGCTGGCTGCTCGCCGTCGCCGTGCTCGTGCTCGCGACGAACGCGTTCAACCTGCTCGACCTGCGCCCAGGTCGCGCGACGAAGGCGTTCGTGCTGCTCGGGCTCGGGCTTTCGATCGGCGCCGGCAGCCCGCGCCAGCTGTGGTCGCTCGGGCTGTTCGCCGCGCCGGCGCTCGTCGCGGGCGTCTATGACTTGCGCGAGCGCGCGATGCTCGGCGACACCGGCGCGAACCTGCTCGGCGCGCTCGGCGGGCTGTGGCTCGTGCTGGCGCTGTCGACGACAGGCCAGGCGATCGCGCTGGCGCTGCTGCTGGCGATCACGATCTATGGAGAGCTTCGCTCAATTTCCGGATTCATCGAACGGACTCCGGGGCTGCGCCAACTAGACTCTTTCGGCAGGCCAGCATGACCTCGCAATACTCCGACCGACACGCTCAGGTTCCGAGCGACACCCGCTTCATCTTCATCACGGGTGGCGTCGTCTCCTCGCTCGGCAAGGGCATCGCCGCCGCCTCGATCGGGCGGCTGCTCGTCGCTCGCGGGCTGACCGTCGGGCTGCAGAAGTTCGACCCTTACATCAACGTCGATCCCGGCACGATGTCGCCGTACCAGCACGGCGAGGTGTTCGTCACCGAGGACGGCGCCGAGACCGACCTCGACCTCGGCCACTACGAGCGCTTCACCGACGCCAACACCAGCCGCGCCTCGAACGTCACGGCCGGCGGCATCTACGACTCGGTGATTCGCCGCGAGCGCCGCGGCGACTACCTCGGCGGGACCGTCCAGGTCGTGCCGCACATCACCGACGAGATCAAGCAGCGAATCGCGCTGATCGCCGAGACGAGCGACGTCGACTTCGTGATCACCGAGATCGGCGGGACCGTCGGCGACATCGAGTCCTTGCCGTTCCTCGAGGCGATCCGCCAGTTCCCCGTCGATGTCGGCCGCCGGCGCTGCCTGTTCATCCACCTCACACTCGTGCCCTACATCGGCCACGCGGGCGAGCTGAAGACGAAGCCGACGCAGCACTCGGTCAACGAGCTGCGCCGGATCGGGATCGCGCCGGACATGCTGATGCTTCGCTCCGAGGGCGCGCTCTCGCCGGAGATCCGCAAGAAGATCGCGCTGTTCGCGTCGCTGCCGATGGAGGCGATCGTCTCGGCGCGCGACGTCGACGACATCTACAAGGTGCCGCTGACGTTCCGCGAGCAGGGCGTCGACGACTTCATTCTCGAGCAGTTCGCGATGCAAGCGCCCGCGCCGGATCTGACGAGCTGGGAAGAGTCGATCGAGCGCTCCGAGAGCGCGTCGGAGTCGGTGCGGATCGCGCTGGTCGGCAAGTACGTGCAGCTCGAGGACGCCTATCTGTCGGTCTCCGAGGCGCTGCGCCATGCGGCATCGCTGAAGGGCAGCACCGTCGAGATCGACTGGATCGACTCCGAGCAGCTGGAGAGCGCCGACGGGGGAGACGTGCGCGAACGCCTCGAGCAGGCCGACGGGATCCTGATCCCAGGCGGCTTCGGCGGACGCGGGATCGAGGGCAAGATCACGGCCGCGCGCGTCGCGCGCGAGCAGCGCATCCCGTATCTCGGCATCTGCCTCGGAATGCACGTCGCGGTCGCCGAGTTCGCGCGCCACGTCGCCGGCATGGACGGCGCCAACTCGACCGAGATGGACGTCGAGACGCCGTATCCGGTGATCGACCTGCTGCCCGAGCAGAAGGAGGTCGCGAACCTCGGCGGGACGATGCGCCTCGGCGCCGACCCGATCAAGCTGCACGACGGCTCGCGAGCGCGCGAGGTCTACGGCGAGGCGGTCGTCTACGAGCGCCACCGCCACCGCTACGAGGTCAACAACCTGCTGCGCAAGCGCCTGGAGGCGGCCGGTCTGCGCGCCTCCGGCACCTCTCCCGACGAGCGCTTGGTCGAGGTGATCGAGCTCGACGAGCACCCGTTCTTCATCGCCTCGCAGTTCCATCCCGAGTTCAAGTCGCGCCCCGAGCGTCCGGCGCCGCTGTTTCGCGACTTCGTCGCGGCGGCGCTCGAGCGCGGGCGCGAGGGCGACGGGCGCTCGACGTCGGAGTTGAGCAGCGGAGGCGATCGGCGAGCGAACGGCGAGGACGCGGAGGGCAGGGTCGGCGAGCGCGCCGACGTCCTGTGACGCTCGAGCTCGCCAGCTCGCGAGTCGACTCGCTCGAGCTGCGCTATCTCAACGGCACGTTCGCCGAGCTGTGCCGGATCGCGAGCCCGTCGGGCTCGGAGCGGGCGTGCGCCGATCGCGTGATCGCCGAGTTGCGCGCGCTTGAGGTGAGCGTCGAGGAGGACGACGCCGGCCCTCGCGCGGGCTCTGACTGCGGCAACCTGCTCGCGCGGATCCCCGCGAGCACGCGCTCGCAGGAGGCGGAGTCGAGCGACGCGGCAGCGGCGCCCGCGCGGAGCGTGCTGCTGTGTGCGCACCTCGACACGGTGCCGCTGCTCGCCCCGGTCGAGCCGGTGCTGCTCGACGGCTACTGGCAGAACTCGAACGAAGGCGTGCTCGGCGCCGACAACAAGGCGGCGATCGCCGTCGTGCTGGCGCTCGCGCGCCACATTCGTCGCGAGGGCGCTGCACTCGACGTCGAGCTGCTGTTCACGGTCGGCGAGGAGACCTCGCTCGCCGGCGCGCGCGCGTTCGATGCTTCGCGGCTGCACAGCGATTTCGGCTTCGTCTTCGACCACGCCAGCCCGATCGGCGAGATCGTCGTCGACTCGCCGACGCACTTTCGCGTCGAAGCCGACTTCCACGGCGCGGCGGCGCACGCCGGCATCCGCCCGGAGCTCGGACGCAGCGCGATCGTCGCGGCTGCGCGCGCGATCTCGACGCTCGCGACCGGTCGGATCGACGAGCAGACGACGCTCAACGTCGGCACGATCGCCGGTGGCAGCGCGATCAACGTCGTGCCCGAGCGCTGCTCGTTCCTCGCCGAGGTGCGCAGCCTCGACGAGCAGCGCGCCGAGGCCGTCGTGACCGAGCTGGTCGAGCGCATCCACGCCGCGGCGAACCTGCCGGAGTGCGAGTGCGACGTCGACGTCTCCGTGCAGCGGACCTTCTCGGGCTTTCACCTGCCGGCGACACGGCCGGCCGTGCGCGTCGCCGAGGCGGCGCTGCGTGAGTGTGGCTACGAGCCGGTACGGATCGCGAGCGGCGGCGCCTCGGATGCGAACGAGCTGATCGCGCAGGGACGCGACGTCGTCAACCTCGCGAACGGCACCGAGAAGAACCACGAGCCGGACGAGCGCGTCAGTGCTGAGGCGCTGGAGCGGATGCTCGACGTCGCGCTGGCGCTGCTCGACGCGGCAAGCGGCTCCGCGGCGGACGCCGCGCGCTAGGTTCGTCCGTCGATGCTCAAGCTCCGCCGCGCGATCGTGCTCGACGCCGACTCGGCGAGCGGGCCCGAGCAGTCGCTCGTGATCGAGCTCGCCGCGGCGCCCGGCGAGCGGCGCGCGGCGATCGTAGACGTCGGCCTGCTCGGCGCAGCCGAGCGCGGCGATGAGTTGATCGTCAACGTCGAAGCGCTCGACCTGCGGCTCGGTTCGGGCGGCTTCGACGTCGTCCACGCCAACCTCACGCGCGGCCTCGACGCGCCTGGCGGCGGCGAGAGCGCGAACGTGATGAAGCTCAACTACACGAGCTTGCAGCACACGGTTCGCCCGGTCGAGGACGCGCGGCTGGAGCTGCCGCTCGCGCGCCCGGTCGCCGTGCTCGCGCTGCACGGTCAGCTCGCGCCCGTCGCCTGGGCGTTCGCGCAGGGCGCGCCGGAGGCGAAGGTCGGCTACGTGCAGACGAGCGGCGGAGCGCTCGCGGGCGGGCACTCGCGGACGGTCCGTCAGCTGCGCGAGCGCGGCCTGCTCGCCGGGCACGTCACGGCCGGCGCGGCCTTCGGCGGTGAGCTGGAGGCGATCACGACGGCCGGCGCGCTGCATCACGGTCTGCGCGCGCTCGGCTGGGACGCGGCGATCTGCGGGCCTGGGCCGGGAATCGTCGGCTCGAGCTCGCCGCTTGGACATGGCGGCATGGCGGCGCTCGACTCTGCGCATGCAGCGCTCGCGCTGGAGGCGCCGACGCTGCTCGTCGCGCGGATGTCCTCAGGCGATCAGCGCGCGCGCCATCGCGGCATCTCACACCACACGCTGACGGTGCTCGACCTGCTGCTCGAGCCGGTAGTCGTCGCGCTGCCGGCCGGCATGCGCTCACCTGTCGGCACCGACCTGCGGGCTGGGCTCGGTGAGGTCTTCGGCGGGCGCTCTGCCGTGCGACCGGGCGTCGCGCTCGACGTCGAGCGCCCGGTGCGGATCACGCGCCACGACTGGCGCCGCGCGAGCGTCGACCTGCCGGGATACGCCGCGAGCGGCCTGCCTGCAACGACGATGGGCCGTGCGCTCGCGCAGGATCCGCTGTTCTTCGGCGCCGCGCTCGCCGGCGGCGGCGTGCTGTCCGAGCTGGCAACGCAGGCGCACGTCGCGGGAGGCGTCGCGTGAGCGAGTCGAGCATGCCGTTCGAGCCGATCGGCGGCGAGACGGTCTACAGCGGGCGGATCGTCGACGTGCGGATCGAGCGCTTTCGCCACGCCGACGGCGAGGAGGTCTCGCGCGAGGTCGTGCGCCATCAGGGCGCCGTCGCGATGGTCGCGCACGACGAGCAGGTCGTCTGGCTCGTGCGCCAGCCGCGCGAGGCAGTTGGCGAGCAGGCGCTGCTCGAGATTCCGGCCGGGCGGCTCGACAAGGTCGGCGAGGAGCCACTGCAGGCGGCCCAACGCGAGCTGGCCGAGGAGATCGGGCGCGGCGCGCGCACGTGGGAGCCGATCCTCAGCTACTGGGCCGGCGCGGGCATCACCGACGAGCAGGTCCACCTCTATCTCGCGACAGACCTCTACGAGGCGCACGCCAGCAGCGAGGAGAACGAGCGGATCGAGTTGGTGCCGTGGCCGCTCGCGCAGCTCGACGAAGCGATCGCCGAATGCCGCGATGCGAAGACGCTGATCGGGCTGCTCTGGCTCGCGCGGCGACTGAACGGCTGATTGCACCGCCAAGGAGCTGCACCGCCGGACGCGAAACTGCAGCGGTGAGCACAGCTGAGGTCGTCAAGCCTGAACTGCATGGCGGCATCGAGTCGCCGATGCTCGACTTCCTCGCCTATCTCGAGCTCGAGCGCGGGCTCTCGCGCAACACGCTCGAGGCCTATCGCTCGGACCTGCTGCAGTTCGGCCGCTTCCTCGACGCGCGCGGCATCAGCGTGACGAAGGCGTCGCACAGCGAGCTGGCGGCGTTCCTGTCAGAGCTGGCCGGCAGCGAGCGCGGCGCCGGCGCCGGCGCTGCGCGTATCGCCGGCGGCGCGCGCCCGACTACGGCCGGCGAGGGCGCTCCGGCAGCGGGTGGGGCGGACGGCGCCGCCGTGCGCGCACCGGCCGCCGCGGCGACGCTCGGGCGCAAGGTCGCCTGCTTGCGCTCGTTCTACCGCCACTTGCGGCGCGAGGGCCTGATCGAGCACGACCCGACGGCCGATCTGCACGGCCCGCGCAAGACGCAACGGCTGCCGCGCGTGCTCACGCGCGAGGAGGTCGCGCGGCTGCTGCAGGAGCCGAAAGGCTCCGAGCCGCTGGCGCTGCGCGACCGTGCGCTGCTCGAGCTGATGTATGCCTGCGGGCTGCGCGTCTCGGAGGTGACCGGTCTCGAGCTCGGCGACGTCGACGTCGAGGAGGCGATGCTGTGCGCGCGCGGCAAGGGCTCGAAGGAACGGCTCGTGCCGGTCGGCCGTCAGGCGATCGCCGCGCTCGATGCCTATCGCGCCCGCGCGCGCCCGGTGCTGGTTGGCGTCAAGAGCGAGTCGAAGCTGTTCGTCAACCGCCGCGGCGGCGGGCTCTCGCGCCAGGGGCTCTACAAGATCGTCCAAGGCCATGCGCGCGGCGCCGGCCTGGAGGCGCGGATGAGCCCGCACACGTTGCGCCACTCGTTCGCGACGCACCTGCTCGCCGGCGGCTGCGACCTGCGCTCGCTGCAGGAGATGCTCGGCCACGCCGATCTCGCGACGACGCAGGTCTACACGCATCTTTCCGCCGAGCGCCTGAAGGACGCGTACTTCAGCGCACACCCGCGCGCGTCCTCGCATTGAGCGCGATCGACGCGCGTGCGCTCGTGATCGTCGCCGACGCGTGCGGCGTCGGCGCGCTGCCCGACGCGGCCAACTACGGCGATGAGGGCACGAACACGCTCGCGCACGTCGCCGAGGCTGTCGGCGGCCTGGCGCTGCCGACGCTCGCTCAGCTCGGGCTCGGCTCGATCCTGCCGCTGCAAGGCGTCGCGCCGGCGAGCGATCCGGCGATCTACGGCCGGCTGCATCCGCTCGGACCCGGCAAGGACTCGACGACGGGGCATCGCGAGCTGATGGGCATCGTGCTCGATCGTGCTGCGCCGACGTATCCCGACGGCTTCCCGCCGGACGTTCTCGCGCGGCTCGTCGAGGCGATGGGCTATCAGCTGATCTGCAACCGGCCTTACAACGGGATCGCGGCGATCGACGACTTCGGCGAGGAGCACATGCGCACGGGCGCGCTGATTCTCTACACCTCGCAGGACTCCGTGCTGCAGCTCGCCGCTCACGTCGAGCGCGTGGCGCCGGAGCAGCTCTATCGCGCCTGTCGAGCCGCGCGCGAGGCGATGAGCGGCGAGCACGCCGTCGGGCGCGTGATCGCGCGGCCGTTCGCGGGCGAGCCCGGCGCGTTCGCGCGCACCGACGGGCGCCGCGACTTCGCGCTCGCGCCGCCTGCCAGCAGCTACCTGCAGGAGCTCGTCGACGCCGGCGTCGAGGTGCACGGAGTCGGCAAGATCGACGACCTGTTTGCCGGCGCCGGCGTCACGCACTCGCATCCGGGCGCGACGAACGAGCGCGCGCTTGCGAGCGTCGAGCGGCTGATCGGCGAGCTCGAGCGCGGGCTGATCTTCGTCAACCTGATCGAGACCGATCAGGTCTACGGCCATCGCAAGGACGTCGCCGGCTTCGCCGCGGCGCTGAGCGAGCTCGACGCGCACGTCGCGCGCCTGCTGGCGCGAATGCGCGAGCACGACGTGCTGATCGTGACGGCCGATCATGGCGTCGACCCGGCGCAGGCCGGCACCGACCACACGCGCGAGTACGCGCCGCTGCTGGCGCTGAGCGGCGAGATGGTCGCGCGCCGCGCGAGCGGCGGGCGCTATGCGGGCGCGCGCCACGACGGGCCGCTCGCTGACGTCGGCGCGAGCGTGCTGCAGTGGCTGACCGGGCGCAGCGCCGAGGAGCTGCCAGGCAAGTCGTTCCTGCCCGCGCACGCTTGACGGGCCGTTGCCGGCCGGTCGAGCGCCCTAAGCTGGATTCGTGCCGGAGCTGCCCGAGGTCGAGACGATCCGAGGCCAGCTCGCGCCGCTGGTCGAGGGCCGCAAGCTGACGCGCGTCGAAGTGCTCGACCCGCGCTGGTCGCGTCCGCTCGCGCCGGATGAGCTCGAGGCGGCGCTGCAGGGCCGCCGCATCGAGTCGCTCGGGCGCCGTGGCAAGTACCTGATCTGGAACCTCTCCGGCGACGTGCACCTCGTTCAGCACCTGCGCATGACCGGAGCCGTGCTGCTCGAACCGAAGCCCGAGCCGGCGCACGTCAGCGTGCGCCTGCAGCTCGGTCGCGACCGCCGGCTGGTCGTCGTCGACCCGCGCCGCTTCGGCACCGGCGAGCTGCTGCTCGGCTCCGACGCGCTCGATCGGTTCTTCGCGACGCGCCTCGGCGTCGAGCCATTCGAGCAGGAGTTCACGGGCGAGTACCTGCGCGAGCGCGCACGCGGGCGGATCGCGCCGATCAAGCCGTTCCTGCTCGACCAGCGCCAGGTCGCAGGCGTCGGCAACATCTACGCCGACGAGGCGCTGTTTCGCGCCTACGTGCATCCGCTGCGTCCGGCCGGGCGGCTGAAGCGCGAGCAGTATGCGCTGCTGCGCGACTCGGTGCGCGAGGCGCTGCAGGCCGGCATCGACGCGAAGGGCGCTTCGATCGATGACTTTCGCCACGTCGACGGTGTGCAGGGCGCCTTTCAGAACGAGTTCCTCGTGCACCTGCGCGCGGGCGAGCCGTGCGTGCGCTGCGGCACGACGATCGTCAAGCTCGTCGTCGGCGGGCGCGGCACGTATGTCTGCGAGCACTGCCAGCCGCGCCCTCGCGCGCGGCGCAAAGCGCGCGCGAAGGCGCTCGCAGGGCCGATCCGGCGGGGCTGACTCGCCGCTGCCGTGCGGCCGCGCTAGGCGGCGAGCAGCGCGTCGAGCTCGCCGTTCTCGGCAGCTCGCTGAACCTCGGTGTAGCCGCCGAGGAGGTGCTCGCCGATCAGCACCTGCGGGAACGTCATCATCCCGGTCCGCTGCGCCAGCTCGACGCGCCCGGCCGGGTCTCTGGCGAGGTTGATCTCCTCGAACTCGAGCCCGCGCGACTTCAGCAGCGCCTTCGCGCGAGCGCAGAAAGCGCAAGGGTCAGTTGAATAAACGGTGATTTGCTTCATTACTTCATTTACTGTAGCGAGACGCATTGGCTCTCCGGCATGGTGTCGGCGTCGTCGTCCGTGTCGTCGTCCGCCGGGCTTCGAGCCGTGCGGGCCGTGCGCCGGCAGCCGCCGTGCGCGACCCTAGACTCGCTGTCTAGATGGGTCGAGCTGTCAAGACAGAAGCGATCGTGCTGCGCTCGATGCGCTACGGCGAGGCCGATCGGATCCTGCACCTGTACACGCCGGCGCGCGGTCGCGTCGGCGCGATCGCGAAGGGCGTGCGGCGGGCTCGCAGCCGCTTCGGCGGACGCTTGGAGCCGTTCTTCCGGTTGAAGATCGAGCTGCACGAAGGCCGTGGCGAGCTGCTGACGGTCACCGGCGCGCAGACCGTCGACGGGCACGCTCGCCTGCGCGAAGATGGGCGCGCGCTGGACGCTGCTGCGCGCGCGTGCGACGCCGTCGGGCGCCTGTTCGAGACCTCCGAGCCGCACCCTGGCGTGTTCAACCTGCTGGCGCGCAAGCTGCAGCTGCTCGACCAGCAGGCCGGCGCCGGCGCCGGCGGGCCGGCCGCGACGCGCGCCGGAGCGTTGGCGTTTCGCCTGAAGCTGCTGCTCGCGGCCGGGCTCGCGCCGCAGCTCGGCTCGTGTGCGGCGTGCGGCGAGCGCGAGCACCTCGTCGGCTTCTCCGGAGCCGCCGGCGGCGTCGTCTGCGGCGCCTGCGAGGCGGCCTCGTTTCCGCTCGGCGAGCACGCCTACCGCTTCATGACCGACGCCGTCGGCGCGCCGCTTGGAGCGGTGCAGGATGCGCCGGAGTCGGCGCTGGGGCAGGTCGAGCGCGCGATCGCGGCGACGCTCGAGCATCACGCGAACCTGCGGCTGATGCCGGCCGCCGGCCGCGCCGCCTGACCGGGGCGCCTCGCGCGGCGGCGAGCGCAGTTATCGTGTCAGCCATGGACGAGGGATTTCCGATCGCATACGAGGTGCTCGAGAAGGGCGTGCCCGTGCTGAGCTCCGACGGCGAGCAGATCGGAACGGTGCATCACGTCGTCGCAGCTCCGGAGAAGGACATCTTCCACGGGCTCGTCATCTCCGTGCCCGACCACGGGCGGCGCTTCGTCGAGGCGGCCGACGTCGACTCGCTGCACGAACGCGGCGTCGACCTGCGGATCGACGCGGCAGCGGCGCAGGCCCTTCCCGAGCCGGGCGGCGGCGCGCCGGTCTACGACGAGGATCCGGGCGAGATGAAAGGCTGGCACCACTGGGCGCATCTGGCCGGCTTGCGCGGAGACTGGAAACGCGAGGCTTGAGCGCCGGGCCGGCGAGCGCTGCTGGCACAATCGAAGGGTGAGCATCGCCCGCGAGCAGGACTCAGTCGCCGCCGCCTATGCCGAGCGCGTCCAACAGCAGGAGCAGAGCCTGCTCTCGCCGCTCGCCGCGCGCTCCTATCCGGCGCGCAGAGCGCGCGCGGAGGAGGACTGCTCGTTGCGCACGCCGTTTCAGCGCGATCGCGACCGGATCGTCCACAGCAAGGCGTTTCGTCGCCTGACGCACAAGACGCAGGTGTTCGTCGCGCCGCAGGGCGATCACTACCGCACGCGGCTCACGCATACGCTCGAGGTGACGACGATCTCGCGCACGGTCGCGCGCGCGCTGCGCCTGAACGAGGATCTCGTCGAGGCGATCGGGCTCGGACACGACCTCGGCCATCCGCCGTTCGGGCACATCGGCGAGGAGGTGCTCGACGAGTGCCTGAGAGAGCGCTTCGGCCGTGACTTCCGCCACTACGAGCACTCGCTGCGCGTTGTCGACGATCTCGAGCGCGACGGGCTCGGGCTCAACCTGACCGAGCAGGTGCGCGACGGGATCGCGCGGCATTCAAGCCGCGCGCCGCAGCCGCGCACGCTCGAGGGGCGGATCGTGCGCGTGATCGATCGCGTCGCGTACATCAACCACGACATCGACGACGCCGTGCGCGCCGGGCTGTTGCGCGAGGAGGATCTGCCTGAGCAGCCGATCGCGGTGCTCGGCGCGAGCGGATCGGCGCGGATCGACGCGCTCGTGCACGACATGGTCGAGCACTCGGCGCGCGCCGGCGAAATCGTGCAGGGCGCGAACGCGGGGCCGGCGATGGTCGAGCTGCGCGAGTTCATGTTCGAGCGGGTCTACCTCGGGCCGGCTGTGCGTGCCGAGCACCGTCGCATCGCCGGCGTCGTGCGACGGCTGTTCGAGCACTACGTCGAGAATCCGCGCGAGCTGCCGGGCGGCGATCGTCACGAGTCTTGGGAGCAGCGCGAGCTCGCGCAGCGCGTGACCGACTACCTCGCGGGGATGACCGATCGCTACTGCATCGCGCGCTTCTCCGAGCTCGAGGTGCCGCAGGCGTTCGCCCGCTAGCGTTGGCATCGTGGCGCTCTACACGAACGAGTCCAAGGAGCGCGTGCGCGACGCGGTCGACTTCATCGAGCTCGTCTCTGCGCACACCGAGCTGCGACGCGCCGGCGCGTCGAGCTATCAGGGGATCTGCCCGTTCCACGACGATCGCTCGCCGTCGTTCGGCATCGATCCGGCACAGAAGGTCTACTACTGCTTCGGCTGCCAGGCGGCCGGCGACGTCTTCTCGTTCGTGCAGGAGACCGAAGGCGTCGACTTCAAGGGCGCGCTCGAGCTGCTCGCCGAGCGCTACGGCGTCGAGCTGCAGCGCGAGCAGGAGGATCCGCGCGAAGCCGAGCGGCGCAAGCAGCGCGAGCGCCTGCTCGAGCTGTTGAAGCGCACGACGGGCTACTACGAGCGCTACCTGTGGGAGTCCAGCGAGGCCGCACGAGCGCGCGAGTACCTGCTCGGACGCGGGCTGCGCGAGGACGTTCTGCGCGAGTTTCGCGTCGGTTACGCGCCGAGCGCGTGGGATCGAGTTCTGCTCGCCTCGCGCCGCGGCGGCTTCTCCGAGGCCGAGCTCTACGCGACCGGATTGGCGCAGCGCTCGAAGCAGAACGGGCAGCCGTACGACCGCTTTCGCGCTCGCATCATGTTCCCGCTGGCCGACGTGCGCGGGCGCGTGCTCGGCTTCGGCGCGCGAGCGATGCGCGACGATCAGAAACCGAAGTACTTGAACACGTCGGACAACGACGTCTACCACAAGGGCATGCACCTGTATGGCTCCGATCTGGCGCGTGCGCACGCCGCGCGCGCCGGCTCGGTGATCCTCTGCGAGGGCTATACAGACGTGATCGCGCTGCATCAGGCCGGCATGCACAACGCCGTCGGGCTGATGGGCACGGCGCTGACGGGCGAGCAGGTCGGCGAGCTCGATCGGATGGCGAAGACGGTGCTGCTCGCGCTCGATGCCGACAGCGCCGGGCAGGAGGCGATGCTGCGCGCGTCGGGGCTCGCCGCGAAACGCAAGCTCGAGCTGCGCGTCGTGCCGCTGCCGGCCGGAGCCGATCCGGCCGAGCTGATCCAGCGCGACGGCGCCGAGGCGATAACCGACGCCGTCGAGCGCTCGGTGCCGTTCGTGCGCTTTCGCGTCGAGCGCGTGCTTGCCAGCGGCGATCACGCGAGCCCTGAGGGGCGCGATCGGATGATCGAAGAGCTGCGCCCGGTCTTCGCGCAATTGCAGCCGGGTGCGATGCGCGACGAGCTGGTGCAGATGGCGTCCGGGCGGCTGGCCGTTCGCGACAGCGTCTTCGAGCAGGCGCTTGCGGCAGCAGGCGGGGCGGGCACGCGCGCGAGCGCAGGTCCGAGCGCCGGCGCGCGGTCGGGAAGCGACGGTCGGGCGCAGCGCGAGGACGGGCGCGGCGGCGCGCGGCAGGCGGCCGGCGGGATCGGCGATGCGTCGGGCGGCGCTCGCGCGAACGGTGCAAACGGGAGCGCTCGGCGAGCGCGAGCGCTGTCAGGGCGCGACGACGCCGAGCGCGCGTTCCTCGCGCTTTGCGTCGCCGCTCCCGAGGAGGGCGCGCCGATGCTCGCGGACGTCGACATCGAGCAGGAGTTCTCGAGCGATCTGCTGCGGCGTGCCGCGCGCCATCTGCGCGAGGTCGGACTACGTCAGCCGATGGCAGCCGCGCCCGCCGAGCAGGCGCTCGACGACGATCCGGCGCTCAAGCGCCTGCTTGCCGAGCTCGTCGTCGAAGCCGGGCGCGACGACGCCAACCCGGCGATGCTCGAGGCGCAGCGCCTGCAGCTCGTGCTCGCGCGCCTCGACCGTGAGATCCAGCAGGCGCGCGGGCGCCAGAGCGGCGAGGTAAGCGAGCTTGCCCAGCGCAAGGCGACCGTCAAACGCGATTTCGATCGCGCCTATGGGCGTGTGCTGGAGCAGACGGGAGAGCGGGAGTAGGGCGGTTCGCGAGCTTGCGCTCGAGCGAGCGTTGCGTCTCAAGCGCTGAAGACAATGCAGTGCATGGATCGTGCCGCGCTGGAGACGCTGTTGGGCGAAGGGCTCTCGCTCGCCGAGATCGGGCGGCGCGTCGGGCGGCACGAATCGACGGTTGCGTATTGGATCGCGAAGCACGGCCTCCGGGCGACCGGGCGCGAGCGTCACGCGGCGAAGGGGCCGCTGAGTCGCGAGGAGCTGGAGCCGCTGATAGTCGCGGGCCTGTCGATTGCGCAGATCGCCGAGCGCGTCGGCCGCGGAGCGGGGACGGTGCGTCATTGGCTACGCCGGTACGGATTGCAGACTCGTTGGGCCGAGCGGCGCTTCGCCTCCGAAGCGGGGTTGCACGAGATCACGCTTCGCTGCCCGCGACACGGCCTGACGACATTCCGGCGACGGCGCGGTGCGGGCTTCAGGTGTGGCCGATGCCGCAGCGAGGCGGTTGCGAGACGTCGGCGCCGGATCAAGCAGATCCTCGTCGCGGAGGCCGGCGGCGCGTGCAGGCTCTGCGGCTACGCACGATGCCTGTCCGCACTCGAGTTCCACCATCTCGCGCCGGCGGAGAAGGACTTCTCGTTGAGCCAAAGCGGCGTCACGCGGTCGATCGAGCGTGCTCGCGCGGAGGCGCGCAAGTGCGTGCTGCTGTGCGCAAACTGCCACGCCGAGGTCGAGGCCGGCGTTGCACGCCTAACGACTCCGGATTCGGCTGCCGTACAATGTCGCGACCCGACGACGACAGTCCGGGGTAGCACGATCCGGGGTAGCTCAATGGCAGAGTAGTCGGCTGTTAACCGATTGGTTGTGGGTTCGAGTCCCACCCCCGGAGCTTCCAACCAAGGCCGGTGCGCATGCGTCAGAGCGGCTGCAAGGCCCGCCGCACAACGGCCGGGTGCCGGGCGACTTTCGGCCCAAGTTTCAGCGCGAAGACAGTCGTCGCGAGCCACGGTCGCAGGTGCGGGCGGATCATGCGAATCAGCCCGTCATCGTTCAGCTCGAAGACCATCGCGTCGCCGAGTCGCAGGCCGCCGACGCGCCCGTCGGCGATCGCGAAGCGAGCTGGCCCGTCGCCGACTGGCTCCGACCAGCTGAGCCCCGTCATCGAGCCGTAGACGGCGCTAAGCAGCACGCGCAGATCGTCGTGGCCGCGAAAGTTCATGTGGCCCGAGAGCGGCGATGACAACGCTGCATCGGAAGCAAGCGTGGCCATCATCGTGTCGATGTCGTTCGCTTCGGACGCGGCGCAATAGCGCTCGACAGCGTCGTCCATGACTCCATTATGCCGCTGCGCGACCACTTGTTCGAGCTGCAAGCCGCTCGACAAGCCCGGCAGCCGTCGCGCCCGAGTCGTGCGCTCGCGCCCAACCCGCCAGCTCCGCATCGCGCGCTCTTATCGAGGCGTCGCCGAGCGCCCGCTCGACGGCCAGCCGCAGCACGCGCGGCGAGGCGAAGCGCCGCGGCACGCGCACGCCCGCTCCGGCCCAGTCGAGCCGCGCGGCGTTCTCGTTCATGTCGCCGATCGCCGGGCAGGCGACGACGGCGCAGCCGCTTGCAAGCGCGCGCACGAGCGTGCCGTGGCCGGCGTGGCAGACGACGACGTCTGCCTGCGGCATCGTGCGCGAATAGGAGACCCAGTCGACGAGCCGCGCGTTCTCGGGCACCGGCAGTGGGCGCGGCGGCAGCCTGCGATTCCACGTTGCGAGCACGCGCACGGGCGCGCCGGCGAGGCCGCGCAACGCGGCGCGCAACAGCCGGTGCTCGGCGTCTTGCGCCGTCGACGGCGCGACGAGCACGAGCGGCGCGTCGCCGGGCGGCAGCCCGACGTCGGCGCTCGGAGGCTCCCACATCAGCGGGCCGACGACGTGCACGTTCGCCGGCCACGAGCGCGGATACTCGAGCTGCGGAAACGTCGCAACGAGCGCGAGCCGGCGACTGATGCCACCGTGGACGTGATCGAGAGGGGAGAGGCCGAGACGCTCGCGCGTGCGGTTCAGCTCGACGCGGCCGAGCTCCAGCCCTGCGTCGACGGGCCGCTGCGCGCGTCGCCAGAGCTCGCGTCCGAAGGCGCTGCGCGGCATTCGCGCACCGAGCGAGTAGATCGGGAAGTGGCGCTCGCCGTGTGGATAGACGTGTGGGATCAGCGTCGCGACGGGCACGTGCTCGAGCTCGGCTGCAAGCGCCGGCGCGAGCGTGAGGATGTCGGCGACGGCGACGTCCGGGCGCAGCTCGCGCACGAGCGGCAGCGTGTCGCGCGCGGCATGCACGACGGCCTCGTAGAAGTCGAGCGGCTCGGGCCCGCTCGGGAAGACCTCGTACTCGGGCGCCGGCGCGAACGCGATGCCCTCGCGCTCGACGTGCTCGCGCCAGCGCGTCCACGTCTGCAGCGTCACGTCGTGCCCACGCGCGACGAGCGCGCGCCCGAGCGCGATCATCGGGAACGCGTGCCCAGGATCGCCGAATGCGCCGAGCAGGACGCGCAGGCGTCGCTGCGCTGCCTCGCTCATCGCGCGCGGCGCGTCAGGCAGCCAGCTCGGCGAGCATGCGCAGCTGCTCGAGGCGCTCGCCGGCGTCGAAGGCGGTCGGCGTGACGCCGAGCGTGCCGACGCCTGCGTCGCGATAGACGGCCAGGCGCTCGCGCACGACGTCTTTCGGCCCGCACAGCGAGACGCTGTCGATCAGCGAGTCCGGAACGGCAGCCATCGCCTCCTCGCGCTTGCCTTCGAGATAGAGGTCTTGAATCGTCTTCGCCTCGGCCTCGTATCCGTATCGCTGCACGAGCTGGTTGTAGAAGTTCTGCTTGCGCGAGCCCATGCCGCCGACGTACAGCGCGACGAACGCGCGCATCGTGTTGCGCGCAGCCTCAAGGTCGTCGCCGATACACAGGCTGACGGTCGGCGCGATGTCGAAGCCGTCGAGCGATTTGCCCGAGCGCGCAGCGCCTTCTTCGAGCAGCGGACGCAACTCGGAGACGTGCTCGGGGCTGAACAGCGTCGGAATCCAGCCGTCGGCGATCTCGCCGGCGAGCGCCGTGTTCTTCGGGCCGATCGCGGCGAGGTAGATCGGAATGCGCTCCTGCACGGGCGAGATCGTCAGCTTCAGCGCCTTGCCGGGCCCGTCGGGCAGCGGCAGCTCGAGCGTCTCGCCGTGGAACTCGACGCGTTCGCGCGCGAGCGCCATGCGCACGACGGCGACGTACTCGCGCGTGCGCTGCAGCTGCTTGGCGAAGCGCTGTCCGTGCCAGCCCTCGGCGACCTGCGGCCCAGAGGAGCCGATGCCGACGATCATGCGCCCGTTCGAGAGCTGGTCGATCGTCGCTGCCGTCATCGCGGTCATCGCCGGCGAGCGGCCGGGCATCTGGAAGATGCCGGCGCCGAGGCGGATCGTCGAGGTCTGCCCGGCGAGCCAGCCGAGCACGGTCGCCGTGTCCGAGCCGTACGCCTCTGCAGCCCAGACCGAGTCATAGCCCAAGCGCTCAGCCTCCTTGACGATCGTCAACTGGTCCTCTGAGCTGAGGCCAAGTCCCCAGTAGCCGATGTGCACGCCGAGCTTCATTGAAAGTTTCCTTTCAGCCGCAGGGTTTCGTTGCGCCCATGCGACGCGAGGCCTACGCTTGGCCGCGCGTCCGCCGCAGGCGAAGAGCGCCCCCGGCGGGGCAACACCCTATGGCAAATCGCGCTCGTTCCTCCAGCCGCCTCGTCGAGGATCTGCGCCTGACGATCGACTGCCTTCCCGTCTCGACGCGCCAAGCGATGCTCGACGGCGTGCGCAGCGCCGACCGTGTGATCGTCGGCGCTTACACCGACCGCGAGGGCGGCGTCTGCCCGATGCTCGCCGCGCATCGCCGCGGCGGGCGCACGAACTTCCTCTCGTTCGCGCGCGCCTGGGACCGCTTCACGCGCGCCGGGCGCCGTGCTAGGCGCGCGACGCGACGCGAGCTGAGCATTCTGATCGCTCAGCTCGAAGGCAGCCTGCTGAACGCCGAGTCGGGCGACCTGCGCGGCGCGATCGACGAGCATCGCGCGGCCGTGCAGCGGCGCGAGCGCGTCGAGCGCGATCCGACCGGCGAGATCGTCGTGCAGCGCCGGATCGCTCGCTACAGCTGGTCGCCGGGCCGGAAGAACTGGATCTCGGGCACGATGCACGCGGGTGAGGTGCGCAGCAGGTAGCGCACCGACTCGGAGATGTCCTCCGGGCGGATCATCTGCTCCGGCTCGACCTGGCCCTTGACGAAGTCGGTCATCGGCGTGTCGACGAACGCCGGGCACAGCGCCGTCGACTTGATCCCTTTCTCGCCGAGTTCTTTGTTCATCGCTTCGGTCCAGCCGACGACGGCGTGCTTCGTCGCCGAGTAGACCGACAGCCAGGCGACGCCGTGCTTGCCGGAGATCGACGACGTGTTGACGACGATTGCGTTGCGATGCTGCTCTCCGGCCGCCAGCAGCAGCGGCAGCGCTTCGCGGTAGAAGAGGATGATCGAGCGGATGTTGATGTCCAGCTGCATGTCCAGCCGCTTCGTCACGATCTCGCCGAGCGACGCGCCGATGCCGACGCCGGCGTTGTTGACGAGCGTGTCGAGCCGGCCGTAGCGCTCCTTGTGCGTGTCGACGACCTTCTTGACCTCGGACTCCTCGGAGACGTTTGCGGCGACGCCGTGCACGTCGAAGCCGTCGGCCGCGAGCGCCGCGACGGCGCCGTCGAGCTTGTCCGGGCGGCGCGCGGCCATCGTGATGCCGTAGCCCTCTTCGCCGAGCATCCTCGCGATCGCCAGCCCGATTCCGCTCGACGCTCCTGTAACGATCGCTGCGCGCTCTGCCATCAGTTGTCCCTCCGTTGATGAGAAGAAATCCAGCCGGGCGCGATCTCAGCCCCCGGAGGCCGCCGGGCCTCCGACGACGGTCGGCAGCATTCCACATCTCGCTGGTAGCTTCTGCTGGCCGGCTCTCGGGCCGGACGCGCGCGAGCTTCGGCCCGAGCGTGCGGGCCCGTAGCTCAGTTGGTTAGAGCTGCCGACTCATAATCGGTAGGTCCCTGGTTCGAGTCCAGGCGGGCCCATGGCTAGATCCGACATGACAGAGCCAAATCTCGCGATGCTTGTTCTCCGTAGCGCGCCCGCCGTCACCGTCCTAGGCGCCCGCTCGCCCATTCGTTCGCCCAAACGCCCCCGCCACCCGTGCCCGCGGTCCTCCGCGCGGGATGCAGCGAAGGTGGCCGCCGATGCCTTCGCCTGACGTTCACGAGGAGATGTCGGCACCCGCCTCGACGGAGTCTTCCAAGTGCGAGTTGTACGTCCCGGACGAGCTCGCTCCCGTCGATGGGGAGGCGGCAGTGCTCGCCATGCTTGTCGTTCGTGATGGATCCGAGTGGCGGGTCGTCGCGGGGTCGCTCCTGACCGTTCCCGTCGCTGTGGCTAGCACGAGTACGAGACGCTGGGGTCAGATCCAGCCGGAGACCCGCCGACTGGAGGACGGGATCGACCTCGGTCCAATCTTCTGCGCCGATCCATTCCCCGACGTCCGGATTGCTCGCTCAATCGTCGACACGGCCGAGTGGCGCCCTATGGTCAACGCCCTGCTCGTCCCACGCGATCGAGACCACCAACTGCTCGGTGTCCGGGTCCGGGCGAATACTCGCGATCCACGCCTTGGACTGGATCTTTCCCACAACGAAGCAAGCGGGCGGCTCCAAGTCGCCACCGGCCGGCCAGCTGATACCGAGAAGCGCCTCGGGCCAGTGGACGAGACTCCGGTGCGGGTAGATACTGCCGAGCGCCGGCCCTGGGGACAGATACGGCGGAGTAGGGAGCTGCCAGATCGCCTCCGTAGCAGGCATCGCCGGCACGTCGAGGCTCGCCGCGACGCCGAGTACGGGTCGCTGAGCCCCGGCGATCACGTAGTGCGCCGGGTCGATGCCCTCGCGCGCGAGCAGCACGGTCGAGGATGAGCCCGTGATGCTGATCGTGCTCGGACAGCTCCGAGATAGAACCTTCCCCTCAGCCAGGTCATCGACCCGCTCGCCTGCTCGATTCTCACCCGCGCGGAGCAGGGCGGGCATCCGATCTTCGTCCGCTATCAGAGGGTCTCCGAGTTTCCCTGGACGCCCGCGAGCGAGGAGCCAAGGCAGGTCTCATGGAGGAAGCGGACCCTCGACGTGACCCTTCCTCGGGGACCCCGCAGCGTGCCGTGGGGTACCGCCTGCTCCGTACCGAGGTCCAGCTCGGAGCCGTCGGAGGCGAGGGCCAGCAACTAGTCCATCTGCCCGTATTCACCCAATCGGCAGACGCGCGCTAGCGTGCGGAGGATGCCACCCGAACTTGTCGACGCCACCGATCTCGATCGTCTCGCCGATCGCCTCGAGATGCGGGGTCTGCTACCGCACTTGGTCCGGCGCCTACTCGGTGGCACACCCGGCGTAAGGGGGCTCGACATGCCTGCCGAGGAGGGCGTATCCGCGCACGGCTTCGATGGCGTCATCGATGGAGGCCCAGGCAGCGCGTGGGTGCCGGCAGGGAGCTCCGTCTGGGAGATGGGCGCAGGCCAAGATGCCAAAGGCAAGGCACAAAAGGACTACGAGGCACGCACGGCCAACCCGCTAGGCGCCAAGCCGGCCGAGACGACATTCGTGTTCGTAACGCCGCGGCGGTGGGACGGTCGAGAGTGGGCAACATCACGACATGATGAGGGCATTTGGCACGACGTGAAAGTGCTCAATGCCGACAGCCTCTATGCGTGGCTTGAGGCCACGCCGGACGTGCATGTGTGGCTCTCCGAGCGGCTCGGCTTCCAGCCTCTTTCGGTCCGTACTCTCTCCCGTGCGTTCGAGGTCCTTGCAGCGCGCACTCGACCTGCCCTTCCTGGGGCCCTTCTGCTTGCCGGGCGAGAGCAGCAGGTCGATGCGCTACGGACGGCGCTATCTGGTCCAGCTTCGGTCATCCCTGTGCGCGCCGGCTCCCGTGAGGAAGCCGTAGCGTTTATGGCTGCAGCACTCAACCTCGACGCCCTCGATCTCGATCGAGCCCCTGATCAGCCCCTGCTCGTGAGGGAGGTATCGGCGTTCGAGCGTCTCACGCTCGCAGAGCGACCTTTGCAGTTGGTCGCGGCGATAGACGGGCTCGAGCTTGGAGACGCCGCAACGCACGGCCACCACGTACTGCTCGCGCTCGGGCCGGGAGACTTCGACCGATCAGGCCAGATTGCCTTGCCTCGCCCTCCACCCAGGGCAGCTCGGGAGGCTCTTGAAGCCGCCGGTGTGCAGTTCGAGCAAGCCGAACGCCTTGCGGCATTGGCGCGACGCAGCTTTGCCGCGCTGCTTCGAGAGATGTCGGCAACACAAGCAGGCGCGCGTCCGAGCTGGGCGACCGGACCAGAGGCACCACGACTCGCGGCGTTGCTGCTCCTGGGTGGCTGGGTGGCGGGTCCCGGAGACGACGATGTGATCGAGTCCGTCACCGGGCATACACGAGCAGAGATCGAGGAGCTACTGGCTCCTTTCGCGGCAAGCGAGGACCCACCGTGGACACGGACCGGGGGAGGGTGGCGCCTCGTATCTGCCGACGACGGATTCGCGTTGGTCGGTGAGCTGCTCGCAGATGAGCTTCTCGCGAGCTGGCGACGCGCCGCGCAGCAAGTCCTGTGCGAGATGAATCCGCGTGTCGGAATGGACTCGGGGGAGCGGATGCTGGCTGACTTGCGCCGAGAAGCCTTGTCTCGGTTCTCAGCGCCTTTGCGTCACGGCCTTGCTGAGGCAGCGGCACTACTAGGGGCACGCGGTGCCGATGCGCTGCCTACTGGCGCGGTCCCCGCAGATCACGCTACCCGTCTCGTTACTGACGTGCTGCGTGTCGCGAACGAGGACGAGAGCGGGGCTCTCTGGCGATCGCTTGATGACGTGCTGCCGATGTTGGCCGAGGCAGCGCCCGACGCGTTTTTGGACGGAGTGCGCGACGGCATGGATCTCGATCCCTCCCCCATATTGACCCTATTTGCTGAGGGTCAAGACGACACCTTCTCTCATCCTCCTCACACTGGACTACTGTGGGCGCTTGAGAAGATCGCGTGGTCTTCTCGTCATCTGACGAGGGTCACGCTGATCCTTGGCGAGTTGGCTCACAGCGATCCGAGGCGAGGGCGGTGGACGAACCGTCCCTCGAACACCCTTCGCGCGACTTTCCTTGCGTGGTTCCCGAACACCGATGCTGATCTTCCGGGTCGCCTCGCCGCCCTAGACGCGCTGCGCGATCGGTGGCCGGACATGTCATGGGAGTTGCTCCTCGCAATCCTTCCCCATCGTCAGACCATCGGTTCTCACTCATCAAAACCTCGATTCCGCGATTGGGGGCTCGAATGGAGCCCGACATCTCCCGAGGAGCTCATAGGCACGATTCGCGCGCTCGCGAGCCGGATCGCGGACGACGCTGGCCGTAATGGAAGCCGTTGGGCGGAGGTAGTACCACACCTCTCGGAGCTGCCTCCAGACGACAGAGCGATGTTGTTTGAGCGGATCGGTTCCCTTGACCCAACCGGGATGCATCCTGATGAGCGGCTGTCGATGTGGAACGCGCTAGTCAACGAGGGAGAGCGACACCTCAGATTCCCGGACGCCGACTGGTCGTTGGATCGCATGCAAGCAGCGATATTCGTAGAGGCAGCCGAGCGATTCCAAGATGAGAATCTGCCGGAGCGCGAGGCGCGGCTATTCGACTTCCGTGTCCGTCTGCCGGATTTGCCTCAGGGTGACTTCGAGGCCCAGGAACGGGCTCTCGCCGAGCGCAGGGATCACGCAGCGGAAAGCGTGTTTGAGCATGACGGCCTCGACGGTCTCTTGCGACTGGCCGATGCAAGCGCGCAGCCACGCCTCGTCGGCATCGCAGCCGCAGCCCGTCAGGATGATCCAGCCGACGGCCTCTTGCCTTTGCTGGGAGGAGAGGGACCCGGTGCGGCGGTGGCGGCGGGTTGGGCAGCGCGGCGGATGAGGGAGGAGGGCATCGACTGGGCTAAACAGCAACTGGACGCTGCAGGGCTCGACGTCGACGGGCAAACCGCGCTGATGTTGGAGCTTCCAGGCGATGACACGACGTGGGATGCTCTGGACGATCTGAGTGCGGAGGTGCAGGCGAAATACTGGCGCGCTGCAACGCCGTTTAGGTTGCAGTCGCAACAGGTATCGCGCGTCGTGGCCAAGCTGCTTGACGTCGGCCGACCTTGGGCGGCAGTTGATGTCCTGGCGGGCTGCGCCCACGACAGTGTGCCGCTAAACGCTGAGGTAGTGGAACAGGCTCTACTAGAGGCGGCAAGATCAGATCAAGTTGATGCCGCGATCCACGCCGCCTGGGAGGTTGGACAGCTCCTCGACGCGCTTGAGGCCGACGGTCTGCCTCTGGTCCGACTGGCTACGCTGGAGTTCACCTACTTCGCCCTCCTGAGTGATGTTCGACAGCCGCGCGCCTTGGAGGAGGCGCTAGCAAGCGATCCGGGGCTCTTCGTAGAGCTCATCCGGCGCGGCTATACCCGCGCCGATGGGTCCGATGACGGAACCGGTGATTCTGAGCTGAGCACCCACGCGTGGACCGTGCTACACGACATTCGCCGATCGCCCGGGGCAGACGCTCAGGGGAAGATCGACTCGACCGCGCTCAAAGCGTGGATCGCCAACGCTCGTGATCAGCTAGCGGCCATCGATCGCGCCGACGTAGGGGATGTCAAGATCGGCGAATTGCTTGGACGGAGCATCGGCGGTGAGGACGGGATCTGGCCGCCAGAGTCCGTCCGCGATCTCATCGAGGACGTTCGCTCGACTGCCTTGGAGGACGGGCTTCGGTGTGGCCGAATGAACCAGCGTGGTACGACGGTGCGTGACCCTTACGACGGTGGCGCGCAGGAGGCGAGCCTTGCATCTGGCCTGCGACGGGAAGCAGGGAGGCTAGAGGCGAGATGGCCTCGCGTGGCCAGGCTCGTTCGCGGGATGGCCGAGAGCTACGAGGCAGACGCGCGTAGGCTTGATCGCGAGGCTCAACGGCGCGCCGACAACGCGTGATGGCTGCACCCGATCTCGACGACCGCGCGCAACCGCGAGATCTCCACCCCATCACGTCGCATCGCCTGGCGGTAGACCCGCAGCGCCAAGCCGGGGTCGCTATGTCCCATTTCATCCATGACGGTGCCTGGATCGACTCCCAAGGCATACAGGAGAGAACAAAAAGTCCGCCTGAGTGAATGTGGCGTCAGGCCCGACGGGAGCGGTGGCTCGCCCGCAACATCAAGGTTCTGGTTGGCTCGGCATATCGCTCCCGCAAGGACGCGATTGCGAATGTTGGCGCCGCTTGGACATCGACCAGCCGTCGTTGCGAACACGTAGGTATCTTGATCGAGCATGGTCTGCCGGTCGCGCACGTGAGCGAGTAGCGAAGCGAGGCGTCCCCGGATCTTCACACGGCGGCGGCCCGCAGGTGTCTTCGCGTCGCCGATCGTGATCCATCCGGCCGCGAGATCCACATCTCGCCAGCGCAGTGCGCATAGCTCGCCGATCCGTACTCCGGCGAAGATGAACGTGGCGAGGATAGCCTCGCGCTCTACGTGCCGGCGGTCAACGCGTGCCTCCCGGTCGAGTTCTGCCGCCGCTTCGAGCAGCGCAGAGATCTGTCCGGCGGTCTCCAGATAGCTCCGTACGGGAGGCCGCTCGCGGATCTTGCGTCCGCGTCCGCGAGCTGGGTTACGCGTCATCAGGTCGCGGTCCACTGCTGCTTCTAGGATCTGCGCGAGCAGCGTGATCGAGGCATTTATGGAACGTGGCGACAAGGGGCGCGGTTCCTCCGCGAGCTTCGTGGCCGCGTATTGCTCGACCTCTGCCACCGTGATGCGGTTAAGCCGAAGCTCGCCGAAGAACGGGATCAGGTGGGCCTCCAGCTTCCAGCGGTAGTCGTTGACCGTCTTTGGCCGCCACGTCCGCTCGTGCAGCAACCACCACCGCTCAGCGAACGAATGGAAGGTCGGTATCTCAGGCTCCGCAGGTGTTTCGATGGTATTGGGTGGTAGCCACCGGCCACGTTCGACGTCGGCCATCACAAACGCGAGCTCGCGTTCGGCGTCCACGCGTGAGACAGGCCCGAGCGGCATAGTCCTGCGCTGGCCGAGGGCGCGAAATCGCAGTGAGCGATAGACGCGCCCATCGACGCCGCGCCGCTCCACAATCGAGCCGGTGGCGGGCCGGGGCATCAGTCAGGCGCCACGATCGGCAGTCCGTTGCTCGCGAGGAAGCCTTCTATCTCGCGAGCGGTGCGGTTGGCTCGCGTTCGTTGGTTCTCGGCTCCCGCGAAGGCTGGGTCCACGCCCATGTGATCGCGCGCGATCGTCAGGAGCCCGTTCAGTGCGGACACGATCGCCGGACCGTGACGGTCGAGGTCGATCTCCACCGGCATTGGATTCTCGGCGGGCGTCCAGCCCACCATGTCCAGCAGCTCGCGGATCACGTCGAGCCTCCCGAGCGACTCGTCGTAGAGCCCGGGACGGGTTTCGCGGTCGGCCCGCGTGCTCACTTCATCGATCTCGAAGGCGACGGGGCCAATATCGCTGTGCAGGCCGCAGCGCAGGTGGACCACGACCTCCGCCGGGATAGTCAGGCTGGTGCTCATCTTCGGTTCCTCCTGTCTCGGAGGCGCCGGGGGACAGCCATGGCGAGGAAGGTCAGCCCACCCCGCTCGGGATACGCTGCCTACGCGCCGGGAGCTAATCCTCTCGGTGCCACGCCCCCGGCTGTTTCCGCAGCGCGGGGGCACTAGTTTTCTAAGGCACGATTCATCGCACCTTGGACAATTTGCCAAGCTAGCGTAGCGCCGGACTCGGATGGAAAAGAAGCCAGAACAAAACGACGAGCGAGCTTCAGACCGTCTGGCCTTGGGCCGCGCGCTACGCGAGCTACGAACGGCCGCCCACCTGACGCAGGAGGAGCTCGCCCGCCGCGCAGGTACTGACAACACGTACATCAGCCACGCCGAGGCGGGACGGTTCGGCGTTGGCTGGGACACCGTGATGCGCTTGGTTCGCGCGATGGATCGCACCATCGGCGAGTTGGCCGCTGAGGTCGAAACGCAGCTCGACAAGAAGCGCTGAGACCGGCGGCGAGGCGCGCGCCTGGTCATGCCGTCCTCCTCGGACGGGATACGAGCACAGAGCCGGCCGCGGTCGCGCGTCGCTGCCGTCTCGTCGTGCGCCTTGTCTCTGCATACGTGTCGCCGTCCGTGCGCGGCGACCCTGGAGCCTCATCGCGGGGCCGCAAAAGAGTCCGACGTGCCGTCTCGATATCGAACCTGAGACGCGGCTTGGTCCCGGCGCCGAGTCTCACCGCGCCCAGTTCGTCGCGATGCTCGTAGATCCACGAGCGGGTTACGCCGAGCTCGGCGGCGAGCGTCGCCGCATCTACGAGCTGACGCCGCTCAGGTGCGGAGTCGTGCCGCATGAGCTCGACCACCAGCAGGGCTATGGCCTCGACCCACGCGGCATCAAGCGGGGTGCTCAGGACCGGGCGCGGCGGGCGGTGTAGCTCTGCCTCTTCCACGTGGTTACTGACCGCCAGCGAATCGAAGTGGCCAACGAGTTTCGAGGTCCACCGCCAACACTCCGGCGTCCTGCGTCATGTCTTGTGCTCGGTCGCCGGCGCTCGACCGGTCGCAGCGCCGTCCGTTCACGGTCCGGCGCTCTGTCGACGCAGCGCACCCAGCAGCCCAACCAGACCAGATGCACGGCCAGCGAGCGCTGTATGAGCACTATCTGATTCGTTGGCCGTTGTTGGCCATTCGCGGTCATCAACTGCGTGATGACGGCATCCAGCATCGGCTCTTCTAGTGCTGGCGGATACGCCCGCTACCTGGAGGGCAAGATCGTTGAGCCCGAGCGCGGCGACTACTACCTGACGCCGGACGGGGAGGCCGCGCAAGCACCTGGGCGTTGGCTATCTGACGCCGAGACACTCGCTCGACTGGGAATCGACGCCGACCGGCCTGTCGGGGGCGCCGACTTCGTCGCCCTGATGGAGGGTCGACACCCAGCTACCGGCGATTGGATTCGCCCCGAAGGCGCTGGCGGCGGCAGGGGAGGCGGGATCGATCTCGCGTTCAGCGCGCCGAAGTCCGTCTCGGCCGTGTGGGCGCTTGGCGACCCTTGGCAGCGCCAGCAGATCGAGCAGGCTCACGCCAGAGCCGTGGAGAGCGCAATCAGTTACCTGCGGGCCCAGGTGCCCGTTGTGCGCCGGCGCTACAGCGGTCAGGTCGTCGAGGAGCACGCCAGGGACGTGATTGCTGCTGAGTACCGACACACGACTGCGCGCGGCGTCTGCGGCGCACACGCGCCCGACCCGCAGCTACACAGTCATGTCGTGATCAGCGGCGTGGTTCGAGACGACGAGCGGATCGTCGCCGTCGCTTCTCGCCCGATCTTCCGCTCAGCGCGCGAGCTCGGCGCCTACTACCGCTCTGCGCTCGCCGTGGAGCTCGCGGGGGAGGGCTACAAGATTGACCGCTCGACGGGCAAGGACGGACGCTACTTCGAGCTCGCCGGAGTGCCGCGCGATCTGATCGCGGACTTCTCCGGACGCAGTCGCGAGGTCGCCAGGGCTGCCGATCGATTCCGAGCCCGCTATGGCCGCGCGCCCGAACGCGGCGAGCTGCGCGACCTCGCGCTTGAGAACCGGAGGGCCAAGACGGTGACCACGCGCGCGGACCTGCAGCGCGCGTGGAACGAGACTGGTCGCCGCCGCGGCTTTGGGCCCGACGAGGCGGTGCGTTTGGTCGGCGCTCCGGAGCAGATCAGAAGTGCACGACCAATCGAGGAGCGCATCGAGGCAAGGCTCACCGAGCAGCACGCCGTCTTTCAGGCGCGCGACCTGCGTGCGGTCGCGCTCGAGCAGGGCACAGGGGAGATGGCTCCCGAGCAATCCTTGACCATCGCGCGCGAGATGATCCGTGATCGCCGCGTGCTTTCGCTCGAGGGTGGACGCATGACCACGCTCGCCATCCGAGCACAGGAGCAGGCGATCGAACGCCGCACCGAAGTGCTTGCCGCCCCGGCTGGACGAGATGTCGGCGAGCAGGGCCGCGGCGTCGCGATGCGAGAAGTCGCCGAGCGCGTCGGCGCGCCACTGACGCGCGAGCAGAGCGAGGCGCTGCGGCTGGTCACAGGAGACGAGCGCATCGCGGTGCTCGTAGGGCCGGCTGGCACTGGCAAGGGCGTCGTGATCGATGCTGCGGCCCGCGCCGAGCAGCTCGCGGACCGTCGCACGGTCGGGATTGCCGTGTCGGGCTCGACGGCCGAGCGGCTCGGCGCGGACAGTCCCGCGCTTAGTCGCCAGACGATGACCCTCGACGCGCTTGTGGCCCGCGCCAGCAGAGGGAGCGTCGAGGTCGATTGCGACACGACCGTGTTCCTCGATGAGGCGGGTATGGTCGATCACGCAAGGCTCGATGCCGTGACCGAGCTCGTCGAGCGCAGCGGCGCGAAGCTGGTCGCCGTGGGCGACGGCAGACAACTTCCCTCGATCGGTCCCGGGGGCATGTTCGACCGGCTCGCCAAGCACGCGCCAACTGTGGAGCTCGCAGACATCCACCGCACGACCGACCCCGAGGAGCGCAGGGCCTGGCAGGCGCTGCGCGCAGGAGAACCCGAGCGCGCGATGGCGCACTATCTACGCCGAGGGCAACTGCACCTCGCTGACACTCGCGAGCAGGCCGCTGAGCACGCTGTCCGCGATTGGGCGAGGCTCACCGCCGAACGGGGCGACATTCGCTCTGTGGCGCTGATCGCCGATGCCTCCAACCGGGAGATCGATCAGTTGAACGCGCGTGCCCAATACCGACGGGTCGATCGCGGCGAACTTGGCAGCGAGGAAATCGACCTACCGAGCGTTCATTACGGCCTGCGCGAAGGCGACCTCGTCGCGTTCACAGCTCAGCATCGTGAACCAGGCGGGCTCAGGGTCGAGAACGGCACGCGCGGCGAGATCGTCGAGCTTGCCGAACGCAGCGTGACGGTCGTCCTCGACGGATCGCAGCGCCACGTCCAGCTCGCCGGCGAGCAGCTCGGTTCGCTGCGCCTTGCCTACGCTCAGCACGTCTACCGTCAGCAGGGCGCGACCGTCGAGCGCTCGATTGTCCTGACCGGCGGCTGGCAGACGAGCAAGGAGACGGCATACGTGGAGGCGACGCGCGCCCGCTATGGGACCGACTGGTACATCGCCCGCGAGCAGCTCGGCGAGGAAGGCCAAGATCCTGGTCGGATCAATCGCTTTGCCGAACTAATGTGCGGGAGCCGACAGCAGATACCGTCTATCGAGTATCGGCAGTCCTCCGAGGCGCTCGATCCGTGGACCGTCGAGCGCAAGTCGTTGTGGTTGGACCGGCTCACCCCGTTTGCGGCTCTCGCCCGGCGGCTCACCCACTCAGAGCCCGCAAGAGACAGCAAGCTGGATCGGTGATCGCATGTCGAGTCGCCGGGGCACATACGGCGGATCTCTGGAGCGACACAACCGAGCGCAGTGTCGCTATCCCGCGCCCGCCGCGCAAGAGGTACGTGCCCCGATTGGCCGTGCTTCAAGGGCATTCGACTCGAGTTCTCGCGGAGGTCGCCCCCTAGGACCAGGTCCTATGGGTTGAGAGCGAGGGTCGCCCCTGGACGATCCCTACAGCGCACCGAGAGATGCCAACATGCCGAACCATGGGGTTCTCGGCTCTGGAGCGAATGGCGATGAAGGGCGGGGTTCCGGTCGCCGCCGCGTTCTCGGTGCGCCCGCCACGGGTCGCAGTGCTCGTTCCGCCTTTGGCGGGCTCTGACTGGCGCCCCCTTTTTGAGAGCGCGCTCGCCAGCCAGTGTGGACTGTGGGGAGGGGAGGGCAACATCGTCTTGCCGTGGGACGAGCAGCGAGTCGATGACCCGCTCTTCTGGCAGCTCTTGCGCTGTCACGACCCGGACGTTCTGGCGGTCTACACCCCCTCCCTGGCTGAGCTTGTTCTGATCGACAGGGATAGCTACGAAACCCACATAGCCCTGATCAAATCCAAGCTTGATCCGGTCGAGGGTGTCGAGGACAGAGAGCGCGAGCGGTTTCTCGACAACCAACTGAAGGAAACCGTAGTAAAGGCAGATCTCGGCGACGCCTTTGAAACTGTGCGCAGGCGCATGTCGGTGCTCGATGGACCGGCTCCGCTCGGTTGGCTCTCGCTGCAGGGCAACGCGCTGCCCGGCTATCCGTTCACTGCTATGCAGTCGCTCGGCATACCTGAAACCGGCGTCGTGGATCCCGTCTGCGGTCTTGGCGAGACCGCGCGGCTGCTGCTGGCTGCACATGTGGGGCGCCTTCCGCCACACTTGCGTTCGTGGCTCGTCGAGGAGCAAAAGGTCAGTGCCCTACCGATTGCCGACCTAGGAAGCTGGCTCCTCGCCGTATCTGATCGTCGTCGCGACAGGGGGCGCACGTACCCGTGGGACCTATCGCGTCGTGGACTCGCTTGGTACGACATGGCTCGCGGCGACCCGCAGGTAGTGGTAGTGGCCGGAGACGAGCCGATGGACTTCGCCTTGTTCTATCTGCTTCGGCGCCTGAATGGACCTGCGTTTTGGATGCCGCGTGAGGGACTCAGTACGAGCCATCTCGCCGACTACAACCAGCGCGTGATCACGGACATCGCACACGCCGCGGGACAGCAAGGCAGCCGTGAGGTGCTCGTCACGTCAGCAACTGCGCCTGCCTGGTGCGAGCGGCTTGCCGCGGAACTGCCGAAGGCCATGGATACCCCCACGCTGCTGCTTCGTGCCGTGGAGCCCCATCTGACGCTGCCAGAGCAGCCCGTAAGGCTCTTCGAGCTAGACGGGCAAGGCCGTCAAGGCGAGCTGATGCTCGACCTAGTCGGCGACAGTCGCCCGCTTCCCACTCCTATCCCGCGGCGGGTTCGCTCCGCTAACGCCCTCGATCTCCGCTGGATGACAGACGTCCGTCTCGACGGCTGGACGCCGATGAGTCACCACCGGCTAGCGGAGCGCATACTGGGTGCCCCGCATACATCTGTTCGTATTAGCGATAGCGGCGCTTCCTATCTATGTCCCGTGCACACGGCCTTCGGTCGGGAAAATGTGGAGAGTGTCGCCGCTCGTCCGACGTTGCATCGACTCGATCTGCTCGAGCAGCTGCGGGCGGCGACCAAGGCCAATGGCTGGCAGATCACACCGTCTGACAAGGGAAGCTATGCCGAGCAGAGCACGATCCTCTTTGGCGGACTAGACGAGCTCTGGCGCAGTCTTCTGGATCCGGCCACGCGTGCTCTTCTCGACTGCTTTGGGCCCCACGCTGTCGGGCGCCGATTTCGTGATCGCAGATACCTACCGGCGAGCCAGATGCCGGAGAACGTAGATGATGAGCTCCTCGGCCGCTATGAGAGCTCTGGAGTGATTCGTCGCGGGTTGGCACTGAAGTGTGAACGATGTCGTCAGGCCGACTTTTACGAGCTCGAGGAAGTCGGGCGGAGCTTTCGCTGTCACCGCTGTGCTCTTGAGCAAGTGCATGCCCCGCGCCACTGGCTCGGTGCCTCCGAGCCTGAATGGCATTTCGGTCTGGCAGAGGTCGTGCATCAATTCCTCCAGCACAACGGAGACATACCGGTAGCGGCGACGCGATCGCTGCTTGAGAATTCCCCGCGGCCGTTCTCGGTCGCCTTTGAGCTCGAGCTGTACGACGCCGAGGGCGTTAAGTCCGAGCACGACCTGATCATCACTAACGGCTCGCGGCTGATGGTCGGCGAGGCCACGACCGCTGATCGACTTGAAAAGCCCAGGAAGGCAGAGCTTGCCCGGCTGGAGCGCTTGGGCTCGGTTGCCGACCTACTCGAAGCCGAGGCGATCGTCCTTGCTACGACTAAGGCCCAGTTCGCACACAGCTCGATCGATCGAGCTCGGAGCGTCCTTCAGCGCCCATGGCGCTCACTGGAGATCTTGGAGGGCCTCCAACATCGGCCGGCGTGAGGGGTTGGTCACTGTCTCTGATTCGCGGGAGTATCCGATGCGGCGAGCGACTAGTTCGAACCGGATCCTCATCAGCAGCAGTGCCTTCGACGGCAGGCAGGGAGTGTCCGCCAAGGCGACTTTGAAGCGCACGCTCGAGCTCCTGTCGGCGGTGCTCGCGGTCGTCGTTGAACGCGCGTCGCTGCTGAACCTGCTCGACCGCCGCGAGCAAGGCGGACTGAAGCGCAGCGCGGTTTTGCTCGTCCATTTCGTGCGCATCCAGCACCAGTCGCCCGTCGGCGTCTGACACGTTTGCCAATCGATTGCCGCGACTGCGCAAGATCGCGGCGATCTCACCAAGCTCATAGAGGCTTCCGAGATACTCAACGGCGATTACGATCACCTCACCGCCCGGGCGCAGCACTCTACTTGTATGGATATCTCCGAAGAACTGGTCGTGGACTGTGAATAGCTCTGCGAACGCGATCGCGTGCGCTCTAGCCTCAAGCTCTCGCTCGCCCGAGCGCTCGTGTCGAGCCTTATACAGGTTGGTCGCCTCTTCCAAGGCGAACGATAGGCAGCTAGCGATCTGCTCTGCGGAGAGGCTCCGATCGACAAGAAACACGAACTGGCCGGTGTAGGTCCGCTGGCCGGGGATGAATTTCGCCTCTGGGATTCCCGCCTTCGCGGTCGCCGCTTCCAACGCTGGGATCATGTCCACGCCCCAGTCGCCGCGCCCCTGCTCTGGAATGTTCGCGAGCTGGATGACGATTCGCTGTAGCTCATCTGCTCCGATCATTTCTTCGCCGATGACTTCAATCCGTAGGATCTCCACGGTCTGCCCGTCGCCGACAGAGGGCGGACTCAGCTCTTCGAAGTGCTCGCGCCAACGCTGTGCCGGGTACCTCGGGTCAAACGCCTGCCAGCGCAGGATCCAGTGATAGGCGAACTGCAGCGCGCGCCGAGCGTCCGCCACGCTCGGTGGCATGCCTTCGGCGACCAGCCGGCGTGTCGCGAGTAGCCAGTGATACTCGCCAAGGTCACTGGTAAACACGCTGACGTCTGCATAGTCAGCGCTTCGTTCGCCGGAATCCAGACGGCGCGGGTCGCTGTCGATCGTAGTGTGCAACGCCATGTGGCCGTAGGCATCTTCCTGTTGGAGCCGCCATCGCCGGCGGGCATCGGCAAATGCTTCATAGGCATGCTCGAGGCCGCGCGCAGCGTTACCCGCGTTGATCGCTAGCTCGCCCGCTGTGATCTGCTCGCGAAGCGATTTCTCCTCAATCGCGCTGGCTAGAAGGACATCCTCAAGCTCCACCTCGAATGCCGCCTGGACTAGCGAGCGCGCGAATGCATCGCTCTCTCGGATCCAGCTGACCATTTGACCGGGATCTGGCGCTGCCCCGCCGTGTTGTGCCTGGTTGCGAGCCGCATGCATCTGCATGACGCCACGGCGGCCTGGCTGCTGCCATCTGGATCCCAATTCGCTGCGCAGTTTGTTCCTGACCTCATGAAACCCCACTCGGTCGCCTCCGGAAACTCCGAGATGCTCTGCGCTCACCCACATCGCGTACTCGATTGCCCCATCGAGTGCGATCAACGCGACGTGGCGACCCTGCTCGGAGCGGTCCTCTGCTAGGAGGGTCGCGTGCATCAGGGTCGCTCTCAGGCGAAGCAAATCCGCCAGCGCGTGGTGGTCAAGTTCCATATGTTGAGCCTACCCGTAGCAATGACCGCCGGGGATGCGGATCTCGCTGCGCCCGTGAGCGTTGTCGGCGACCTACGCCAGGACGGTCTGCTGGGCAGGCTCTGTGGACGCCGATCGAGGACGGTTGTTCAGTGGGCGCCTACCCGGCCCGCCCCAGTATCGATAGCGTTTACCTCATGGATAGCGAGATAGAGCAAGCTGCACACACGTTGGCCAAGACGGCCGGCTCGCCGGTGCGGGTGATCCTGTTCGGCTCCCACGCCCGCGGCGACGCAGGCCCAGGGAGCGATCTCGACTTCCTTGTCATTGAGCCCCAGGTCTCCGATCGACACGCCGAGATGGTCCGGCTTCGCAACGCCTTGCATGACCTGCGCAGACCGATCGACGTCCTCGTCTACAGCGAGACGAACGTGCGCGAGTGGGGCGAGACGCCAGGCACGGCACTTCATTCGGCGCTCGCGGAAGGCCAAGTGCTTGTCGACGCGTGACGAGGGCGACGTGGCCGAGGCGCTGCTCGTCAAGGCGCGCGGCGACGAGGCCGGTCTACGAGTGCTCGTGGAGCACCAAGATGTTCCCGATCACGTGGCAGGCTTTCTGGCCCAGCAGGCGATCGAGAAGGCCGTCAAGGCGGTACTCACGGCCCGTCGAGCAGCGTTTGATCGAAGCCACGATCTCGACTATCTCTGCGGACTGATCGAGGACTCAGGGTTGCAGCTCACACCCGAGCTCCGCAAGGCAGTCGCTCTGACACCGTGGGCGGTCGACGCTCGCTACTCAGAGCCTTTCGATGACCCCCCGCTCGATCGCGCAGATGCTCTTGAGACCGTCACGGCGGTGCTGGCCTGGGCCGCTCGAACGCTCAAGGATCGCCCGACGCACTAGCGCCGACAGCGCGCAGGGCGGCGAACAGTAGGTCGATCGCGGTCTGCACCGCAGCGGGCAGGGCTGAAAAGGCAGATGTGCCCAAACGAACTCGAATCGCCCGCAAACACGGGCAATCGATCGGAGGGGGATCGAACGACGCTATCGACTCATTCGGCTTTGGAATGCGGGGTTCCGGGCGTAGCTGGCGCCTAATAGAGACGCCTCATAATCGGTAGGTCCCTGGTTCGAGTCCAGGCGGGCCCACTCGTCGAGCCGTCCGTGAATGCGCGGTTCGCGCGTGCCGCTCGTGCGCGGGGGAGCTCGCGCTGTAGCGACCCGCCGCCCGGCAACGCGCGATGATCAAGCGATGAGCAAACACCGCCACTACAGCGAGCAGGAGTTCGAGCAGCTCGTCAGCTCTGCGCTCGACGGTCTACCGGTCGACTTCCAGCGTGCGCTTGAGAACGTTGCGATCGTCGTCTCAAACCGCGGCGCTGAGCATCACGCCTACGGCGAGTACGTCGGGATGAAGCTGGGCGGCACGAGCTTCTTCGGCGGCGGCGGGCTGCCCGACGAGATCCTGATCTTCCGCGACACGCTCGTGCGTGACTTCGGCGACGATCCGGCGCGACTTCGCTCGAAGGTCGCACAGACGGTGCGTCACGAGGTCGGCCACCACTTCGGATTCGACGAGGAGGGCGTTCGCCGGCTTGGGCTGTGATCGCTTCGCGCCGGGCTTGCGAGTGGGAGTCCCGCGCTGCGCGTGAGGCACCGAGCGATCCGGCCGAGCGCCGGCCGCTCGTCGAGGTCATGCCGGATTCGCGCTCGTAGAGCCAAACTCGACGCGCGCGATGATCGCCTGCAGCGGCGCAAGCGGCTGACGGGCAAAGCGCGCGCCGCTTGGCTCTTGGATACAGTCGCGTCCGCAAAAGACGCAATCGAGAACAACGGGGGTTGCCATGCGTCGGCCGGGAACAGCGCTGATCGTCGTCTGCATGCTCGCCCTGGCTGGCGCGGCTCTCGCCGGCTCGGCCCAAGCCGCCGCCGTGCGTCCGTTCGCCGTCAAGACGGCACAGCGCGACGGGATGGTGCTCCTGCGCATAACGCCCGGAAGCGCAAGCGCGCGCTGGCAGGCATACCTGAACGGCCGCAACATCACAGCAGCGCTCGGCTACGTCACGCCAAGCGGACGCTCGATCGTGATCAGCCCGACGAACGGCGTGCGCTTCGGGCGCAACCGCCTCGTCGTGCGCGTGCGCTACCCGCGCGGCCAGCGCAAGATCGTCCGCCGCTTCACCGTCTCGCGGCAGCGACCGCTCGCCGCCGCCGGATCCGATGTGCGGCTGGTCGGCCCCGGCCGCGTGCGCCTCTCGGCTGCGGGTTCGGTCGCTGCACACGCCGGACCGCTGCGCTATCGCTGGACGATCGCGCGCAAGCCTGCCGGCTCGCACGCGCGGCTGCTCGCCGCGCGCAGCGCGCATCCGCGGCTGCTGACCGACGTCGGCGGGACGTACACGCTGCACCTGCAGCTGCGCCAGCCTCACGGCGGGTCCAAGTCGGGCCTTTCGGCGCCGAGCATCGATCTCGTTCAGGTGCAGCAGAGCGTGAGCGAGGCCAAGCAGGGCGTCTTCGTCGCCGCCGAAGGGCTGACGGCGAGCGCCGGCAAGCTGCGCGTCTCCGGCGGCCCGTTCGCCGGCGTCTACAGCATCGGCGCTGCAGCTCCTTCGCCGGACATCGCGATGTTCTTCGACCGCGCGACCGGTGAGGCGCTGCCGAAGTCGCACGCCTCGCCGTATCTCGTCGCGAGCGACAACGCCGGCGCCGCGACGCTGTCGGCAGCGCTCGCGCAGGCGCAGAAAGAAGCGACCGAAATGGGCCACACGGTCGGCATGCTGCTTGTCGCGACGAACGCCGGCGGCTACTCGACGTCGTTCGGCCAGTTCCTGACGAACACGGTCAAGGCAAGCGGAGCGCCGATCGTCGGCGCGAGCACGCCGTTCGCGCTCTACGCGGTACCCGGCGTCGCCGAAACGAGCTGGATCTCGACCGGCGCCGGACAGCAGCGCGAGTTCGCCGGGCTGTTCGCTCCCGACAGCTCCGGCAACTTCAGCTTCGCGCCGAGCGCCGTGCCGTCGCTCGGCCAGACGACGGTCATGTACTCGACCTCGCCTGCGGGCATCACCGTCGACGGCTCGACGATCGCCTCGGGCAGCAACAAGCCGTGCGCGGCAGCTCCCGGCGGCTATCAGGTGCGGATTCTCGAAGCGGCGACGCTCGTCGACGTGCCCGACCCGGAAAACGGCCGCACGTTCTGGACGAACTCGTGCGACGACAACACCGGCGCGGTGCAGACGGACAGCATGCACGCGCTGATCGAACGCGATGCGCTCGCGAGCGGCCTGCCGCCGCGGCTGGTCATCGTCCAGGGCGTCGGCATCCCGCAGCATGCCAATCCCGGCGGCAACCTTCAGACGGCGCTGCTCGGCGTCTCCGGTGAGATCCGCCAGCTCGGCGGCAGCGCCGAGGCGTTCCTCGAAAACCCGGCTGCGCTGAGCGGACCGTCCTATGCGCTCGTCGGCCAGAACTTCCAGACGAACGGCGCCGTCGGCTCGAGTGGCTCTTCGCAGGCCGAAGTGACGACCGCCGGACCGTCGAGCCCGGAGCCCGAAGCGGCGCTCTCCGGCGCGCTGACGCGCGACCGCCAATGGCGCTTCGTCGTCTCGTTCAACGCCGCCGGCTCGGCGCTCAGCGGCGCTTCGGGCGCGGCCAACATGCAGCTGCTCAACGCCGCGCAGACGATCAACCCGACGACGCTCGCGCCGACGGCCTTCCCGACGCAGCGGCAGTGGCTGGCGATGTCGGACTACACGGCGCGCAAGTACGACTACACGGACAACTCGATCGAAGACGACCAGACCTCACTCTGCGCGCCGATGCCGCTGGCGCCGTCCGGCAGCGGGCACAAGTACGAGATCGACATCCGCTACCTGTACTGCGGCGGCAAGAAATCGCAGGGCGGCTGGGGCGAAAAGGCGACGGCGCTGATCGCCGACGTCAACGACGGCCAGGCGTCGCCGCCGCCGGGAATCGCCAAGTCGACATACGTCAGCTTCCTCACCGAGCTGCAGGAAGAGGGCGCACTCGTCGACAACGTCAACAGCCTCGTCGCGACGATCACTGCGCCATTCGGCACGCAGGGAGTGAAGGCCAACGTGAGCCTGACCAGAGCGGCCGAAGCGATCAACGAAGCCGTCGCCAAGGCGCGTCGCGAACAGAAGCAGGAATTCGAAAAGTCGGCGTCGAGCTTCTGGAGCTCGTCGGGGCTGTTCCTGTTCGGCGACCTGTTCAACGTCGCCGAGGAGATCGGCGCGATCGTCTCCGACGGCATCATCCCGTCCGTCGTCGGGCTTGCCGGCGCCTCCTCGAACCTCGCAGCGTGGTTCGCGAACGAACCGAACGGCACGCCTGTGCTCGGCCCGTTCGTGCCGGGCACGGCGATCTCGCAGATCGGCAACCAGCTCGCGGCGGGCTACGCCTCGTTCGACGAAGGGCTGCAGCACACGCGCGACCTGATCGTCTCCGATTGGGCGCGGCTGCAGGCGACGAAGGGGATCAGCATCGGCGAAGAAGCCGGCAAGCAGCTCGAACAGGCGCTCGAAGTCTCCGGCAACCAGTTCCTCTGGCGCACGCTGCTCTCGTCGCTGTTCACGCCGACGCGGCTGATCGCGACGACGTACAACCCGGCGCCGCTGGACGCGCGCAACTACCGCTGCGCCGTCTGGGGCACGCCGCCATTCGAGTCCGAAGAATTCTCGATGTACTTCTGGCGTCCGTGGGGCAAGCAGGGAACGTTCCAAAGCTCCTCGACGAACACGGACATCTTCGAGGATCGCGACAATCTCGCGCCGCTCGAGGGCACCTACATCGCGGCCGGGCAGAGCGAAGCGTACGTGCTGTCCTCCGGCGGTCACGGCCGTCCCTACAAGAGCTATACGAACCCGAACGCGGTGCCGCCGTACAGCGACGGTGACGAAGAAGAAGTGAACCACCCGCCGCAGAACCTCCCCGCTGGAACGTTTGCTCAGCTGTTCACGACGGCCACGAAGAAGACGCTCGAAGGGTCGACCGAAGCAGCGGTGGCGAGCCCGCAGGGGATCGACAAGCAGCAGTTCTTCCCGCAGGTGATCCGCGCGGCCAGCGAAGCCGGCAAGGTCGAAACGCTGCAGTGCGACGAACCGAGCCAGGAAATCGGCGAGAACGGCGTCGAAGGCTACGTCAACCTCGTCGAACACGAAAACCGCGTGCCGGTCGGCCAGCCGGCCACGGCCACGCCGACGCCGACGGTCAGCAACCCAGCCTCGCCTGCCAAACCGCTGCTCAAACCGAAACCGTGAGCCGGCGCCGGCAACGCCGGACGATGCTCCTGCTCGGCGGCGCGTTCGCCGTACTGAAGATCGTCTCCGTGGCTCCACGTCGAACTTCGCGCTAGCCTCGCTTCGACCCGACGCGGAGGTCGCACCTGTGTTCGAGACGATCAGAAGACGTATTCGCCGGCACGGCTCGCTGCCCGCCGCGCAGACGTCGCCCAGCGATGCGAAGACGCCAGATGCGCCGGCGCCAGACGCGCCGGCGGGCGGCACGGCGGAGCCGTCGACGGACGCCGAGGACTTTCACATCCCGCCCGCCGAGGTCTTCCAAGAAGAGGAGCAGGACGGCCAGGGATCGAGCCCGCGCCTGCACGGCGAATGAGCCGCGCCTCGTGACGCGCACAGCCGCGCGCTGGCGTGCTGCGATGCCGGTAGCCGTGTAGAGCGCCAGCCGCGCAGGGTAGCCGTGCGCAGCGTCAGCCGTGCAGCGCCTGGATCGCTTCGCCCAGCGCCGCGATGTGCTCGTCGACCGTCTTCAGCCCGGCGCACATCGTGTTGACGCCGATGTGCGAAGCGCTCTCCGCGCGCCAGCCGTCGCGCTCGGCGAGCACGCGCGCCTCCTCGTCGCGGCGAAACGAGATCCGCCCCTCCAAGCCGATCGAAGCCGGGTCGCGACCAGCATCGCTCGCAGCAGTCCGAAGGATCTCCAGTCCACGGGCCAGCTCCGGCCCCGGCGCGAAGCCGGGCAGCCAGCCGTCGGCGATGCGACCGGCGCGCGCGATCGCGCGCTCGTTGAACGCGCCGAACCAGATCGGGATCGGGCGCTGGACCGGCAGCGGCGCGATGCCTGCTCCGGTGACGTGCTCGTAGCGGCCGTCGAACGTCACGCTCGGCTCGCTCCAGAGCCGGCGCAGCAGCTCGACCTGCTCGGAGATGCGCGCGGCGCGGTTGGAGAAGTCCTCGCCGAGCGCTTCGTACTCGACCTCGTTCCAGCCGAGCCCGACGCCGAGGCGAATGCGCCCGTCGCTCAGCAGGTCGATCTCGGCCGCCTGCTTGGCGACCAGCACGGTCTGGCGCTGCGGCAGGATCAGGATGCCGCTGAGCACTTCGAGCGAGCTGATCGCGACGACGAAGCCGAACAGCACGAGCGGCTCGCGAAACGTGCTGTCGAGGTCGTACGGGCCTTTCCAGTCCGGATAGACGGCGCGGTCGGCGCCGACGACGTGGTCGTAGGCGATCAGATGCGAGTAGCCCAGCTCCTCGACAGCCTGCACGTATGCGCGCACGCCGCCGCGATCGCCGCCGATCTCAGTCTGCGGGAAGACGGCTCCGAAGCGCGTCGCGTCGCTCATCGAAGCGAACATAGCCGAGCTCAGCGCTCGCGTGTTGGCGCTTGCGCCAGCTGTGCCGATGGCGCCGGATCCGGCGGGTGTGTCGAATGTGTCGGCTCGATCGGCTGCACGAGCGATGCGTAGGCGTCAGGGCGTCGCGTGCTGAAGAACGGGAACAGCTCGAGCCAGTCGCTGCGCTGGTCGAGGTCGAGATCGGCGACGAGCACGGCAGGCTCGTCGCGCGGCGCCTGCACGAGCTTGCGCCCGTACGGGTCGCAGATGAACGACGAGCCGTAGAAGCGCAGCGGCGCCTCCTCGCCGATGCGATTGACGGCGACCATGAACAGCCCGTTCGCGATCGCATTGCCGACGATCACGCGCTCCCACAGCGGTTGCGTATCGAACTGCGGATGCTCGGGCTCGGAGCCGATCGCCGTCGGGTAGACGAGCACGTCGGCGCCGGCGAGCGCGTAGGCGCGCGCGAGCTCCGGGAACCACTGGTCCCAGCACGTCGGCAGTCCGAAGCGCGCGTCGTCGAGCGCGAGCAGCGGGAACGCGCCATCGCCGTCGGCGCCGTCGGCCGGTCCGGCGCGAAAGTAGCGATCCTCGTGGTAGCCGGCCGTCACCGGAATGTGCAGCTTGCGCGTCCTTGCGACGAGCCGACCGTCCGGCGCGACGACGATCGCCGTGTTGTAGCCGAGCCCGTCCTCGCCGTCGGCGCGCTCGTACAGCGATGCATGTACGTGCGCGCCCGTCTCGCCTGCCATGCGCGCCGCGAACTCGTACGTCGGGCCCCTCGGCAGCTGCTCCGGCTCGGCGCTGGCCGCTGCCGGTCCGCTCGGATCGACGGCGAAGTAGCGGCTCAGCGTCAGCTCCTGCAGGCAGATGAGCTCGGCGCCGGCGTCGGCCGCGCGATGGATGCCGGCCGCGAGCGCGTCGAAGTGTTCACCCGGATCGGCGTGCCAGCGCTCCTGCACCGCGCCGATCCGAAACAGCGGGCGCTCTGACGCACGCTTGCGCGCCGGCGAGGATTGCGGACCGAAGGCGTCGATCAGGCGGATGCTCTCGCTCACAGGCAAGACTCTAGGCCGGGCGCGGCGTGTGCGGGCGCTAGAACGAATGCAGGCGCGCGACGAGCTGATCGGGCGGTCGCGGTCGCGGACCGGCGGAGTGCCGGCGCGAAGAGACGACAAAGGAGACGGCACGATGCGAGCGGTCAGGTTCGATCACTACGGCGGCGTCGACGTGTTGAAGGTGCGCGACGTCGAGAGCCCGAGCCCGAGCGCCGGGCAGGCGCTCGTGCGCGTCAAGGCGGCCGGCATCAATCCCGGCGAGGCGTCGATTCGCGAGGGTCGGCTGCACGATCGCTTTCCGGCGACGTTTCCGTCGGGCGAGGGCAGCGACCTCGCCGGCGTGATCGACGAGCTCGGCGAGGGCGTCGGCGACTGGGCGGTCGGCGAGGAGGTGATCGGCTTCACGAACGAGCGTGCGAGCCACGCCGAGCTCGTGCTCGTTCAGGCCGAGAACCTGACGCGAAAGCCGCCGAACGTCGCGTGGGAGGTCGCCGGCGGACTGTTCGTCGTCGGCGCGACGGCCTATGCGGCCGTTCGCGCGGTCGCTCCGCGGGAGGGCGAGACGGTCGTCGTCTCAGGCGCTGCCGGCGGCGTCGGCTCGCTCGCGGTGCAGCTCGCGCGGCGAGCCGGAGCGACGGTGATCGGCCTCGCGAGCGAGTCCAACGACGATTGGCTTCGCTCGCACGAGGTGATCCCAATCGCCTACGGCGAGGGCGTCGCCGCGCGGATTCGCGAGGCCGGCAGTGGCCGCGTCGATGCGCTGATCGACACGTTCGGCGGCGGCTACGTCGAGCTGGCGATCGCGCTCGGCGTCGAGCCCGAGCGGATCGACACGATCATCGACTACGACGCTGCGCAGGCGCATGCAGGCGTCAAGACGGAAGGCAGCGCTGCCGGCGCGAGCGCTGCCGTGCTTGCCGAGCTTGCAGCGCTGCTCGACGCGCGCGAGCTCGAGCTGCCGATCGCGGCGACGTACCCGCTCGATCGCGTGCAGGAGGCCTATCGCGAGCTCGAACGCCGTCACACGCGCGGCAAGATCGTGCTGCTGCCTTAGCTCGACGGTCGCGCCTGGCGCCGGCCGATGCGATGCTGCGATCGCGATGTGAGGCCGTGATCGCGCATCGCAGAGCCAAAAGTCGCGATTTCGATTATTTCTGTTTGAGCAGCGTGTCGAGCGGGTAGTGACGCACGCAAGATACGTGTCAGGCCATAAAAATCGACGTGCGCGCGGGAGGCCTTAGTAGTAGAATCAAGGCCAGGCAGCAAGTCGGAACACGCAAGCGAACCGACGAAGGGAGCACGATGACGACGAGCATGGCTTCTTCGACCATCACGCGCGAGCCGCGCAGCACCCCCGGCCCGGCGACTGAGCGCGAGCTGTTCGCGCGACTTCAGCAAGGTGACCGCGCCGCACGCGAGGCGCTCGTGCGGCGCTTCATGCCGCTCGCGCGCAGCCTCGCACGCCGCTACGACCGGTCTTCGGAGCCGTTCGAGGATCTGCTGCAGGTCGCTTCGCTCGGGCTGCTGAAGGCGCTCGATCGCTTCGATCCCGAGCGCGGGCACCCGTTCGCGTCGTTTGCCGTGCCGACGATCCTCGGCGAGATGCGCCGCCACTTTCGCGACGCCGGCTGGTCGGTTCACGTGCCGCGCGGATCGCAGGAACGCGCGCTGAAAGTGCGCGACGGCCAGGAGCGCCTCGCGAACATGCGCGGGCGTGCGCCGACGGTCGGCGAACTGGCCGAGTACCTCGAGCTGAGCAAAGCGGAAGTGATCGACGCGCTGCAGGCGATTCAGGCGTACGAGTCGCTCTCGCTCGACGCGCCGCGGCCGGGAGCGACCGACGAGGTGACCTCCTACGGCGACTCGATGGGCGAAGAGGACGCGCGCTACGAGCTCGTCGAGCTCGACGCGACCGTCAGCGCCGTGATGGGTCGGATACCGCAGCGCGAGCGCGAGATCCTGAGCATGCGCTTCGTCGAGGATCTGACGCAGACGGAGATCGCCGAGCGCGTCGGCATCTCGCAGATGCAGGTATCGCGACTGTTGCGTCGCTCGCTCGATCAGCTGCGCGCGCTCACGAGCACGATGAGCTAGCCGGCGGCTGCAAGCGCGCTGCGGCTGCCGACGACCGGTCCGATCGACACGTCCGGAGCCTTGCCAGAGCCGATGAGCGCTGCGACCTGATGGCCGAGTCACCGAACGTCTGCCTGACGCTCTCCAATCAACCGGACAACGTCGTGCTCGTGCGCGAGGCGCTGAGCGGTATCGCCGATACGGTCGGCGTCGACGAGCTCGACCTGAACGACATCCGCACGGCCGTCACAGAGGCGTGCAACAACGTCGTGTTGCATGCCTACGAAGGCGACGAAGGGCCGCTGCAGGTCGAGGTCTTCGTCTCGCCGCTCGCCGTCGAAGTCGTCGTGCGCGATCACGGGACCGGGATCAAGCCGCACATCCGCTCCGAGCAGGAGGCGGCGCTCGGCATCGGCCTCTCGATCATCCAAGCGCTGGCGCCGCGCGTCGAGTTCCGAGACGTGCCGGGCGGCGGCACGGAGGTGCGCATGGAGTTCGCTGCAGCCAGCGCCGGAGCGCTCGAGTCGCCGTTGCACGAGGGCTATCAGCCGCCGGACGTCGCACGCGGCGAGCTTGCGACGACGAGCGCGCTCGCCGTCGCGCCGAGCGCGCTCGCGCGCAAGGTGCTGCCGCGCGTCATGTGCGTGCTCGCGGCGCGCGCGCACTTCACGACCGATCGCATCTCCGACACCGAACTGGTCGCCGACGCGCTTGTCGCGACGGCTGCCGCAGAGAGCGCAAATGCGCACCTGTCGATGTCGATAAGCGTTGAGCCGCGCAATCTCGAGCTGCGAATCGGGCCGCTGCAGGACGGGCACGCAGAGCGCCTCGTCGCGAGCACGAGCCTCGGCGGCGTCGGATCGGCCGTCGAGCGGCTGATCAGCGATCACTCGGTCGCTTCCGGCGAGGGAGGCGAAGTCCTCGCGCTGCAGTTGCGCGACGAGCGCTGATCGCTGAGAGTCGGGCGGCAGCCGCTGCGTGGCGACGCCGCCGTTCGGGCAAAAAAGAGGCGGTGACCGCCGGGGGTAGCGATCACCGCCTGAGGGAGGACAACTCCAGACGTTCATATTCCCTGCGCCCGCCGGGCTAAACATCTTTTTTCTAAAGATTTCCGAGACTCGGCGAGACCGTGGTGTAAGCCGCATGCGCCGCCGGCGAGAAGCCGCGGCGCTAGCCAGCCGCGCGACAGCTGTCGTAGCGCTCGTTAGCCGCCTGGGTGGCGTTCGCGGTCGTGTTCTTCGCTTTGTCCGACGATCAGGAACACGAGCGCTGCGAGCGCGATTGCAGCCAGGCCGAGCAGGCCGACGCCGATGACCGTCACGACCGTCTCCTCGGCGAGCGCCACGACGACGATGCCGGCGACGAACGCGAGCGCTGCGGCAGCGACCAGCGCCTGGATTTCGGTCTTGTCGCGTTTACGCATCTTGCTCTCCGTGTTCTACCCGGATCCGACGCCTTCCGACAGTCTTGGTTGACGTCATTGCGCGGAGGGTATTTCCGAGTCGCGCGGCCATACGTGTCGCGCGCGTCCGAGCCTTCGGCGCGAGACCTGCGGGGAGGGAGTCGAGATGGACGACAGCGAGATCGAGACGGGCACGATTCGCACGACGATTCCCGAGCGGCTGGACCGGCTGCCGTGGTCGCGCTTCCACTGGCTGATCATCATCGGCCTGGGCACCGCCTGGATCCTCGACGGCCTCGAGGTCAACGTCGTCGGCTCGATCTCCGGCAGGATCGCCGAACACGGATCCGGGGTGGACATCACCAAGGCCGACCTGTCGGGCTGGGCGGCTTCGCTGTACGTCGGCGGGGCGTGCTTCGGCGCGATCGTCTTCGGCCAACTGACCGACCGCTTCGGGCGCAAGCGGCTGTTCATGATCACGCTCGCGATCTACCTGCTGGGCACGCTGCTGACGGCCGTCTCCTTCTCCTCGACGTGGTTCTTCGCCGTTCGCTTCATCACCGGCATGGGCATCGGGGGCGAGTACTCGGCGATCAACTCGGCGATCGACGAGCTGATCCCCAAGCACCATCGCGGCCGCGTCGACGTGTCGATCAACGGCAGCTACTGGCTCGGCGGGCTTGGAGGCTCGCTGCTGGCCGTTGTGATGCTGAACACGAACATATTTCCGACCGATCTCGGCTGGCGCCTGTCGTTCGTGCTCGGGGCCGTGATTGGGTTGGCCGTGCTGCTGGTACGTCGCAATGTGCCAGAGAGCCCGCGCTGGCTGTTCATCCACGGCCGCGAGAAGGAGGCCGAGAAGATCGTCAGCGAAATCGAACAAACGGTCGAACGCCAGACTGGAGAGCCGCTGCCCGAACCCACGGCAGAGCCGCTGACGGTCAGGCAACGACGGACGATTCCGCTGCCGACGATCATCCGCTCGGTCGTAACTCTCTATCCGCGCCGCACGATCCTCGGCTTGGCGCTGTTCATCGGACAGGCGTTCATCTACAACTCGCTGCTGTTTGGCTTCGCGAACCTGCTGACGCTGTATTTCCACACCCCGTCAGGCAACGTTCCGTACTACCTCGCCGTGTTCGCCGCCGGCAACTTCGCCGGCGCGCTGCTGTTGAGCCCGCTGTTCGACATCGTCGGGCGCAAGCCGATGATCGCGGGCACGTACCTGCTGTCGGGTGTCCTGCTGATCGTCACGGGGCTGCTGTTCAGAGATCACCAGCTCGACGCCGTCTCCTTCACGGCGTGCGTCTGCGTCGTCTTCTTCTTCGCCTCAGCCGGCGCCAGCGCGGCCTACCTGACCGTCTCGGAGGTCTTTCCGATGGAGACGCGCGCGCTCTGCATCGCCGTCTTCTACGCCGTAGGAACTGGCATCGGCGGCGTGATCGGGCCGCAGGTGTTCAGCCGGCTGATCAACACCGAAAGCTACGACCAGGTCTTCATCGCGCTCGCGCTGGGCGCAGCGATGATGATCCTCGGCGGTGTCGCCGAGCTGATCCTCGGCATCAACGCCGAGCGGCGCAGCTTGGAGGACATCGCCAAGCCGCTGACGGCGGCCGGGCCGATGTCAGCGTCCGATACGCGGCGCGACGCCGGCGCGACGCCCGTCCCCGGGGCCGCGTCAGCGTCGTAGGGCTCCCTGCCGCGCGCGCCGGATCGCGGCGCACCTTCAGCGCCGTGCGCACGGGATGGCGTTGCGCACGCACGACACGCTTTGCTCAGTCGCCGCTCGCTGTCGCGCCGGCGTGCGCGACCTCGTGCCTGCCCTCGGCAAACTCCTCGACGATCTTGGCGCAGAACGCCGGCAGGTCATCGGGCTTGCGGCTGGAGACGAGTCCCTGGTCGACGACGACCTCCTCGTCGACCCAGTTGCCGCCGGCGTTGCGGATGTCGGTCTGCAGCGAAGGCCACGAGGTGATCGTGCGGCCCTCGACGAGGTCGGCCTCGACGAGCGTCCACGGCCCGTGGCAGATCACGCCGACGGGCTTGCCGGCAGCGAAGAACCGCTGCAGGAACTCGATCGCGCGAGGCTCGGTGCGCAGCTCGTCTGGGTTGGCGACGCCGCCGGGCAGCACGACGCCGTCGTAGTCGTTCGGGTCGGCATCGGCGAGCGTGTGGTCGACTGGGTATGTGCTCGACTTGTCGAGATGCTGGAAAGACTGCACGCGACCGTATTCGGGCGCAATCAGCTCCGGCTTGCCACCGGCTTGCACGACGGCCCTCCACGGCTCGGTCAGCTCGATCTCCTCGACGCCCTCCTGAGCGACGAGGAATGCGATTCGCTTTCCGTTCAGATCGTCAGCCATGGCGTCCTCCTTGCGGTAGTTGTCTGGTCTTTGGGCGATACCCGCGCGGCGACCGCGAAAACGTCCGTGCGCCAGTCGAAAACACCCGTCCAGATCTGCGCAGGCGCACGCGAGCGCCCGCGCGCGCCTGCCGAGGGTCCGATTGGCCGCAGATGACACGGGGTAGACCTCAGCCAGCGCTCTCGGCAATCGGTCCGAGAGACGATGAAGGAGGAACGAACGATGGTTGCATTGATCGTGCTCCTGCTGATCCTGGCCGTGTTCGGCGGCCTCGGGTTCGCAGCGCATCTGCTCTGGATCTTGTTGATTGCTGCGCTCGTCTTGTGGGCGCTCGGATTCCTTATCGGCGGCGTGGCCGACGGCGGGCGACGCCGCTGGTACGGGCGCTGGTAGGCAGCGGGCTGAGGAGCGATCGGTGACGCACACGACGATCGACGAGCAGGCGCGCTCGCTGCCGTCGGCGACGGCCGTCCGCGTCGCGCTCGTCGAGGACTCGTTTCGCCACGAAGCGCTGTTCTACGACGGCGCTGACGGCTTTCTGCGCGGTGCGCTGCCGTTCGTCGCCGACGCGCTCGATACCGGCGAGCCGCTGCTCGTCTCCGTCGGCGAGCAGCGAGCGGCGCTGTTGCAGGACGCGCTGCTCGAGGAGTCCGAGCGCGTGCGCTTCATCGACGTGCACGAGCTCGCGCGCAATCCGGCGCGCGTGATCGGAGCGTGGCGCGACTTCCTCGCCGAGCACGTCGAGGACGGACGCGGCGTGCGCGTGCTGGGCGAACCGGTCTGGGCCGGACGCAGCGAGGCCGAGCTCGACGAGTGCGCGCGCCACGAGTCGCTGCTCAACGTCGCGTTCTCGCGCGGGCAGGCCTGCCGTCTGCTCTGCCCGTACGACCTCGACGCGCTAGCGCCGAGCGTGATCGACGCCGCGCGGCGGACGCATCCGGCGCTGATGCACGAAGGCATCAGCCGCCGCAACGGCGCCTTCCTCTCGTTCGAGCGCGCGCCGGGGCCGTTCGCCGGCTCGCTGCCGCAGCCGCCTGCCGGTTGCGAGCAGCTGGCGTTCACGCGCAACGCGATCGGCACGATCCGCCGCCTGATCGCCCAGCGCAGCGCCGACGCCGAGCTCGGCGTAGAAGCCGGCGAGGATCTCGTGCTGGCCGTCAACGAGCTCGTCACGAACAGCGTTCAGTACGGCGGCGCCGGCGGCACGTTGCGGATCTGGCGCGAGCGCGAGGACACGCTCGTCTGCGAGGTGCGCGATCGCGGCTTCATCCGCGATCCGCTCGTCGGGCGCCTGCAGCCGCCGATCGACCAGCACGGCGGCCGCGGGCTGTGGCTCGTCAACCAGCTCTGCGACCTCGTGCAGATCCGCTCGGCGCCGAGCGGCACGGTCGTGCGCGTGCGCATGCAGCGACGCGCGCAGCGCGACTGGGCCTAGCGTCGGCGAGGCCCGGACGAACCTTGCGCGTCTTTTCGCCGTCAGCGCTTGTTGCTCTCGACCGCGCGCTGCAGCTGCGCCTTGCTCATGCCAGAACGGCCTTCTACGCCAAGGCTGCGCGCCTCGGCGTAGAGCTGGTCGCGCGTGCGCCCGCGCGGCCCGGCTTTGCCGGAGCGCAGGCCGCCGCGACGGCCGGAGGAGATGTCGCTCGTGGAGGTGCGCGAGCTCGTCTTCGATTCGCCGCTGCGCGCGCGCTCCTTGTTGACCGTCCGCGCAGCGATCTCCTCGGCGCGGCTCTCGGAGGCACCCTGTTCGCGCTCGCTCTCCCTGATGTGCTCGTACTGGCGTGAGCGCTTGCTGCCTGGCTTGACTCCGCTGGGTGGCATCTGCTCGGACCTCCTGCGATCGCTGTCTTGTATGCGACGAGCCGATACCCGAGGCCGCGGGCGGACAAACGGAGCTGCCGGCGGACATCGACCCGTTTCGCCACTCCGCGGCGGGGTATCGGAGACGTTGGAGCCAGCGTGAAACGCCCGTGTCGGGAACCGGCTACAGCTCAGATGACGACGCGCAATGGCGCGGACGCGGCGGACGGCCGTCCGGAGACGGGACTGCAGCGGCTCGATCGCAACCTCGAGGAGATCACCGGCGAGCTGCGTGTCGTCGTGACGGGCGTGCAGGTGCTGTTCGCGTTCCTGCTCGTCGTTCCCTTCGACAGCGGCTTTGCCGGCGTCGGGCCGTTCGAGCGCGGCGTCTATCTGGCGACGCTCGTCTGCGCGGCGCTCGCGACGATCTGCGTGATCGCGCCGGCGGCTTATCACCGGGTGCTGTTTCGCCAGGATCAGAAGCGCCATCTCGTCTTCCTCGCGAATCGGCTCACGCTCGCCGGGCTGGTGCTGCTGGCGCTCGCGATGTGCGGCAGCCTGCTGCTCGTGACGACGAAGCTGTTCGGCGCGAGCGCCGGGGTGGTCACGGCGGCTGCCATAGCGGTGCCGTTTGCGGTGCTCTGGTTCATCGCGCCGCTGTATCGCCGCGAGGACGCTCACGCAGCCGGCGCCGGCGGCGTCACGACTGCGATCGACCTTGCTGTCAAGCCGGAGCTGTCGGCGGCGGCGAACGGGCGGATTGCGAGCACGGACGTGCGATACGATTCGCGCGTGGGCGCCCAGGAGCACCTTCGCGTAGAGGTTCGGCGCGAGGCGGACCGGGTCGTGTTGCGGCTCGAGGGCGAGCTCGACCTCGCCAGCTCGCCGATCCTCGAGCGTGCACTCGAGGCGGCCGAGGTCACGCAGACGCCGCTGCTGGTGCTCGATCTCGACGCGCTCAGCTTCGTCGACTCGACCGGCTTGCGCGTGATCCTGCTGGCGCACGAGGCGGCTCGAAATCGCGAGCAGGGGTTCGCGATCACGCCGGGCTCGCCGCAGGTGCAGCGGCTGCTGAGCATCACGAGCGTGGCCGAGCACATGCATGTGCTCGCCGCGCCCGACGACCTGCTCGTCTGAGCGCTGACGCCGCTCGAAAGCCCGCCGCAGCGGTGAATACGCTCAGGCGATGAAGCCCGACGAGCGCCTCGCCGTGATCGATCTCGGCTCGAACTCGTTTCGCCTCGTCGTCTTCCTCGCGGGCGCCGGCTGGTGGAAGCGCACGGACGAGATCTACGAGCCGGTGCGGATCGGCGAGGGACTGGCGAGCAGCGGCGAGCTTGGCCCCGAGCCGATATCGCGCGCACTGGCGACGCTCGACGTGTTCGCGCAGTTCGCGAAGGCGAGCGGCCTGGAGCCGGACTCGATCGATGCGGTCGCGACGAGCGCGATTCGCGACGCGAGCAACGCCGAGCAGTTCCTGGCGCAGGCGCAGGCGCGCTCGCGGCTGCCGATTCGCGTGCTTTCGCGCGAGGCCGAGGCCCGCTACGGCTATCTGGCGGCGGTCAACTCGACGACGCTTAGCGACGGCTGCGTGCTCGACCTCGGCGGCGGCTCGCTGCAGCTCGTGCGCGTCTCCGAGCGCCTGGAGCGCGAGAGCGAATCGTGGCCGATCGGCACGGTGCGGATGAGCGAGCGCTTCCTGCCCGTCAACGGCCCGGCCAAGCGCCGCCAGCTCGAAGCGCTGCGCGAGCACGTCGCCGAGCGTTTGGCCGAGGCGAGCTGGCTGGCGCCGGCGAGCGCTACGAGCGCCGTTTCGCGGATCGTCGGCATCGGCGGGACCGTGCGCAACCTCGCGGCGGCCGCGCAGCGCGCTGCCGGGCTGCCGTCGAACGGCGTGCAGGGGATGGTGATCGAGCGCGGCGCGCTCGACGAGCTGGTCGAGCGGCTCGCGGCGCTGCCGGCGGCCGAGCGCGCGAGCGTGCCGGGGATCAAGCCGGCGCGCGCCGACCTGATCCTGGCGGGCGCGGTCGTCGTGCAGAGCGTTCTGCACGCCGGCGGCTTCGACGGGTTGGAGACGACTGAGGCGGGCCTGCGCGAGGGCGTCTTCTTCGAGCGGCTGCTGGCGGCGCGCGAGCAGCCGCTGTTCGACGACGTGCGACGCGCGAGCGTGCTCAACCTCGCCGGCCAGTACCACCTCGACGTCGCGCACACGCGCCACGTCGCGACGCTTGCGCTCGGCATGTTCGACGAGCTCGCGAGCCTCGGCCTGCACGAGGGCGATCCGCGCGAGCGCGAGCTGCTGTGGGCGGCCAGCATCCTGCACGACATCGGCATGTCGGTCGACTACGACGACCACCACAAGCATTCGCGCTATCTGATCCTCAACGCCGGGCTTCCGGGCTTCTCGCCGATCGAGGTCGCGATCATCGCGCAGGCGGCGCGCTACCACCGCAAGGGCACGCCCGACCCGGGTCCGCTGCGCGCGCTGTTCGGCGATGGCGACGCCGAGCGCCTCGAACGCTGCGCGGTGCTGCTGCGCTTGGCCGAGGATCTCGAGCGCTCGCGCGATCAGCTCGTGCGCGAAGCGCGCCTGACGCTGCGCGACGGCGAGGTCGAGCTGCGGCTGATCGCCGACGGCGAGCCGGCCGTGCCGCGCTGGGCGGCCAGGCGCGAGACGGAGGCGTTCGCGCGGGCGTTCCACCGCGATCTCGCCGTCGCCGCCTGAGCAGAGCCGCTCCGCCCGGAGCCGCTCCGCCCGGCGAGGCGCTCGCGGCGGGGCCAGCGCCGCGTCAGGCTTGTGTCAGTCGGCGCACGCGCCCGGCGCAGTCGAACAGGATCAAGCCGTCCGCGGAGAGCGGGCGTGGCAGCCAGGTGCGCGTGTGCACGACGCGGCAGACGCGCTGCACGGCGGCAGTCGCGCCGTTGCCGCCGCGCGTGGAGAACTCGCCGCCGAGGATCACGTAGCGCGCTTCGCGGCGGCTGACCAGGCGCGCCAGGCCGGCGCCGCTGAGCGCCGGATCGGTGCCGCTGAAGCCGCCGAGCGAGCCGGCGTCGCCGCCGAGCAGGATCATCGGCGAAGCCGTGTTCGAGGCGTCGGCGAGCACCGACCAGCGCGAGCCGGCGCCGTAGCTCTCGACGTAGCGCAGCAGTGCTCGATCGACGGCGACGTGCTTGGCGTCGACGCCGTAGCCGCCTGGCCCGGCGGCCGCGCGCGGGCCGGCTGCAGGGAACGTCGACTGCACCGGCGCGAGCCAGTTGCTCGCCGAGTAGACGGCCGGCGCGACGAGCAGCGCGCCGAGCGCGATCGCCAGCCCGATGAACGCGATGCCGCTGGCGCGTCGCGCGAGCAGCGTGCCGAGCGCGAGCACGAGCAGGCCGGCAGCCGCGGCGAGGATCAGCGGCGCGGTGAACCAGGCCATGTAGTGCGCTTTGTGCAGCAGCGACAACTGCACCGGCAAGGTCGCAGCGACGGCGGCGAGCACGATCAGCACGCGCCAGTCGCGACTGCGCGCAAAGCGCTCGAAGGCGTAAGCGCCGAGGCCGACCATCGCGGCGACGCCGGGTCCGAGCGCGGAGACGTAGTAGGGATGGACGATTCCCTTCGACAGGCTCAGCACTGTCGCCTCGGCCAGGAACCAGCCGCCGAGCACGATCAGGATCGCCAGGCGCGAGCGGTCGAAGACCGGGCGCCACCGCGATCGGCCGCCGAAGCTGGGCTGCCGCATGCGGCGATCCGGCTCGCCCGCTCGCGCGCCTGCGGCATCCTGCGGATCGTTGCGCTGCGGTCCCGGCGCAGGCTCGCGCTCGGGCCACAGCGCGAGCAGCGCGAATGCGATCAGCCCGGCGAGCGCGAACGGCAGCATCCACGCGCCCTGATCGCCGAGCCCGCGGCCGAACAGCCGCAGCGGGCCGACTGCGCCGCCGAACGCGATCGGGTTGCGTTCGCGACCGTTCGGCAGGAATTCCGATTTTTCGGGCGTCGCAGCGACGATGTGCGTCTTCGTCGATCCGCCGGTCGGCTGTCTCGCCGGCGCGACCGTGCGCGCTACGCCGCCCGTGCCGACCGGGATCTGTCCGGGCCCGCCGGTCTGCCCGCCGACGCGGCCGAAGCCGTTGTAGCTGAACGTCAAGCCGACCTCGGTGTTGTTCGTCGAGCTGCCGACGAACGGCCGCTGCGCGGCGGGCGTCAGTTCGACGGCGAGCATCCACGCGCCCGAGACGACGACCATCACGAGGCCGGCGGCGACGAGCTGCAGCAGCCGGCGACGCGCAGAGCCGGGTGCGCACAGCAGGTAGCCGAGTGCGATGCCAGGCACGATCAGATAGGCGGCGAGCGTCTTCGTGTTGAACGCGAGCCCGACGAGCGCGCCGCTCCACAGCAGCGTGCGCCAGCGTCCGCTCTCGCATGCGCGCAGCGCGGCGTCGCAGGCGAGGATCATCAGCACGATCAGCAGCGCGTCGACGTTGTTCGTGCGCGAGATCGCGACGAATGATGGGAACACTGCGAGCGCGAGCGCTCCGGCGACGGCCGCCCAGCCGCCGATGCGCCGCGCGAGCGTGCGGTAGAGCAACGCGACCGAGAGCACGCCGACGATCGCCTCCGGCAGCAGCACGCTGAGCGAGCTGAAGCCGAACAGCTTCGCGCTGGCCGCCTGCAGCCACAGCGCCAGCGGCGGCTTGTCGACGGTGATCAGCCCGCCGGGATCGAACGAGACGAAGAAGAAGTTGTGCCATGAGCGCAGCATCGAGGAGACGCCGGCCGAGTAGAAGATGTTGCCGTAGCCGTTCTGTCTGAGCCGGTGCACGTCGAGCACGGCGGCGAGTGCCAGCACGGCGAGCAGCGCGAGGTGGTGCGGACCGGGGCGAAATCGTGTCAGGCGTTCGATCGGGCTCGCACGCCGATCGTCGGTCGCCGGCGGCTCGCGAGCACTCGGCAGTGTCGCGGGGTGCTGTGAGCTCATGCCGAGAGCGACTCGAGCAGGCGCTCGAGGTCGTTCTCGTCGTTCCAGACGCCGACCGAGGCGCGCAGCCACGGCCGGCCGGGGATGTTGCGCACGACGCAGCCGCGCTCGGCGAGCGCGTCGCGCTCAGCTTCGGCGTCAGCGCTGTCGAAGGAGACGAGCGTCGTCTGATCGCGCGGCGCGACCGCGCGCCCGCGCTCGTCGAGCAGTTCGGCCAGGCGCGCAGCGAGCGTGCTCGCGCGCTCGTGCACGGCGCTCCAGCCGGCCGACTCGAGCAGCTCGACGCCCGCGAGCGCGCAGGCGACGGCCTCGGCGCTGAGCGACATCGTGTCGAAGCGGCGCGCGTCTGCGTGCAGCTGCGCCTCGACGCCCTCGTTTGGATCCTCGAGGTTGGCGTAGCCGCGGCGCGAGACTGCAAGCTGCTCGCGCAGCTGCGGCTTGACGTAGAGCATGCCGCTGCCGTCGGGACCGCACAGCCACTTCTGCCCGGCGCCGGCATAGGCGTCGCAGCCGAGCGCGTGCACATCGACGGGCACGGCGCCGACGCCCTGCGCGCCGTCGAACAGCACCGGCACGTCGAGCTCGGCGAGCGCCGCCGGCGCGAGCAGCCCGCTGATCCAGCCGACGTGCGAGCAGGCGACGAGGCGCGTGCGCGCGCCGGCCGCTTCTGCGACCTCGCCGAGCGGCACTTCGCGGACCTCGACGCCGTGCAGCTCGCGCGCGGCGCCGAGCGCGCCGAGCAGCCCAGGGTGCTCCTCGTTGCTGGTGACGATCTCATCGCCGGCGCGCAGCTCCAGACCGCCGAGCACCTGTGCGATGCCTTCGCTCGTGCAAGTCGTCAAGGCGACGTCGGCTGACGCTGCTCCGAGCACGCGCGCATACGCCTCGCGCAATCGACAGTTCAGCTCGGTGCGGCGTTCGAAGTGCGCGACGGTGCGTCCGTCGGCGGCCTCGCGCGCAAGCTCGTCAGCGGCGGCCTGCACGGCTCGCTGCGCCAGCGGGCCGTCTGTTCCGGCGTTCAGATAGGCGAGCTTCCGCAGGACCGGGAACTCGGCGCGCAACCCAAAGAGATCCACAAACCGCGAGAATACCCTCATGTCCAGCGCACAGACTCCGCTGTGGGAGCCGACCGAGCAGGATCGCGAGCGCGCCGAGATGACGCGCTTCATGCGCTTCCTCGGCGAGCGCGACGGGCGCGAGCCGGCCGCCTATGACGAGCTCTGGCGCTGGTCGGTCGAGGAGCTGGACGACTTCTGGGCGAGCGTCTGGGATTTCTGCGGCGTGCAGAGCTCGCAGCCTTACGAGCGCGTGCTTGCGGACCGCTCGATGCCGGGCGCTCAGTGGTTTCCCGGCGCGCGCCTGAATTACGCCGAGAACATGCTCACCGACTTGCAGCGCGCCGACGGCGATCTGCGCTCGGGTCGGCGCCGCGACGCGAATGCAGTCGCGGTCGTGCACTGCTCGGAGCTGCGCGAGCTGCAGGAGCTGAGCTGGGGCGAGCTGAGCGAGCGCGTCGCGGCGGCAGCCGCCGGCCTGCGCGCGCTCGGCGTGGAGCGCGGCGATCGCGTCGTCGCATACATGCCGAACATCGCCGAGACGCTGATCGCGTTCCTCGCGACGGCGTCGGTCGGCGCGATCTGGTCGAGCGCCGCGCCCGAGTTCGGCGCGCGTGCCGTGATCGACCGCTTCGCACAGATCGAGCCGAAGGTCTTTCTGACCGTCGACGGCTATCGCCACGGCGGCAAGGACTTCGATCGCATGCCGAACGTGAAGGCGATCCTGGCCGAGCTGCCGACGGTCGAGCAGACGGTGCTGCTGGGCTATCTCGACGCGGACGCTCAGCTCGACGGCGCGATCGGCTGGGACGAGCTGCTGGCGCGCGGCGAGGGCGCCGAGCTGGTCTTCGAGCAGGTGCCGTTCGATCACCCGCTGTGGGTGCTCTACTCCTCCGGCACGACCGGCCTGCCGAAGGCGATCGTGCAGGGTCACGGCGGGATCCTGATCGAGCAGTTGAAGAAGCGCCTGCACATGGATCTGCGCGCCGGCGACCGCATGTTCTGGTTCACGACGACAGGCTGGATGATGTGGAACTTCCTCGTCGGCTGCCTGCTGTCCGACGCGGCGATCGTGCTCTACGACGGCAGCCCTGCCGAGCCCGACCTCGGCGCGCTGTGGAGCCTCGCCGAGCGCGCGAAGATCACCTGCATGGGGCTCAGCGCGGGCCTGCTCGCGAGCTGTGAGAAGGACGGCATCGAGCCGGAGCGCGACTATGACTTGAGCCGGCTGCGCGCGATCGGATCGACCGGCTCGCCGCTGGCGCCAGAGAGCTTCAAGTGGGTCTACGGGCACGTCGGCAAGAGCATCTGGCTGTTCTCGACGAGCGGCGGTACGGACGTCTGCACGGCGTTCGTCGGCGGCTGTCCGCTGTTGCCGGTCTACGAAGGCGAACTGCAATGCCGCATCCTCGGCTGTGCCGTGGAGTCGTGGGACGAGCAGGGTCTCGCGCACGTCGATCGCGTCGGCGAGCTCGTGATCACCGAGCCGATGCCGTCGATGCCGCTGTTCCTATGGGACGATCAGGACGGCGAGCGCCTGCGCGATAGCTACTTCGCGATGTATCCCGGCGTCTGGCGCCACGGCGACTGGATCAGGATCACGCCGCGCGGCGGCGCCGTGATCTACGGCCGCTCGGACTCGACGATCAACCGCCAGGGCGTACGCATGGGCACGAGCGAGATCTATCGCGCGGCGGCGACCGTGCCGCAGGTGACCGACGCGCTCGTCATCGACATCCCGGCGCGCCCCGGCGAGGACGAGCTGCGGATGATCCTGTTCGTCGCGCTCGCGCCGGGCGCCGAGCTGGACGACGAGCTCTCGGCGCAGATCAAGCGGCGAATCCGCGAGGACTGCTCGCCGCGACACGTGCCGAACGAGGTCCGTCAGATCGCCGAGGTGCCGCGCACGCTCTCGGGCAAGGTGCTCGAGGTGCCGGTCAAGCGAATCTTGATGGGCGCCCCCGTCGAGCAGGCAGCGAGCGTCGACTCGCTCGCCAACCCGCGCTCGCTCGATTACTTCGTCGCGCTCGCGAAGGAGCTCGACTTGAAGCCGCTCGACTCGCCGGTTCCGCACTAGGTGTAGCTAAGCCCTAGAGGCCCATGCTGCGCCCGACGATCTCCTTCATGATCTCGTTCGCGCCGCCGTAGATGCGCGTCACGCGCGCGTCGGCGAAGGCGCGCGCGATCGGGTACTCGAGCATGTAGCCGTAGCCGCCGAACAGCTGCAGGCAGCGGTCGGCGACGCGGCCTTGCAGGTCGGTGCACCACCACTTGGCAGTCGCTGCGTCCTCTGCCGTCAGCTCACCTTCGTCGAGCGCCTGCGTGCAGCGGTCGATGTAGGCGCGCGCGACGTCGACTTCGCCGTGCAGCTCGGCGAGCGTGAAGCGCGAGCTCTGAAACGAGCCGATCGGCTGGCCGAAGGCCTTGCGCTCGCGCACGTAGTCGAGCGTCCAGCCGATCATCGCCTCGCCGGCGGCGACGGCCGAGGCGGCGATCGAGAGGCGCTCCTGCGGCAGGTTCGAGACGAGCTGGACGAAGCCCTCGCCCTCGCTGCCGAGCAGGTTCTCGACGGGCACGTGCGCATCGCTGAAGGACAGCTCGGCGGTGTCCTGCGCGTGCTGGCCGATCTTCTCGAGGTTGCGCCCGCGCTCGAAGCCGTCGATGCCGCGCTCGATCACGAGCAGGCTGATGCCGCGATGGCGCTCGGACGGATCGGTCTTGACGGCCGTGATGATCAGGTCGGCGTTGATGCCGTTCGTGATGAACGTCTTCGAGCCGTCGACGACGTAGTGCTCGCCGTCGCGCCGTGCGCGCGTGCTCATCGAAGCAAGGTCTGAGCCGATGCCCGGCTCGGTCATCGCGATCGCCGTGATCAGCTCGCCCGAGACGATGCCTCCGAGCCAGCGCTCACGCTGCTGCTCGGTGCAGTAGCGCAGGAAGTACGGCAGGCAGATGTCGTTGTGAAGCGTGATGCCGAGGCCGAAGCTGCCGACGCCGGCGCGCTGGCACTCTTCGCCGATGACGAGGTTGAAGCGGAAGTCCTCCGCGCCGGCGCCGCCGTAGCGCTCGGGCACGGACATGCCGAGGAAGCCGCCGCGGCCGGCGAGCGCGAAGACCTCACGGGGGACGATCCCGTCGCGCTCCCACTGCTCGTAGCGGCCCTCGCCGCCGATCACCTCGCGCTCGAGAAACGTGCGAAAGCTCTCGCGAAAGTCTTCGTGGACGTCGTCGAACAGGTTGCGCTTCATGTCCTGCTGACCCTATCCGCCGACTGGCTCAGGCGATGAGTGGGAGGCCGTTCGCATTTTGCGCGGCGGTAGCAATTGCATATACGGCGTATATACGATCGCTATCGGCCGGCAAAAACGACGATGCCCTCGCCGCCTTGGCGAGGACGCAGTTGCTTCAGCGAAAGCCCGGCTTTGCCAGGAGCAGTTGCACGTCTTGGATGCGCCGCTCGCGAAAGCCGCCCTCGCAGTAGCTCAGGTAGAGCTCCCAGAGGCGGCGGAAGCGCTCGTCGTAGCCGAGCTCGGAGAGGTGCGCTGCGGACTCGCTGAAGCGCTCGCGCCAGTGGCGCAGCGTCGTCGCGTAGTGCTCGGTGATGTCCTCGAGCTGCGCTTCGCGGAAGTCGGTCACGCGCGCGACCATTCGCGCGATCACTTGCAGCGACGGCAGGCAGCCGCCGGGGAAGACGTGCGTGTTGACGAAGCTCTTGCCGGCCTTCTCGACCTCGAAGGCGCGATCCTCGATCACGATCGCCTGCAGCAGCATCGCGCCGTGATCGGCGACGAGCTCCGAGCAGCGGCGGAAGAACGTCGGGAAGTACTGCCAGCCGACGGCCTCGATCATCTCGATCGAGACGAGCTTGTCGTAGCGGCCGCGCAGCTCGCGATAGTCCTCGAACAGGACCGTCACGCGATCGTCGAGCCCGGCCTCACGAATCCGTCTGGTCGCGTAGGCGTGCTGTTCGGCAGAGATCGTCGTCGTCGTCACGCGGCAGCCGTAGCGCTCGGCGGCGTACTGCGCGAAGCCGCCCCAGCCGGTGCCGATCTCGAGCACGTGGTCATCCGGCGTCAGCTGCAGCATTTTGCAGATCCGCTCGAGCTTGGCGAGCGACGCCTGTTCGAGCGTCGCCTCGGGCGACTCGAAGACAGCGCACGAGTACATCATCGTGCGATCGAGGAACTGCGAGAACAGCTCGTTGCCGAGGTCGTAATGCGCGGCGATCTGGGTACGCGAGCGCGCCGGCGTGTTGCGCGCGATCCAGCCGCCGACGCGCTGCAGCGGCACCAGCACCGGCGCGAGCAGCTTGCGCGCCGTGTCGAGCGCGCCGACGTTGAGCGCGGCGATGCGCGTCAGCGTGACGAGGTCGTCGCAGTCCCACAGGCCTTCGACGTATGACTCGCTGAGGCCGAGGCTGCCGCGCAGCACCGAGCGATAGAAGCGCGGCGAGCGCACGTTCAGCTCGGTCGAGAGCGCGCGCTGAGGGTCGAGCCGGCCGAAGCGCATGCGCTTCGCGCGCTCGTTGACGACGAGCTCGCCGCGATGCATCCGCGAGAAGACGCCGAGCACAAGCGCGCGCGCGAGCCGATCGAGCGCCGTCGGCTCGTGCTCGGGCGGCCTGCTCGGCGCCGCAATGAGCTCGCGCGTCGTCGTGCTCATGCGCCGCTCGCCTGCGGTCGCGCGTGCCAGCTCGCGCCGCGCATGCGCAAGCGCAGCGCGTGCGTGTAGATGCGCGCCGTCAAGCGCAGCGTCAGCAGCGGATAGCGCGCGAGCGCGCGGCGCAGCTCGCGCGCGCTCAACTCGCGCCGATGCAGCGCGAGCGTCGCGTCGAACACGTGCTCGCCGCTGCCGGCGTGCGTCGAGTCGATCTGCACCGACAGCGTCTCTGCGGGTGCGCTCAGCCGCCAGTCGTAGGTGTGCTGCATGCCCATCAGCGGCGAGACGTGCAGCGCCTTGGCGAACTCGCCGCGCATCACACGGCTGGCCGGCCCTGCGTCGGCGCCGTCCTCGCCGTCGCCGTGCAGCTCGTCGGCTGCCAGCACGTAGGAGTGCTGGTCTCCCCAAGGCGTGTTCGTGACGTGCGCGACGACCGCTCGCACGCGCTCGCCGGCGGCGTCGAAGCAGTAGTAGAAGCTGACCGGGTTGAAGCAGTGCCCGGCGTAGCGCAGGTGCGTCAGCAGCCGGATCGGGCCGTCGAGCGAGATGTCGCAGCGCTCGGCGACGAGCGCGCGTACGGACTCGCGCAGCGGCGTGCGCGCGTCGCCGAGATGGTCAGCGCGCCGAAACCAGGCGAGCGCCGGGCGGCGCGCGGACCACAGCAGGCGACCGTCGAACAGCTCCGGCAGCTCGTCGAGGTCGAGATAGGCCATGAACAGCGGATAGCGCAGCTCGTCGCTGGGCGTGCCGAAGCGCCGATGGCGGATGAAGCCCTCGTACAGGCACGAGGCGCGCGTGTTCGGCGCCGGCGGGGCCTGCCGCAGGCGCTCGGCGGGCGCCGTCGCGGCGGCGCTCACAGGCCGACTCCGAACGGCTCGCAGGCGCGCAGCGCGCTGCGCACGCCGTCCTCGTGAAAGCCCCAGCCCCAATAGGCGCCGGCATAGTGCGTGCGGCTGGAGAGGTTGCTGATCGAGGCGTGCTCAGCTTGGGCGGCGACGCCGCGCGGCGTGTACATCGGATGTGCGTAGGAAATCGTGCGAATGATCTTCGCCGGGTCGATCGCCTCGGTGCGATTCAGTGTTACGCAGAAGTCGCGATCGGCCGCGAGGCGCTGCAGGTGGTTCATGTAATACGTGACCGTGCTCAGCGGCTTCGGCTCGCGCAGCAGGTGGAAGTTCCACGCCGATCGTGCCCAGCGCCGGCGCGGGAGCATGCGGCTGTCGGTGTGCAGCACGGCCTCGTTCGGCTGGTAGCGGATCGCGCCGAGCAGCTCGTGCTCGCGAGCGGTTGCGTCGCCGAGCAGGCGCAGCGCCTGATCGGAGTGCGTCGCCAGGACTACGTGGTCGTAGAGCTCGGCAGCGGCGCCGGCGGCGACGATCTCGACGGCCTCGGCGCCGCGCGTGATCGAGCTGACCGGCGCGCCGAGGCGGATGCGATCGCGAAACGGCTCGCTCAGCGCTTCGACGTAGCGCGCCGAGCCGCCGGCGACGGTCGACCAGCACGGGCGGTCGCGAAAGCCGAGCATGCCGTGGTTGGCGAAGAACTCGGCGATGAAGCGCGCTGGAAACGAGCCGGCCTGGCGCGGGTCGGCCGACCAGACGGCGGAGATCTGCGGGACGATCAGCCGCTCGACGAACGCGCGCGAGAAGCGATGGCGCGCGAGGAAGTCGTGCATCGACTCGCCGCTTTCCTCGCCGTCGAGCAGTCGCCGCAGCGCGCGGTTGAAGCGCAGCAGGTCGACGATCATTCGCTGAAAGCGCGGGTTGGCGATGTTGCCGGGCTGGCAGAACAGGCCGCGCGGCGTGCCGCTGTACTCGAAGTCGTCCTCCTCGCCCTTGACCGAGAAGCTCATCTGCGTCGATTGGCGCGCGACGCCGAGGCGGTCGAGCAGACGCGTGAACAGCGGGTAGTTGCGGTCGTTCATCACGATGAAGCCGGTATCGACGTGATGCGTCTCGTACTCCGTATCGACGCGAATCGTGTTCGTGTGCCCGCCGGCGTAGGAGCCCGCCTCGTAGACGACGATCTCGTGCTCGCGATGCAGCAGGTGCGCGGCGACGAGCCCGGAGACGCCTGCGCCGACGATCGCGATCCTCACGAGATGACCTGCCGGGTGTGATCTGAGCGCGGCATCTCGTCTGTGAATGTACGCCCAGGGGAGGGCGGCGGATCACCTGCGCACACAGATCGCACGTCCGTCGGCAGGAGTGAGAGGCGGCGGCGTCGAACAAGAGCGCCGATGAAGCGAGTTGCAACTCCACCTACCGATCGCCAGCCTCCGGTCGGCGGCACGAGCGAGCACCAGAGCCTGTCGAAGTACATTCGCGCACGCTTCGAGGAGTGCTCGCGCTCGCAGAAGGACGTCGCGCAGTACATCGTCGATCACCTCGACGAGGCTGCGTTCCAGACCGCCGAGGAGCTGGCGCGTCGCGCGAACACTTCCAGCTCGACGGTCGTGCGCTTCTCGCAGGCGCTCGGCTTCGAGGGCTTTCCGGAGCTGCAGGCGGCCGCGCGCGAGGAATACCGCCGCGTGCACGCGCAAGGCAACGACGCCGTCGCTCCGACCTCTTCGGCGCCGCTCTTCTCACTCGACCAGAACGAGTTCGAGACGGCGCTCGCAGCTGACCACTTGAACGTCGAGGAGACCGCGCGCAAGGTTTCGCGCAGCTCGGTCGAAGCGCTGATCGAGGCGATCGTCTCGGCTGAGAAGGTGCTCGTCGCGGGCACTGACCAGATGGCTTTCTTCGCCAGCTACCTGCGCCACCTGCTGATGCTGCTCGACTTGCGCGTCGACGTCGTCGCGAGCCCCTCGCAGGAGGCGCTCAGCCGGCTCGGGCGAATCGAGACTGGCACGCTCGTGATCGGCCTCTCGGCCGGTCGACCGCACCCGCTCGTCGTGCGCGCGATGAAGCTCGCGCGCCACCGCAAGGCGCAGACGGCTGCGATCACCGACGCGACGCTCTCGGAGGTCGCGAAGCTCGCGCAGATCAAGCTCTACTACTCCTCGAACAGCCCCGCCTACGTGCGCTCGCACACGGCCCTGCTGAGCTTGATCCAGGCGCTCGCCTACGGCGTCTATGCGCAGGACTCGGCGCAGTACGACGACCGCATCAAGGCGTTCCGGCTGAAGTAGCGAGCGCTGCGCGCCGACTGGCGAGCGCGGCGGGCCAGATAAACTCCTCTCTCATGCGAGACGAGGCCACATTCCGCGTCAAGACCGGCTTGGCGGAGATGCTCAAGGGCGGCGTGATCATGGATGTCGTGACGCCTGCGCAGGCGTCCGTCGCCGAGGAAGCGGGCGCTGCCGCGGTGATGGCGCTGGAGCGCGTGCCGGCTGACATCCGCCGCGACGGCGGCGTCGCGCGGATGTCCGATCCGGAGATGATCTCCGGCATTCAGGAGGCCGTCAGCATCCCGGTGATGGCCAAGGCGCGTATCGGGCACTTCATCGAGGCGCGCGTGCTCGAGGCGCTCGAGGTCGACTACGTCGACGAGTCGGAGGTGCTGACGCCGGCCGACGAGGCCAATCACATCGACAAGTGGGACTTCAAGGTGCCGTTCGTCTGCGGCGCGACGAACCTCGGCGAGGCGCTGCGGCGGATTGGCGAGGGCGCGGCGATGATCCGCTCCAAGGGCGAGGCCGGCACCGGCGACATCGTCGAGGCCGTGCGCCACATGCGCAAGATCAACGGCGAGATCCGCCGTCTCGGCACGCTCGAAGACGCTGAGCTGGCGACGGCCGCGAAGGAGCTGCAGGCGCCGCTCGATTTGGTCCGCCAGGTCGCGCGCGACGGGAAGCTGCCGGTCGTGCTGTTCTGCGCCGGCGGCATCGCGACGCCGGCCGACGCCGCGCTGATGATGGCGCTCGGCGCCGAAGGCGTCTTCGTCGGCTCGGGCATCTTCAAGTCCGAGGATCCGCCGACGCGCGCTCGCGCGATCGTCGAGGCGACGACGCACTGGCAGGACGCCGGGCGTGTCGCCGAGGCCTCGCGCGGCCTCGGGCCGGCGATGGAGAGCTTGGAGAGCTCGAAGCTCGAGGGCGAGCAGCTCCTCGCCCAACGTGGTTGGTGAGAACCCGCCGGCGAGGACGCCGGCCGACGCACCGGTGACGCCGCTTGTGGGCGTGCTCGCGCTGCAAGGCGACTTCGAGGCGCACGAGCGCGTGCTGCTGCGGCTTGGCGCGCGCGTGCGCGAGGTGCGCGTCGTCGCGGATCTCGACGGCCTCGACGGGCTGATAATCCCCGGCGGCGAGTCGACGACGATGACGCTCGGGATCGAGCGCGAGCGGCTGGCCGAGCCTATCGTGGCGCTGGTGCGCGCCGGGCTGCCCGTGCTCGGCTCGTGCGCCGGGCTGATCATGCTCGACCGTGCGCATCTAGGCCTGATCGACATCGCGGCCGAGCGCAACGCCTTCGGGCGCCAGATCAAGAGCTTCGAGGCCGACCTCGTCGTCGCCGGGCTGCCTGGCGGCCCGCTGCACGGCGTCTTCATCCGCGCGCCTTGGATCGCCGAGCGCGGTCCGGACGTCGAGATCCTCGCCGAAGTCGACGGCCATCCGGTCGCCGCGCGCGAGAGGCGCGTGCTCGCGGTCGCGTTTCACACGGAGCTCGACGAAGACGATCGCCTGCACGAGCTGCTGCTCGGCTGGGCGCGCGAGTTTCGGGCCGAGCGATAGCGTCCGCGAGGCGCGCCGAGCGACAGCGCTGTCGTACGGGCGCGAAGCGCGCGCGAGCTAGGCCGTAGCGAAGCGCACGACGCCGTCGCGCTCGACTTCGACGACGCTGCCGTCGGCAAGCAGCAGATCGACGTGCCCGAGCACCTCTGACAGCGTCAGGTATGCCTGCGTGACGGCCACGTTGCCCCACAGCTCGTGTGCGATCTCATGCGCAGTGCGCGGCTGCGCTTCGATCAAGCGCAGGATCTTCGCCGCGCGGCGGTCGTGCATCCGCATCCGTTCGTCGATCAGCTCGGCGTGCCCGACGATCGGCGGCCCGTGCCCAGGCAGGACCAGCGACAGCTCCATCGCGCGCGTCTTCTGCAGCGAGTCGATGTACGTCAGCAGCGCCTGCGGGCGCGGCCCGGTGTACTCGGCCTCGCTGCCGAGCGGGCGCGCGAGCAGCGGGTTCGAGGAGATGTGCTTGATCAGGTGATCGGCTGCAAGCAGGATCGAGCGCGACTGATCGAGGAAGACCGTGTCCGAAGGGCTGTGGCCGGGGCGGTGCAGCACCGTCAACGTGCGGTCGCGCAGCGTCAGCTCGCTGCCGTCCTGCAGCGGTCGCGTGACCTCGACCGAGGCGCCCCAGCCGCGAAAGCCGGCCGAGACCGAGCGCAGCGCCGTGACGACTTCCGGCGGGATTCCGTGGCGCAGCATGATCCCCTGCGCGAACGCGTCGTCGGCGTCGGCCTGCTCGCTGTAGCCCGCGAGGTAAGGCGCCAGCGCGTCGAGCGCCGCGACCTCCGCGCCCGAGCGGCGCGCGAGGATCTGCGCGAGGCCGAAGTGATCGAGATGCTGGTGGCTGACGATCAGCAGCTCGATGTCCTCGACACGGTGCCCGCGAGCCGCGAGCGCCTGCTCGAGCTCGTCGAGCGCCTTCGCCGAGTTCGGGCCCGAGTCGATCAGCGTCAGCGGCGAGTCCTCGATCAGGTAGGCGTTGATCCGCCCGACGCGAAACGGCGTCGGGATCGCCAGGCGGTGGATCCCCGCCTCGGCGGCTTGCGCGAGCTGGCGCTGCTCCTGCTCGCGCTGCTCGTCGCGCTCGTCCGCTTGCGAGCCCTCGCCTTGCGAGTGTCCGCCCTGCTCCTCGGCGGCGCTCACGGCCGAGCGGTCGCAGGCGAGCGGATCAGCGCGAGCACCTCGTCGCGCCGGCGCTCCATGTCCTCGTGCGAGACGAGCGACTCCAGACACAGCCTCAGCAGCGGCTCGGTGTTCGACGAGCGCACGTTGAAGTGCCAGTCCTCGTAGTAGATCGAGATCCCGTCGAGGCGTTCCTGGCGGGCGTCGGAGTAGCGCTCGGCGATCTCCTCCATCTTCGCCTCGGCGTCGGCGACTTCGGAGTTGATCTCGCCGGAGATGAAGTAGCGCTGGTGAAACGGCGCGAGCAGCTGCGACAGCGTCTTGCCCTCGCTTGCGAGCAGCTCCAGCACGAGCAGCGCAGGGACCGTGCCCGAGTCGGCGCAGTAGAAATCGCGGAAGTAGTAGTGCCCGGAGACCTCGCCGCCGAACAGCGAGCCCTCCTTGCGCATCCGCGTCTTGAAGAACGCATGCCCGACGCGGTTGATGTACGGCGTGCCGCCGGCGTGCTCGACCGTGTCCGGCACCGCCCAGGAGGCGCGCACGTCGTAGAGGATCGCCTCGCCGGGGCTCTTGCGCAGCAGCGACTGCGCGAGCAGCGCCGTGAGAAAGTCGCCGTCGACGAATGCACCGGTCTCGTCGATGAAGAAGCAGCGGTCGGCGTCGCCGTCCCAGGCGATGCCGAGGTCGGCGCCGGTCTCGCGCACGCGATTGATGATCAGCTCGCGATTCTCCGGCAGCAATGGGTTCGGCTCGTGGTCGGGGAAGTTTCCGTCGGGCGTCCAGTAGGTCTCGATCAGCTCCAGCCCCAGGCGCTCGAGCAGCGGCCCGACCATCGGGCCGGCCATGCCGTTGCCGCCGTCGAGCACGACCTTCAGCGGTTTCGCCATCGACGCGACCTCGTCGGGGTCGATGAACTTCAGCGCGGCCTCCTGGAACTCGCCGTAGAGGTCGACCTCTTCGAGCGTGCCGCGCGGGCCGCCGGGCGCCGGGCCGTCGCCGGCCTCTTCGGCTTGCACGCGCCGGCGGACGTCCTGGATGCCGGAGTCGCCCGACAGCGCGATCGCGCCCTCGCGCACGAGCTTCGCGCCGGTATACGCCTTCGGGTTGTGCGAGGCCGTGCACATCAGCCCGCCGTCGAGCCCACGCGAGCCGACGAGGAAGTAGAGCATCTCGCTGCCGACCTGGCCGGCGTCGATCACGCTCGCGCCGGCGCTGAGCAGCCCCTCGCGGTAGCGCGCGGCCAGCTCGGGTGCAGACAGGCGCATGTCGCGGCCGAGCCCGACGCGCAGCTGCTCGACCGGCTTGCTCTCCAGTTTTGACAGGACGTACGCGAAGGCGCGCCCGATCCGCTCGGCGACGTCGCCGTCGATCTGCTCGCCGTAGAGGCCGCGAACGTCGTATGCCTTGAAGATCTCGGGTGTCGTGGGGGTGGTCACGGCTGCCCATCCTAGGGGGCCGCGGCGAGACGACGCTCGCCCGGGGCCTGCGACGGCGCGGCGCCGAGGCATGCGCGCAGGGGCGCCGGGCTCGTAGACTGAGGGCTATGTCAGGACACTCGAAGTGGGCGAGCATCAAGCACAAGAAGGCGATCGTCGACTCGCGCCGGGGCAAGCAGTTCTCGAAGCTGACGCGCGCGATCATGGTCGCCGCACGCGACGGCGGCGGCGATCCGACCGGCAACCCGGCGCTCGAGCTGGCGATGCGCAAGGCCAAAGAAGCGTCGATGCCGAAGGACAACGTCGAACGAGCGATCGCGAAGGGCACCGGCGAGGGCGGAGAGGCGGCCGCGATCGAGTCCGTGCTGTACGAGGGCTACGGGCCCGGCGGCGTCGCGCTGCTCGTCGAGGCGATGACGGAGAACCGCAACCGCACCGGCGCCGACGTCAGGCACGCCTTCTCAAAGCACGGCGGCAGCCTCGGCGAGCCTGGCTCGGTCGCCTACCTGTTCGACAAGAAGGGCGCGATCGTGATCGACGCCGAGCGCTACTCCGAAGACGACCTGATGCCGGCCGTCGAGGCCGGCGCGGAGGACATCACGGCTGAGGACGACGTCTTCGAGGTGATCTCCGAACCGGCCGACTTCACCGGTGTTCGCAAGGCGCTCGAAGCTGCCGACGTCGAGATGGAGAGCGTCGAGATGGTCTACCGGCCGTCGAGCCTCGTGCCCGTCGACGAAGGTCACCTCGACTCGCTGATGCGCTTGATCGAGACGCTCGAAGACAGCGACGATGTCGACGCCGTGCACGCGAACTTCGACGCGCCCGCCGAGGTGCTCGAACGCGTCGCCGGATAGGCGCTTGAGCGGTCGACCGCCCGTCGTGATCCTGTGCGGCGGGCGCGGCACACGGCTGAGCGAGCACACGCAGGAGATCCCGAAGCCGCTTGTCGAGATCGGCGGACTGCCGATCCTCTGGCACGTGATTCAGCTCTATGCCGTACAGGGATTTAGCCGCTTCCTGCTCGCGACCGGCTACAAGGGCGAGCTGATCGAGCGCTTCGTCGCCGAGCACGAGTGGCCGCACGGCGTCTCGGTCAGCTGTGTCGACACCGGCGAGCAGACGCCGACGGGCGGTCGGATCAAGCTGCTCGAGCGACAGCTCGACCGCGAGGAGTCCTTCTGTGCGACCTACGCCGACGGGCTCGCCGACATCGACTTGGCCGAGCTGCTGCAGTTCCACTCCGCGCACTCGGCGCTGGCGACGCTCACGGTCGTGCGTCCCGAGCTGCAGTTCGGCGTGACCGAGCTCGACGCCGACGGCCTCGTTCGCGGCTTTCGCGAGAAGCCGCGCTCCGAGCACTGGATCAACGGCGGCTTCTTCTGCCTGCGCGCCGGCGTGCTCGACTACCTGCAGGCCGACAGCGTGCTCGAGCGCGCGCCGCTGCAGCGCCTGGCGGCGGATGCGCAGTTGCGCGCGCATCGCCACGAAGGCTTCTGGGAGTGCATGGACACCTACAAGGACGCCGTGCAGCTGAACGATCTCTGGGCTAGCGAGCGAGCGCCGTGGAAGCTGTGGGACTAGAAGCGGACGAGCGAGGCTGTGATCGCGCCGGGCGCCGGCGCCCGGCGCCGGGCAGCCGCGGCTCACGCGAGTGAGCGCGGCTCAGACCCGCGGCTCAGACCGCTAGGCGGCGGGCGCGGAACAGCGGCACGGCGCCGCGAATCCCCTTCAGCCGGCGCTCGCCGGCGAAGGACCAGCGGTAGGACTGCGGTGCGGACTCGTGCAGCTCACGCTCGACGAGCAGGCTGCCGGGGCGCGCTACGCCGGTGATCCGGCTGGCGAGGTTGACCGGCGGCCCGTACCAATCGCCGGCGCGCGGCAGCGCTTGGCCGAGCGCCGCGCCTGCGCGCAGCTGCGGGAAGTCCTCGCCCTCGGCGTCTGCCGCCTCGATCAGGCTCAGCGCCGCCCCGAGCAGCGGCGCGGGCTCGGGCGAGGCGAGCATCGCCGCGTCGCCGATCGTCTTGACCAGGCGCACCGGCGGCTCGGCGACATCGGTCGCCAGTGCTTCCAGGCGCATCGCCAGGCGACCGAGCTCGTCGGGCGGCACTTCGTCGCCGAGCCGCGTGAAGCCGACGAGGTCGGCGAAGCAGACAGTCACCTCGCGCGAGCCCGGCAGCTGGCCGTCGCTGCGCTCGAACGCGCTGACGACGGTGCTCTGGGTCGCGTGTTTCAGATGCAGCGCGAGGATGTTCGCGACGAGCGGGTCGACGAGCGGGTAGAGGTTGGCTGCCGACTGCGCGTACTGGTAGGCGAGCTCCGACTCGCTCATGCCCGGCGCGAGCACGAGTTTCAGCGGCAGCGCGCGCAGGCTTTCGGCCGCCTGCGAGAGGCCGCGGCCGAGCACGCGCAGCAGGTCGATCAGATCGTCGTCGGAGATGCCTGCATCGCGCGCGACGTGGATCATCCGCGTCGATTCGAGCTCGGCTGCCGTGTAGGCGGCTTCGTCGACGTCGGGAATCGGCAGGCCCATCGCGCGGCGCACGGCGACGAGGAAGCTCTCTTCGACGCCGCTCAGCTCGGCCACTTCGCGCGCCGTGTAGCGCTCGGGCCCGACGATCACGCGGTCGGCCGGCAGGTAGACGATCGAGCCGGCTGCCGTGCTGCGGCGAAGTTCGGAGAGCGGGACGCCGTCGTCGACGAGCCGCTGCAGCAGCGTCACGCGCTCGGCGCGCAGTTGGCCCTCGAGCCCATCCAGCAGTCCCTCCGCGGCGAAGTCGATCTGCTCGTCGCCCATCGTGCGCCCAGCGTACGCGACCGTGCAGGACGCACGCCCGCTGGGCACAGCCCAGGCAGGCGTCCGAAGGCGAGCGCAGAATCACTCGCCATGATCGTGCTTGGAATCGACCCTGGCCTCGCCAACACCGGATACGGCGTCGTCGAACGTCGCGGCGGGCGCCTGCTGGCGCTCGACGGCGGCGTGATCGAGACCGCGTCCGAGCTCACGCGCGAGCGTCGTCTCGCCGAGATTCATGCCGAGGTCGAGGCGCTGATCGCCACGCACGAGCCCGACGCGGTCGCGCTTGAGGAGCTCTACTTCGGCCAGAACGTCAAGACCGCGTTCGCCGTCGGGCACGCGCGCGGTGTCGTCATGCTCGCGGCCGGTCAGCGCGGGCTGCCGTGCACGGGCTACACGCCACAGCAGGTCAAGGGGGCGGTCTGCGGCAACGGCCGCGCCGGCAAGGAGCAGGTCGGGCGGATGGTCCAGGCGCTGCTCTCGCTCGAGCACGAGCCGCGTCCCGACCACGCCGCCGACGCGCTTGCGGTCGCGATCTGCCACGCCAACTGCGCGCCGCTGTCGAGCGCGCTGGCCAGGGCCGGAGCATGATCGCGCTGCTGCGAGGCGAGGTCGCGGTGCGCCGTGCCGACCACGTCGTCGTGCTGTGCGGCGACGGCGTCGGCTACCGCGCGGCCGTCTCAGCCGAGACCCTTCGCCACGTGCCGCCGGCCGGCGAGCAGGTCACGCTGCACGCGCATCTGATCGTGCGCGACGACGCGCTGGCGCTGTACGGCTTTCACTCCGAGCAGGAGCGCGACCTGTTCCTGATGCTGCTCTCGGTCCAAGCGGTCGGGCCGAAGGTGGCGCTCGCCGTGCTTTCCGGCGGCGCTCCGCGCGAGCTGATCGCGGCGATCGCCGGCGGCGATTCGGCGCGCTTTCAGGCGGTGCCCGGAATCGGCAAGCGGACGGCCGAGCGGATCATCGTCGAGCTGCGCGAGAAGGTCGTCGTGCGCAGTGACGATGCGATCGAGGAGTCGATCCTGGCCGCGCGCGGCGGACGCGGCGAGCCGGGTGAGCTCGACGGCGAGGACGGACGCGCGCTCGCGCGCGCCGGGTTGATCGAGCTCGGCTACGCGCCCGGCGAAGCCGACGGACTGCTGCTCGACGCCGAAGGCGAGAGCGCCGAGCAGTTGATCGCGCACGCGTTGCGCCTGGCGCGGACGGCGTGATGAGCGCCGAGACGATCGCGACGGCCGCGAGCGCGCGGATCCAGACGCCCTATCTCGTGCCCGAAGACGAGCTCGACCGCTCGCTGCGCCCGAAACGGCTGCAGGACTTCGTCGGCCAGGAGGCGCTGCGCGAGCAGCTCGCGGTCGCAATCGAGGCGGCGACGGCGCGCGGCGACGCGCTCGACCACCTGCTGCTCGCCGGCCCGCCGGGCCTCGGCAAGACCTCGCTGGCGCAGATCGTCGCGGCCGAGCTCGACGTTCCGTTCGTGCAGACCGCCGGTCCGGCGCTCGAGCGAAAGGGAGACATCGCCGCCTTCCTCACAGCGCTGGAGCCGCGCAGCGTCTTCTTCGTCGACGAGATCCACCGCCTGCCGCGCACGCTGGAGGAGACGTTCTACCCGGCGATGGAGGATCGGCGGCTGCCGATCACCGTCGGGCAGGGCGCTGGTGCGCGCGTCGTCACGCTCGACCTGCCGGCGTTCACGTTGATCGGCGCGACGACGCGATCGGGGCTGCTGACGACGCCGCTGCGCGACCGCTTCGGCATTCAGGCGCGTCTGGAGTCCTACTCGGTCGACGACCTCGCGCGGATCGTGCGCCGCTCGGCGGGGATCCTCGAGATCGAGCTGGACGAGGAGGGCGCCGCGACGATCGCCGCGCGCAGCCGCGGCACTCCGCGCGTCGCCAATCGGCTGCTCAAGCGCGTACGCGACTTCGCCGAGGTGCGGATGGAGGGCGTGGTCACCGCGCAGGCTGCGCACGCGGCGCTGAACATGCTCGAGGTCGACGAGCGCGGGCTCGATCGACTCGACCGCGAGATCCTGCGCGCGATCTGCGTCAAGTTCGAGGGCGGTCCCGTCGGACTCTCGACGCTCGCCGTCGCCGTCGGCGAGGAGCAGGACACGATAGAGGACGTCTACGAGCCCTATCTGCTGCAGGAGGGCCTGATCAAGCGCACGCCGCGCGGACGAGCGGCGACCAGCGCCGCGTTCTCGCATCTCGGGCTCGAGCCGCCGCCGAGCGATTCGTCCTTGCGCGGCGGCGCATCGCCGCTGTTCTGAGCAACGCGCTAACGGAGCGCGGTAACGGAGGCTTCACACGCTCGCTCGCGATAGGCGATTGCGTACGCCGGCAGGCGCGAAGGCGCGAGCGACCGGCGACGCCCACCGGAGCCGCCCAGCCTTGCGCTTTCGTAGTCTGTGTCAACTATGGCCCATCCATTCATCTGCCCCAACTGCGGCCACCGCACGACCGAGCTCGATCGCAACATCGGCTTCACGCGTCAGCCGAAGGGCTGCGCGAAGTGCGGCTTCGCGTTTCTGTTTGAACTGCTCGACGACTACTACCCGGCGCCGGACGCCGCGTTCTTCGTCTGCGACGGCGAGGGCCGCGTGATCGGCTGCGGCAAGAACTCGTTTGCGTTCACCGGACTGGAGGAGGAAGAGGTCATCGGACAGCGCGTCGAGCAGGTTCTCGGGCTGCGTTTTCGCGACGGCGAGGATCCCGTCGAAACCGTGCTCGAGTGGGGCGTGCGCAAACTCGAGGTTCCGGTCGAGGTCTCCGGCGAACGCGACGTCGCGGCGAGCGCGAAGGCGGACATGTTCCCGGCCTACGACGATGACGGCGGCCTGTTGCTAGTGCTGACGCCCGACAAGTAGTCTGAGCGGGCCATGGGAGCCAGATGACCGATCGCCGCCGCAACACATTGATCCTGTTGATCGTCGCCGGCCTGGTCGCCGGATCGGTTGCGGTGATCGCGGCGAAAAAGACGCGCCTCGGGCTCGACCTCAAGGGCGGCGTCCAGCTCGTCTACCAAGCGCGACCGACGGCGCAGTCGAAAGTCGACTCCGAATCGCTCAACCGCGCGATCGACATCATGCGCAAGCGCGTCGACCAGCTCGGAGTCTCCCAGCCGGAAATCCAGCGCTCGGGCTCTGACGAAATCGACGTCGCGCTGCCGGAAGTCAAAGACGCCAAACGCGCCGAACAGGAGGTTGGCAAGACCGCGCAGCTGTTCTTCTACGACTGGGAGCCGAACGTGATCGGCCCGAGCGGCAAGCCCTCGCCGACCGAAACGACCGCTACCGGCGGCGAGAACGCGGGCGCGTCGCAGTTCGGCCTGCCGGAGTACGAGGCGATCGTGCGTGCTGAGAAGCGTGCGCCGATCCTGCGCAAGACCGATACGACCTGGAGCAAAGGCTGCACGCCCAAGCAGGTCGAAGGCTGCATCTACGGCAGTTGGTACCTGCTCGAACCGAAGCATGAAAAGGTGATCAAGGGCCCTGAGGAAACCGAAGCGAACCTCTACTCCGAAGGGCTGCCGAAGGGCCACGGCCAGCTGAAAGCCGTGCGGGTCAACCCGGGCACGGTGCTGGTGCAGGCGCGCGCCGTCGAAAGCAGCGCGGGCAAGGTCACGCAGAAAAGCCCGAACAGCTACTACGTGCTCAACGACGTGCCGGTGCTGACGGGCGCCGACGTGAAGAACCCGACGCAGAGCTTCGACGAAGGCTCGGGCGGCACGGGCGCGCCAAACGTGACGTTCGGCTTCACCGGGCACGGCAAGAACGTCTTCGAAGGCGTCACGAAGGAAATCGCGCATCGCGGTCAAGAAGCGCAGCTGCCGGGCGTGCCCAAGGAAGCGGCGCTGCAGCACTTCGCGGTCGTGCTCGACGGCCAGCTGATCACGACGCCGTCGATCGACTACACGAAGTACCCGGAAGGGATCGACGCTTCGACCGGCTCGCAGATCTCCGGCGGCTTCACGATCACCTCGGCGCAGGAACTGGCGCAGGAGCTGCAGTCCGGCGCGCTGCCGATCAAGCTGCAGCTGATCTCCAACTCGCAGGTCTCGGCGACGCTCGGAAAAACGGCGCTGAACCAGGGGCTGATCGCGGGCCTCGTCGGCTTCGCGATCGTCTGCCTGTTCCTGCTGCTGTTCTACCGCGTGCTCGGCGCGATCGCGATCGGCGGTCTCGTCATCTACGGGATCTACTTCTTCGCGCTGATCAAGCTGATCCCGATCACGCTGACGCTGCCGGGCATCGCCGGTCTGATCCTCACGATCGGCGTCGCGGCCGACGCCAACATCGTCATCTTCGAGCGCGTCAAGGAGGAGATCCGCGGCGGCAGATCGATCATCTCCGGCATCGCGACGGGCTACAAACGCGGTTTCGAAGCGATCGTCGACGCGAACGTCGTCACGTTCATGACCGCGTTCATCCTGTTCGCGCTGGCGACGGCCGAAGTCAAGGGCTTCGCCTTCACACTCGGCATCGGCACGCTCGTCTCGCTGTTCACGGCCGTGCTCGCGACACAGGCCGCGCTGGGCGCGATGGGCCGCTCGAAAATCGTCTCGCACCCCTCGGCGCTCGGCGCCGAGCGTCGCGGCAAGGGCTGGACGTTCGACTTCATGGGCGCCTCGAAGTGGTTCTTCTCGCTGTCGGGCACGATCCTCCTTGTCGGCGCGCTCGCGATCGGCGGCAAAGGGCTGAACTTCGGCATCGACTTCAAATCGGGCACGCGCATCCAGACGGCGTTCGTCCACACCGTCCCCGAGAACCAGGTCGAGTCGGTCATGCGCTCGGCCGGCTACGGCAACGCCGAGATCCAGAAGTTCAACAACAAGAGCATCGGCGGCAACGGCTACCAGATCTCGACGGAGACGTTGAAGCCGGGCAACGTGCAGAAAATCAAGGCCGATCTCGACAGCCACTTCGGCACGAAGAACTTCTCCTCGACCTCGATCGGGCCGACGTTCGGCAAAACGATCGCCAACAGCGCGATCATCGCGATCATCGCGTCGCTGCTGGTGATCTCCGCCTACATCGCGTTGCGTTTCTCGTGGAAGTACTCGATCCCGGTGTTGATCGCGCTGATGCACGATCTGCTGATCACGGCAGGCGTCTACTCGCTGACCGGTCGCGAAGTGACGACCTCGACGGTCGCCGCGCTGTTGACGATCCTCGGGTATTCGCTCTACGACACGATCATCGTGTTCGATCGTGTGCGCGAGAACGTGCCACGAATGCCGCGCGCTGCCTTCTCGCAGATCGTCAACCGCTCGATGTCCGAGGTGCTGACGCGTTCGCTGGCGACGAGCTTCTGCACGCTGCTTCCGGTCGTCTCGCTACTGCTGTTCGGCGGCGAAACGCTGAAGGACTTCGCCTTCGCGCTGATGGTCGGCATCGCCTCGGGCGCGTACTCGTCGATCTTCATCGCCTCGCCGGTGCTGACGCACTGGAAGGAGCGCGAGCCGATCTATCGCAGCCGCCGCGCGCGGATCGTTCGCGAAGTCGGCGCCGTGCCGGCCTACGCGACGGCCCTCGCCGGCGAACCGATCGACGTCGAGCCTTCGGAGAAGCGCAAGCGCACGCGCCGCGGCAGCCTGATCGCGCCGGAGGAGCCGGGCGAGCAGATCTCACGCGACGAGTTCCAGGAACTCGTGCGCGATCTCGACGTCGACGGTGAGCCGAGCGCGCCGAAGAACGGCGGGCGCAGCAGCTCGACGCGGCGCGCCGGTGGCGCCGGCGTCGCGCAGAAGCCGCCGCGCGCGAAGCCGCAGCGCCAGGTCGAGCCGGAGCTCGAGCAGGACGGCCCGCAACAGCCGGCAATCGACCCGGCGGCCGACCTCACGCCTGAGGATCTGGTGATGAAGGACGATCCGAAACCGAGCGCCAAACGCAGCAAACGCGCGCGCAACCGCAGGCACGGCAGGCGCTGATGTCCGGCGCGGCTACGAACAGCAGGGGGGGTGGGCGCTGATGGGAATGCTCGGTTGGGTGATCATGGGCCTGGCGATCTGGCATTTCACGATCTTCCTGCCCGACCGCTTCTGGGGTGGCATCGTCGGCGCCTTCCTCGGCTCGATCGCCGGTGCGATCGTCGTCGGGCTGATCATCTACGGGATCAAAGTCTCGGCGCTGCAGGTGCCGGGGCAGAAGGCGACTGACGTAGGCGTCGTGCTCTATGCCGTCCCCGGCGCGCTGATCGGGCTCGGCTTGGTCTATCTCGAGGGCATGCGCCGCGAACGCGCGGCCGCCGCGCCGGCGCTCGAGAGCTGAGCGCTCGCCGCGCTCGGCGCGGTTCTGTCTCGCCCTGGCCGTAACGTGCTCGGCGATGTCGCGGCCACGCTTTCAGATCGCCGATTGCCCCAGCGCGCAGGTTCGCTCGCTGCGCGAGCAGCTCGGCGTCAGCGGCGCGCTCGCGCAGGTGCTCGTCCGGCGCGGCTTCGGCGAGGTCGAGCGCGCGCGCGCGTTTCTCGCCGCCGACGAGCAGCACGACGCAAGCGCTTTTGCCGGCATCGAGGCCGCCGTCACGGCGATCCTCGAGCACGTCTCGAGCGGTCAGCGGATCACGGTGCACGGCGACTACGACGTCGACGGCGTCTGCTCGACGGCGATCCTGCTGCGCGCGCTGCGCGCGCTCGGCGCCGACGCCGACCACTACCTGCCCGACCGCATCGGCGACGGCTACGGGCTCTCCGAGGAGACCGTGCAGCGGCTGTCGGCGCGCGGGACGCGCCTGCTGATCACGGCCGACTGCGCGATCACGGCCGTCGAGCAGGTCGCGCTGGCGCAAGCGCTCGGAATGCAGGTCGTCGTCACCGACCACCACACTCCGCGCGCCGACGGCGCGCTGCCGGCGGCGCCGATCGTGCACCCGGCGGTGTGCGGGTATCCGTGCGTCGAGCTTTGCGCGACGGCGGTCGCCTACAAGCTCGCGCAGGCGCTGTTCGCGGCGTCCGGGCGCGACGTGCGCGAGCTCGAGCAGGATCTCGACTTGGTCGCGCTCGCGACGATCGCCGACGTCGTGCCGCTGCTCGGCGAGAACCGTACGCTCGTTCGACGCGGCCTGCGCACGCTCGCGGCAACAGCGAAGCCCGGCCTGCGCGCGCTGATGAGCGTCGCGCGCGTCAATCCGGCGCGCGTGGACGAGCGCGCGGTCGGCTTCGCGCTGGCGCCGCGGCTGAACGCGGCCGGGCGCCTGTATCGCGCCGACGCCGGGCTCGAGCTGATCCTGACCGAGGACAAGCTGCGCGCCGCGCAGGTCGCCGACGAGCTCGATCGGGCCAACTACGAGCGCCGCGAGGTCGAGCTGCGGATTCGCTACGAAGCGGAAGCGCAGATCGCAGCGCTCGGCGAGCGCTCGGGCTACGTTCTCGCTGGCGAGGGCTGGCATGCAGGCGTGATCGGCATCGTCGCCTCGCGGCTGGCCGAGCAGAGCAATCGCCCGGTCGTGCTGATCGCGCTCGACGGCGAGCGGGGGAGGGGGTCGGGGCGGAGCATCGCCGCGTTCGACCTGCTCGCCGGCCTCGACGTTTGCGCGGAGCACCTGGTCCGCCACGGCGGCCATCGCGCGGCGGCGGGCCTGGAGGTCGAGCGCGAGCGCGTCGACGCGCTCGCGGCGGCGTTCGACGCGCACGCTGCGCGAACGCTGACGGCGGACGATCTGCACGCGCTCGAGCGCGTCGATGCGGTCGTCGGCGGCGACGAGCTGGGGATGACGCTCGCCGAGGAGCTGACGCAGCTCGCTCCGTTCGGGCGCGGCAACCCGGCCGTCTCGCTGATGCTCGCCGAGGCTCGCTTCCGCGACGCGCGGTCGATGGGAGAAGGCAAGCACGTGCGCTTCACCGTCGAGTCGCGCGGCGCGCGCGCTCGCGCGGTCGCATTCGGCAACGGCGGCACGCTTCCGGTTGCCGACGGCGTCCTTGCCGAAGCGACGTTCAAGCTCGAGGTCAACGAGTGGAACGGCGTCAGCGAGCCGCGTCTGGTGCTGCGCCAAGCGGCTCCGGTGCAGGCGCCGATCGAGATCCACCCGCTCGCAGCGCCGCGGCGAGATCGCCTCGTCGCAGCATCCGCTCCGACGCCTGCAAGCACCGCGGCGAGCCCGGCGCAGCACCCGTCTGGGGCTGCCGAGGAGCGCGAGCAGGACGAGCAGCTCGAGCTCGCGCTGTTCGCCGCGCCCTGAGCCTCTTCAATCCGGTGGGGCCGTCCCCTACCCTTATGAGATGGCCGTCGCCAAAGACCCGCACAGCCCAAGCAGCGCCGACGTAGCCGAGCAGGCGCGGCCCGAGGACGTGCGCGTGTCGCGCGCGGTCGGGAGCGACTCGCCGAAGGCGCCCGAGGCGCCCGCGCCGGGCGGCCCTGACGGGGCCGAGCGCCGGCGCACGCCGACGCCGCTGCCGCGCCTGAACCTGTCCGAGCCCGAGCGGCGGCTGCTCGCAGATCTGTTCGCGATCGTCTCCGAGCACGCGGCGGATTCGTCGGTCGAGATCGACCGCGCGCGCGTGCAGGACGCGTTCGTGTTCGCCTGTGAGCACCACGCCGACCAGCGGCGCAAATCGGGCGAGGACTTCATCGTCCATCCGGTCGGCGTCGCGCGGATCTGCGCGAGCATGCGCCTCGACACCGAGACGCTCTGCGCGGCGCTGCTGCACGACACCGTCGAGGACACCTCGGCCTCGATCGAGGAGGTGCGCGCGCGCTTCGGCGAGGAGATCGCGGCGATCGTCGACGGCGTGACGAAGCTGACGGGAATCACGTTCCAGTCCCACGACGAGGCGCAAGCGGAGAACTACCGCAAGATGATGGTCGCGATGGCCACCGACGTGCGGGTGATCCTGATCAAGCTCGCCGATCGCCTGCACAACATGCGCACGATCGAGGCGATGCCGAAGCAGAAGCAGATGGAGAAGGCGCGCGAGACGCTCGAGATCTACGCGCCGCTCGCGCACCGGCTTGGAATTCACGCCTTGAAGTGGGAGCTCGAGGATCTCGCGTTCGCGACGCTGCACCCGCGCAAGTACCAGGAGATCAAGGGTCTCGTCGCCCAGCAGCGCGACGACCGCGAGGGCTACGTCAACGAGGCCGGCGAATACCTCTCGCGCGAGCTGGGCGAGCTCGGCATCCAGGCGCAGATCGCCGGGCGCGCGAAGCACTTCTACTCGATCTACTCGAAGATGACGAAGAAGGGCCGCGAGTTCAACGAGATCTACGACCTCACGGCGATGCGCGTGATCGTCGACTCGGTCAAGGACTGCTACGGCACGGTCGGCGTGATCCACTCGCTGTGGAAGCCGCTGCCGGGGCGCTTCAAGGACTTCATCGCGATGCCGAAGTTCAACATGTACCAGTCGCTGCACACGACCGTGATCGGGCCCGAGGGGCGACCGTTGGAGATCCAGATCCGTACGCAGGAGATGCACGAGATGGCCGAGTTCGGCGTCGCCGCGCACTGGGTCTACAAGCAGGGTGCGGGAGACTCCGGCGAGGGCGGCGACGCGAAGCTGAAGTGGCTGCGAACGATGCTCGACTGGCAGCAGGAGCTGTCGGACCCGCGCGAGTTCATGGAGACGCTGCGCACGGACCTGTTCGAGGACGAGGTCTACGTGTTCACGCCGAAGGGCCAGGTCAAGTCGCTGGCGGCCGGCGCGACGCCGCTGGACTTCGCCTATGAGGTGCACACGGAGATCGGCCACCGCTGCGTCGGCGCGCGCGTCAACGGCAAGATCGTGCCGCTGCACTACGAGCTGCGCTCGGGCGACATCGTCGAGATCCTCACGGCCAAGCGCGAGCGAGGCCCTTCGCGCGACTGGCTGGCGACGGTCAAGACGACACGCGCGCGCAACAAGATCAAGGCCTGGTTCAAGGCCGAGTCGCGCCAGGACACCGAGCACACCGGCCGCGACCTGCTGCAGGAGCACCTGCGCAAAGCCGGCCTGCCGGCGCAGAAGATCACCGGCTCGGCGCTGCTCGCCGACGTGATCCGCGAGGTTGGCTACCGCAAGGCCGACGATTTCTACATCGCGCTCGGCGCGGCGAAGGTCTCGCCGAAGCTCGTCGTCGGCAAGGTGATGCAGCGCCTGAAGCAGGGCGAGGCGGCCGACGCCGAGGGGCCTGCCGCCGATCTCCTGCGCGTCGGGCGCTCGCGCAAGCGCCCGACGAAGTCCTCGGGCCAGTACGGGATTCGCGTCGAGGGCGTCGAGGACGTGATGCTGCGCCTGGCGAAGTGCTGCCGCCCGGTGCCAGGCGATGAGATCGTCGGCTACATCTCGCTTGGGCGCGGGATCACGATCCACCGCGAAGACTGTCCCAACGCGACGCTGCTGCGCAAGGATCCCGAGCGCTTCACGGATGTCTCCTGGGATGGAGACCAGTCGACGGCGTTCGTCGTCGAAATCCAGATCGACGCCTGGGATCGCCACCGCCTGCTCGAGGATCTCTCGCGGGTCTTCTCGGAGTCCGGCGCGAACATCCTCGAAGCGCGCTGCATGTCGGCGCCGCCGATGGTCAAGAACCGCTTCGTCGTCGAGGTCGCCGACACGCACACGCTGAAGAGCGCGATCACGCGCATGCGCAACATCGACTCGGTCTTCGACGCCTACCGCGTCACGCCGGGCACCGGCAACGTCGCTTGAGCGGAGCTCAGGCGACGACGTTGAGCGCGGCCGGCCTGATCGAGTAGCGCGCCTCGGCGACCTCGCCGAGGTAGTCGCCGTCGACCTGCAGCGGCAGCGCGCTGCCGTCGGCGCTGCGTATGGTCAGCTTGCCAAGGCCCTCGAAACCCGCGACCTGGCGGCGCCCGACGACGCGCGCGCCGGGCGAGAGCGCGCGCATTCCGAGCAGCGACACGGCAAGCGGCGTCGCGCGGCGCAGCACGGCGCCGGCAAGCGCGCCAGAGTCGAGCGAGGCGCCGGCGGCGATCTCGACCGGCCGCTCGTGGAAGTAGGTGAACGGCGCGCCGTTCTGGACGACTGCCGTGACGCCGCGCCAGCTGCGCCCGTCGGGTGCCTGAACTTCGAGCTGCGGCGCGCGCAGCAGGTACTTGCCGAAGTACGCCGCGATCGCCTGCGCGGTGAAGAAGTACGGGCCGAAGCGGGCCTTCAGCTCGGGGCGAGCGTCGACGCGCGCGACGACGCTCGCGTCGAGTCCGACGCCGGAGTTGAACACGAAGCAGCGCTCGTTGACGACGCCGAGGTCGACCTTGCGCGGCCGCCAGTCGTCGGCGATCGCGAGCAGATGCTCGGTCGCGTCGACGAGCTCGCCGGGGATGCCTAGCATCTTCGCGAATACGTTCGCCGAGCCGCCCGGCAGCGGGCACAGCGGCGTCGGCGAGCCGAGCAGGCCGTTGGCCGCTTCGTTGACGGTCCCGTCGCCGCCGAACGCGACGACGGCGTCGTAGCCCTCGTGCGCCGCCTCGCGGCAGAGCTCGGTCGCGTGCCCGCGCGCCTCGGTGTCGACGGCGTCGACTTCGTAGCGGCCCTTCAGCGCGTAGACGACGAGATGGCGCAGCCGGTCAGAGACGGTCGCTGCGTGCGGGTTGACGATGATCAGCATGCGCCGCTTGCTCGCCGTCGCGAACGGCTCGAGCGTGCCCGGCCGCTGCTGTGCGCGTCGCGGTTGCGGCTGCTCCTGCTCGTGCTGGCCCGCTGGCGTGCGCATCTTCAGCGGCTACACCGGTCGCTCGCGCGCGTTACCGCCTGGCATGCGTCCACAGCGTGCCTGGCGATATGGTCATTCGTCGAACGTCAGAGTGCGGCGATCGTCTCGGCCGAGAGGATTGCTAGACTGCCGCGCAACAGATGTACACATCCAGAGGGGTGGAGGGCCTGGCCCTGCGAAACCCCGGCAACCACCGCCAATGTCACAGGCGGGAAGGTGCCAATTCCAGGTGATGTGTGGCGGGCTTCGCGCTCTTCGCCACACGTGACAAGGCGAAGAACTAAAGCGAGGAGTCCCAAATGGCTGTCAGCCATCTGCAGTGCAAGGAGTGCAAGGCCGAGTATCCGCTCGAGGCGCTCTACGTCTGCGACAAGTGCTTCGGACCGCTCGAGGTCGCATACGACCACAGCCGCACCAGCGGCGACGTCGGCGAGCTGCGCCGGCGGATCCAGGGCGGCCCGCAGAACATCTGGCGCTACGCCGACTTCCTCCCGCTCGCCGGCGGCCCTCCGGGCCCTTCGGGCCGGCTCGCTTCGCGCGTAGGGCTGCCGGCAGGCTGCACGCCGCTGATCCGCGCCGACCGCCTCGCCGAGCGCCTCGGCCTGCGCGAGGTGTGGGTCAAGAACGACGCGGCCAACCCGACGCACTCGTTCAAGGACCGCGTCGTCTCGGTCGCCGTCACGCGCGCTCGCGAGCTCGGCTTCGAGACGATCGCGTGCGCCTCGACGGGCAACCTCGCCAACTCGGTCGCCGCTCACGGCGCTGCGCTCGGCTTGGACTCATATGTCTTCATCCCGTCTGACCTCGAGGAGCAGAAGGTGCTCGCGACGGGCATCTACGGGACGAACCTCGTTGGCGTCGAAGGCAACTACGACGACGTCAACCGTCTCTGCACGGAGCTGTGCGCCGAGCGCGACTGGGCGTTCGTCAACATCAACTTGCGTCCGTACTACGCCGAGGGCTCGAAGACGCTCGCGTTCGAGATCGCCGAGCAGCTCGGCTGGGAGCTGCCCGACCGGCTCGTCGCGCCGATCGCGTCGGGCTCGCTGTTCACGAAGATCGCACGTGGCTTCGAAGAGTTCTCCGAGCTCGGACTGGTCGAGGGCGAGCTGCCGCGGATGAACGGCGCTCAGGCCGAGGGCTGCTCGCCGGTCGCGAGCGCATTCGCCGACGGACAGGACTTCTGCCGGCCGGTCAAGCCGGACACGATCGCGAAGTCGCTGGCGATCGGCAACCCGGCCGACGGCCCGTACGCGCTCGACCTGGCGCGTCGCAGCGGCGGCTCGATCGACGCGGTCTCAGACGACGAGATCCGCGCCGGAATCAAGCTGCTCGCGGAGACGACCGGTGTCTTCACCGAGACGGCAGGCGGCGTCACGACGGCGACGCTCGCCAAGCTCGCCGAGCGCGGCGAGATCGACCCTGACGAGCGCGTCGTGCTCGTGATCACCGGCGAGGGCCTGAAGACGCTCGACGCCGTGCGCGGCAGCTTCGAGACGCACACGATTCAGCCGTCGGTCGAGGCGTTCGACGCCGGCGTGCCTCAGACCGTCGCAGTCTGATGGCTGTCGTCGTTAAGATCCCGACGCAGCTGCGCGCAGCTGCCGGCGGCGAGGCCGAGACGCTCCTCGATGGCGCGACCGTGCAGGAGGTGCTCGACGGGCTGTTCGACCGCTTCGGCGAGCTGCGCACGCGGCTGTACGACGATGAGGGCTCGCTGCGGCGCTTCGTCAACGTCTACCTCGCCGGCGAAGACATCCGCTTTCTCGACGGTTTGGCCACGCCGGTCAAAGACGGCGCAGAGCTGACGATTCTTCCCGCCGTAGCCGGCGGCTAGGGCGACGCTGGCGCGGCGCGAGCCGGCGTCCTCAGACTCTTCCCAGCGGCGTCACGCTCTGACCGGCGCAGCCGCTCAGGCCTGCTCGGCCGCCTCGGTGCCGCTCTCCAGGCGGCGGCGCAGCTCCGCTCCGCGCCCGGCGGCGACGGCGCGTGCGGCGCGCGCCTCGCTCAGCTCGAGGCCTTGCGCTTGGGCGTAGTCGAGCAGGTTCTGGCGCTCCTCGCCCTCGCGTGCGGCGCGCAGGAACAGCCAGCAGAACAGCCCGAGCGTGAGGAACGACTCCTCGACCATCATGATCGCGCCGGCGATGTTCTGGTCGGCGAGCGGCGAGATGTGATGGATCGCGTCGCCGTGGCTGTAGAACGGGTAGAAGACGGTGCCGGACCAGAGGAAGATGTTGCCGAGCACGGTGCCGGCGAGGCGCACGGCGACGATGTAGAACAGGCGCCCGAGGTTGCCGAACCAGCTCGGCGTCGGCAGCGGACCGACGAGGCACATCCACATGTTGACGCCGAAGCCGAGGAACATCGCGTGCTCCAGCGCATGCACTCCGGTGTGACGCAGCGCCGCCTGGTAGAGCGCCGGTGCGTGCCAGGCGTAGAGGTCGATCGCCCATAGCGGAAATGCGATCGCCGGGTGCGAGAGCGCGCGCAGGCGGTCGAAGAGGCGGATTTTGAGGATCGGCGCGAGCAGCGGGCCGGTCAGGCCGAGCACGATCAGCAGCGCCGCGATGTCGCCGAGCAGCAGGTGCTCGATCATGTGCATGTAGAGCAGCTGCTGGCTGGCAGACCCGAGCGATGTCAGCGCCGCGGCGATCACGACGAAGCCGGCGTAGAACGACGCCTGGCGCCAGCCCGGCACCGGGTGCGAGGTGATCGCGAGCGTGCGCACGCGGCGCGCGTAGAGCACCGCGATCAGCGCCAGCGGACCGAGCTGGAGCACGGCCTCGATGCCTGTCGAGACGGCGAGCGGGAGCGCGAGCATCAGCCTGGAGCGTACGCCAGCGCGGCGCCCGACGGGCGCAGCGCAGCCGGCGAGCGCCGGGCTGCCGTCGCATAGACTGCGCCCGGCATGAGTGCCACGCGCCGCCGCTTGCTGCCGTTGCTGCTCGGCGTATCGGCTCTGCTCGCGCTCGCCGCTCCGGCGGTCGCCGAAGCGCACGGGATCGTCGGCAAGGCCGACCTGCCGATACCGGTCTGGCTGTTCAGCTGGACGGCGGCGATCGTGCTCGTCGTCTCGTTCGTCGCGCTCTCGACGCTGTGGCGCACGCCGCAGTTGCAACGCGAACACCGCCGCCGGCTGTTCGCGAACGCGCGCGCGGTCGCAGCCGCCGGCGCGGATCGACGCGGCCTGCGACTGGCGCCTGCGCTCGAGACAATCGCCGGCGTGATCGGCGTCGCGCTGTTCGCGCTGGTCCTGTACAGCGGCTTCGACGGCGCGCAGGTGGCCAACGCGAACTTCTCGGTGACGTTCATCTACGTGATCTTCTGGGTCGGCGTGCCCGTTCTGAGCGTGCTGTTCGGCGACGTCTTCGCGGCGTTCAGCCCCTGGCGGGCATGCGCGCGCGCCTGTCGCGGCGTGCTGCGGCTGCTGGGCGGTTCCGAGCGCGCGTCCGCTCCGCTTCGCTATCCCGAGCGCCTCGGCGTGTGGCCGGCGATCGCCGGCATCGTCGGCTTCGCGTGGCTCGAGCTCGTTTACGTCAATCGCGACGAACCGTCGCTGCTGGCGGCGCTGTCGCTCGGCTATTTCGTCGTGATGCTCGTCGGCATGCTGCTGTTCGGCGTCGAGCAGTGGGCCACGCGAGCAGACGGCTTCGGCGTCTACTTCAACCTGCTCAGCAAGCTCTCGCCGCTCGTTCGCGACGAGGACGGCTTTCTCTGCCTGCGCCGCCCGCTCAGCGGCGTGACGAAGCTCGAGCTGCGCGCCGGAACGGTCACGCTCGTCTGTGCGCTGATCGGCACGACCACCTTCGACGGCTTCTCCAACGGCGGCATCTGGCGTAAATCCGAGCCGAGCCTGCAGAGCGTCTTCTCCGACCTCGGCCTCGGCGCGACGCCGTCGCAGGAGCTTGCCTACTCCGTCGGGCTGCTCGTCTGCATCGGTCTGATCGTCTGCGTCTACCGGCTGGGAATCCTCGGCGTGCACAGCGTCGGCGAGCGCTTCGACACGGGCGAACTCGGACGCGCCTTCGCGCACACGCTCGTGCCGATCGCCTTCGCATACGTGCTCGCGCACTACTTCTCGCTGCTGATCTGGCAGAGCCAGGCGATCGTCTACCTCGCTTCGGACCCGCTCGGCAACGGCGCGAACATCTTCGGCACGAGCGGCTATCAGATCGATTATCAGGTGATCTCCTATGCGGCGATCTGGTACGTGCAGGTCGCTGCGCTCGTGCTCGGCCACGTCGGCGGGCTCGCGCTGGCGCACGATCGCGCGCTGGTGATGTATCGCGACCCCGAAGAAGCCGTGCGCAGCCAGTACTGGATGCTCGCCGTGATGGTCGCGTTCACGAGCTTCGGGCTGTGGCTGCTCTCGAGCGTCGGCACCTGAGCGCCGGCGCCGGGCGGTTCGCCCTTCGCTACGGTTTCGCGCAGGTGCTCTCTCGCGCGATCATCGTCCTGCTGGCCTCGTGCGCCTGCTCGATCGGCGCGACGCCGGCGCTCGCGGCGACGACGACGAGCGATCAGCAGCAGAACCCGCTCAATGACCAGGGCTCGAGCCCGAACTACCGCTCGACGATCACGTCGATCCTGCCGTCGACGCCGGGCCTGCACCTGCAGGTGCTGCAGTTCTCCGACCGCCTGCTGCTGCGAAACGAAACCGGGCGGACGGTCGCGATCGAGGGCTATGAAGGCGAACCGTACGCGCGCGTGCAGGCGAACGGGACGGTCGAAGTCAATACGCACTCGCCTGCGTACTACCTCAACCAGAGCTTCTACGGCGATGTCACGGTGCCGTCGTTCGCGAGCGCCACGGCGACGCCGCATTGGCAGCTGGTCGACCGCACGGGTCAGTTCGAATGGCACGACCACCGCATCCACTGGATGTCGCCGGTGGCGCCGGCGAAGGTCAAGGACAAGGGCAAGCGCACGCTGATCTTCGACTGGCACGTGCCGATCGCGGTCGGCGAGAGCAAGGGCACGGTCACCGGGCAGTTGTTCTGGACGCCGAACGCCTCCTCGGCGCCGGTCGCTGCGATCGTCATCGGCGGCGCGATCGTCGTATTTGGCCTGCTGCTCGTGTTCGTCGTGCGCCGGCGTCGCGCCGGGCCGCGCGCGCCGTCAGGCGGCGAGCGCTCGGCGGCGCCCGCCGGTGGCGACGGCGAGCAATCCGGCTACCGGGAGGCGTGGTAGCGTCTAGCGCGATGCCTGTGCTTGCCTGCTTGATGCATTGGTACGAGTCCGCGATGTTCGTCGTCCCGGTTCTCGCGGTCGGCGGCTGGGGCTGGTGGAGCTCGCGACGGATGTCGAAGAACCGCCGGGACGGCGGCGGAGGCGGAGGCGGCAGCACCGGCGGTGGCACGGAGCTGACTGCGAGGCTCGACGCGGCGCCGCTGGACGTGGCGCGGCAGTAGGGCGCATGCGCGTGCGGACGCTCCGCTCGCGACGGCCGATCGTTCGGCTGCCCGCCGGACGCGCCGGACCTTGCATAGCTGTTGAGGAGTTGTATCCAGCGCCGGTTTATACGTTTCTTCGGAGCCCTTCAGGGGCACATGAGTAGCATCGGATTGACTGAAGACATGACTGCGCAAACACCAATTCGCTCAGCCACAGCCGAAGGTCACACAGAGCGCGTTGACGCGATTGCGTGCCTCGACGAGAACGTTCGCCGCAAGGCGATCAGCGAGCGCCCGGACGGACCTGGCCGCTACCTCGAGGTGCACGGCGGACTCGGCGCGGAGACGCTGCTGATCCCGCTCGGCGAGGGCGTCACGCACATCGGGCGCGGACTCTCCGCGGATCTGCACCTCGACGAGGCGTCGGTCTCGCGCCGGCACGCGATGCTCGTGCAGCGTCCCGGCGGTGCGCGACTGCTCGACGATCGCAGCTCCAACGGCACGTTCGTCAACGGGCGTCGGATCGTCCAGGCCGACCTGCAGAACGGGGATGTCCTGGTGGTCGGCCGCGTCGTGCTGCGCTATCTGGAGATCTGAAGCAGAGGCAGGGCGCGCCGGGGCGTGGTCCCCCGGCGCTCGAGGTTGAGCTTTGGCTCAGGTCGACGGCTGGATGCGAGCGATCGGCAGCTCGCGCGGGCACGCGCGGGCTGCATTGGCATCGCTTTCACACCTATACTTCCGGGCTTCCTCGGCCGTCCCGGTCGGGCAACCTCAACCACGTTGGAGGGCCTAGATGAGAAAGCTCCTCGCCGCGATCGGTGCGGCCGTGCTCGTCCTCGTCGTTCTCGCCGGATGCGGCAGCAGCTCCTCGTCGTCTTCGAGCTCGGCGTCGACCTCGACGCCGACGTCGAGCGGCGCGAATGCGTCGATCGCCGCGCAGGTGCCGGCGGCGATCAAATCGAAAGGAACCTTGAACGTCGCGACCGAAGCGCAGTACGCGCCGAACGAGTTCATCGCATCGGACGGCAAAACGGTGATCGGGATGGACGCCGAACTGATGGAAGCGATCGGCGGCGTGCTCGGCCTGAAAGTCAACCTCGTCAACTCCGACTTCGAAACGATCATCCCTGGGCTCGCGGCCGGTCGCTACGACCTCGGTGCCTCGTCGTTCACTGACACGAAGGAACGCGAGAAGACGGTCGACTTCGTCGACTACTTCGAGGCGGGCATCTCCTTCTACGCCAAGAGCTCGGCGAACACCGGCGTCGAAACGGTCGAAGACCTCTGCGGTAAGACTGTCGCTGCCGAGAAGGGGACGGTCGAGCAGGAAGAAGCCGAAGCGCAGTCGAAGAAGTGCACGAAAGCGGGCAAGAAGTCGGTCAACACGCTCAGCTTTCCCGGCCAGAACGCGGTCAACCTCGCCGTCTCCAGCGGGCGCGCAGAACTGGGAATGGCCGACTCGCCGGTCGCCGACTACCAGGTCAAACAGTCGAGCGGCGCGTTCAAGCTGATCGGCAAGGAGTACGAAGTCGCCCCGTACGGGATCGCGATCCCGAAGAAAAGCGGCATGACGCAGCCGGTGCTCGCGGCGCTGAAGGCCGTGATCGCCGACGGCACCTACTCGAAGATCCTCGCTAAGTGGGGCTTGCAGTCGGGTGCGATCAAAGAACCGAAAGTCAACGGCGCGACCGGCTGAGCCGGCGGGGTCGCGGACGTTGAGCAGTTGAGCAGGTAGCGGATGTCCTCGGGCGAGCCGATCACCGATACGGCCGGGCGGCCCGAGGACATCCGCGCCGTACCGGTGCGCCGCCCGGGGCGCTGGATCGCGGCGGCGATCGTGCTGGTCATCGCCGTCGCGGTCATCGACTCGGTCGTCACCAACGCGCGCTTCGAATGGCACGTGATCGGCAGCTATCTGTTCGACGCGCGAATCCTCGAAGGGCTGCGACTGACGATCGAGCTGACGGCGATCGCGATGGCGATCGGGATCCTGCTTGGCGTCCTGCTGGCGGTGATGCGGCTCTCGCCGAACCCGCTCGTCTCCGGCGGAAGCTGGCTGTACGTGTGGTTCTTCCGCGGCACGCCGGTGCTCGTGCAGCTGCTGTTCTGGTACAACATCGCCGCTCTGTACCCGAAGATCTCGATCGGGATCCCGTTCGGGCCGGCGTTCGTGCACGCGGACGCCAACACGCTGATCACGCCGTTCGCGGCGGCGATCCTCGGGCTCGGGCTGAACGAGGGCGCCTACATGGCGGAGATCGTGCGCGCCGGCATCATCTCGGTCGATCCCGGCCAAGCCGACGCGGCGCAGTCGCTCGGCATGACGCGGCTGCAGACGATGCGCCGGATCGTGCTGCCGCAGGCGATGCGCGTGATCATCCCGCCGACCGGCAACGAGACGATCTCGATGCTGAAGACCTCGTCGCTTGCGAGCGTGATCGTCGTGACCGAGCTGCTCTACGCCTCGCAGCTGATCTACTCGGTCAACTTCAAGACGATCCCGCTGCTGATCGTCGCGAGCGTCTGGTACATCGTCTGCACGAGCCTGCTCTATGTCGGGCAGTACTACCTCGAGCGCTACTACGGCCGCGGCTCGCGCTCGCAGGGACCGACGCCGCTGCAGCGAATCCGCGCCGGCCTGCTGTCCGTCCGCCACCAGCCGTCGTGAGGCGCGGCATGCCGCTGCGATGCGCCGTGCCCGCCGGCCCAAGCTCGCCGGAGCGCGCGCGATGAGCGCGGCGATGGTCAACGCCGAAGGCGTGCACAAGCGCTTCGGGCGCCAGGAGGTGCTGAAGGGGATCTCGCTGGAGGTCGCCTCAGGCGAGGTGATGTGCCTGCTCGGTCCTTCGGGCTCGGGCAAGTCGACGTTCCTGCGCTGCATCAACCATCTCGAGAAGATCGACTCGGGCCGGCTCTCGGTCGATGGCGAGCTGGTCGGCTATCGCCAGGTGGGGGAGAAGCTGCACGAGCTGCGCGAGTCTGAGGTCTCGCGCAAGCGCGCCGAGATCGGCATGGTCTTCCAGCACTTCAACCTGTTTCCGCACATGACGGCGCTCGAGAACGTCGCCTGCGCGCCGATTCGCGTCAAGGGTGAAGGCGGAAGCCAGGCGCGCGAGCGCGGTCGCGAGCTGCTCGGCCGCGTCGGTCTCGACGACAAGGTCGACGCCTATCCGTCGCAGCTCTCCGGCGGCCAGCAGCAGCGCGTTGCGATCGCGCGCGCACTGGCGATGGCGCCGAAGCTGATGCTGTTCGACGAGCCGACCTCGGCGCTCGATCCCGAGCTCGTCGGCGACGTGCTCGCGGCGATGCAGCAGCTCGCGCGCGAAGGCATGACGATGATCGTCGTAACGCACGAGATGGGCTTCGCGCGCGAGGTTGCAGACACGGTCGTGTTCATGGACGCCGGTCTCGTCGTCGAGGCGGGCGCGCCGGCCGACGTGCTCGGCAATCCTCAGCACGAGCGCACGCGCGCGTTTCTCTCGAAGGTGCTCTGAGCCGCCGCTCGGCTGCCGCCGGCTGCCGGGCGCCGTGAGCCGAGCGGCGGCGGCTCAGCCTCAGCCGAGCTCCTTGCTCAACAGCACGACCCGCTTCTCGGCGTGCGCCAGCTCCTCCAGCGGCTGATAGCCGCGCGCGGCGTGGAACGCCAGCGAGGCCTCGTTCGGCGGCTCGACGTTGACGTCGCAGACCATTCGCCCGAACGGCTGCGCGGCCTGCTCGAGCGCGTCGTAGAGCATCGCGCCGAGCCCTTGGCGCCGCGCGCCTGCGGCGACGGCGATTCGGTCGAGATAGAGGAAGCGCTCGAAGCGCTCGCTCAGGCGCGCGTAGTTGCGGCTGTCATAGTCGGCCTGTGGCGCGATCGCGATCGCGAACGCCAGCACCTCGCCGTCGCGTTCGACGACGACGCTGCGAAAGGCGAGCGCGAGGATGTAGCGCAGACGCTCGTCGTCGAGCGGGCTGAGCTCCAGCACCGAGTGCTCGTTCAGCTCGAGCACCGCCGGACGGTCGGCGTCGGTCAGCTCGCGCAGCTGCATCGTGCGTGAGTCTTGCACGCGCCGCCGGCGCGCCGGCGGCTAGGCGCGAGGCATCTGCGCGAGCGCCACGTCGCCGTGCAGCGTCGGCGCGCCGCCGCCTTGCTGCTTGGAGCAGTACATCGCGCTGTCGGCGAGCTTGACGAGCTGATCGGCGCTGACGGCTCCTGCCGTGCCACAGGCGACGCCGACGCTCGCCGTCAGCTCGACCGGACCGCCGGAGAGGCCGACGGCGTCTTTCAGCGAGCCGCAGATGCGATCGGCGACGCGCATCGCGACCTCGCTGGAGCGGATGTCGGGCAGCAGCACGAGGAACTCGTCGCCGCCGAGACGGCCGACGTTGTCTTCGCGGCGCGTCAGCTCGCGCAGCCGCTCGGCGACCGATGCCAGCAGCTCGTCGCCGGCGGCATGCCCGAGCGTGTCGTTGACGGGCTTGAATTTGTCGAGATCGACGTAGACCACGCCGATGCTCGCGCCGTCCGCGCGCTCGAGCTCGCGCTCGAGCAGCTCGAGGATCGCGCCGCGGTTGTAGCAGCCGGTGAGCGCGTCGAATGTCGCGCGCCGCTCGAGCTCGCGGTGCGCGACGGCGCTGTCGGTGACGTCGAGCACCGAGACGATCGCGCCGTTGACGTCGCCGTCGGCGCGCAGCAGCGAGCGGATGCTCATCAGCATTCGTCGCCACTCGCCGTCGTCGGGCACGACGTCGACTTCGACGTCGGCGCCCTCGCCATGCTCGAGCACGCGCGTGAGCGCCACCTCGAACTCGGCGCGGCCCTCGCACGTGAGCGCGCCGAGCAGCGATTGCGCCGGCGGTGGCGTCTCGTCGGTGTCGGCGTCGGCGCTTTCAGAGATCGACTCGCTCGCGCCGGCTGTCACCGCGCGCGGTGCGTGCTCGCCGGCGTCCGGGCCGGTTCCGAGCAGTTGCTGCAGGCGCGCGTTGTAGTAGACGGCGTTGCGTTCGCGGTCGAGCTGCATCAGTCCGACCGGCATCGCCTCGGTCAATCCACGAAGCAGCTCCTCGCGCTCGCGCAGAGCCTCCTGCGCAGCCATCTCGGCGGAGACGTCGATCAGCTCGATCAGCACGTAGTTGCGATCGTTCTGATTGAGGAAGTTGTGCAGCGTCGTGTCGACCCAGACCCAGCTGCCGTCCTTGCGCCGGCGCCGCATGCGCGTCTGTTGGTGGCGGCGCGTCGAGAGCACGTTCAACCAGCCCTCGACGGCGCGGCCCTGATCGTCGGGATGGATCTGGTCGAGCACCGATTTGCCGATCAGCTCGGCGGCGGTGTAGCCGAACATCTCGGTGAAAGCGTCGTCGCACTCGATCACCTTCGCGCCCTCGTCCTCGAGCAGCGTCGCAAAGCGAGGGCCGCCGGCCGCCGGCGCCGGGCCGCCGTCTTCGTGGCCGTCGTCCTCGGCCGCCTCGTCGCCCGGCAGGATCACGCACAGGCGCACGCCGTGCGTGCCTGTGAGGTCGAGCAGATGCAGCGCGACCCAGCGCTTCGGCTGGCTCAGCATGCGGACCTTCCCGTTGACGGCGAGCTCGTCCTCCAGGCGTTTCCAGAGCGAGACGACTTCGCCGCGATCGGCAGCGACGACGCCGTCGATCACCGCGCGTCCCTCGATTGCGACCTGCCCCCACAGGGGCACTGATCCGGGCAGCGGCATGATCAGCCCATTCGCCGAGAGCCCGCAGACGAGCGCGTCGGGGTGCTCGCGCAGCAGCGCTTCCGCGGCTCGCTCCACGCTGCGGTCTCTGAGGGCTGTCGAGCTCGGCGTCTGCATTGCGCCTCGGGTCGAGTTGCGAACACGTCGACTACATGCTCCCGCTCTATCGTCAGCGGCGAGGGGCGGCATGAGTTCCGATAGACGAGATTGGACGGCATCGCCGGCCACGCTCGCAAAGACGTCGAATTTCGCGCCTCGGTGCCGCGATCACGACCGCGAGCGGCTACCGTTGAAGGACGATGATGGGACGTTGGATGCGACTGCGAATCATCGGAGCTAACGGCCGGGGTGAGCGGATGCCATGAGCGCGCTGAGCGGTGGCATCGTGCTCGCGAGTGGCGTCCAGGGAGGACACGCCAAGGCGACCGATGCCGTCGTCGTCGCGCTCGTGATCGCCGCGCTGGCGGTGATCGCCGCCGGCATTCTGTTCTACCTGCGCCGCCGCCCGCGCCGGATCGCGCCGGTCAACGACCAGTGGCGCGCGCTCGCCGTGATGGGCGAGATGTGTCCGTATGGCTGGCAGGCGCAGATCACGCTGTATGGGTGGGGAGCGCCGGTGCCGGCCGACGCGCCGCCGGCGCGCGCGCCGCTGGTCGAGCTCGAATGGAAGCAGTACGACGAAGAGCCCGGGCGCGTCGTCGTCGCCAGGCGCGTGTGGGCGCCGACGATCGAGCAGGCGCTGCAGAGCATGGTCGACGACCGCCGTACTGACGTGACGCTCGAGCAGATCGAGCAGGCGGCGGCCGACGACGAGGAGCTGCGCTGGGGCGACTGAGTAGCGGCGCGCCTCGGCCGCCGCATGCCGGCCAGCCGTCTCGCTACTTGCCGGCCATCGCGTGTGCGAAGGCGAAGCCGTCGAGCGTGCCGAGGCCGCTGGCCATGTCGTATCCCTTCTTCGCGTTGTAGCCCTTGATCGTCAGTACCGGGTTGCCTTCTTCGTCGAGCTCGACGAACGAGTTGTTGCCGGTCGTGACATCGACGATCCCGCTCGTGCCTTCGGCGTAGAGCTGGTACATGCGCGGGTTGATCAGTCCGAGGCCGTGGCCGGCGATCTGGTCGGCGATCGCGACGACGCCGGAGGCCAGTGGCGTCGCGACGCTGGTGCCGCCGGCGATGCTGAACGTGCCGGGTTCCGGTTCGAACGGGACGGTCGTCGGATAGGAGCTGTAGACCAGCACGCCGCCGTTGACTGCCGCGCTCATGCTGATGTCGGGCGTAGCGCGCCACTTGCCCGAGTGCGTGTTGATCAGCTGCTGATATTCAGGGCGTTCGAAGACCTTCGACTTGCCGCCGCCGCCGGCGACGATGTATTCGCCGAGGAATTCGTCCCAGACGTTGTCCGGCTGCGTGCGCTGGCCTTCTTCGTCTAGATGCAGCTGCGTGCCGCCGACCGACGTCACGAGCGGGTCGGACGAGGGCCAGGCGACGGTGCGGTGCTTGTAGAAGACTTCTTCGATGTTCGTGTTGGCGACGCCTTCGTCGCCGGCGGCGTCGAGCACCGTGACGCCGTGTGTAGCGGCGCTTTCATAGGCCGAGCGAAGCGACATGATCGAGGCCGGGCTGGGGAACGACTGCTCGGTCGCGCTGAAGCTCTGCGAGATCACCTGACCGAGGCCGTGTTCGATCACGTAGTTCTCGGCTTGCACGATCTGCGGAAAGCCCTGCACGCCCTCGGTCTCTTCTTCGGGCGTCTCGACGAGCAGGATCTTCGCCTGCGGCGCCATCACGTGCGCCCACTCGACGTCGAGCGTGGTCTCTCCGGCCCAGCCGGACATTTCGACGTTGCCCGGTTCGAACGGCTTGACGGCGCCGGCCGGCTGGATCACTTCGAGCGCCGGCGGTTCGGCGAGATGGAAGGCTTTGTCGAAGTGCTTGAGATCCTTCTGGATCGTCGGCGAGCCGAAGCTGTCCACGATCACGATCGTCTCGCCTTGGCCTTCGTCGGCCTGGGCATAGAGCGCCGTCATGTTGTAGGCCGTCTGGATCTGCGACGGCCCGTAGCAGGCGAATTCTTCTTCGGCGATGCATTCGGCTGTGGTCGGCGGCGTCGTGCGATGCAGCGCGACTCGCGGCGTGTGGTGAAGCTCGGGATAGGCGGATGCGACCGACGTCAGCAGCAGGCAGGCGAGCATTACGCCGGCAACGAGGGAAAGCTTGATCCGTGCGGTCATCCGATCTCCTGTCTCGCGGACGCCGAAGACTACGGTGTCAACCCCTACATGCGCCTTCAGCTTCGTGCTCGCAAGAGCGGGAACTCAGGCGGGCGGGCTCTCCTCGCGGACGTCCTGGTCGCTCGCCGCGTCAGCGTCGCTTGGCTGGTCGCCCTCGGGATGGTGCAGCGCCCGCGAGATGATCGTCCTGGTGATACCGAACTGCGGTCCGCCGACGAGCTCCCAGGCGCGCTCGATGCCGATCAGGAAACAGACGACGACCAGCACGCAGATCGTCTGCAGGCCGTCGGTATTGGTCTCGCGGTGGTCGAGTCCGATCGCCGCCACCAACTGAACGACGAACACCACGGCGAGGCCGATCAGAAAGCTGAGCTCTCTGAGGTGGACGCGGTTCGCGCGTAGCGCGGGGCTGATGCCGACCATTGCGCGCACGATGAACAGCAGTCCGACGATCGCAACCGCCGTCGCCGGGCCGCCGACGTTGAAGCCCGGGATCAGTGCGAACAGTGAGACCGTCAGCGCATTCGAGAACGCCGTCAGCGTTGCGACGGCGCGGACGCCATGGACCTCTGACGCCTCCGGCCCGAGAACCCGCTCCGGCGCGACCGAGATGGCCACGAACAGCAGCCCGATCAGCGCCCCGGCGATACCTGCGGAGGCGGCGAAGAAATCGTGCGCGTCGGCGGCAGTCACCTGGGCGTCAGCGGAAGTAGCTCGGAGGGCGGCTGCTCGGACAGGCGTTCAACGAGCAATCGATCGCGAGCGCCTGCGCGCGATCGGGAGCGCGCGCAGGCCGGCTGCACGTCTGAACGCCCATGTCGCCGAACGGGCAGCGCCAACCGCCGACGCTGAAATACGAGTCCGCTTCGTCGCGTCCAATGTGCTGCGCGGCGTCGAGGTGCATGGCCGTCGACAACGCCGCCTCGGCCGCCTGACAGGTTGCGGCACCGGAGACGTAGACGCGCCAGCGCTCGGCGTTGCCGTGGCGGGCATAAGGGACGCTCGCTGTGACGAAGCCGCAGACGCGACCGCTGGAAGCGACTGCGGACTGGGCGAGAACCAGTGTGAGAAGCGCCGCTGAGATCAGCACAAAAGCACGTCGCGTCATCGGCCGGACTCTAGTCTGTCGGCGCACTAAGGCAATCATCCTGAAAAGCTCCTACGCTGGCCGCCATAGGCCGACCGATGCCTGCAATCGTCGAGTGGGGGACGTCGATTGAAGCCGGGTGGGGAGTCGTCGATGATCTGACGATGCGATCGGGGATCGCCATTGCACTCGTGTCTGTCGCACTTGCGCTGCCGGCGGCCAGTCCGGCGGCGCCGGCCGCTCACGCGGCCTGCGTTCGCGACACGCCCGCGACGATTATGGGTCAGCACAAGTGCCTCGGCGCCGGCGAGTACTGCAAGCTCTCGGCCGAGCGCCAGTACGAACGCTACGGCTTCATCTGCAGCACGCGCTATGACCCGCCGCGGCTGCGGCGCGCGTAACGCGCGCGTTCTCCCAGGAACCTCCCAGTATCTTCTGCGCGGACGCTCACACACGGGCGTGACCGTGCTCCTGCGACGCGGCACTCTCGAGGGTGGCCGTGCAGGTCGAAGCCGGCGCAGCCGGCAGGAGGTGCACAGATGAGCGATAGCGCTGAGGGGAGCCGCGTGCTCGTCGTCGACGACGAGGCGAACATCGCCGAGCTGATCTCGATGGCGCTGCGCTATCAGGGCTTCGTCGTCGAGACGGCCGCAAACGGCCGTGAGACGGTCGCTGCAGTCGGCGCGTTCAAGCCGCAGCTGATCGTGCTCGACGTGATGCTGCCGGACATGGACGGCTTCGAAGTCGCCGAGCGCCTCGGCGCGCAGCGCGCCGGCGTGCCGATCATCTTCCTGACCGCGCGCGACTCGACCGAGGACAAGGTGCGCGGGCTCAGCGGCGGCGGCGACGACTACATGACGAAGCCGTTCAGTCTCGAGGAGCTCGTCGCGCGGATCAGGACGATCCTGCGGCGTACGGGGCAGGCCTCGCCTGAGTCTGGGCGGCTCGTCTTCGCCGATCTCGAGCTCGACGAGGAGTCGCGCGAGGTCAGCCGCGCGGGCGAGGCGATCGAGCTGACGGCGACCGAGTACCGGCTGCTGCGCTACCTGATGCTCAACCCGCGCCGCGTGTTGACGCGCGCGCAGCTGCTCGATCACGTCTGGAACTACGACTTCGGCGGCGACGGGCGGGTGCTGGAGACCTACGTCAGCTACCTGCGCAAGAAGCTCGACGAGCATGGGCCGTCGCTGATCCGGACCGTTCGCGGCGTCGGCTACGCGCTGCAGGCGCCGCGCGCCTGATGTCCTCGCTGCGCGCGCGCGTGCTGGCGAGCGTGCTCGCGCTCGCGGCGGCAGGGCTGCTCGCGCTCGCGGCCGTCGTCTACGCGGAGCAGCGCTCGTTCCTGCAGGGGCGCCTCGATCAGGAGGTGCGCTCGGCCGGCCCGGCCGTCTCGCAGGCGCTTGACAACGCCGGCTACCGTCCGAGCGGCAGCACCTCGCAGGTAGGCGAAGGAGGCGAACCGAACGCCGACGCGGCGCCGCCGGAAGATCGTGACGACGTGGGCGGGCCGCGCGGCGGACCGCCCACCCTGAACTTGCCGCCGGGGACATACGGGCAGCGACGCGATGCGTCCGGAAAAGTCCTCGGGCACGTCCTGATCAGCTTCGGCCAGACGGCGCCCGCCGCGCCGAAGATCCCGGGCAAGGTGCCGGTCGGAAAGCTGTTCACGGTCTCCTCGAGCGGCTCCTCGGGCCTGCGCTACCGCGTCTACGCGATTCGCGACCCGGAGGATCCCGGCGTGACCGTAGTCGCCGTGCCGCTGCGCGAGGTCGACCAGACGCTGAACCGGCTGCTGCTCGTCGAGGGGCTCGTGATCGTCGGCGTGCTGCTGGCGCTCGGCGCGACTGCCTTCTTCGTCGTCAAAGTTGGCCTGCGCCCGCTCGACCGGATCGCCGTGACGGCCGGTGAGATCGCCGACGGCCAGCTCGACCGGCGCGTCAGCCCGGCGACGCCGCGCACCGAGATCGGGCGTCTCGGCCTGGCGCTGAACGCGATGCTCGAGCGACTCGAGCAGGCGTTCGCGGCACGCAGCGAGAGCGAAGATCGACTGCGCAGCTTCATCGCTGACGCTTCGCACGAGCTGCGCACGCCGCTCGCCTCGATTCGCGGCTACGCCGAGCTGTTTCGCATGGGCGCTGCGGCCGATCCGGCTGAGACGGCGAAGGCGATGCGGCGGATCGAGGACGAGGCCGAGCGGATGGGCGTGCTCGTTGAGGATCTGCTGACGCTCGCGCGTCTCGACGAGGCGCCCGAACGCGAGCGCCAGGCCGTCGAGCTCGCGCAGCTGGCGCGCGACGCCGTCGCCGACGCGCGCGCGACCGCTCCGCGACGGACGATCACGCTCAGCGCGGAGCGGCCGGTGATGCTGCTCGCCGATCCGCTGCAGCTGCAGCAGGTTCTCGCCAACCTGCTGCGCAACGCGCTCGTGCACACGCCCGCCGATACGCCGATCGAGGTCGCCGTCGAGCTGCTCGGAGAGACGGCGACGCTTTCGGTTCGCGATCACGGGCCGGGCGTCCCGCCGGCGGCGCGCGAGCGCCTGTTCGAGCGCTTCTGGCGTGCCGAGCCCGGCCGCGAGCGCGGCCGTGCCGGAGCCGGCCTCGGCCTGGCGATCGCAAGCGCGATCGTCGACGCGCATCACGGGCGCGTCAGCGTGCGCGACGCGCCGGGCGGCGGCGCCGTGTTCGTCGTCGAGCTGCCTGCCGTCGCGCCCGAGCCGCTCGCCGTGACCGAGCGCTGAGCGCCGTCGCGCGCTGCTCGCTGTCTCTCAGCCGACTCACAGGCTGACACCGGCCGACGCACAGGCCGGCGGCCGAGGATGCGCGCATGACCACCTCTGAGCTTCTCCAACGTCCTGCCCGGCGCGCGCGCCGCGCCCGCTCCGCCGACGTCCTGGCGCCCGCCTTGCCTCCGCCGAGCCACAGCCCGGGCGAGCCCGGCGAGGGCCGCCGCGACCCGCGCTGGGCGCGTCCGGCGCTGATCGTCCTGCTCGCGATCACAGCGGCCGCCTACCTCTGGGATCTGAGCGCATCGGGCTACGCCAACTCGTTCTATGCAGCCTCCGTGCAGGCCGGCACCAAAAGCTGGAAGGCGCTGTTCTTCGGCTCGCTCGACTCGGCCAACTTCATCACCGTCGACAAGCCGCCGGCGTCGATGTGGGTGATGGCGCTGTCGGGGCGCATCTTCGGCTTCTCGAGCTGGAGCATGCTCGTGCCGCAGGCGCTCGAGGGCGTTGCGGCCGTCGCGCTGCTGTACGCGGCGGTCAAGCGCTGGTTCGGCGCGGGCGCCGGGCTCGTGGCGGGCGCGCTGTTCGCAGCGACACCGGTCGCGGCGCTGATGTTCCGCTTCAACAACCCCGACGCGCTGCTCGTGCTGCTGCTCGTCGCGAGCGGCTACTGCCTGACGCGCGCGCTCGAGCGCGCCGGCACGCGCTGGATCGTCGCCGCCGGCGCGCTCGTCGGCGCGGCGTTTCTCGCGAAGATGATGCAGGCGTTCCTGGTGCTGCCGGCGTTCGCGCTCGTCTACGCGATCGCCGCGCCGACGACGCTTCGCCGGCGCCTGCTGCAGCTGCTCGCCGGTGGGCTGGCGCTGGTCGTCAGCGCCGGCTGGTGGGTGCTGGCCGTTGCCCTGTGGCCGGTTGGATCGCGCCCGATGATCGATGGCTCGCCGGATAACAGCATCTTCAACCTGATCACCGGCTACAACGGCCTCGGGCGGATCTTCGGCAGCGGCAGCGGGCCCGGCGGCGGTGGGGGAGGAGGCTCGAACTTCAGCGGCGCGACCGGCGTGCTGCGGCTGTTCAACGACCTGATGGGCGGCCAAGCTTCGTGGCTGCTCCCGGCCGCGCTCGTCGCGCTCGTCGCCGGGCTGTGGACGCGACGACACGCGCCGCGCACCGATCGCACGCGCGCCGCGCTGTTGTTGTGGGGCGGCTGGCTGCTGGTCACGGGCGCCGTGTTCAGCTTCGGCCAGGGCGTGATCCACACCTACTACACGGTCGCGCTCGCGCCGGCGATCGCTGCGCTCGTGGCGATCGGCGCAGCGCTCTGGTGGCGTCGGCGCACGACGCTTGCCGCGCGGCTGCTCGGCGCGCTCGTGCTCGCCGGCAGCGCCGCTTGGGCGTGCGTGCTGCTCGGGCGCACGCCGTCGTGGAACTCGTGGCTGACGCCGGCGATCGCCGTGACATGCGCACTTGCCGTCGCCGGCCTGCTGGGCGCGCCGCTGCTCGGCCACCTGCGACAGCGCGTAGCCGTCGCGGCGGTCGTGCTCGGCATCGTCTCGGCGGTCAGCGGCCCGCTCGCCTATGCGGCGTATACGGTCAGCACGCCACACACCGGATCGATCGTCTCCGCCGGCCCTTCGACGGGCGGAATCGGCACGATGGCCGGCGGCGGTGGCGGCGCGCGACCGGGCGCGATCGGCGGAACCTCGCAGCAGCGCGCGCTCTTTGGCAGCTCGACCTCGGGCGGCGGCACTGCTCCGTCGAGGGCGGGCGGCGGCAGTGCTCCGGGCGGTCTCGCCGGCGGCTCGCAGCCGCGGCGCGGCGCCGTTGGTGGCGCAGGCGCTGCAGGAGCCTCCGGCAGCGCTCCTTCCGGCGGCGGCGGCGGCGCTGGCGGCGGCGGTGGTGGTGGCGTGACGGTGAGCGCAAAGCTCGTCGAGGCGCTGCGCAGCGATGCGAGCAGCTATCGCTGGGCGGCCGCGACGAGCGGATCGCAGAGCGCCGCATCGCTGGAGCTTGCCAGCGGTCAGGCCGTGATGGCGATCGGCGGCTTTAACAACGAGGGCGGCAACCTCTCGCTGTCGGCCTTCGAGAAGTACGTCGAACGCGGCGAAATCCACTACTACGTCGCCTCGCAGGGTGGAGGCGGTGGTGGCGTCGGGGGCGGACCTGGCGGAGCCGGCTCGAGCTCGACGATCGCGAGCTGGGTGAAGGCGCACTTCAAGACCGTCACGCTCGGCGCGACGACCGTCTACGACCTGACGGCGCGCAAGTGAGCAGTCCTCAGCGATCTCTCAGCTCACGCCGAACGCAGGCACACCAATCGATCTCAGGATGACTGACATGAATACGACCGCCAGCCACACACTCCACCGCAGCGAAGCATCCTCAGCCCACCGCGAGCTCGATCGCGGCGCGCTCGCAGTCGACACACCCGCTGTCGAGATCGTGATCCCGGTCTACAACGAGGAGCGCGCGCTTGCCGCGAGCGTGCGCAAGCTGCACCGCTACATGAAGCGCGAATTCACGTTCGCGTTTCAGCTCACGATCGCCGACAACGCGAGCGTCGACGAGACGCTCGCGGTCGCACGCGGCCTCGCCGCCGAGCTCGCCGAGGTCGAGCTGCTGCATCTCGAGGACAAGGGACGTGGGCGTGCGCTGCGCGCCGCCTGGATGCGCAGTCGCGCCGACGTCGTCGCGTACATGGACGTCGACCTCTCGACCGAGCTCTCGGCGCTGCCGAGCCTGCTCGTGCCGTTGCTGCAGCGCCGCGCGGACGTCGCGATCGGCTCGCGCCTGGCGCCGGGAGCGGAGGTCACGCGAGGGATCAAGCGCGAGCTGATCTCGCGCTCGTACAACATCCTGCTGCGCGCGACGCTCGGCGTCGGCTTCTCCGACGCGCAGTGCGGCTTCAAGGCGGTCCGTCGCGAGCTGATCGCCTCACTGCTGGAGCGCGTCGAGGACGAGCAGTGGTTCTTCGACACCGAGCTGCTCTACCAAGCCGAGCGCGCCAGGCTCTCGATCCACGAGGTGCCGGTGCGCTGGGTCGACGACGCCGACTCGCGCGTCGAGATCGTCGCGACGGCGCGCGAGGATCTGCGCGGGATCCGACGACTTCGGCGCGCCGCTCGCGCGGCTCGCGCCGGCTGGCGCTCAGCCGATACGACTGATGCGCCGGTGCAGGCCCGTCGCAGCATTGCAACCGGCGCTGCGCCGTTTGACCTCGTCCACCGCCGCGCCTAGCCTCGCCTGGCGGTTGGTCGGCCGCCGACCTCTCCAAGCGCCGCCCTTCATGCAGGGCGCCGAAGGACGTCTGTTGCCGAGAGCCTGGGGGGCCGGCCTACCGCATATCGCTGCAGTGATCCGCCGCGGCGGCTGCTGCGAATGAACCCTCGAACGGCATGGATGGGTCTCCGTTCGGCTCTCGCAGCGCGTCTCGACTCCCCCGTCGAGCGTGCTGCGGGTGCTGCGCTCAGGAACTGACTTCAGCGAGAGTGTCGAACGAGGGCTTGTGCGAGCGATCTTCGCGCTCGATGCCATACCAGTTGTCGGGACCGTAGTCGACGAAGTTGAAGACGATGACCATCTTGATGTAGCTGCGCAGCTTCGCCCATTCGACGAAGCTCTTGATGTTCTGCGCCTGCGCGGCTTCGCTCCATTGCTGCGAGTCGCCCGTCGCTGACGCGCCGACGTCAGTCGGCCAGCCGACCTCGGTGATGTAGACGGGCTTGCCGCTGAGCGTGTGCGCGGCTTCCACGCCCGCGCGCGCGCCGAGCGCTCCGCCGTTCTGTCCGCTCGAGCCGCCGTAGGAATGCACCGTGACGCCATCGACATAGGAGAGTCCGCCGAGCGCGGCCCATTCTTGGCCGAAGTCGCTGTTCGGCCCCTCGCCGCCGTCCCAGCTGGCGAGCAGCTTCGGGCGGTTTTCTTCGGAGAAGTTGGCGAGCAGCGCTTCGTGCACGGTCTTCAGCAGCCGCACGTAGGCCGAGTAGTTCGTCGGATCGCTCCAGAACGTCGGATTGCCGGGCTCGTTCAAGACCTCGACCGATTCGCTGCCGAGATCTTCTCGCCCGCTCCAGAACGTGCCGCCTTTTCCGTAGCGCTTGAACAGAGCGACGATTTCGGCGGCGTATGTCGCCGGGTCGATCGCGCCGATCGTCGAGCCCGTGCCGAACAGCCAGGGCTCGATCGACACGCCCGCGGCGGCCGCGCCGCCGACTTCGGCGTCGCTCGCGAACTTCGATTCGAGTCGCACGAAGCGCGCTGCGCCGGCGATGTCGGCGAACGCGCTCGCCCCCCAACCGCCGGCATTCAGCCCGACGAACAGAGCCGGAGGCGCCGGGCGCGAAACCGGTTTCGCCGTGCTCGATCCAGACGGCGCGGCGGTTGTGACGCCGGCCGGTGTGCTGCCGATGGGCGATGAGTCGGCGGCGGCCGGGCGCCCCTTGGCCGGGTACTTGATCGCGACTCGGTTCGACCAGCGACTCCCCGGCTTGGCGAGGCGCACGCGGTAGCGGATCGTGCGGCCGGACGCCGGTTTGGGCGTGACTTGCAGCTTGCGCACCGTTGCGAGCTTCGGCTTGCCGCCGGCCTCGATCAGCAGCTTGAAGACGCGGCTGCGACCGACTGCTGTCCACTTCAGCGTGTAGCCGTGCGCGCGCAGTCGCGGCGCGAGATCCGGCGAGCGCAGCGCGACGGCCGTGCCGCTGCCGAGGAGCAGCGCCGCTGCGAGCGCGCCCGCGAGCCAGCGACTCGCTCGCGGAGCGTATGCAGCGGTACGTCGCCTGTTCGTCTTCGAGGGCATCGTCGATCTCGCGAACTCCTTTTCGCCAGTTGCTCCATGAACGACGTCCGGCGATCGCTGCCGCGTCGAACCTACCAGGGCGCCGGTGCCGCTACGGCGTCTGGCGGGACCGGACGTCGAGTTGTATCCGCAGCGATGACGATCCTCGAAGCGATCCGATCTTCGACGCACGTAGGCGCTACTACGCTCGCGGCGTCGGACCAAGTCGATGGCTGAGGGTGGTCGTAAGCTATGAGCAGACGCCGGCGCGAATCGTGTCGGCGTTCGCTAACCGGAAGGATCCCAGATCATGGAGCGCGTGAACATCACGATCGGGCGGCTGAGCTTCGATCACGCCGACTACGACGCCGACAACGACGTGCTCTATCTACACGTCGGCGAGCCGCAGCCGGGCGAGGGGGACGAGACGCCCGAGGGGCATGTCGTCCGATACGCGCCGGGCACGAGACGAGTCGTCGGGCTCACGGTCCTGGGAGCCCGCAAGATTCTCGACCGGGACGGGCAGGTCGCGATCACGGTTCCGGAGACCGTGGAGACGACAGCCGAACAGCTCGCACCGGCGCTTGCTGCCGTCTGAGTTCTCCGGGTTCCGTGTTGGCCGACGCGGTTGGCCCTGATTTGGCAGAACCACGCGCCCGGCAAGATTCGAACTTGCGACCTCTCGCTCCGGAGGCGAGCGCTCTATCCACTGAGCTACGGGCGCCAGGCGCTTGCAAGCACTCGCATTCGCGGCTTGCAGGCGGACGGCGAAGACTCTATAGCAGCGCGCTGGCGCCGCTGATACGGCCTAGCGGCCGGACTCGTCGGTCTCGGCGCTCTGCTCGCTCGTCGCCGGCGCTGACAGCCGCTCCGGCTCGCCGAGCGGAATGTCGTGGCGCGAGATCTGCGTGTGCGAGTCGCCGGTGACTGCAAGATCCTCGATCGCATGGCTGCCTTGCGCATGCTCTCCCTGCTCTCCCGGCTGCCGCGTGAGTGCGATCGTCTGCACGTAGCGCGTCACGCCGAAGACTCCGACGAGCATCAGCGCGACGGCGACGACGAGCGTGACCCAGCCGCCGATCGCGACGAGTCCGACGATCGCGAGCACGATCACGAACAGCGCAATCAGCGCGATCAGCAGCTGCCCGCCTCCAGGGCCGGGCGCCTCGACTTCGTCTGCGAAAAGCTCCTCAGTGGACATATCTGTCAAATACCCTACGACGCTCGCGGCGAATCCTCGCCGCTGGCCTGCTCGAGCGGGTGTCGTCGGCGGTGCAAGCAGCGCAGTGGCGGCGGACCAACATCGAGCGAGCGTCCGTCGCTACCGTTGCGTGCATGGATCTCTCGCTGTTCTTCGCCGGCACCGGCGGCTCGGTGCCGAGCGCGCGTCGAGGCCTTCCTGCGATCCTCGTGCGCGTCGGCGGCGACAGGCTGCTGTTCGACTGCGGCGAAGGCACGCAACGCCAGCTCGTGCGCTCGATCGGCCTGCTCGACATGGAATGCGTCTTCGTCACGCACTTCCACGCCGACCACTGGCTCGGCCTGCCCGGCATGCTCAAGTCGTTCGCGCTGCGCGACCGCGAGCAGCCGCTGACGATCTACGGCCCGCGTGGCCTGCATGAGCTGATGAGCGCGATGCGAATCATCTACGGACGTCTGCCGTATGAGCTTCAGATCGTCGAGCTCGAGCCGGCCGAGACGGTCGAGCGCGACGGTTATCTGATCGCTGCCATCCCCGTCAGCCACCGCGCGCCGTCGGCGTTCGGCTACGCGATCGTCGAGGACGCGCGCCCCGGCCATCTCGACGCGAAGCTCGCCGAGTCGCTCGGCGTCAAGCCCGGCCCAGACTTCGGCCGCCTGCAGCGCGGCGAGACGGTCGACGGCGTCTCGCCGGCGCAGGTCATGGGGCCCGCGCGCGAGGGGCGCAAGATCGTCCTCTCCGGCGACACGCAGCCTTGCGAGGCGCTTGCGATCGCTGCGCACCAGGCCGACGTGCTCGTGCACGAGGCGACCTTCTCCGACGACGAGCTCGACCGCGCGCGGCTGACGGCGCACAGCACCGCACGCCAGGCGGCCGAGCTCGCGCGCGACGCCGAGGTGCGGCTGCTCGCGCTGACGCACGTCTCCAGCCGCTACGGCGGCGCGCAGCTGCGCGACGAAGCGCGCGCGATCTTTCCCACGACCGAGGCGCCGCGCGACTTCGACACGATCGACGTTCCGTTCCCCGAGCGCGGTCGCGCTGAGCTCGAGCGCTGGTCCGACCGCCAGGCGCGCGAGCGATCTGACGCGCCCGCTGCAACGACGGAGGCCGTCGCAGCCCGCTGATACATTGCTGATCGTCCTTTAACCCGGTCCCGTGAGGCCAGGAAGGAAGCATTGGAAGAGAGCAGCGAGAAGGTCGTCCTCCACGAGGACGAGATCCAGCGAGCGCTGACGCGCATCGCTCACGAGATCGCCGAGCGCAATCCCGGCGATCGTGGACTTGCCATCGTCGGCATTCATCGTCGCGGCGCGTTCCTCGCGCACCGCTTGCACGGTCTGCTCGAAGCGCTGAGCGATGCCGCGATCCCGCTTGGCGACTTGGATATCGGCTTCTACCGCGACGACGTCTCGAGCCGTCCGGACGCACCTGTGCTGCACGCCTCGCACATCGACTTCGGCGTCAGCGGGCGGACGATCGTGATCGTCGACGACGTTCTCTTCACCGGGCGCACCGTACGCGCGGCGATCGACGCGCTGTTCGACTACGGCCGCCCCGAGCGCGTGCAGCTCGCAGTGCTCGCCGACCGCGGCCACCGCGAGCTGCCGATTCGCCCCGACTTCGTCGGCAAGAACCTGCCGACCTCGCGCGCCGAGCACGTATACGTGCGCGTCGCCGAGCTCGACGGCATCGACGAGGTAACGATCGCGCCGGCCGCTCTGGAGGTCGCGTGAGCGCCACCGGCCGTCTCTCCGCGCGAAAGAAGCGCACGCGATGAACCATCTGCTGTCGATCGAAGACCTCGACCGCGCCGGCATCGAGCGCATCGTCGAGCAGGCACGTCGCTTCGCCGAGGTCTCCGACCGCGAGATCAAGAAGGTGCCGGCGCTGCGCGGGCGGATGGTGCTGAACCTCTTCTATGAGTCCTCGACGCGCACGCGCAGCTCGTTCGAGCTCGCCGCCAAGCGGCTCTCGGCCGACGTCGTCAACTTCGCCGCGAGCGGCTCGAGCGTCGAGAAGGGCGAGTCGCTGAAGGACACCGTGCTGACGCTCAGCGCGCACAAGCCCGACGCGATCGTGCTGCGCACGCCGTGGGCCGGCGCCTCCGAGCTCGTCTCGAAATGGTGCAGCGCCGCGATCGTCAACGCCGGTGACGGCAAGCGCGAGCACCCGACGCAGGCGCTGCTCGACGTCTACACGTTGCAAGGCCGCCTCGGCGCGCTCGACGGCGCTTCGATCTGGATCGTCGGCGACGTCGCGCACTCGCGCGTCGCGCGCTCGAACATCATCGCCTTTCAGCGGATGGGCGCGAGCGTGACCGTCGCCGGGCCGCCGACGCTGATCCCGCGCGGGATCGAGGCGCTCGGCTGCGACGTGCGCTTCACGCTCGACGAGCTGCCTTCGGCCGACGTCGTCTACGCGCTGCGCATGCAGAACGAGCGGATGAGCGAGATGTGGGTTCCGTCGATTCGCGAGTACGCCGCCTGGTACCAGATCAACGGCCGCCGGCTCTCGCCGCGCCAGGTGCTGATGCATCCCGGCCCGGTCAACCGTGGCGTCGAGCTCTCCGGCGAGGTCGTCGACTCGCCGCAGGCCGTCATCACCGCTCAGGTCGAGGCCGGCGTCGTCGTGCGCATGGCCGTCCTCTACGAGCTGCTCTCAGGCGCGAGCGCGCCCGGATCGCCGCGCGCGCGGATCGAGAGCGTCGAGAGCGCCGCGACCGAGCGCCAGCCCGCGTGATGGCCGCCCAGCCGCTGATCCACGGGCCGCAAACGCCCGCCGAGCTGCTCCTGCGCGACGTGCACGTGCTCGACCCGCGCAGCGGCCTCGACGAGCGCCGCGACGTGCGCGTGCGCGAGGGCGCGATCGCCGAGATCGCCGCCGCCGGCACGCTCGAGCCGATCTCCGGCGAGGAGCTGCTCGAGGGCCGCGGCCACCACCTGCTGCCGGCCTTCTTCGACCCGCACGTTCACTTCCGCACGCCCGGCCAGGAGCACAAGGAGGATCTCGACAGCGGCACGCGCGCTGCCGCCGCCGGCGGTTACGGCGGCGTCCTTGCGATGCCAAACACCGATCCCGTGCTGGACTCGGCGCCGCTGCTTCGTTCGCTGCGCGACACAGCAGCGCGCGAAGCGCGAATCTCAATCGGTTTTGTGCCGGCGATCACACGTGGCCTCGCGGGAGAGCAGCTGACCGAGATGGCCGAGCTGCGCCAGGAGGGCGCCGTCGGCTTCACCGACGACGGTCGGCCGGTGCAGAGCGCCGGCATGCTGCGAAAGGCGCTGCAGTACCAGCGCCTCTGCGGCGGCGTGATCGCGCTGCACGAGGAGGATCCGACGCTCTCGCGCGGCGGCTGCATGCACGAAGGCGCCGTCAGCGCAGCGCTCGGCATCGGCGGCATCCCGACGGTCTCCGAGTCGACGATGGTCGCGCGCGACGCCGAGCTCGCCGGCTACGAGGACGCGCGCGTGCACTTCCAGCACCTCAGCTGCCTCGCCTCCGTCGAAGCCGTCGCGCGCGCCAAGGCGCACGGCTGGCGAGTCTCGACAGAGGTCTCGCCGCACCACCTGCTGCTGACCGACGAGGACGTGCGCAGCATGGACACGCGCATGAAGATGAACCCGCCGCTCGCGACAGAGGCCGACCGCAAAGCGCTCGTCGACGGCCTGCGCAGTGGCACGATCGACTGCGTCGCGACCGACCACGCGCCGCACGCGCGCGAGGAGAAGGAGGTTCCGTTCGAGCAGGCGCCGATGGGCACGACCGGCCTCGAGACAGCGTTCGCAGCGCTTTATTCAGGGCTGGTACTGCCAGGAACGATCGAGCTGTCGCTCCTCGTCGAGCGACTGACGGCCGGCGCAGGGCTGTTCGAGCTGCCGACGCCGCAGATCGCTCCAGAGCAGACTGCCAACCTGACGCTCGTCGACCTCGACGTCGAGTGGATCGCCGGCGAGCGCGGATGGGAAAGTCGCTCGGAGAACTGCTGCTTCGCCGGGCGCAAGCTGCAAGGCCGTGTGCTGCTGACCGTCTCCGACGGCGCTGTCGTCTATCGCGAGCGCGCCTTCTCGGTGGTCGGTGCCTGATGTCGCTGCTGCACCGTGAGCGCACGGCGCTCGTCGTCATTGACGTGCAGGAGGGCTTTCGCCCGTATGCCACGTTCGAGGCCGTCGCGCAGTCCTGCGCAAAGCTGCTCGCCGGCGCGCGCATCCTCGGGCTGCCGGCGATCGTCTCAGAGCAGTACCCGAAAGGCCTCGGCCGCTCCGCGCCGGAGCTTGGCATCGAGCAGGAGGCGACGATCGAGAAGACCGTCTTCTCCGCAGCGCGCGCCGACGGCTTCGATCTGAAAGGCCGCGATCAAGCGATCGTTTGCGGCATCGAGACGCACGTCTGCGTATCGCAGACCGCTCACGACCTGCTCGCGCGCGGCGTCGAAGTTCACGTGCCGGCCGACGCCGTCGGCTCGCGCCACTCGCTCGACTACGAACGCGGCCTCGAGCGCCTGCAGCGCGCCGGCGCGATCGTCACGACCGTCGAGAGCGCGCTGTTCGAGCTGCTCGAGCGCGCCGGCACGCCTGAGTTCAAGCCGATCCAGTCCTTGATCCTGTGAGCGCGAGAGTGGGAGGGAGCGGCCTGTGAGCGCGCGCCGCGAGGGATACGTCCTGCTCGAGGACGGCACGCGCTTCGACGGCGACTGGTGCGGCGCGGAGGGGCACGCCGTCGGCGAGGTCGTCTTCACGACCGGCATGTCCGGCTACCAGGAATCGATGACCGATCCGTCGTTCGCCGGCCAGCTGATCGCCTTCACCTACCCGCACGTCGGCAACTACGGCGCCAGTGCCGCCGCGATGGAGTCAGAGCGCCCGTGGGCGCGCGCCGCGATCATGCGCGAAGCGTGCAATCGCGAGGACGCGCCGAGCGCCGAGCGCGGCTGGCTGGACTGGCTCGCCGACTGCGGCGTCGCCGCGATCTCCGGCGTCGACACGCGCGCGCTCGTGCGCCACATTCGCGACGCCGGCGCGATGCGCGGCGGCGTCTTCTCCGGCGAGCTATCCGAGCCGCAAGCGCGCGAGCTGATCGACGCCGAGCCATCGATGCTCGGCCAGGATCTCGCCGCGCTCGTCACGCCGCGCGAAGTCACGCATCACGGGCAGAGCGGCGACGGCCCGCGCATCGCCGTCATCGACACCGGCATCAAGGCATCGATGGTGCGCGAGCTCGTCCAGCGCGGCGCGCGCGTAACGCTGCATCCGTGCACGAGCAGTCCCGACGACCTGCTCGCCGAAGATCCCGACGCCGTCTTCCTCGCCAACGGGCCCGGCGACCCGGCCGCGCTCGGCTACATCGTGCAGACCGTCCGTGAGATCGTCGGCAAGAAGCCAGTCTGGGGCATCTGCCTCGGCCATCAGCTGCTCTGCCGCGCCGTCGGCCTGGAGACGTTCAAGCTGCCGTTCGGCCATCGCGGCGCCAATCATCCGGTCAAGGATCTGCAGACCGGCAAGGTCGAGATCACCTCGCAGAACCACGGCTTCGCCGCCGTCGGGCCGGGCGGCGCGCGCACGATCGACGCCGACGAGCCGGTCCGCTGGGAGACCGACTTCGGCGCCGCTGCGCTCTCGCACGTCAACCTCTACGACCGCACCGTCGAGGGCCTGGAGCTGCTCGACGTTCCCGGCGGCACCGTCCAGTATCACCCCGAGGCAGGGCCCGGCCCGCACGATTCGCTGTATCTGTTCGACCGCTTCTTGGCGCGGATCGAGGCGGCCGCCTGATGCCGCGCCGCGACGACCTCCACAAGATCCTGATCCTCGGCTCCGGGCCGATCGTGATCGGCCAGGCCGCCGAGTTCGACTACTCCGGCGTACAGGCCTGCAAGGTGCTGCGCGAGGAGGGCTACGAGGTCGTGCTCGTCAACTCCAACCCGGCCACGATCATGACCGATCCCGAGTTCGCCGAGGCGACCTACATCGAGCCGCTGCTGCCCGGCCCCGTCGCGCAGGTGATCGAGCGCGAGCGCCCCGACGCGCTGCTCGGCACGCTCGGCGGGCAGACGGCGCTGAACCTGGCCAAGGCGCTGCACGACGACGGCACGCTGCAGAAGTACGGCGTCGAGCTGATCGGCGCCAACTACGACGCGATCGCCTGCGCCGAGGATCGTGAACTGTTCGGCGAAGCGATGGCCGCCGCCGGGCTGCGCATGCCCAAGAGCGCGATCGCAACCTCGGCCGCCGAGGCGCAGCGCGCGCTCGGCGAGCTCGGGCTGCCGTGCGTCGTGCGTCCGGCCTTCACGCTCGGCGGGCGCGGCGGCGGCATCGCGCGCACGAGCGAGCAGTTCGCGACGATCGTCGCTGCCGGCATCGAGGCCTCGCCGATCGGCCAGGTGCTGCTCGACGAGTCGGTCATCGGCTGGGGCGAGTTCGAGCTCGAGGTGATGCGCGACAAGGCCGACAACGTCGTCATCGTCTGCTCGATCGAGAACGTCGACCCGATGGGCGTGCACACCGGCGACTCCGTCACCGTCGCGCCACAGCAGACGCTGACCGACCACCTCTACCAGCAGCTGCGCGACCAGGCGCTGACCGTGATTCGCGCCGTCGGCGTCGAGACGGGCGGCTCGAACGTGCAGTTCGCCGTCAATCCCGAGACCGAGGAGATCCTCGTGATCGAGATGAACCCGCGCGTCTCGCGCTCCTCGGCGCTCGCCTCGAAGGCGACCGGCTTTCCGATCGCGAAGATCGCCGCGCGCTTGGCCGTCGGCTACCTGCTCGAGGAGATCGACAACGACATCACCGGCGTCACGCCGGCCTGCTTCGAGCCGACGATCGACTACGTCGTCGTCAAGTGGCCGCGCTTTGCCTTCGAGAAGTTCCCCGGCTCCGATCCGACGCTGACGACGCACATGAAGTCCGTCGGCGAGACGATGGCGATCGGACGCACCTTCCGCCAGGCCTTCGCCAAGGCGCTGCGCTCGCGAGAGCTCGACAAGCCGCCGATCCTCGGCGACGTCGAGGACGATGCGCTGCTCGCGCGCCTGGATGTTCCGCTGCCCGACCGCTACGAGGTCGTGCTCGAGCTGCTGCGCCGCGGCACGAGCATCGACGCCGTCCACGAGCTGACGAAGATCGACCTCTGGTTCCTCGACGAGCTGCGCGTGCTCGCGCTCGATCCCGACGAGCCGTTCAGCGGCGAGCGCTCGTTCATGTCCGTCGACACGTGCGCCGCCGAGTTCCCCGCGCGCACGCCCTACTACTACTCCGGCTGGGAGCGCAGCGCGCGCAGCGAGATCAACCGCGAGCACGCCGACGGCAGCCGCCGCGACTCCGTCGTGATCCTCGGCTCGGGGCCGAACCGGATCGGCCAGGGAATCGAGTTCGACTACTGCTGCGTGCACGCCGCGATGACCGTGCGCGAGTCCGGCTACGACGCCGTCATGGTCAACTGCAATCCAGAGACCGTCTCGACCGACTACGACACCTCCGATCGCCTCTACTTCGAGCCGCTCACGCTCGAGCACGTGCTCGCCGTCGTTCAGGCCGAGCAGCCGCGCGGCGTGATCGTGCAGTTCGGCGGACAGACGCCGCTGAAGCTCGCCGCCGGGCTCGTCGACGCCGGCGTGCCGCTGCTCGGCACGAGCGTCGGCGCGATCGATCTCGCCGAGGATCGCGGGCGCTTCGGCGCGCTGCTCGCCGAGCTCGGCTACAAAGCGCCGCCCTATGCGACCGCGCGCTCCGTCGAGCAGGCGCTCGACTGCGGCGAGCAGGTCGGCTACCCGCTGCTCGTCAGACCGTCCTACGTGCTCGGCGGTCGTGCGATGGAGATCGTCTACTCGCGCGACGGTCTCGCCGACTACCTGCAGCGCGAGGGCGTCGCCGCGGCCGCCGGTGGCGCTGGTGGCGCCGAGAGCGCGCCCGAGATCTTCCTCGACCGCTTCCTCGAGAACGCGACCGAGGTCGACGTCGACGCGCTCTGCGACGGGCACGAGGCGTGGATCGGCGGAATCATGCAGCACGTCGAGGAGGCCGGCGTGCACTCCGGCGACAGCGCCTGCGTGCTGCCGCCGCACTCGCTCGGCGAGGAGATGCTCGAGCAGATCCGGGCCGCCACGCGCGAGCTTGCGCTCGCGATCGGCGTCGTCGGGCTGATCAACGTCCAGTACGCCGTGCACGCCGGCGAGCTGTTCGTGATCGAGGCTAACCCGCGCGCCTCGCGCACCGTGCCGTTCGTCTCCAAGGCCGTCGGGCTGCCGCTGGCCAAGCTCGCCTGCCGCGTGATGCTCGGCGAGACGATCGCCGACCTCGACCTGCCGCGCGAGCGCGAAGGCGTCGGCTTCGGCGATCACATCTCCGTCAAGGAGGCCGTGCTGCCGTTCGACCGCTTCGACGGCTCCGACGCGCTGCTCGGCCCCGAGATGCGCTCGACCGGCGAGGTGATGGGCATCGCGCGCGACTTCCCGACCGCCTTCGCCAAGGCGCAAGCCGCCGCCGGCGTGCCGCTGCCCCAGCAGGGCACCGCCTTCATCACCGTCACCGACTCCGACAAGGCCGGCGCCTTCGCCGTCGCGCAGATCCTGCACGACAACGGCTTCTCGATCGTCGCCACGCGCGGCACCGCCGAAGCGATCGAGCGGATGGGCGTGCCAGCCGAGCGGATCAACAAGATCGGCGAGGGCTCGCCGCACGTGCTCGACTGGATCGAGCGCGGCGACGTCGATCTCGTCGTCAACACGCCGACCGGCTTTGGCGCGCGCACCGACGGATACGAGATCCGCCGCGCTGCCGTGCGCCACGGCATTCCCTGCCTGACGACGCTCGCCGCCGGCGTCTCCGCCGCGCGCGCGATCTCCAGCGCCCGCCGCGACGGCGAGCCGGCCGTGCTCTGCTTGCAGGAGCTGCACGGAGTGCGCACCGCGTGAGCGCGCGGCGGTGAGCGACTGGAGCGCAGCGCCGGCGCCGCTGCAGCGCCGGCTGCTGACCGTGCTCGACGTCGAAGAGCTCGGCGCCTATCGCGTGCTGCGCGTCGCCGACGTCGAGACGCCCGAGCCCAGGCCCGGCCAGTTCGCGATGATCGCCGCCGCCGAGCGCTGGGGAGGGGGCTCGAACGAGCGCCCGTATCTCGCGCGTGCCTTCTCCTACGCGCGCCGGCGTGTCGGCGAGTCGCAGTTCCTGCTCGAGGACGTCGGCCCCGGCACCGAGCGGCTCTGCGGGCTGCGCGAGGGCGATGGGCTGTGGGCGCTCGGCCCGCTCGGCAACGGCTTCACGCCGCCGGCGCCGCGCCGGCGCGCGCTGCTCGTCGGCGGCGGCGTCGGCATCGCGCCGCTTGCGATCCTGCAGGACGCGCTTGCCGCCGAGGCCGACGCCGAGGTCAGCGTCCTGCTCGGCTTTCGCGACGCCGCGCGCGCTGACGGCGCAGCGCTGCTGCAGGACGCGCAGGTCGCAACCGACGACGGCTCGGTCGGCCACCACGGGCTCCTGACCGACCTGCTCGCGCTCGAGCTCGAGCGCGACGCGCGCGCCGAGGTCTACGCCTGCGGACCGGCGCCGATGCTCGAGGCCGTACGCATGATCTGCGCCGAGCGCGAGATCCCGGCGCAGCTCGCGCTCGAGGCCGGCATGGCCTGCGGCTTCGGCGCCTGCTACGGCTGCGTCGTGCCCAAGCGCGGCGGCGGCTATCTGCGCGTCTGCGTCGACGGCCCCGTGATCGACGCCGCCGAGCTCGAGCGCGTCGACGCGCACGCCGGGGCGGCCGAGTGAGCACGTCGGCACCGGCGCTCGGGCCCGCCGGCGGGCCCGGAAGCTTCGAGTTCTGCGGCCTGCGCCTCGCGCACCGCGTGATCAACGGCTCGGGCACGTTTGACGCGATCGCCGCGCGGCGTGCCTTCGGCGCTGCGCTCGAGCAGGACTTCCCGTTCGCCGCCTACGTCTCGAAGACGATCACGCTGCAGCCGCGCGCCGGCAACCCGCCGCCGCGGCTGTGGGAGGCTGCCGGCGGCCTGATCAACTCGATCGGGCTGCCGAACAAGGGCCTCGACGGATACCTCGCCGAGGATCTGCCGCAGCTCGGCGCCTTTCACGCTCGCGTTCCCGGCGAGCCGGATGAGCGGATGCCGGTGCCTTTGATCACGAACGTGATGGGCTCGACCGCCGAGGAGCTGGCTGCGCTCGTCGATGCCTGCCAGCGGCGTGATGAGATCGCCGCGATCGAGCTCAACGTCTCCTGCCCGAACGTCAAGACCGGCCTCGACATCGGCGCCGATCCGACGCTGCTGGAGCACGTCGTGACGGCCTGCCGCGCGCGCACGCAAAAGCCGTTGATCGTCAAGCTGACGCCGAACACGGCCGACGTCGCCGCCTGCGCGCTCGCCGCCGAAGCTGGCGGCGCCGACGCCGTCTCGCTGATCAACACGCTGCGTGCGATGGCGCTCGAGCCGGCCGGCGGCGCGCGCGCTCACGGCTCGGCAGGCGGGAGAGGGGGCGTCGCGCCCGGCGCCCGGCGCCCGTGGCTCGGCGGTGGCACCGGCGGCCTGTCGGGGCCGGCGATCCGCAACGTCGCGCTCGCGCAGGTCGCCGCTGTCGCCGCACGCGTGAGCGTTCCGGTCGTCGGCATGGGCGGAGTGCAGAGCGCCGAGCACGCGCGCGAGCTGCTCGAAGTCGGAGCCACGCTCGTCGCTGTCGGTACCGAGAGCTTTCGCGATCCGACAGTCGGCGCGAAGGTTGCGCGAGCACTCAAAGATTGAGTCTCGGCGACTGCGATCGAGTCGAATCCGGCTCTGCGTCGCGGCTTCGATTCCGCAACTACCGCATCTTTTCTGCGCACACTTGCGTAGGTGAAAAAGCTTGTAAAAACGAGCTCGCACCGTCCAGCAGGCTCGACACGCCTGGACCTGAGGTTGAGCTTCAGATGAATTAGGCGACTTTGTCTTGATCGCTTGCTTCGGGTGTGTAGACTCGCCGCCCATGACGACGGCGACGAGTACGACGTCCTCTAACGCATCCATGGCTCCAGAGCGATCCCTCAACCAGAGAATGGACGCGCTCGCGAGGGCCAATCAGATCAGAATCAAGCGCGCGCAGCTGAAGCGCGACCTCAAGTCCGGGCGCCTCTCGATCCACTCGCTGCTGCTCGACCCGCCCGAGTACGTCGAGACGGCGAAGGTCTTCGACATGCTGCTCGCAGTGCCCAAGTACGGCCGCGTCAAGGTCAACAAGATCCTCGCGCACTGCCGCATCGCACCGAGCAAGACGATCGGCGGCCTGTCCGAGCGCCAGCGCACCGAGCTCACCACCCTGCTGCACCGCTAGCTCGCCGCCGGTCAGCGACGCCCTAGTCGCTCAATCCATGTTCCCCCGCCCGCCTCATTAGGGTTGCGCGCCGTGGCACGCGTCTTCGTCATCACTGGGCCTTCGGGCGTCGGCAAGGGCACGCTGATCCGTGGGCTGATGGAGCGCCATCCCGAGCTCGAGCTGTCGGTCTCAGCGACGACGCGCGGGCCGCGCCCGGGCGAGCGCGACGGCGTCGACTACCACTTCCTCACGCGCGAGGAGTTCGACCGCCGCGTCACTGCAGGCGACTTCGTCGAGCACGCCGACTACGCCGGGCGCAGCTACGGCACGTTGCGCTCCGAGCTGGACGCGCGCGTCAGCGCCGGCAAGCCGGTCGTGCTCGAGATCGAGGTGCAGGGCGCGCGTCAGGTGCGCGCGGCGATGCCCGAGGCCGTGCAGGTGTTCATCGCGCCGCCCTCGCTCGACGCGCTGCGCACGCGCTTGGTCGGGCGCGGCACCGACGACTCCGAGGAGGTCGAGCGCCGCTTGCGCGTCGCCGAGCAGGAGCTGACGGCGCAGCCCGAGTTCGCGCACGTCGTCGTCAACGACCGCCTCGAGCACGCGCTCGACCAGCTCGGCGCGATCGTCGCCGACGAGCTCGACTGAGCGCAGCTCGGCGTTCGCCGGTCCATTCGGCCGGTCGTATGCGCCGAGGGCCGCCGCCGGGCTGCAGGCTCCGGCCGCACTACACTTGTCAGTCCACGAAGAAAGGCGACAGCACCCGTGATCTCTCCCCGCATCGACCGCCTGCTGAACAACGTCGACTCGAACTACGCGAGCGTCGTCGTCTCGGCCAAGCGCGCACGTCAGATCAACAGCTACTACCACAACCTCGGCGAGGGCACGTTCGATGAGTTCCCGCCGCCGATGATCGAAACCGGCTCGAAAAACTACCTCACGATCGCCTTGGAGGAGGTAGCAGCGGGGAAGATCAAGTACCACTACCGCTAGAGCGCCGACGCAACGCACCGGCCACGCCTTGTCGCGGCCGGTGACTCGCTCTACAACCTAGTCATGGCGCGCATCCTGCTGGGCGTTAGCGGCGGCATCGCCGCGTACAAGGCGCTCGAGCTCGTGCGCCTGGCGACTGGCGCCGGTCATGCGGTGCGCGTCGTGCAGACGCCGAACAGCCGCCGCTTCGTCGGCGAGGCATCATTCGCGGCGCTGAGCGGCGCGCCGGTGCTCGTCAGCGAGTTCGAGCGCGATCCGATGCGCGGCGCCTTTCCCGGCGATCGGCCGCAGACGCACGAGCCGCTCAGCCATCTCGAGCTCGTCGCCAACGCCGACATCTTCCTGATCGCGCCGGCCTCGGCCAATACGATCGCCAAGCTCGCGACCGGCGCCGCCGAGGATCTGCTGTCGAGCTGTGCGCTCGCCGCGAGATGCCCCGTGCTAGTCGCGCCGGCGATGAACAACCACATGTACGAGCACGCCGCGACCCAGGCGAACGTGCGCACGCTGCGCGAGCGCGGCGTGCAGATCATCGAGCCTGGCGTCGGGCGACTGGCGTCCAAGGGCGAGCAGGGAGTGGGGCGGCTGGCCGAGCCGGCGCAGCTGCTCGCCGCCTGCGAGGCCGCGCTTGCGAGCAGCGACGGCGACGCGCCCGATGGCCACGAGCCACACGCGCCGGCGGGCGACTGGGACGGTCTGCGCGTGCTCGTCACGGCCGGCGGCACGCGCGAGCCGGTCGACAGCGTGCGCTTCCTCGGCAACAGCTCCTCCGGGCGGATGGGGCTCGCGCTGGCAGAGGCCGCTCGTGCGCGCGGCGCCGAGGTCACGCTGATCGCCGCCAACGTGTCGCTGCCCAGCAGCGCCGAGATCGAGCGCCGCGACGTCGCGACGGCAGCCGAGCTCGAGGCGGCCTGCCGCGAGCAGTTCGCAAGCGCCGACGTGCTGTTGATGGCTGCCGCCGTCGCCGACTTCCGCCCGGTCGCGCCGCGCGCCGACAAGATCAAGAAGTCCGAGCTGAGCGAGTCCGGCCGCAGCGGCATCTCACTCGAGCTGGAGCCGACGACCGACGTGCTCGCGGCGCTCGCCGCCGATCGCCGCCCCGGACAGACGCTCGTCGGCTTCGCCGCCGAGCACGGCGAGCGTGCGGTCGAGCTGGGCCGGCGCAAGCTCGTCGAGAAGGGCGTCGACGCGATCGTAGTCAACGACATCTCGCGCCAGGACATCGGCTTCGACGTCGATGCCAACGAGGTCACGATCCTTACGGCTGCGCAGTCGGCGAACGGTAACGGCACCGCGCACGCGAGCGCGTCCGACGGCACGCGCAAGGTCGCGCGCGCGGCCAAGGCGGAGGTCGCGCGAGCGATCCTCGACGCGGTCGCCGAGCTCCGTGCGAGTCGTTGAGGAGCTGCGTAGGGCTCGTTAAAATGCGCTCTGATGGAGAGCGTCTATGACCTCTACAAGCGCGGCTGCGAGCTGCTCGAGCATGGCGACTACCAGGCCGCGATCGTGCCGCTGAGCAAGGCGCGCGACCTCGAGCCGGAGAAGGCCTCGATCCGCGAGACGCTCGGGCGCGCGCTGTTTCACGCGCAGCACTACGAAGACGCCGCGGCGGAGTTCGAGGCGGTCGCGCAGAACACGCCGACGAACGACTACGCGCTGTTCTGCCTCGGCCGTTCGATGCAGCTGCTCGGGCGCCATCGCGAGGCCTGCCAGCCGCTCGCGCTGGCCTGCTCGCTGCGTCCCGAGCGCGAGGTCTATCGTGTCTATCGCGATCGCGCCAGGCGCGACGCGACGCGCTCCTGAGCGTCGAGCGCGCGCGAGGTCGCTGCACGCATACGTGCTCCGCGGCGGCGGCCCGATGCTATCCTCGTCTGACAGCTTTCGTCCGGCGTGCAGACGCCGGAAGCAGGACGGAAAGTGGGCGCTCGCCCGCTTTTTTTATGTAAGGAGCAAGTTGATGACGCCGATTCAGACCGATATCGAAAGCCGACTCGCGGTCAGCGAGCCGGAGGTCGAGGTACTGCTCGCCGAGGTTCTCGGCGGCCGTTCGCTGCGCGTCTTCATCGACCACCCCGACGGCGTCACGCTCGAGTTGTGCGAGCGCGTGACGATGCATCTGAACGACCTGCGCGAGCGCTACTCGCTGGAGGTCTCCTCGCCGGGCACCGAGCGTCCGCTGACCAAGCCGGCCCACTTCCGCCGTTTCGTCGGTCGTCGCGCGCGTGTGCGCACACGTCACGCGCGTCCGACTGCAATGAGCCCCGAACGCCCTGCGCGTGAGGGCGCTGGCGAGCACAGCGCGAGCAGCTTCACCGGCGAGCTCGTCGGTGCCTCCGAGGAGGAGGTCACGCTGGCGGCCGACGGCGGCGTAATCGCGATCCCCTATTCGGAGATCCGCCGATCCAACCTGGTGGAGGAGTAGCAAGCCATGTCACGCGAAATCCTTGAGGCAATGCACGCGCTTGCGCGCGAGAAGGGCATCGAGCCCGAGAAGCTGATGATCGCGCTCGAGGACGCGCTGCTGTCCGCCTATAAGAAGCAGCCTGGCTCGGCCAAGTATGCACGCGTGGAAATGGATCGCGAGACGGCCGACTTCCGCGTGATCGAACTGATCATCCCCGAGCGCCTGGAGGCGCACCTGATCGTCGAGACGATCGACGAGGAAACGACGGTCGACCCCGAGACTGGCGAGATGCGCGAACCGGAGGAACCGGAAATCGACCCCGCCAAGTTCGCCGAATACCGCGACCAGATCGACGAACGCGACGTCACTCCCGACGACTTCGGGCGAATCGCCGCGCAGACGGCCAAGCAGGTCATCCTGCAGCGCATCCGCGAGGCCGAGCGCGACATGATGTACGAGGAGTACCGCGACCGCGTGGGCGAGCTGATCACCGGCATCGTGCAGCAGTCGGACTCGCGCTACACGCTCGTGCAGCTGCGCGAACGCGTCGAGGCGCTGCTGCCCAAGTCCGAGCAGGTCGAGGGCGAGCGCTACGACCACTCCCAGCGCATCAAGGCCGTGATCAAGGAGGTCTCGCCGTCGACCAAGGGACCGGCGATCATCGTCTCGCGCCGCGACCCGGAGTTGATCAAGAAGCTGTTCGAGCTGGAGGTGCCGGAGATCGCCGACGGCCTGGTGGAGATCGCCAACGTCGCCCGCGAGCCCGGCTATCGCTCGAAGATCGCGGTCATCTCGCACACCGACGGGGTCGACCCGGTCGGTGCCTGCGTCGGCCCGCGTGGCTCGCGCGTGCGAATGGTCGTCTCCGAGCTGCGCGGCGAGAA
>DATBBG010000012.1:0-5391 GCA_036271095.1 Solirubrobacteraceae bacterium
CCGCCGCGAACGGCGCGCGGCGCGGCCGCGCGGCTGTTTCGCCACGTCGCCGTCGACGTCGAGCCGCTGCGCGCGTCGCGTGACTTTCGCCTGCTGGTGCTCGGCAACTTCGTCACCGGGCTGGGTACGCAGGCGACGCTCGTCGCGCTGCCCTACCAGCTCTACCTGCAGACGCGCTCGCCGCTGCTGACCGGCCTGCTCGGCGCCGTCGAGCTGGGGCCGCTGATCGCGATGTCGCTGTACGGCGGCGCGCTGGCCGACCGAATGGATCGGCGACGATTGCTGCTCGTCGACCAGCTCGCGCTCGTCACGATCGCCGCGGCGCTCGCCGCTGGCGCGTTCTCCGGCTCGCCGCCGCTGGCGCTGCTGTACGTGCTCGCAGCGCTGCTGGCCGGCTTCAGCGCGGTGCAGAACGTCGCGCGCTCGGCGATCGTGCCGAACGTCGTCGACCCGCCGCGGCTGCGCGGCGCGTTGGCGCTCAACTTCGGCCTCTATCAGCTGACGATGGTGATCGGCCCGGCGCTCGGCGGCCTGCTGATCGCAGCGGCTGGCCTCGGCACGGCTTACACGATCGACGCCGCCAGCTGCCTCGGGATGGTGCTCGCGGTGACGGCGATGGGTGCGCAGCCGCCGCACGAGCTGCATGCGCATCCGAGCATCCGCCGCTCGATCCTCGACGGGCTGCGCTTCGTGCGCTCCAATCGCGCACTCGTCGGCTCGTTCGGAATCGACCTCGCGGCAATGACGTTCGGGATGCCGCGCACGCTGTTTCCGGTGCTCTCGTTGACGGTCTACCACGCCGGCGCGGCCGGAACCGGCGCGCTGTTCGCGGCCGTCTCGGCCGGCGCGACCGTCGCCGCGTTGACGACCGGCTGGCTCGCGCGCACGCGCCGTCTCGGCCGCGTCGTGATCTGGGCCGTGCTGAGCTGGGGCGCGGCGATCGCACTGGCGGGCTTGATGCGTTCGCTGTGGCCGGCGCTGGCGCTGTTCGCGCTCGCCGGCGCCGCCGACAGCATCAGCGCCGTCTGCCGCTCGACGATCAATCAGACCGTCACGCCCGATGCAATGCGCGGGCGCATGTCGGCCGTCTTCTCGCTCGTCGTCACGAGCGGGCCGCGCTTCGGCGACATCGAGTCCGGCGCGGTCGCCTCGCTCAGCACGCCGCGCTTCTCGGTCGTCTCGGGCGGCGTCGGCTGCGTCGTCGCAGCCGCGCTGATCGCTCGCGCCTTCCCGGCGCTGCTGCGCTACGACAACGACGTCGCCGAGGCGTCGCTCATAGCCGAGCCCGCGCGTGAGCCGGCGCCGGCGTGAGCCGATGCATCGGCCGCAGCGAGACGGCCCGCGCGAGCGCCGTCGAGGCCGCGGCTACTCGGCGCCGCTGAGACTGCGCTTGAGCACCTTGCCGGTCGCGTTGCGCGGCAACTCGCGCAGGAACGCGACCTCGCGCGGCGCCTTGTAGCGAGCGAGGTTCTCCTTGACGTAGTCCTGCACCTGCGCTTCGCTCAGCTCGGCGCCGTCGCGCAGCACGACGAACGCCTTCAGCCGCTGCCCCCACTCCTCGTCGGGCACGCCGATCACGGCTGCCTCGGCGATCCGCTCGTGGTCGGCAAGCAGATCCTCGATCTCGCGCGGGAACACGTTCTCGCCGCCGCTGACGATCATTTCGTCGTCGCGCCCATCGACGAAGAGGCGGCCGCCGGAGTCGAAGTGGCCGACGTCGCCGGTGCTCATCAACCCATCGACGATCTCCTTGCCGCCGCCGCCGGTGTAGCCCTCGAACATCATCTCGTTGGCAACGAAGATCCGTCCTGCATCCCCGTTTCGCACCTCGCGTCCGTCGGCGTCGAGCAGCTTCACGACGGTGCCGAGCGGAGGCCGCCCGGCGGTGCCGGGAGCCGCGCGCAGATCCTCGGGCGTCGCGATCGTCGCCCAGGCGACCTCGGTCGAGCCGTAGAGGTTGTAGAGCACGTCGCCGAAAGCGTCCATCGCGCGCGTCGCCAGCTCGCCCGGCAGCGCCGAGCCGCTGACGGCGATCACGTTCAGGCAGCTCGTGTCGTAGCGCGCGAGCGTCTCCGGCCCGAGGTCGAGGATCCGCTGCAGCATCACCGGCACGACGGCGAGCGCGCTGGCGCGGTGCTGGGAGATCGCGCGCAGCGTCTCCTCGGGGTCGAAGCGGTGGCGCAGCACGAGCGTCGAGGACAGCGCCAGGCCGAGCGTGAAGTGCGCGTAGCCCCACGAGTGAAACAGCGGCGCGGCGATCACGGTCGTCTCGCGCGCCTTCAGCGGGATCTTCGAGAACAGCGCCGCGGCCGGCTCGAGCGTGTCGGGCTGCTTGCGCGCGGCGCCCTTCGGCGTGCCGGTCGTGCCCGAGGTGAGGATCACGACGCGCCCTTTCTCGGCCGGCGGCGGCAGTTCCGCCGTCGAGCCAGTCGCGATCAGGTCGGCGAGCGTCGTCTGCTCGCCGGCGCGGCCGCGCTCGCTGCGCGCGACGTAGCATTTGCGCCCGGCCGCGCCCTCGCCGACGAGCCCGGCGAACTCCTCGTCGTAGATCACCGCGGCGGGCTCTTCGCGCTGCAGCACGTCGGTGATCTGCGGCCCGGCGAACGCTGTGTTCAGGTACAGCGCGCTGGCGCCGAGCTTCGCGCAGGCGACCGTCGCCTCGATGTAGCCACGGTGGTTGCGGCACATGATCGCGACGCTCTCGTGTTCGTCGATGCCGGCGTCGCGCAGCGAGGAGGCGAGCGCCGTCGTGCGCGCGTCGACCTCGCGAAACGTCTCGGCGCCACGATCGTCGACGATCGCAGCGCGATCGCCGAAGCGGATCGCGCCGCCGCGATAGGCCGCAGGCGAGCTCGGCCCCCAGCGCCGCAGCGCTGCCAGCGAGCGCACCGTGCGATCGACGCGGTCGGGCTTTGCGACGCCGGTAGCCAACAGCGCGCGCCCGACCTGCAGCTTGTACTTCAGCTCCTGCGAATCCACGGCGCTGACCCTACCCCAACACCGCACAGCGCAAGCATCGGCGTCTCCAGGCGAGCCTCGCCCGGGACGTCGGCGCGCTAGCCGACTTCGGCGGGTTCGTCCTTGCCTTGCAGTCGCTCGCGGCCGCGCTGCACGGCGGCGATGAACTTCGACAGGTTGACCTCGAGCGTGTTGAGGATCTCGTCGGCGTAGTCCTCGGCGCCGAGTCGGATCTCGCGCTCTCTGGCGCGCGCGTCCTCGACGATGTCCTCGGCGGCGCGCTCGGCCTGCTTGGTGACCTCCTCCTCGCCGACGAGCCGCTCCTGGCGCTCGCGCGCGTCCTTGATGATGCGCTCGGCCTCCTTCTTGGCCTCGGCGAGCATCTCCTGGCGCTCCTTGACGATCCAGCGCGCCTGCTTGATCTCCTCGGGGATCGTCGCGCGCATCTGGTCGAGGATGTCGTAGATCTCCTCCTTGTCGACGCGCACCTGGTCGGTCAGCGGAACGGGCTTGGCGTTGTGCACCAAGTCGTCGAGCTTGTCTATCAGTACGAGGACGTCCATGTGAGCTAGCGGCGCGGCGCGGTCTGCGGCCCGGATCGGCGCGAGTTGAAGTTCGAGATCACGTTTGCACGTCCCATTTCGTCAGCGTGTCAGCTCTTCCTGCAAGCGCACTGCCACCTCTTGCGGCACCAGATCGTCGATCCGCCCGCCAAACGTCGCCAGCTCCTTGACGCCGCTGGAGGAGAGAAAACTGTACTGCGGGCTCGCCATCAGGTACACGGACTCTATCTCCGGATCCTGGCGGCGGTTGAGCTGGTTCATCTCCAGCTCGTACTCGAAGTCGGAGATCGCGCGCAGCCCCTTGACGATCGCGCGCGCGCCGACGTGTCGCGCGAACTCGACGACGAGCGTCGAGAACGGCTCGGCGCGAACGCCGTCGATATCGGCGATCGCGCGCTCGATGAAGCCCATTCGCTCGTCGATTCCGAACAGCGCCTTGCTCTTTCGCACCGAGCGGTTGACGACGGCGACGACGACCTCGTCGTAGAGCCGCGCGGCGCGTTCGATCACGTCGAGGTGTCCGTTCGTGATCGGGTCATAGGAGCCCGGACACACTGCTATCGACTTCGTCTGCGGGGTCATTGCTGGCGGTGGATCCTGATCGTAGTGTCGCCGAAGCGCCGTTCTCGCTCGATCGCGAGGTCGAGTTGCAGCGGCTCGCGGCGGTCGCTCTCGGCGACGACGCGCGCCTGCGGCCCGAGCAGTGGCGGCAACAGGGCCGACAGCTCCGGCCCCCAGTCGCGCGCCTCGGCGTAAGGGGGGTCGATGAACAGCAGATCGTATGTCTCTCGGCGACGCTGTGCGCTCTGCAGGGCGCTCAGCGCCTGCGAGCGGCGCACGCGCGCGACCGGCGCGCACAGGCCGAGCGCGTCGAGGTTCTCGCGCAGGGCACGGATCGCAGCGGCGTCTCGCTCGATGAAGACGGCGCTCGCGGCGCCGCGCGAGAGCGACTCGATGCCGAGCGCGCCGCTGCCGGCGAACAGGTCCAGCACATCGAGGCCGGCGAGGGCGCCGAGCATCGAGAACAGCGCCTCGCGCACGCGATCGGACGTCGGGCGGGTGAGCTTGCCGCTGGGCGCGCGCAGGCGCCTGCCGCCCAGCTCTCCGGCGATCACGCGCATGCGCTCACCGTAACGCGCAGGCCGGGCCCGGCAAGCGAAGCGGCGCTCAGGCCGGGATCGGCTCGAGCGCTTCTTCGCCGAAACGGCTGCGCAGCGCCTCGCCGAGCAGCACGTTCTGCGGCTCGCGCAACTGCGGGTCGGCGGCGAGGATCGACTCGGCGCAGGCGCGCGCACGCTCGAGCAGGTGCGCGTCGTCGGGCAGCCGCGCGACGTCGAACTGGCCGAGGCCGGACTGGCGCGTGCCGATCAGCTCGCCCTCGCTGCGCAGCTCGAGGTCGATCTCGGCGAGGCGGAAGCCGTCGGCGTGCTCGGCCAGCGCGCGCAGCCGGGGCGACCCCGGCGGACCCATCAGCAGGCAGCTCGCGCGATGCTCGCCGCGGCCGATCCGCCCGCGCAGCTGATGCAGCTGGGAGATGCCGAAGCGCTCGGCGTTCTCAACGAGCATGACGGTCGCGTTGGGCACGTCGATGCCGACCTCGATGACGGTCGTCGCGACGAGCACGTCGGCCTGCCCGGAGGCGAACGCGGCCATCGCCTCCTGCTTCTCTCGCGCGCGCATGCCGCCGTGCATCAGCACCAGCTCGTGACCGCTCAGCTCGCCCTTGCGCAGCCGCTCGAGCTCGGCGCTCGCCGCGCGCAGGTCGCCGATAGCGCTCGGCGTGGGCGCCGACCCGCCCGCTTCGGCCGGCTGCTCGTCGATCAGCGGGCAGACGACGAACGCCTGACGGCCGGCCAGCAGCTGCTCGCGC
>DATBBG010000013.1:0-59127 GCA_036271095.1 Solirubrobacteraceae bacterium
ACGACTACCGCGTGCAGGTCACGCAGTGGGAGCTCGACCGCTACCTGTCGATCATCTAGCTGCCTGGCGCGTTGACGTGAGCGACGGCTAGGCTCGCGCCGGAATCGCGCAGGCGATCGGGCGCGCAGGGGAGAGGTACCAGTGAATCGCCTGCAGCAGGTGGCCGAACGCGCTCGGATGGCGCGGCGCGATCTCGTGCAGCAGCCGCAGCACCGAGACGGCGTGGCGCTCGTACTCCTCGCTGCCGGTCAGCTGCGCGAGGCGCAGCAGCCCGACGGCCGCGCTCGCGCCGCCCGAGGGGATCGGCGCGTCGTCGACGTCCTTGCGCCGCGCGATCAGCGGCGCGGCGTCGGCGGCCGTAGAGAAGAAGCCGCCGCGCTGTGAATCGGCGAAGCGTGCGATCAGCGCGTCGGCAAGCGCGATCGACTCGTCGAACCAGCGCTCCTCACACGTCGCTTCGAACAGCGCAAGCGTCGCTTCGAGCATGAACGCGTAGTCCTCGAGGTAGGCGTCGATCTTCGCGCGGCCGTCGTTGTAGCTGCGCAGCAGCCGGCCGCGCTCGTCGCGCATCTGTTCGAGCACGAATGCGGCGCATTCGCTCGCGGCGGCGAGCAGCTGCTCGCCGAGCTCGGGCTCGACGCCGTCGAGCGGCTCGTCGCGAAGCAGCGCGCCGGGCTCGGCGAGCGCGCAGATCATCAGCGCGTTCCACGACGTCAGGCGCTTGTCGTCGAGCGCCGGCCGCACGCGCTCGGAGCGGGCAGCGAGCAGCCGCGCGCGAATCCGCTCGCGCGCCGGCGCGTCAGGCGCCAGCTCGGGCTCCTGCCAGGAGCGGTCCTGCAGCACGTTCAGCCCGGGCTCGGGATGGTGAGGATCTGAGAAGTTGCCCTGCTCGCTCGCGCCGAACCAGTCGATCGCCGCGTCCGCGTCCTCGCCGAGCGTCGCGCGCAGCTGGCTCAGCGTCCAGACGTAGTAGCGCCCCTCGACGCCCTCGGAGTCGGCGTCGAGCGCCGAGTAGAAGCCGCCCTCGGGACCGCGCATCTCGCGCAGCGTCCAGGCGAGCGCGTCGCGCAGCTGCGCGAGCGTCCAGACGTAGAAGCGCCCCTCGACGCCCTCGGAGTCGGCGTCGAGCGCCGAGTAGAAGCCGCCCTCCGGCCCGCGCATCTCGCGCAGCGCCCACGCGAGCGTGTCGAGACAGACGTCGAGCAGCCGGCGCTCGCCGAGACGCTGGAAGCCGTGCAGGTACGCGCGCGCCAGCAGCGCGTTGTCATAGAGCATCTTCTCGAAGTGCGGCACCGTCCAGGCGGGGTCGACGCTGTAGCGCGCGAAGCCGCCGCCGAGCTGGTCGTGGATGCCGCCGCCGGCCATCGCATGCAGCGTCGCGCCGCTCATCTCGCGCTCGCCGCGAAGCAGCAGGAACTCCAAGACCGAAGCCTGCGGGAACTTCGGTGCGCCGCCGAAGCCGCCCTCGCGCACGTCGAAGGACTCGCGCAGCTTCGCGACGGCCGCGTCGAGCTCGTGCTCGCCGATCGGCTCCGAAGAGGGCGCCAGCAGCGCGCCGCCGACGAGCCGCTCGCGCAGCTGCTCGCCGCCTGCGCGGACCTCATCGCGTCGATCGCGCCACGCTTCGACGATCGCTTCGAGCACTTGCGTCCACGACGGCAGCCCCTGGCGCGCCTGTGGCGGGAAGTAGGTGCCGCCGTAGAACGGCAGCTGCTCGGGCGTGAGGAAGACGTTCAGCGGCCAGCCGCCCTGGCCGGTCATGCTCTGCACCGCCTCCATGTAGATCGCGTCGACGTCCGGGCGCTCCTCGCGATCGACCTTGACGCAGACGAACGCAGCGTTCATCAGCGCGGCCGTGCGCTCGTCCTCGAAGGACTCGCGCTCCATCACGTGGCACCAGTGGCAGGAGGAGTAGCCGATCGAGACGAGCAGCGGCTTGTCCTCGGCGACGGCGCGAGCGAGCGCCGGCTCGCCCCACGCCAGCCAGTCGACCGGGTTCTCGGCGTGCTGGCGCAGGTACGGAGAGGTCTCGTCAGCGAGCGCGTTGGCCATCTCGCACTCAGCCTAGTAGTGCCGGGCGATCAGCGAGCGGCAAGCGGCGATTCGTGCGCGAGCCCCGCCAGCGGCAGCTTCAGCGGCCGCAGGGGCCATTCGCCGGCGCCACCTGCGCTCGACAGTTTGACCTTCGCAAGGCTGACGTTGAAGCGCTTGCCGCCGAGCGTGCCGCTGACGCGTTTGTCCGCGGACAAACGCACCATCCCGGCGGCGGCAGTGGTGCCCGAGATTCGGATCGTCGCCGGTTGCAGTTCGTGGTTCTTGACCGGAAACGTGCCGTTCAGCGCGACGCCGTTGACGAACGAGAAGCCTTTCATCGTCGCCGCTGTCGACGTCAGTCGCGCGTAGCCGCCGCGCAGTCCGCCGAAGCTCGCGCCGCTCGGCAGTTCCTGCTCGGCTTGGAGCGTCGCCGCGACGACCTGGCGGTCGAGATCGACGATCGCGTCGAGCACCGCTGTCAGCGTACGCCCCGGCTTGCCGGACAGCCCCGACGGCGCCTTCACGTATGCGAGCTTGCGCGGCGCGACCGGCGTCGGCGCGAAGACGTTCTGCGTTGCCGCGCTGCACGGCTGTACGGGCGTGCCGGCGAAGAACGCGCCGACGGCCGTCTGCGCGCAGCCGCTGAAGTCGCTGCCGAGCACCGAGTGGCCGGTGTAGGGGACGGTCAGCAGCTGCGCGTCCGGGATCAGCGCGGCGAGCGCTTTCGCGCCGGACGTCGGCGTGCGCAGATCCTGCTCGCCGGAGAGAATCAGCGTCGGCACGTTCGGCAGCGCCGTCTGCGCCGGCGGCGCCGCCGAGGCGTCAGGCCAGGAGGCGCAGATCGGCACGAGGCTGTCAGCGAGCGCTGCTTCGGCGTCGAACGGGTAGAAGTCGGTGCTCGGCAGCGCTTTCAGCGCGGCGTTCGCTTCGCCGAGGCGCGTCGTCGCATTCGCCGAGCGCTGCCACGGGAACAGCGTCTCCTCGCAGGACGTCGCGACGAACAGAGCGTTGTTTTCTTCTTCTTTGCTCACTTTTTCGGCTTCTGGGTCCGGTTTGATCGGCACGCTCGGAACGAGGCCGTCGGTGATCAGGTTGAGCCGCAGCAGCGGGTCCGGATCGCCGTTCAGCGCCGAGTGAACGGCGGCCGGCAGCAGCGCGCGCAGTGCCGGGTTGAGATCGCCTGCCTCGAGGATGTTGAGCAGGTCGAGCTCGCCGAGCGAGACCGAGTGGCGCTTGCCGGCGCCGTCGAACGCCGATCCGCTGATCGGCCGCTTGCGCAGTTTCGCGATCAGCCTCGCGAGGTCGCCGACCGGGTCCGACGTGATGCCCGCGCACGCGTGGTCCGAGCAGAGCTCGTTCATGACCGGCGTGATCGCCTGCAGCCGGTCGACTCCGAACGCTTCCGGGCCGGTGGTCTGGACGACCGAGTCGAGCACGAGCGCTTCGACGTGCTGCGGATAGCGTTCGGCGTACTCGAGCGCGACCTTAGTGCCGTAGGACGTGCCGTAGAGCACGAGCTTCTTGTAGCCCGCCTGGTGGCGGATCGCCTCGATGTCTTCGACCGATTCCTGCGTCGTGAAGGCGCCGCGCGCGGCGCCGATCTGCAGCGCGCACAGTTCGACGAGCGAGCCGAGCGCCGCTTCGCCGGCGCTTTCGAGCGCGGCCGTGTTGTCGAATACGGGGCAGTTCAACGGCGAGGAGCGCCCAGTGCCGCGCTGATCGAAGACGAGCAGGTCGTGCGTGCTCAGCGCCGGCGCGATCGCCGTCGCGAGCTGTTCGGCGAGTGGATCGGCTGCCTGGCCTGGTCCGCCGGCGAGCGCGATCACGGCGCTCGGCGTCTGTGTCGCGCCGACGGCTTTGCGCTCGATCGTCAGCGCGATCGTGCCCGGCGCTTTGCCGCTGCGATCGAGCGGCACCGAGATCGCCGCGCAGGAGAAGCCGGTGTTTTCCGGGCAAGGCGAATAGCTCAACGCAGCCGAAGCCGGGCCGGCGCCGGCCGCAGCGAGCGCCGCGAGCGTGAGCGACACGGCGAGCGTCGTCATCAGCGTGCGCCGTCGCATCGCTGCAACGTTACCTACAGGCCTGGTCGGGAGCGCTGGATCGGAAGCTCGCATGCGCATGAGCTTTCAGCTACCCGTCATCGAAGCGCGCAAGCGACCGCGATACGCTGCGCGCGATGCCAGGCGAGCGCAAGATCGTCCACGCGCCTGCAGCGCCGCCGGCCGTGGGTCCGTACAGCCACGCAGTCGCCGCCGCCGGGCTGCTGTTCTGCTCCGGGCAGATCCCGCTCGACCCGGACAGCGGCGAGCTGGTCGGCGATACGCCGGCCGAGCAGGCGCGCCGCTGCCTGCAGAGCCTGCAGGCCGTCTGCGCCGCTGCGGACACGTCGCTGTCGCGCGCCGTGCGGCTGACGATCTACACGACCGACCTCGGCGCATTCGCCGAGATCAACGCGGCCTACGGCGAGTTCTTCGCGCAAGACCCGCCAGCGCGCGCGGCCGTCGGCGTCGCTGCCCTTCCCAAGGGCGCGCTCGTCGAGATCGACGCGATCGTCGCGCTCTAGTAGGCGGCCGCTGGCCGGTGCGAGGCTAGGAGCCGGTGCCGCTGTACGCGGGCTCGGCGTCCGGCTCGGCGGCGTAGAGCGCTCGGCTGAGCAGGCTCCACAGCGTCGCGCGGTCGTCGTCGTCGAGCGCGGCGAGGACGTCGTCCTCGATCGCTTCTTGCGCGTGCTCGGCCTTCAGCAGCGCCTTCGTGCCGCTCGGCGTCAGCTCGACGCGGTGGCGGCGGCGGTCGTCGGGGTCGCGCTTGCGCGCGATGAAGCGGAGATCCTCTAGCTCGTTGAGCAGCAGCACGACGTTGTTCGCGTCCATCGACAGCACCTCGGCGAGCTCCTGCTGCGGACAACCGGTGTGGTCGCGCAGATAGCTCAGCGTCATCAGATGGCGCATGTGCATGCCAAGGAGCTGCTCAGTGCTGCGCCGGTAGACCTGCTTGGCCAGCCGCGTGAGCAGAACCATCGAGTTGGGAGGACAAGCCCTTTCGCTCCCCATGTCACCAAATTTATACACCATCGTTCGTCTGTCGTCATTCTAGCGGCAACTATAAATTTTCCGTCGATCATCCCTTTCATAAGGATGATCCTTGCTATGGTTGTCCTTCGATCTACGAAGGGAGCCGCATGAGCACCACGATTCAAGAGCTGGAGAACGTCCAAGCGCCGCAGTCCGGCGAGTCGGAGGCGCAGGCGCGCGAGCGCGCTCGCGAGAAACGCCGCTGGCTCGCGCTGGCCGTGCTCTGCCTCGGTCAGCTGATGATGGTGCTCGACTCGACGATCGTGAACGTCGCGCTGCCGTCGATCCAGCACGACCTCGGCTTCTCGCAGGGCAACCTCACGTGGGTGCTCGACGGCTACCTGATCACGTTCGGCGGCTTCCTGCTGCTCGCCGGGCGCCTCGGCGATCTCGTCGGGCGCAAGCGCGTTTTCCTCAGCGGGCTCGTGTTGTTCACGGCCGCGTCGATCCTCTGCGGGATCGCCGACAGCCAGGGCCTGTTGATCGGCGCCCGGCTGCTGCAGGGCGTCGGCGGCGCCGTCGCTTCGAGCGTGATCCTCGCGATCATCGTCACCGAGTTTCCCGGCGCGAAAGAGCAGGCGAAGGCGATGGGCCTGTACGCGTTCGTCTCGGCCGGCGGCGGCTCGATCGGCCTGCTTGCGGGCGGCGCGCTGACGCAGTCGCTCGACTGGCACTGGATCTTCTTCGTCAACGTCCCGATCGGCATCGTCGCGTTCGTGCTCGGCTCGAGGCTGATCATCGAGAACGAGGGCATCGGGCTCTCCGGCGGCGTCGACTGGCTCGGCTCGCTGCTGATCACGCTGGCGACGATGGCCGGCGCGTTCGCGATCGTCAAGTCCAGCGAATACGGGCTGACCTCGGCGCGCACGCTCGGCGTCGCCGGCGTCTCGCTCGTCCTGCTGACTGCGTTCCTCGCGCTCGAGTCACGCGTGAAGAACCCGATCATGCCGCTGCGGATCCTGCGGTTGCGCTCGTTGATGGGCTCGAGCCTCGTCCGCGGGCTGCTCGTGACGGGCATGTTCTCGTCCTTCTTCCTCGGCTCGCTGTACCTCGAGCGCGTGCTCGGCTACAACGCGATCGACACCGGCCTCGCGTTCATGCCGCTGACGGCGTCGATCGCGGTCATGTCGCTGGGGCTGTCCGCTCGCATCTCCGAGCGCGTCGGGCGGATCAACTCGCTCGCGACCGGGCTCGGCGCGATCGTGCTCGGGCTGCTGCTGCTGGCGACGCAGGGCGTGCACGCGGCCTACTTTCCCGGCCTGTTCTTCGCGTTCCTGCTGATCGGTCTCGGCGCCGGCGCCTCGTTCCTGCCGCTGCTGACGATCGGCATGGCCGACGCGCCGAAGCGCGACGCCGGCCTCGCCTCGGGGATCATCAACGTCTCCGTGCAGCTGTTCGGCGCGATCGGCCTGGCGTCGCTCGGCACGGTCGCGACCGACCACACGAAAGCGCTCAGTGCGAGCGGGCACTCGGCGATCGCGGCGCTGACGGGCGGCTACCACCTCGCCTACGTCGTCGGCGCCGTCTGCGTCGCCGTCGGCATCCTCGCTGCCTTCGTCATCCTGCGACCGCCGACGAGCAACGTCGCGCAGGAGGTCGAAGAGCTCGAGCGCGACTTCGGACGGGCCAGCGCCAACGCGCAGACCGCAGAGCAGCTCGTCTGAGCAGCCGCTTCGCCGTCCGCCGCCTACCCACCCAGGGCGGCGGACGGCAGGCGGCTATCGCTCGGCGCGCAGCTCCGCGCGCTTGATCTTGCCGCTCGCCGTCTTTGGCAGCTCACTCGCGAACTCGACGATGCGTGGGTACTTGTAGGGCGCCGTCTGGCGCTTGACGTGCTCCTGCAGCTCGCGCGCGAGCTCCGGCGAGGCGGCATAGTCGCCCTCTCGCAGCACGACGACGGCGCGCACGACCGAGCCGCGTTCCTCGTCGGGCTCCGCGATCGCCGCCGCTTCGGCGACGGCCGGATGCGCGACGAGCGCCGACTCGACCTCGAACGGACCGATCCGGTAGCCGGCGGAGATGATCAGGTCGTCGTCGCGCCCCTGGAAGCGCAGCCAGCCGTCCTCGTCCTGCTCGACGAGATCGCCGGTTCGCCAGATCTCGCCTAAGCGGCGATCGTCGATCTTCCAAACGCCGTCCTCGCCGCGGCGCACGTGCTCGCCGATGTAGCCGAGGAAGAAAGTCGGCACCGTGCGCGGGTTCGCCGTCAGCTCGCCGTCTTTGATCAGCAGCCCGACGCCGGGCAGCGCCGTGCCCATCGAGCCGGCGCGCGCCGGCGTGCCGAGCGGCGCGCCGGTGAGCTGGCCGGTCTCGGTCTGGCCGTAGCCGTCGCGCACGTCAAGGCCGGTCGCCTCCTGCCACGCGCGCAGCACCTCTGGATTGAGCGCCTCGCCGGCCGCGACCATCCCGGTCAGGTCAGGCAGCGCGCGCAGCGTCGTGCGCTTGGCCAGTACGCGGTACTCGGTAGGCGCCATGCAGAGCACGTTGACGCGCTCGCGCGCGAGCAGCTCGAGGCGCTGCTCGGGGTCGAAGCGCTCGTCGTGCAGCAGCGCCGAGGCGCCGACGAGCCAAGGCGCGATGAAGACGTTGCGCGCCGACTTCGACCAACCGCTCGCTGCCGTGCACCAGACGATTGCGGCCTCGCGCGGCCCGAGCCAATGCATCGCCTGCAGGCGCTGGCCGTCGAGGTAGCGCTGCCCATGCAGCACCGCCTTCGGCTCGCCGGCCGTACCGCTCGTGAACGTGATCAGGCACGGATCGCTCGGCGCGAGCTCGACGATCGGCGCCGGCTCGGCTGCGAACAGGTCGTCGTCGGGAATCAGCACGACCCGGCAGTCCGGCGCTGCCGCCTCGAGCTCGGCGCGGTTGCGCTCATCGGCGAGGATCAGCGACGGATGCACGGCGTCGATTCGCAGCTGCAGGTCTTTCGCGCGCAGCTGCTCGGTGCACGGCAGCACGACGGCGCCGATACGGAAACAGGCGACCATCGCGAAGACCCACTCCGGCCGGTTGCCGATCAGCGTCATCACGACGTCGCCGCGTTCGATGCCGAGCCGCTGCAGGACACCGGCCATGCGCGCACTGCGATCGGACACCTCGGCGAAGCTCCACTCGCGCCGCGTGCCGTCGCGTGCGAGCTCGAGCAGCGCCATCCGCCGCGGTGGCAGGCGGTCGACTACGTCGCCGGCGAAGTTCATGCCGGTATTCTCCTCTGACTAGCGCAAACGAGTCTGGAGCCCGAAACCGCATGGCCGTAGCCGTCACTCCGTACACCGACAAGACCGACGAGCAGAAGGCGATCACCGAGATGGTGCATCAGTTCGCCGACGAGCAGATTCTGCCGAACGCCGAGCACTACGACCACGAGGACGCCTTCCCCGAGCCGATCGTCGAGCAGATGAAGGAGCTCGGTCTGTTCGGTGTGACGATTCCGGAGGAGTACGGCGGCATGGGGCTCGACCTGACGACGTACGCGATGATCGTCGAGGAGCTCTCGCGCGGCTGGATCTCGATCTCGGGCGTCGTCAACACACACTTCATCGGCTCCTACCTGCTGATGAACTTCGGCACCGAGGAGCAGAAGCAGAAGTACCTGCCGAAGATGGCGACCGGCGAGATTCGCGCCGCCTTCTCGCTGTCCGAGCCCGAGCTCGGCTCCGACGTTCAGGCGATCAAGACTTCGGGCAAGAAGCAGGACGACGGCACGTGGGAGATCAACGGCCAGAAGATGTGGGTCACCAACGGGCTGCGCTCCTCGCTCGTCTTCACGCTCGTCAAGACAGACCCGCAGGCCGACCCGCGCTATCGCGGGATGACGTGCTTCATCTGTGAGAAAGAGCCGGGCGTCGCGGAGAACACGGGTGCGCTGAAGGGGCTCGACGTGCCGCCGCAGATCAAGAAGATGGGCTACAAGGGCGTCGAGTCCACGGAGCTCGTGTTCGACGGCTACCGCTGCCCCGCCGAGAACATCCTCGGCGGCGAAGCGGAGGGGCTGAACAAGGGCTTCGTGCAGATGATGGACGCGCTCGACCTCGGTCGCGTCAACGTCGCCGCGCGCGGCGTCGGTCTCGCCCAGCGCGCGCTGGAGCTGGCGCTGAAATACGCCCAAGAGCGCAAGACCTTCGGCAAGCCGATCGCCGAGCACCAGGCGATCCAGTTCAAGCTTGCCGACATGGCGACGCAGGTCGACGCGGCGCGACTGCTCGTGCGCCGCGCGGCGGCGATGAAGGACGCCGGCGAGCGCTCTGACCTGGAGGCTGGCATGGCGAAGCTATTCGCCTCCGAGGCCGGCCGCTTCTGCGCCGAGGAATGCCTGCGGATTCACGGCGGCTATGGGTACTCCAAGGAGTACGAGATCGAGCGCATCTACCGCGACGCGCCGCTGCTGTTGATCGGCGAGGGAACTTCCGAGATCCAGCGCATGGTGATCGGCCGCAAGCTGTTGCAGCGCCATAAGATTTGAGACACCGCGACGGACCACGAAGGTTCCGGAAGAGGAGCGCCACCACATGGCCGAGGATGCCAAGGCTCTGATCGAGCTCGCAACGCGCCGGTTCATCGACGAGGTTCCGGCGCTTGCTCCGATCAAGCTCGTCGTCGGAGTCGAATTGCGCGGGCGCGGCGACGTGCAGCACTTTCGCCTGGAGATGCCCGACATGAAGGTCACGAAGGGGCCGGCGGCGGACGCGCGCGTGCGCCTGGACATGCGCCGCGAGTTCTTCAACGTGATGGCGCGCGAAGGCAAGGTGCCCGACTGGATCGAGGCGTTCACCTACGGACAGGCGAAGGCCTCCGGGCCCGAGCAGATCCTCAAGCTCGTCGTCAACGTCGTCGAGCGCCAGCAGGAACGCGAGCACACGCGCAAGGCGCGCAAGCCCGCCTGACGGCGCCTGCCGAGCAGTCTCCGGGCGTACAGCTCGAACGCGGTTGGTGACGGCAGATCTGGTCGACATTTAGGCATCAGTATTGATGCTTAAGCTTGCGATCAGACGATAGGTCATCATAATTGATGCATATTGGTTAATCTGCTACGCTTCAGATATGATGCGTTAGTGGCCGATAGCGATTTAACGCCTCAAAGATGATGCTTAGCGAACTTCAATCCAATGACGCTGTGCTCGCCGAGCTCGGGCGCCGGCTCGAGCGCCAGCGGCTGGCGCGAAACCTGACGCAGAAGCAGATGGCCGAGCAGGCCGGGATCGGCCGTGCGACGCTGCAGCGCCTCGAGCGGGGCGAGTCGGTTCAGACCACCTCGATGATCAAGCTGCTGCGAGCGCTGGATCTGCTGCAGTCGCTCGACGGCGCGTTGCCGCAGACGATCGAGCGACCGATCCTGCAACTCGAACGCGAGCGGCGGCAACAGCCCCGCCGGCGCGCTCGCGCTCGCGGCCGAATGCCATCGCGGCCGGCCGAGCGGATTTGGAGGTGGGGCGAGGAACCTGAGGCGACGGCGTGAGCGTGGCTGCCGTGATGCTGTGGGGCAGGCGCATCGCGGCTGTCTCGATCGCTCCTGGCGAGCGCTACGCAACGTTTGAATACGACCCCGCATTCGCTGGCAGCGGGATCCAGGTCGCGCCGGTGCAGATGCCCCTTCGCACCGAGCCATACCGTTTCCCCGGCTTGCCTCAAGACGCCTTCAGCGGGCTGCCTGGGATGCTGGCCGACTCCCTGCCCGACCGTTGGGGAACGGCACTCGTGAATGCCTGGCTGGCGGCGCAGGGAAGGGATCAGTCGAGCTTCGACGTCGTCGAGCGGCTCTGCTACGTCGGCACTCGCGGTATGGGCGCGCTGGAGTTCGAGCCAGCTCGCGAGCCGGCTCGTGGGGAGGACGAGGATCTCCATCTCGATGCGCTCGTGCGTCTCGCCGGCGAGGTCCTGGCGCAGCGCTCGACATTCGTCGCCGAGCTGGCCGCGGACCCAGAAGAGGAGGCGATGCGCGCGATCCTTGCGGTTGGCACCTCGGCGGGCGGCGCTCGTCCGAAGGCGATCATCGCCTACAACCAGGCGACCGGCCAGGTTCGCTCGGGACAAGTCGAGGCGGGAGACGGCTTTCGCCACTGGCTGCTGAAGTTCGATGGCGTCGCGCAGGCGGGCGATCACGGGCTGACCGATCCACAGGGGTGGTGCGCGGTCGAGTATGCGTACTCGCTGATGGCCCGGGCCGCGGGCGTGGAGATGAGCGAGTGCCGCTTGCTCGCCGAGCACGACCGCCGGCACTTCATGACCCGCCGCTTCGATCGGCCCGACGAGGGCGGCAAGCTGTACATGCAGACGGTAGGCGCGCTGGAGCACGTCAGCTACAACGAGCCTGGCTCCTACAGCTACGAGCAGGCGCTGCTGCTCGTGCGCCGGATCGGCTTGGGCACGCCAGCGGTCGAGCAGCTGTTCCGGCGGATGGTCTTCAACGTCGTCGCTCGCAACCAGGACGATCACGTCAAGAACATCGCCTTTTTGATGGACCGCCGGGGAGCCTGGTCTTTGGCCCCGGCCTACGATGTGACGTGGGCGTGTAAGCCGGGCAATCCGTGGCTCGACAGCCACCAGATGTCGATCAACGCCAAGCGCGACAACTTCACGCTCGCCGATTTGCGCGAGGTGGCGCGTCTGGGCGGCCTCAAGCAAGGACGTGCCGAGGCCGTGCTCGCGGAGGTCAGCGACACCGTCTCGGACTGGCCGGGAATCGCCGCGGAGACCGGCGTGACCGAAGCGATGGCCGAGCAGATCGCAGGCTCGCATCGCCTCGTGCTGCCCGCCGGCTAGGGCCTACGCAGAGCGCTCAGTGGTAGGACGTCAGCTGCTGCGCGAGGAAGGCAAGCGACAGCAGCAGGAAGATGCACATCACGACGAGTGAGAAGTTTTCGTTCATGCGCGTACGTCCAAGATAATGCACGGCGCGACCGGCTGCACGGGGAAGGCGCGAACGATCGGCAGCCGCGCAGGCCGGCTGGGTGGGCCGAGCGGAGGCGCGCTCGCCGTCAGGCGAGGACGGCGTCGTCGTCGTAGAGCTTGATGATCTTCACGACGCCAGGCGGTGACGCGTCGAGGCATAGCCGGCACAGCACGCACTCGTCGATGTTCTTCTCGACCAGCTCCAGCGTGCCGTCGCCTGCTTGCGCATAGATGTCGACCGGGCAGGCCTCGGTCAGCTTCTTCGCCAGCTCGGTGTCGGCCGCGGCGCCGTCGTCGACTTCGACCGCGATGAACAGGCCGTCCTTTCTCACGCTGTGCTCCTCTCCGCGAGCTTGGCCTTGACGAGGTCGGGAATCTCGTCGATCCGCTGGACGACGGGGATGCCGGCCGCCTCGAGCCGGGCGATCTTCTCCGTCGCTGAGTCCTCCTTGCCTTCGACGATCGTGCCGGCGTGTCCGAAGGACATGCCCTGCATCTCCTCGTCGTCCATGAACTTGCCGGCCATGAAGGCGATGATCGGCAGGCGCGAGTTGTTGTCCTTGACCCACTGCGAGAGCTGGGCCTCCATGCGGCCGCCCGGCTCGGTGTAGATCACGATCGCCTGAGTCTGCTCGTCGGCCTCGAAGTAAGGCATCAGCTCGGCGTAGGTCGAGCCGATGATCGCGTCGCCGCCGATCGAGACCGCCGTGGAGACGCCGAGTCCGGCGGCGGTCAGCGTCGAGGAGATCTCCGTCGTCATCCCGCCGGAGCGGCTCATCACGCCGACCGAGCCGGGCTGGTAGGCGACGGCGGCGTTGCGCGCCGGGCCGCCGATGCCGCCCATCTTGGCGACTCCGGGGACGATCACGCCGAGGCAGTTCGGGCCGATGATCCGCGCGCCCTTCCTGTCAGCAAGCTCGACCATCATCGCAACGTCGCGGCGCGGGATCCGCTCGGTGACGATCACGATCGTCTTGATGCCGGCGTGCAGCGCCTCGAAGACGGCGTCTCGCGTGCCTGCCGGCGGGACCGTCACGACCGATCCGTCCGGCACGACGCCGCCGTTGTGCTCGACGACCTGTTCGACGGTGTCGAACACCGGAACGCCGTGAACCTCACGGCCCTTGCGGCCGGGCGTCACGCCGCCGACGATCTTCGAGCCGTAGTCGAGGCACTCGCGCGTGAGGTTGACGGCCTCGCGGCCGGTGATGCCCTGGATGATGAACGTCGTGTCTTGATCGATCAGGATCGACATGGCTAGGCCGCCGCTCCTTGGATCTTGGCGACCGCACGACCGGCGGCCTCCCACAGCGACACCGACCGATCGCAGTACTCGATCCCGTACTTGTCGAGGATCTTGAAGCCCTCCTCCTCCCAAGCGCCCGGGATGCGGAAGATCGCGATCGTCTCGCCGGGATCCTTACCGAGCTCCAGACAGGCCTTGATCACGCCGCGAGCGACGATGTCCACGCGCGTGTTCGAGACGATCGACATCATCACGGCGATCTTCTCGACGCCGTCTTTCTGCAGCACCTGCTTGGCCAGGCCGCAGGCCTTGGCGACCGACGGGTTGCCGCCGATCTCGGCGTAGTTGGCGGGCGCGCCGCCCTGTTGGCGCACCGCGTCGGTCAGCGTCAGCGAGCCCCCGCCTGCTCCGATCACGAGGCCGATGTTGCCGTTGAAGCCCGTGTCCTTGCCCTGGATCACGCCGCGGTGATCGGCTGCGTCGATCGCCAAGACGGCCTCTTCGAAGGGGGTCGGGGTGTGGCCCTCGCGCGTGCCCTCCTCCGCGCCGATGCCAAGCGCCTTGATCAGGCCCTTCTGACGCGGCATGCCCTCGTTCTCCATCTCCATGTGCGCGTCGAGCGCGACGAACGAGCCGTCCCTCAGTTCCGCCAGCGGGTTGATCTCGGCGAGCGTCATGTCGGCATCGAGGAACAGCTGGGCGAGGCGAGCGAGCACCGGCGTGGCGCGCTGCAGCGCCCTGCCGGTGACGCCGGCGGCGGCGATCACCTGCTTGGCCTGGAAGTCGGAGAAGGGTTCGAGCGTGGAGAAGTGACCGCGACCGACGTGATCGGGGTGCTCCTCGGCGACCTGCTCGATGTCGATGCCGCCCATGTCGCTGAACAGCATCAACGGCTTCTTGGCGGTGCCGTCCCAGACGACGCCGGCGTAGTACTCCTGCGCGACTTCGGCCTTCGGGTCGACGAGCACGCCGCGCGGCATGTGCCCGCCGATCTCCAGCTGCAGGATGTCCTTCGCGTAGGACTCGGCTTGCTCGGGCGTGTCGGCGAACTTGACGCCGCCGGCCTTCATCCGCCCGCCGGCGAGCACCTGCGACTTGATCACCGTTGGCCCGCCGATTCGCGCGGCGATCTGCGCGGCCTCGGCCGGATCGGTCGTGAAGCCGTAGTCGGTCACGGGGATGCCGGCGCGCTTGACGATCTCGCGCGCCTCGAACTCGAAGAACCTCATCTGCTCGCGGGCGCCTCAGGCAGCCCGACGTCTCGACACGCTCGGATCACGGCGCGGAAGCCTATACGGCGGCGACGGTCTGCGGCGCGGCGGTCGAGTCGGACTCGAAGCCGTACAGCTCGGCCAGCTCCGGATCCTTCTTCGCGAGCATTTCGGCGAGGTTGACCATCACCTTGCACTGCTTCCAGGTCGCATCGTCCTGCATCTTGCCGTCGATCATGTGCACGCCGCGGCCATCCGGAATCGCCGCGATCACCTTCTTCGCGAACTCGACCTCGGCCGGTTCGGGCGAGAACACGCGCTTGGCGATGCCGATCTGCACCGGATGCAGCGACCATGCGCCAACGCAGCCGAGCAGGAACGCGGCGCGGAACTGCGTCTCGCAGCCTTCGACGTCCTTGATGTCTCCGTACGGCCCGTAGAACGGCAGTGCGCCGACGGACGTGCAGGCGTCGACCATGCGCGCGATCGAGTAGTGCCACGGATCCTGTTGGTAGCTCGCGCGCGGCGCGTCCGGGTCGATCGGGTCGGGGTCGGCGATCGTGCGGTACCCCGGATGCCCGCCGCCGACGCGCGTCGTCTTCATCCGCCGCGAGGCGGCCAGGTCGGCCGGGCCGAAGCTCATTCCCTGGATCCGCGGCGAGGCGCTGGCGATCTCCTCGAGGTTGGCGACGCCCTGCGAGGTCTCCAGCAGCGCGTGGATCAGGATCGGCCGCTGGATCCCGGCCTTCGCCTCGAGCTGTGCGAGCAGGCGGTCGACGTAGTGGATGTCCCACGGTCCCTCGACCTTCGGCACCATCACGACCTCGAGCTTGTCGCCGATCTCCGCGACGAGTTCGGTCAGGTCGTCGAGCACCCAAGGCGAGGCAAGCTCGTTGACGCGCGTCCACAGCGCCGTGTCGCCGAGGTCCATCTCCTTGCCGACCTTGATCAACCCGGCGCGCGCAGCGAGCTTGCGGTCGACCGGCACGGCGTCCTCGAGGTTGCCGAGCAGGATGTCGACCGTCGGCGCGATGTCAGGCACCTTCGCGACCATCTTCTCGTTCGAGAAGTCCAGGAAGTGGATCATCCGGGAGGGCTTGAACGGGATCTCACGCACGGGCTCGGGCGCGTCGATCGCCAGTGGCTTGAAGAAGTCGCGGGGGTTGCGCAAGTCGGCTCTCCTGGTCTGCGGTAGCTGGTCGCTTCCTCTGGAACGCTATCGGCTCGGCCGTGGCCACTAGAGTCTCACGGCCAAGGCAAGCGATTCGAGGAGACTCCGAGCACCCCATGAGCGAGACGCAAACCGTCGAGACCGAGCAGGCCGCGCGCGAGGCGAGCGGCGCACACCCGTATGGCCGCTACCTCGAGGAGTTCGAGGTCGGCGACGTCTACAAGCACTGGCCGGCGAAGACCGTAACCGAGTCCGACGACCACCTCTTCTGCCTGATCACGATGAACCACCACCCGCTGCACATCAACGACGTCTACGCGCACAAATCGCAGCAGGGCCGCAACGTCGTCGTCGGCCCGCTCGTCTACTCGCTCGCGCTCGGCATGTCCGTCAGCGACGTCAGCGGCAAGGCGATCGCCAACCTTGCGACCGAAGAACTGAAGCACCCGGCGCCGGTCTTCCACGGCGACACGCTGTTCTGCGAGTCCGAGGTGCTGGAGAAGAAAGAGTCGCGCTCCAAGCCCGACCGCGGCACCGTCAAGGTGCACACGCGCGTGCTCAACCAGGACGGCGTGCTCGTCGCCGAGTTCAAGCGCCTCGTGCTCGTGCCGCGGCGTGAGCCGGGCGACGTCGAGGTAGAGGGCAACGTCGAGTAGCGCTTCGACCGCGCAGCGCACCGGTCGAGCGCCGCTCCGGCGCCGGCGCGCCGAGCGCATCGGCGGCGATGCGTCGGCGCGTCGCTTCGGCAAGGTAGGAGGTTGGCGCGAGGCCTGTCGGAGACATGGCGAGCGCGTTGGCGCTGCGCCAGGGGGTGCGATACCCTCTCTTGACGCCCCAGCCGGGCGTTTTTTCCGTTCCCAGGGCCCTCTACGGGCTCCCAGGGACGGCGCCGACCGACCGACGAGCGCGTCGGCGCGCCGATCATGACCGCGATCGAGGAGCAGCTTTACCGATGAACACGACCGCCTCCGCCCCCACGACGAACGAGCGACTGCTGACCTGGGTCGGGGAGGTCGCATCGCTGACCGAACCCGCCGAGATCCACTGGTGCGACGGCTCGGCCGAAGAGTACGACGCGCTCTGCCAGGAGCTCGTCGACGCAGGCACATTCGAGAAGCTCTCCGACGCCAAGCGTCCGAACTCCTATCTCGCGCTGTCGGACCCAGGCGACGTCGCGCGCGTCGAAGACCGCACGTTCATCTGCTCGCAGACCGAGGACGAAGCCGGCCCGACGAACAACTGGCGCGACCCGGCAGAGATGCGCGACGCGCTGAACGAGCTGTTCGCCGGCTCGATGCGCGGTCGCACGATGTACGTCGTGCCCTTCTCGATGGGCCCGCTCGGCTCGGACAAGAGCCACGTCGGCGTGCAGCTGACCGACTCGCCGTACGTCGCCGTGAGCATGCGGATCATGACGCGCATGGGCCAGGGGGCGCTCGACGCGCTCGGCTCCGAAGGCGAGTTCGTGCCCTGCCTGCACTCGGTCGGCATGCCGCTGTCCGACGGCGTCGAGGACGTGCCGTGGCCGTGCAACGCCGAGAACAAGTACATCGTCCACTTCCCCGACACGCGCGAGATCTGGTCGTTCGGCTCGGGCTACGGCGGCAACGCGCTGCTCGGCAAGAAGTGCTTTGCGCTGCGCATCGCCTCGGTGATGGCGCGCGACGAGGGTTGGATGGCCGAGCACATGCTGATCCTCAAGCTGACCTCGCCCGAGGGCGAGGTCAAGTACATCGCCGGCGCCTTCCCGAGCGCCTGCGGCAAGACGAACCTGGCGATGCTGATCCCGACGCTCGAGGGCTGGAAGGTCGAGACGATCGGCGACGACATCGCCTGGATGAAGTTCGGCGACGACGGCCGCCTCTATGCGATCAACCCCGAGTACGGCTTCTTCGGCGTCGCGCCGGGCACCGGCGAGGACACCAACCCGAACGCGATCCACATGATCGAGCGCAACTCGATCTTCACCAACTGCGCGAAGACCGACGACGGCGACATCTGGTGGGAGGGGCTGAGCAAGGAGCCGCCTGCGCACCTGATCGATTGGCACGGCAACGACTGGACACCCGAGTCGGGCACGCCCGCGGCGCATCCGAACGCGCGCTTCACGACGCCGGCCTCGCAGGATCCGGCGATCGCCGCCGAGTGGGAGGACGCGAGAGGCGTTCCGATCGACGCGATGCTGTTCGGCGGACGCCGCTCGACGGTCGTGCCGCTCGTGACCGAAGCGTTCGACTGGGAGCACGGCGTCTTCCTCGGCTCGGTGATGAGCTCGGAGAAGACGGCTGCCGCGGCCGGAACGGTCGGCGAGCTGCGCTTCGACCCGTTCGCGATGCTGCCGTTCTGCGGCTACAACATGGCCGACTACTTCGAGAACTGGCTGAAGATCGGACGCACCAGCGGTGCGCAGCTGCCGAAGATCTTCTACGTCAACTGGTTCCGCAAGGACGAGGACGGGCGCTTCCTCTGGCCGGGCTTCGGCGAGAACTCGCGCGTGCTCGCGTGGGTCTTCGCGCGCTGCTCCGGCCGCGGCGCTGCTGCTGAGACGCCGATCGGCCTGATCCCGCCGGTCGGCCCCGACGGCATCGACACGCGCGGCCTCGACGTCTCCGATCAGGACATGGCCGAGCTGCTGCGCGTCGACACGGCCGAGTGGAAGGCGCAGCTGCCGCAGTTCCAGGCCTATCTGGAGCAGTTCAACCGCCTGCCGGACGCGCTCAACGTGCAGTTGCAGGCGCTCGAAGAGCGCCTGAGCTAGAGCGCCTGAGCTAGGTGGAGCCGGTGTCCGCGCTCGCGATCCCGCCGATCGACCCGAGGATTCGGCGCGGCGGCCTGCAGGAATTCCTCACTCGCGTCGCGCTGAGCAAGCCCGGCACGTGGTTCTACTCCGAGGTGGCCGCGCGCGTCGATCCATGGCTTGTGCGTGCGAGCCGCGGGCGCGTGAGCTCGGCGGCGGGAATGCTTCCAATCGTGCTGCTGACGGCGCGTGGAGCACGCTCGGGCGTCGAGCGAACGGTCCCGCTCGTGTACTTCACCGATGGCGACGACGTGATCCTGATGGCCTCGAGCTTCGGCCGTCCGCGCTATCCGTCCTGGTACCACAACCTCAAGGCCAATCCCGAGGCCACGCTGGAGGCGATGGGTCGCTCCGCGCGCTTCCGCGCCGCCGAGACGGCAGGCAAGGACCGTGCGCGCCTGTACGAGCTTGCAAAGCAGCTCTACACGGGTTACGGCGACTACGAGGAACGGACTGCGGGCGTCCGCGAGGTGCCGGTCATGCGCCTCACGCAGCTCTAGCGCGGCCTAGTCGTGGCCGTGAGTCTCGCCGGCGGCAGCTGCCGGCGGGCGTGACTCCTCGGCGAGCGAGGTGATCGTCAGCGCGCCGCGCGCCGAGGACTCGAGCACCTCGGTCGCCTCCTCGAGCGAGCGCGCATAGAGCTCGACGAGCAGGTGCACGATGATTCGCGAGTCGTCCTCGTGCTTGTGGAAGCGCACGTGCGTGAAGAACTCGCGCACGCCGTGGTCGCCGAACGCGGCGTAGGAGAGCGCGTCGCCGGCCTCTGGGCCGGAGCAGCTCTCGACCTCGTCGGCGTCTACGGTCACCGTGCACGAGGCGACCCATGGCGTGCCCGCGATCATCCGTTCCCAGCGGTCCTCGATCGGCTCGACGCGGCTGTTGTTGAAGCCGAGATGCGGCTGATCGTGCATGCAGTCGAGGCACTGCACGACGGCCTCCTGCAGCTCGTCGATCACTTCCGCGCGCTCGCCCGTCTCGGGGTCGATCTTGTGGATCCCCTCGTAGTGGACCTGCACCTCCAGATCCTGCGACCAGCAGCGGTAGCAGCGAAGCCAGCTGCGGGCGCCCGTCTCAGGCGTTGAGCTATCCATGGCGCCATTGTAGGACGAGGGCCCCGCGGCGGCTGATCTGCGCACCACGGGGCCGGCCCGTCGTCATCGAGTTGCTGCGATTGCTCAGTGGTGCTTCTTCGCGTGGCCCTTCTTCTTGCTCTGCGGGCGTAGCGTGATCCGCTGCGTCTTCGTCGTGACGAGCGTTCCGTTGAGCGTCTTGACGGTGAGCTTCAGCGTCAGGCGAACGCTCTTGCCCTTCTTCACCGAAGCGAGCGCGCGCCGACCCTTCGCCGAAGGCTTGAGGATCAGCTTGCCTTTGCCGGGCTTGGACAGCTTCACGTTGCCTTTGCCGAGCAGCACCGCCACGTGCTTCTTTTTCTTCTTCTTCTTGCCATGAGTCGCCGCGCTTGTCGCGACGATTTCCGCTTCGCCACCGCCGCTGAACGACGTGACCGACGCGAGGCCGGCGAAGTCGGGCTCGTTGAACAGTTCTCCGCTGGTGCTGCACGGGAAGCCACAGTCGATCGGCACTTCGACTTCGTCGTCCGCTTTGATCGTGCCGGCTTCGGAGAGGTCGACTAGATCTTCGAGCGAGCTCGCCGCGCCGTAGTGCGCTTCGCCGACGCTCGAGTTGTGTGTCGCGTCGCCTGAATACGTCGCAACGAGCTCCGGCAGCGTGCCCGGTTTGCTCGGCGGCGCAAACTGCACCGAGCAGCTCGACGTGTTGCCGGAGAGCGGCGTCGCCGTCAGGTTGCACGTGTTGCCGGCGATGAATGCGCCGCCATTGCGCGTCGCGAACGAGACCGTTCCGGTCGGGTTCGTCGATCCCGCTGGCGCTGTGTCGCCGATCGTCGCCGTGCACGTGTCGGTCGCCGTCGCCGCGACGAGGTTGCAGATCACCTGCGTGGCCGTCGCGTGGCTCGTCGGTTTGGGCGGCACGATGCACGCTTCTTCGCCGACGCGAACCTCACCGGACGGGCAGCCACTGAGCGCTTTCGTCGCGCCCGTTTCGATGATGTTCGTCAACTCGGACGCGAGTTCGCCGCTTGCGCCGCTCAGCGCTTGCCCGCCGGACAGTGCTGCCCAGTATTCCCAGTACGGGACGTAGTCGCCTTCGCCGCCGTAGAACTCGACGGACTCGAGCGGCTTGCCGTCGCTGGCCAGCTGGCTCGCGACGTCCTGGATGCGCAGGTTCGTCCCCGGCGTCCACGTCGTGCCGGCGATGCCGAAGTCGCCGCCTGGTTCTTCGTTCGTGTCGAACGGGTTCTCCGCCCAGACGTCTTCGGGCAGGCCTTCGTTGAGGTTGACGTCGTGCGGGACGTTGTCGGCGATCAGCACGATCTCGTGCCGCGAACCTGAACGCCAGCCAACCGTCGGGTTCGTGTCGGACTCGTACAGGGCTCGTGAGTAGGCTTCCGGCCCGTCGCCGCCGTATCCGATCGTGAGCCCGTTGATCGCAGTGAGAGCGCTGGTCTGGTCGGTTGTGATCGGCTGTTCGAGCTTCCACGCTTTTTCGTGGTCTTCGGCGTACTGCTGTTCGGTCAGTGTTTCGCTGAACGCGCCGCCGAAATAGCCTGGGATGTCTTCGACGCGCGAGACGCCGAACGCTACGTCTGGCAGGTTTTTGCTGACCGATTCCATGACACCGGCGACTTTTTCCTTCGCTTCGGCGAGCTCACTGCCCATCGAGCCACTCGTGTCGAAGATGAACATCACGTCGGTGTGCGCCGGCGCGGCGGCGCCAGCCGTGCTCGTCGCGGCGCTCGCGCTTGTAGCGAGAACGGCCGCCGTGATTGCGAGGAACGAGAAGAAGCGTCGTGACTTCGCGGTCACAACCGTGCATGCATCCATACGCATCCGAATACCCCCGGGGGACTGCTCGAGTGTCGGCTATTGCCCTGGCGGCAGACGTTATGGATCGCTGCTTGCGCGAGAGCGTTGCTGGATACGCGCGGATGCGTACATGCGCATCGTGCATACGCGTCGTACATGCGCGTCTCGAAAGCGCGAGCTGCGAGGAGCGCGTGAGTGCCCCTCGCAGCTCGGTACGGCGGCTAGTGCTTCTTCTTTTTCTTCTTTGGCGCTTTCACGGTGAAGTGGAATGTCTGCACCGTGGGCGTGCCGCCCAGCACCGATTTGTACGTCAGCTTCGCGGTGAGCTGGACCTTCTTGCCCTTCTTCAGCGCGGCCTTGACCTTGCGCGACGGCTGGACCGTGATCTTCAAGGGGATCCCGGCTTTGCCTTTCGCCGAGACCTTGCCCGAGACGGTCGTCTTCGGCCGGCACTTGCCTTTGATCCGCGTCTGGTTCTTCTTGCACTTCTTCTGGCGCTTGGCCGCGATCGCGTTACGCGAGATCGTCGCCGTCGGCACCGTCACTTCGACGAGCGCCGTACCTTCCTGCACGGGCACGAAGACGATCGTGACCGTGCCGTTCGAGTTGGCGTGGATGCTCTGGACTCTGTAGCTGCCGGTTGGCGTCGGGGGCGCGGGCGCCCAGGTGATTTGCGCCGCGCCTGCAGGGTCGGAAGGGGTCTGCGATCCCGTTCCGCCGAGGTCGAGGTACATCTGCATCGTGTCCAGCCCGGCAGCCGTTCCGACGTAGCTGATCGTCGCCACGCCCGAAGAGTTCGTGAGTACGCTGCCCAATTTCGGGTTTGCGCCGCCGATCGAGTAGACCAGAGGCCGATTCGCGTAGGGCGTGCCGACGTTGTCGGTTGCCGTCACCGTGACTGTCCCAGTCTGTCCGACGGTGTGCGTCTGCGTGACCGGCTGGATACTCAGCCCGGCCGGGATCTGCGCCCGGTTGATGATCGAGTAGGTCGCCGTTTCGCCTGGTTTCAGCGCTGTCGCGAGGTGGTCGTCCCAGCTCACACCGACGGCGTTGTCGATCAGGTTCGGGTCGATGTCGTCGTTGAACACCGGCGTTGCCTTGGTCGCTGCGCGGACCGCAGGCCAGATGCCAGCGTCGGCAGGGCTGGTCGTCGGGCACCGATCCTCTGGGACTTCGTCCCAGCAGCCGGTCTCGTAGTTCGTCCATGCCGGCGTGCCGGTTTCGATCAGACCGCCGAACACGCCGGTCCCGTTGTTCTGGCCGCCGACGAATCGTGGCGGGCCGCTGAGGAACACGCCCGTGCCGAAATCGCTGTTGTCCGTGTACAAGTCGCCGGCGTAGATCGCGTGGAATTTGAGGTTCGTCATCGGCGCCGGAGTCAGTTCGGGGACCGTCTGTCCCGTCACGTTCTCAACGGCGAAACTCGACATGAACTGCGGTTCGCCGTTGACGTACGTCGTCGTCTCGATGATCAGCGCGTAGTCGAGTGTCGTTTCGGTGTCGGTCACCTTGAACGTCGAGACGAGCTTGTACGGATCGCTCGACGTGCCGCTTCCGGTCGGCGATCCGGGACTGACTTCGGTGTATTCGGTCGAGCCGAGACGCGGTCCTTCGACGCCATGGAAGCCGAAGACCTTTTCCTTCAGCGCGGTCGGGTTGCCCGCTTCGGGGAAGCCGAGGAAGAAGCCGCAGTCGCCCTCAGTGCCTTCACCGGGGAAGAAGTTGTTGCCCGCGTTGACGTAGTTCGATTGGCACTGGCCCTTCGATCCGATCGAGACGACCAGCGGGCCGCCGGGCAGGGTGACGGTTCCGGCGCTTGCGCTCACCACTCCCAAGGAGAGCAGCCCGGCGACGGCGAGAACGGCGGTCGTGAGGCGCCCGATCCGCTTCGCCGCCTTGCCTCGCGCCTCGGGCAAGCGCCGCCCGCCGATGTCGATATCAGTCACGCCGTAGACCTCCTTGTGCCCGAAGCCCCCCTCGGACGCCGCGGCACGAAATGTTGCGCTGTTCTCTGGAGCGCCGGACACTAGCGACTGTCAGGCAGGACGGAGCGCGCGTATGGACGAGTTGTCAGGAGCGACAGGACGCGCGCCGCCGCACGCGGCAGCTAGCCGAATGTGAACGCGTAGCCCGTCACGCCCGGCGCGAAGCGCAGGCTCAGCTGGTGGCGCTGGTCGTTCGCCAGCGAGACGAGTGTGTACAGGCGCTCGCCGGTGACAGTCACGTGTGAGTCGTGCACGTCAGAGCCGGCGTCGGCAGCGGAGATCGGACGACCATCGAGCAGCACCTGCACCGAGCGTGGACGATTGCCTTCGGAGCTGAGCACGAGATAGACGTGCTTGGCCTCGAAGTTGAGATCGATGCCGGCGCTCGACAGCGCCGTCGCCGGCTGGCCGCCGATCCGCCAGCTGCCGCTGAAGGCGAACTCGTTCAGCGCGAGCGTGCCGCTGACCGGTGGCCCGTAGTCGTGGACGCCGTCTTTCGGCTTGTCGATCCAGCCTTCGGCTCGCTCGGTGCCGAGGTATGTCTCCGGCGTGGCGACTTCGCTCGGCACGACGACGTTTGTCGGCCGGCTCTTGCCGCCGACGGAGCTGCCGGCTTCGGCGAGCAGCGCGCGGATCGCCGTTTCGGTCTTGTCGTAGTCGCCCTCGCCGAATGTCGCGTAGCGGACCTTGCCCTTGGCGTCGATCAGGTAGTCGGCCGGCCAGTACTCGTTGCCGTAGGCGTTCCACGTGCCCATGTTGTTGTCCTGGACGACCGGATAGCGCAGGCCGAACTGCTTGATCGCGTTCGACACGTTCGAGGCGTCGTGCTCGAACGCGAACTCCGGCGTCTCGACGCCGACGATCGTCAGCCCGTCGTGGCGGTAGCTGGCGTCCCAGGCCTTCAGGTAAGGCAGCGTGCGGATGCAGTTGATGCACGTGTATGTCCAGAAGTCGACGAGCACGACGTGCCCGTGCAGGCCGCTGAGCGACAGTGCCTTGCCGCCCGGTGTGTTGAACCAGTCCTGCGTTTCGGTGAATTCAGGCGCTGCGCCGAGGTCTTTGAGGCCGTGCGCCGCCGTCAGCAGCGTCGCCTGGCTCGCATTCGCCGGCGCCGCCTTGACGCTCGAGCCCGCGCCCGATCCCGAGCCGCAGGCCGAGGAGCCGTTGGCCGGCGCGAACTTGACTTCGTGCCCGCTGATTTCGTGCAGGTGCTTGGTCACCGTTTCCGAGCACTCGAGCGACGCCGTCAGGTTGACGTCGGGAATGTGCTGCGCGACGAACTGGTCGAAGTTGACGTCGAGGTTCGTCAGGATCGCGACGGCCGTCAGCACCATGATCACGCCGAGCGCGCGCTGCAGCAGCGGACCGCGACCGGCTTTGCGCACGCGATCGAACAGGCGACGACCGCCGAGCGTCAGCGCGAGCAGCACGACCGCAGAGCCGAGCGCATAGGCAAGTGCGATCACGATCGTTTTGCCGCTCGCCGCGCTGACCGAGATCACGGCTGCGAGGATCGGGCTCGCGCACGGCGTGTAGACGAAGCCGAGCGCACCGCCGACGAGCAGGCCCGAGAGGAAGCCGTCGCCGCGCGTTTTCGGGCCGAAGCGCGCCAAGCGCGAGAGTGGCGCCTCGATCCGGTCGCTGATGTCCGGCACGAGCAGCGCGATGCCGAACACGAGCAGCACGACGATCGCTACGTCGCGCAGCGGGTCGCTGCCGAGCCCGACGCCGTCGACGACCTTCGCGATGCCGACGATCGTGACTGTGAACGTGATCGAGAGCCCGAGCACGATCCCGAGCGGGCGTCGTCGTCCGCCGACGCCTCCGGCCGACAGCAGCGCCGGGAGCACGGGCAGGACGCACGGCGACAGGGCCGTGCCCGCGCCTGCCAGTACCGCGAAGCCGAGAAGGACGATCATTCTTTCTCCTACAGTCTCGCGTGCGGCGATTGCGTTACGCGCCGCTTCGCCGCCGGCCTCACGCGATGCGCCGGCGCCGCGAGGTCGCGAGGCGCTGCGAGCTCAGCGGCGCAGCATCATGTAGACGACCGTCAGCGCGACGGCGATCTGTCCGAACGCGAGCGCCGTGCCGAGGTTGATCGCTCCGAGCGCGCCGGCGATCGCACTTGCGAGCACGAATGAACCGAGGATCAGCAGCAGCTCGCGCCACCACGCAAAGCGCCGGCGCGGTGTCCGCTCGGCCCTCGGCGGCGTCATCGCGCCTGCGCGCCCTGTTCCAGCGCGGCGACGAGCGCAGCTGTGTCGAGCGACGGCTCCTGCTCTGCCAGCAGCCGCTCGGCCGCGCGCCGGCCGCCGAGCGCGCGCACGCCGCGCTCGCCGTGCTCGTGCGCGAAGTCTGCGAGCGCGTTAGCTCGCCGTGCGTGCAGCCGGCGCTCGGTCACGTCGACGCGCGCGCGATGCTGCTCGAGCGCCGCGATCAGCTCGTCGATGCCGGCGGGCGGCGACAGCGATGAGACGGCGATCACCGCCGTCGCGTTCGAGCCGAGCGAGCGCAGCGACGCGCTGACGTCGCGTCGCGTGCGCAGCGCGATCGTGCCGAGATCGGCCTTCGTCACGACGAGCACGTCCGGGATCTCCATGATTCCGGACTTGAGGAACTGCAGCACGTCGCCGCTGCCCGGCTGCACGACGACGGCGACCGTGTCGGCGACGTCGGCGACCTCCGTCTCGGCCTGGCCGACGCCTACTGTCTCGATCACGACGACGTCGAACGCAGCCGCGAGCGCGTGCGCCGCCGCGCGCGTCGCCCAGGCGAGGCCGCCGAGGCGCTCACCGGCCGACGTCGAGCGGATGAACACGCCGCGATCGTGCGCGTCGAAGTCGATCCGCGCGCGATCGCCGAGCAGAGAGCCGCCGGAGCGGCGCGAGCTCGGGTCGACGGCGAGCATCGCGACCGTCTTGCCCTGTGCCCGCCAAGCTCGAAGCAGCGCCGAGAGCAGCGTCGACTTTCCCGCGCCCGGCGGACCAGTGACGCCGACGACGTGGCCCGGCGCCTCGCCGCCGAGCGCCGCAGGCGAGACCTCGCGCAGCAGCGCCGCCGACTGCTCGCGATCGGCGGCCGTCGAGCTCTCCAGCAGGTTCAGCACGGCCGGCGCCGCGCTGGTGTCGCCTTCGCGCAGTCGCGCGCCGAGCGCGCCGCCGACCCCGCGGGCGCCCAGACTGGAGCGGTCCACCTCTTCGGGGCGTGTGCCCGTCGGCCTCGGCGCCTCGCTCACGCCGCGCCGTTGGCGGCAGCGCCGCTGCCGGCGACCGGCACGGCGTGCTCGCCGTCTGCGTTGGCGTCGAGCATCTCGACGATGTCGCGCATGATGCGTGTGATGTCGAAGTCCTTCGGCGTGTAGACGGCCGCTACGCCGGCTTCGCGCAGAGGCGCGACGTCCTGCTCGGGAATGATCCCGCCGACGATCACTGGCGCCGTCACGCCGGCTTCGCGCAGGGCGCCGATCACGGCCGGGATCAGCTCGCGGTGCGAGCCGGAGAGGATCGACAGGCCGATCACGTGCACGCCCTCCTGCAGCGCCGAAGCGGCAATCTGCGCGGGCGTCAGGCGGATTCCCTCGTAGACGACGTCCATGCCGGCGTCGCGTGCGCGCACGGCGATCTGCTCAGCGCCGTTGGAGTGCCCGTCGAGCCCTGGCTTGCCGACGAGGATCTTCGGCCGGCGCCCGAGCTTCTCCGCCAGCGCCGCGACCTCCTCGCGCAGCTCCGAGAGCTCCGCGTCGGCCGGCGCCGCAGCCGCCTCGCCAACGCCCGTCGGTGCCCGGTAGCTGCCGAACACCTCGCGCAGCGTGCGCGACCACTCGCCGGTCGTCGCGCCCGCACGCGCCGCGGCGATCGTCGCCGTCATCAGGTTCTGCTGGTCGTCCTGCGCCGCCGCGGCGAGCTCACCGAGCGCCGTGTCGACAGCAGCTTGCTCGCGCGTGGCGCGCCACGCGCGAACGTCTTCGATCTGCTGGGCTTCGACCGCAGGATCCACGACGAGGATGCCGCCCTCGGCGTCCGCCGTCAGCGGCGACTCCTCGGACTCGGCATAGCGGTTCTGTCCGACGACAACCTGCTCGCCGGCCTCGATCCGGCGCAGCCGCTCGCGGTGCGAGTCGACGAGCGCGCCCTTCATGTACGCGACCGCCTCGACCGCGCCGCCGTGCTCGGCGACGACCGCCATCTCCGCGCGCGCGCCGTCGAGCAGCTCGGCGACGAGCCCGTCCATCACGATCGAGCCCTCGAAGATGTCCGGGTACTCGAGGATGTCCGTCTCATACGCCAGCACCTGCTGGATTCGCAGCGACCACTGCTGATCCCACGGGCGGGGGAGGCCGAGCGCCTCGTTCCACGCCGGCAGCTGGATCGCACGAGCGCGCGCGTCGCGACCGAGCGTCACCGCCAGCGCCTCGAGCACGATCCGCTGCACGTTGTTCTCCGGCTGGGACTCAGTCAGCCCGAGCGAGTTGACCTGCACGCCATAGCGAAAACGCAGATGGCGGCGGTCCTGCACGCCGTAGCGCTCACGCCCGAGCTGCTCCCAGAGGATCGACATCGCGCGCAGCTTCGCGTGCTCCTCGACGAAGCGCACGCCGGCGTTGACGAAGAACGAGATCCGCCCGAAGACCTGTTCCATCAGCTCCTGCGCGTCGGCGCTGCGCGAGCCGTTGCCGCCGGCGCCGTTCTCAGAGCCGTGCGCGCGTTCGACGCGCTCGCGCGCGCCGTCGAGCACGGCGATCGCGTTGCTCATCGCGTAGGCGATCTCCTGCACCGGCGTCGCGCCGGCCTCCTGCAGGTGGTAGGAGCAGATGTTGATCGGATTCCACTTCGGCACGTGCTCGACCGTGTAGGCGATCATGTCCGCGATCAGCCGCATCGACGCGCCCGGCGGGAAGGCGTAGGTTCCGCGCGCCAGGAACTCCTTGATGATGTCGTTCTGCGTCGTTCCCTGCAGGTGCTCCTCCGAGACGCCCTGCTCCTCGGCCGCGACGATGTAGAGCGCCAGCAGCCACGCCGCCGTCGCGTTGATCGTCATCGACGTGTTCATCTCGTCGAGCGGGATGCCGTCCATCAGCGTCGCCATGTCGCCGCGATGCGAGATCGGCACGCCGACCTTGCCGACCTCGCCGCGCGCGAGCTCGTCGTCGGGGTCGTAGCCGGTCTGCGTCGGCAGGTCGAACGCGACCGACAGCCCCGTCTGGCCCTTCGCGAGGTTGCGCCGGTAGAGCTCGTTCGACGCCTTCGCCGTCGAGTGCCCGGCGTACGTGCGCATCATCCAAGGCCGGTCGCGCTCGGGCAGCCGCGGTGACTTCTCGCTGCTCATAGGAGCAATTGTACGGTTGCGCCGCGCGCTTTATCCTTTCGTCCGTGACCGAGACGATCGAGCTGCCGCGCGTCGGCAGGCCTGGCAGTGGCCTCGGCGGCTCTTGGCGTGTGATCGTGCGCAACGACAGCCACAACACCTTCGAGCACGTCGCGCGCACGCTGGCGCGCTTCATTCCCGGCATCTCGCTCGATCGCGGGCACGAGATCGCCAACGTGATCCACAGCTCCGGGCAGGCGATCGTCTTCACCGGCATGCAGGAGCCAGCCGAGCACTACTGGGAGCAGCTGAAGGGCGCCGGGCTGACGATGGCGCCGTTGGAGCAGAGCTAGGCGCTCTCGCCCTCGACCGGCACGCGATGAGGCGCGCCGTTGCTGTGACCGTTGCCGGCGCCGTTCGGCGCGCCGTCAGCGGCGGTGTGGATCTCACCGCCGGCCGTCTTGTCCCACCAGCCGTAGAGCAGCGGCACCTGGTACCAGCCCGAGTGAATCGCGCGGAAGTGCGTCAGCTCGGGACCGACCCAGTAGCGGTCCCACTGCAGTTTGTCCTCGAACGCCGCGAGCTGCTGGTACTTGTAGCGGTCGTCCTGCGCACGGTAGATCGCGTAGGAGGTCGCGCCGTAGCGCAGCGCCGCCGCGGCGATCGGCTCGAGCTCCCGCTCGAAGTCATTCGCGCGAAAGCCGGTCGCGTACCACGGGACGATCACGGTGCCGGCCATCAGGCGCCGACCTCCGCGTGAATCGCGCCGGGACCGTCGGCCGTCTTGCCCTCGCCCTCGCGCTCGGCGCCGACGAGGATCGAGATCTTGCCGAGATGCTTGTTTTCGAGCATCAGCTGATGCGCTTCGGCGACGCCGTCGAAGCCGAGCGTGCGCCACAGCACCGGGCGGATCTGACCGCTCTCGATCAGCTCGTTCGCCTTCGTGCACTCGTACGCGTTGGCGAAGTGCGAGCCGAGGATCTCCTTCTGCTTCATCCACAGGTAGCGCACGTCGAAGTCGAGGTTGTAGCCGGTCGTGCCCGCGCAGATCACGACCTTGCCGAACGGCTTGACCGTGAACACCGAAGTCGGGAACGTCGCTTTGCCGACGTGCTCGAAGACGATGTCTGGCGCGTCGCCGAGGATGCCCTTGACGCGCTTGGAGAATTCGCGCGAGACGCCGAAGCGCGCCTTGTCCTCCTCGGGCGTCTCTTTGCCGGTGCGCATCATCCCGGTGAACTCGGCACGGTCGATGTAGTCGACGGCGCCGAGGCGCTTGACCAGCTCGCCCTTCTCAGCCGAGGAGACGACGCCGACGCAGTGTGCGCCGGCCGCAGCGCAGAGCTGCGTCGCGAACACGCCGAGGCCGCCGGCGGCGCCCCAGATCAGCACCTTCGCGCCGGCCTGGATCTTGCAGCGCGTGATCAGCATGCGGTAGGCCGTGAAGTAGACGAGGCCATACGACGCCGACTCCTCCCACGTCAGCGCCTGCGGCTTGGGCAGCAGCTGCTGCGCTTGCACCTTCGTGAACTGCGCGAACGACCCCCACGTCGTCTCATAGCCCCAGATCTTCTGCGACGGCGCCGCCATCGGGTCCAGGCCGTGCACCTCCGGATCCTCGTAGGAGGCCTGGTTGCAGTGCACGACGACCTCGTCGCCCGGCTTCCAGCGCGTTACTCCGGCGCCGACCTTCCAGACGATTCCCGAGGCGTCGGAGCCGCCGATGTGGTGCCCGTACTGCGGATGGTCGCCGTAGCGCCACACGCCGACCGGCTCGCCGAGCGCCGCCCAGACGTTGTTGTAGTTGACGCCGGCCGCCATCACGCGGACGATCACCTCGAACGCGCCCGGCTCGGGCACCTCGATCTCCTCGACCTGGAAGGCGTCCTTCGGTTCGCCTTGGCGCTCCTCGCGGATCACCCACGCGGCCATCGTCTTCGGCAGCTCGCCGGGCTCGGTGCTGACGTCGGATACCTGCTGCAGATCGAGTGCCACGGTGCGGTTGAACCTCGCATGTCGGGGGACGTGTGCGCCAGCAATCCTACCCAGCCGGCGCGCTCGTTCGCCGAGCGGCCCGGCGCGTGCGACGATTGCCGCTTCGGACTTCGGCGAAAGGGGCTGGCATGGCGGGCGTAGGCGACAGTGAGGCAAGCGACGACGGTGGCCGGATCGACCCGAAGAATGTGCTCGGCGCCGAAGTCGCGGCGCAGATGGAGGCAATCGAAAACGATTTCGGCGACGACTACGAGATCGGCGCGATCGTCACGGTCGTCGAAGTGCGCAGGCCAGACGGCGCCGGCGTGCGCGTGCGCTGCAACGCGCCCAACTGGGTTGGCCTAGGGATGCTGAAGATGGCCGAAAAAGCGCTCGAAGCGCGCGAGAGCTAAGCGAACGGCAGCTCGACCACCTCGGCCTCGCTGCCGTGCTCGCCGACCGCGACATGCGCGCCGGGCTCGGCCTCGCGACGCACGAGCGCGAGCGCGATCAGGCCATGCTCGGGTGAGAGCGCGACGCTGCCGACGTGCCCGACCGTACGCTCGCCGAGACGCAGCTCTTCGCCGGTGCTCGCCGGCGCCGAGAGGCGCAGCCCGCGCAGATGGCGATTCGGCTTGCCCTTCCAGTGCAGTCGCGCGACCGTCTCCTGCCCGACGTAGCAACCCTTCGTGAAGCTGACGGCGCGCTCGTTCAGCGCGGCCTCCTGCGGAATCGTCGTCTCGTCGATGTCCACGCTGTAGCGCGGACGGCCGCTTTCGATGCGAACGCACTCGGCGGCCGGCTCGGTGACGGCGGTGGCGCCACGTGCGAGCAGCGCCTCGCGCAAGCGCTCTGTGTCGGTCGCGTCGCACAACAGGTCGACGCCGAGATCGGTGCGGATCGCGAGCGCCGCGATCCCGTCGAGCTCGATCGGCGTGTTCGCGTGCTCCTCGGCCGGTAGCGCGCTGGCGTTGGCGACGCGCTCGGCGTCAGGTCCGATCAGCGACAGCAGGCCGCGCTCGACCGTGCGCTTGTGCAGCTCGACGTCGTAGCCGACCTTGAAGCGGCGGATCATGTCGAACAGCGCCTGCAGCGCGGTTCGCTCGGTGTCGAGCAGCAGTTCGATCGGCGCCTCGTCGGCATCCAGCTCGCCGCCGGCACCGGAGCGGCGCTCGGCGACGGCGAGGATCCGCAGGTCGCCGAGCATCTTGCCCTTGTGTGTGAGGAACGCTGCGTAGCGCCCTTCGCCGGCGCGCAGGTCGGCGAGCTCGTTCGTCACCTGCCCATTGAGGAACTCGACCGCGCCGGCGCCGCTCAGCGCGAGCTTGCCGCGCTCGGAGCGGTCGAGCAGGCCGCACGCCTCGCGCAGCGCACGGTGCTCGGCGCCGAGCTGATCTGTGTCGGTCGCGGCCACGCCTTCGAGCATAGCCGCGCTACGCTTGCGCTCGAATGGGCCTCGCCGACACATTCCAGCTGACCGTCGACGCGCTGCCGGACGATTGGACGGACCTCGAGCTGGACCTTCGCATCGCCGAAGAGTCGCGCTATGTCGAGGCGTCGCTGTACCTCGCGACGTGCAACGCGCGCCCGTACTCCAAACACGACTGGCACTGGCGACTGCTCGTCGCGCACCGCTTCGGACACGCCGCCTCGGCGCAGACCGTGCACGGCACGCTGGCGCTGCTTGACGAAGCGGGCATCGGCGGCGAGCTGGTCGTCCGCGAGACGCGCAGCGGCCGAGCCGAGATCACGCAGGGCTGGGGCCGCCCGCAGTCGGCGCGCGACGAGTTCCGGCGCCTGCGAGCTCAGTAGCAGTGGCGCGCGTGCTCGCGCTCGTGCCCGACCTGCTGTTCGGCTCGAACGTGCAGGGATCGCTGGCGGCGGCAGGACACGAAGTCGAGCTGATCGGCGACGCGCCACGCCTGCGCGAGCGCCTGTCAACGGCAGCGGAGCCGCGCGCGGATGTGCTCGTCGTCGACCTCACCGACGCGCAGCTCGACGGCGCTTCGATCCGCCAATCACTCGCGACGAGCGGTCTGCTCGACGGCATGCAGTCGCTCGCGTTCTACTCGCACGTCGATGCAGCGGCCGGCGAGCGCGCGCGCGAGGCCGGCTTCGAGCTCGTCGTGCCGCGCTCGCGGATGGCGCGCGAAGGCGCGGCGCTCGTCACGCGGCTCGCCGAAGGCGGTTGAAGAGCGTGCGGATGCGCGGCGCTTCGCTCTGAGCTGACGTCGCGCGCCTAAGCGGCGGCCGGCTGCTCGGCGGCGTGCTCGCGCTCTTCGGCAGCTTCGCGCTCGCGGCGCGCATACAACGGGTGATTGGGCGCCGCGCCGGGTCCGGGCTCAGCGCGCGACTCACGCGCGCTCAGGCGCTCGCCGCAGCGCTCGCAGATGCGGTGCTCGTCGATCCGCCCGCCACAGCCGCGATGCTCGAGCACGACCGGCGGTCCGGCGGCGGGCGGCGTGTAGCGATCGCCCCACTGCATCAGCGAGACGACGATCGGCCACAGGTCGAGGCCCTTCTCGGTCAGCCGATACTCGTAGCGCAGCGGGCGCTCCCGGTAGGGGATGCGCTCGAGCACGTCCTGCTCGATCAGCTTCTCCAAGCGCGACTGCAGCACGTTCCTCGCAATCCCGAGATTCTCTTGAATCTGGTCGAAACGCCGCAGCCCGAGAAAGACGTTGCGTACGATCAAGAGCGACCAGCGCTCGCCGACGACCTCGAGCGCTCCGGCGATGCTGCACGTCTGTGTCTTGTAGTCGTTGCCGAGCATCCACGTCCACGATAGCGACTTGAGTTGCATCATGCAACCCATCTGCTACGGTCCGTTGCGTCACGCAACCGAAGGGGCTCCTGATGCAACGTAAATGGATCGTCTCGCTGATCGTCTGCACCGGTGTGTTCATGTCGAGCCTCGACCTGTTCATCGTCAACATCGCCTTTCCGGCGATCGGCAAGCACTTCGGCGGCGCCTCGCTCGGCTCGCTCTCGTGGATTCTCAGCGCCTACGCGATCGTCTTCGCCGCGCTGCTCGTTCCGGCCGGCCGCTGGGCCGACGCGTTCGGGCGCAAGCGCGCGTTCCTGCTCGGCCTCGGTGTGTTCGTGATCGCCAGCGCAGCCTGCGCGCTGGCGCCGTCGGTCGGATTTCTCGTCGTCGCGCGCGTCGTGCAGGCGGCCGGCGGCGCGCTGATGCTGCCGACGTCGCTCGGGCTGATGCTGCCCGAGTTCGGCGCGCACGAGCGCCACGTCGCGATCGGAGCGTGGGCGGCGACGGGTGGGATCGCGGCGGCCGCCGGCCCGCCGCTCGGCGGACTGCTCGTGCAGGCCGACTGGCGGCTCGTCTTTCTCGTCAACGTGCCGATCGGCCTGCTCGGCCTCGGCTTCGGACTGCGCACGCTGGCCGAGCGCCGCGAACAGGGCGCAGCGCGTCCGGACGTGCTCGGCGCGGTCGCGCTGATCGTCGCGATCGGCGCGCTCGTCGTGGCGATCGTCAAGGGCCAGGAATGGGGCTGGAGCTCTGCGGCCGTCGTTGCGCTGCTCGCGACGACGATCGTGCTGCTGCCCGGGATCTGGTGGCGCTCCGAACGCCACGAGGCGCCGATCGTCGAGCCGTCGATGCTGCGCGTGCGCAGCTTCGGACTGGCCGTCGGCGCTTCGGTGCTGTTCTTCGGCGGCTTCGGCGCGATGCTGCTCGCCGGCGTGCTGTTCCTGACGTCGGTCTGGCACGAGAACGTGCTGACGGCCGGCTTGATGCTGTTTCCCGGCCCGGCGATGGCAACCGCCTTCAGCATCCCCTCGGCGCGGCTCGGCGCGCGCTTCGGCTACCGCCTGCCCGGCATCGCCGGCGCGGTCCTGTTCTGCGCCGGGCAGCTCTTCTACATCACGCAGACCGGCGACACGCCTGCGTACCTCTCGGAGTACCTGCCGGGCATCGCGATCAGCGGCGCCGGCGTCGGCCTGATGATCCCGACGCTTACCGGCGCGGGCGCCTCCTCGCTCTCGCCCGAGCGCTTCGCGACGGGTGCGGCCGTGCTGACGATGGGCCGCCAGATCGGCGCGGCGCTCGGCGTCGCCGTGCTCGTCGCGGTGCTCGGCACGGCGACGCGCAATGCCGCCGACTTCCACTCAGCGTGGCTGATCTCGGTCGCAGGAGGCCTCTTCGCCGGGCTGCTGCTCGCAGCGATCGGCCCGCCTGTCAAGCGCGCCGCCGGCGGTCCGGCCGGCGAGCGGCCGCTGATCTCCGAGCCGATCTCCGATCCGTTGATCGTCGAGCCGCTGGTCGTCGAGCCGCTGGTCGAGGAGCCGGCGTGAGCGCGCCCGCGCAGGAGGTGGCGTCGGCATCGAACGGCGGCACGCCGCAGGCGCGCGAGCGCACGCGCACGTTCAGCTGGCACGACCCGGCTGCGACGGCTGCAGAGGGGCTGAAGTTGTCAGGCCTCGACTACATCCGCGCGATCGCCACGGGCACGTTGCCGCCGCCGCCGATCGCCGAGCTGCTCGGCTTTCGAATCCTCGAAGCAGACGAGGGCAGGGCGGTGTTCGCAGTCGAGCCGGCCGAGTGGATGTACAACCCGATCGGCATGGTTCATGGCGGCGTCGCGGCGACGCTGCTCGACTCGTGCATGGGCTGCGCCGTGCACACCTCGCTGGCGCCTGGCGTCGGCTACACGACGACCGACTTGCAGGTTCGCTACATCCGCGCGATGGGAGAGAGCACTGGCCGCGTGCTCGCCGAAGGCCGGCTCGTGCATGCAGGCAAGCGCACGGCGACAGCCGACGGGCGCGTCTTCACCGAGGCCGACGAGAAGCTGATCGCGCACGGCACGACCGGCTGCGTGATCTTCGCCTAGCTCGCCTCGGTCGCCTGTGAGCGGCCGATCTCGGCGAGTTCGGCCTCGCTCGGTTCGAGCGGCACGATCGCGCCGTTGGGAACGCGCTGGCCGTAGGGTAGCCAGCGGCCGATGCGCACGGACAGCGCCGCGCGGATGACCATGCCGTGACAGACGACGAGCGCCGGCAGCTCACCCGCCTCGACGTCGTCGAGCGCCGCGCCGACGCGAAGCTCCTGCTGCGCGAACGACTCACCGCCGGGGAAGGCGAAGTCTGCGTCGGCGTTCGCGAACGCAGCGAACAGCTCAGGCGCTTCGGCGATGACGTCCTTGAACGAGCGGTTCGTCCAGTCGCCCGCATCGGTCTCCATGAGCCGCGCGTCCTCGCGCGGCGTGAGGCCGATCTTCGCGGCGACGGCGTCGGCCGTTTCGCGCGCGCGCAGGAGCGGGCTGCACCACAGCGCGGCGAAACCGTAGGCGACGGCGCGCTCGGCCAGCTCGAGCGCCTGCTCGCGGCCGAGCTCGTCGAGCGGCACTTCCTGCTGGCCCTGGAAGCGTCCCTCGTGGTTGTACGCGGTGCGCCCGTGGCGCGCCAGGTAGATACCGGTGGGGGTGGGGCCGGTCAGGATCGGTCGAATCGATCGAGGTCCATGACCTTGCCCCACGCTGCGGCGAAGTCGTGCGCGAGCTTCTCGCCGGCGTCGTCGGACGCGAACACCTCGGCGAGCGCGCGCAGCTCCGAGTGCGAGCCGAACACGAGGTCGACCGGCGTGGCCGTCCAGCTGAGCTCGCCGGTCGCGCGGTTGCGGCCCTCGTAGAGGTTCTCGGCAGGGCCCGATGCCTGCCACTCCGTGCGCATGTCGAGCAGGTTCACGAAGAAGTCGTTGCTCAGCGTCTCCGGCCGGTCGGTGAGGACGCCATGCGGGGATTGCCCGAAGTTCGCGTTCAGCGCACGCATGCCGCCGATCAGGACCGTCATCTCGGGAGCGGTCAGCGTCAGCATGTAGGCCCGCTCGAGCAGCCCGTGCTCGAGCGGAAGCGGCTCGCCTGAACGCGAGTAGTTGCGGAATCCGTCGACGGTCGGCTCGAGCACGGCGAAGGACTCGACGTCGGTCTGCTCCTGCGAGGCGTCGGTGCGCCCAGGCGTGAACGGCACTGAGACGGCCTGCCCGCCGTTCTTCGCCGCCTGCTCGACGGCCGCGCATCCACCGAGCACGATCAAGTCGGCCAGCGAGACCTGCTTGCCATCCGACTGCGAATCGTTGAAGTCGCGCTGGATCTGCTCGAGCGTCTGCAGCGCGCTCGCCAGCTCGGCCGGTTCGTTGACCTCCCAGTCCTTCTGCGGCGCGAGGCGAATGCGCGCCCCGTTTGCGCCGCCGCGCTTGTCGGTGCCGCGGAACGATGCCGCCGAAGCCCACGCGGTCGATACGAGCCGTGAGATCGACAGCCCCGAGGAGAGGATCTTCTGCTTCAGCGCAGAGATGTCGTCCTGCCGGATCGGCTCTGCGTCAGCCGCCGGCACGGGATCCTGCCACAGCTGTGTCTCTGCGATCCACGGACCGAGGTAGCGCGTGACCGGCCCCATGTCGCGGTGCAGCAGCTTGTACCAGGCCTTTGCGAACGCCTCGGCGAGCTGGTCGGGGTTCTCGTAGAAGCGCCTCGCGATCGGCTCGTAGATCGGATCGAACCTCAGCGCGAGGTCGGTCGTCAGCATCATCGGCGCGTGGCGCTTGGACGGGTCGTGCGCGTCTGGGACTGTGTCCTGGGCCTCGGCGTTCTTCGGCGTCCACTGCTTCGCTCCGGCCGGGCTCTCGGTCAGCTCCCAGTCGTACTCGAAAAGGTTCTCGAGGAAGCCGTTGTCCCACTTCGCCGGCGCATTCGTCCAGGCGCCCTCCAAGCCGCTGGTGAGCGTCTGCGCGCCGTTGCCGCTGCCGGCGCTGTTCTTCCAGCCGAGGCCCTGCTGCTCGAGCGGCGCTGCCTCGGGCTCGGGGCCGAGGTTGCTCGGATCGACGGCGCCGTGGGTCTTGCCGAAGGTGTGACCGCCGACGATCAGCGCGAGCGTCTCTTCGTCGTTCATCGCCATGCGAGCAAACGTCTCGCGGATGTCGTGCGCCGCCGCCAGCGGGTCAGGGTCGCCGTTCGGGCCCTCGGGGTTGACGTAGATCAGGCCCATCTGCACGGCGCCGAGCGGCCCCTTGAGCTTGCGCCCGTCGCCGTAGCGCTCGTCTCCGAGCCAGGTGTCCTCGGAGCCCCAGTAGATCTCCTCGGCCTCCCAGATGTCCTCTCGCCCGAAGCCGAAGCCGAACGTCTGAAAGCCCATCGACTCCATCGCGACGTTGCCGGTGTAGACGAGCAGGTCGGCCCACGAGATCTTGCGGCCGTACTTCTGCTTGATCGGCCACAGCAGCCGGCGCGCCTTGTCGAGGCTCGCGTTGTCGGGCCAGCTGTTGAGCGGCGCGAAGCGCTGGGCGCCCTGGCCGCCGCCACCGCGCCCGTCGGCGATCCGATAGGTGCCGGCCGCGTGCCAGCTCATGCGGATGAACAGCGGGCCGTAGTGGCCGTAGTCAGACGGCCACCAGTCCTGCGAGGTGCTCATCAGCTCGACCAGGTCGCGTCGCAGCGCCTCGAGGTCGAGCGTGGCGAACTCCTTCGCGTAGTCGAAGCCGGCGCCCATCGGGTCGGAGAGGGGCGAGTGGCGGTGCAGCACGCTGAGGTCGAGCTGGTTCGGCCACCAGTCTCGGTTCGTCCTCGGGTCGGGCACCGCCGAGGTCGGGCTCGGGATCGCCGGGTTCTCGCTCTCGCTCTCAGTCATCTCGTTCGTGTCCTTTTCTCTGCTCGACGGTAGGCGAGGACGAGGGTATCGATGCAAGCACGGTCAGTCGGATTCCGCGAGATCCGGCGCACGCGGCCCGTGTGCCCGAGCGCTCAGCGGGTAGGGGTCATGACGAGCAACGACGACGGAGGATCGACTAATGAGCGAGAAGCCACCCAAGACGACAACCGATGCGGGCATCCCGGCGACGAGCGACGAGCACTCGCTGACGATCGGTCCGGACGGCCCGATCCTGCTGCAGGACCACTACGTGATCCAGAAGATGGCGCAGTTCAACCGTGAGCGCGTACCCGAGCGCGTCGTGCACGCCAAGGGCGGCGCCGCGCACGGCTTCTTCGAGGTGACCGAGGACGTGACGCAGTGGACGAGCGCCGACTTCCTCTCGCGAGTCGGTAAGAAGACCGACGCGTTCCTGCGCTTCTCGACGGTCGCCGGCGAGCTCGGCTCGGCCGACACGGTGCGCGACCCGCGCGGCTTTGCGCTGAAGCTCTACACCGAGCAGGGCAACTACGACCTGGTCGGCAACAACACGCCGATCTTCTTCGTCAAGGATCCGGCGAAGTTCCAGGACTTCATCCACTCGCAGAAGCGGATGCCGGACACGAACACGCGCTCGAACAACGCGCAGTGGGACTTCTGGTCGCTCTCGCCAGAGTCCTACCACCAGGTCTCCTTCCTGATGTCCGACCGCGGCACGCCGCGCACCTGGCGGCACATGAACGGCTATGGCAGCCACACGTTCATGTGGACGAACGCTGGCGGCGAGCGGTTCTGGATCAAGTACCACTTCAAGACGGCGCAGGGGATCGAGACCTTCACCGACGACGAGGCCAAGCAGATGGCCGCCGATGACCCGGACTTCCACCTGCGTGACCTGTTCGAGTCGATCGCTCGCGACGAACCGCCGGAATGGAACCTGGAGATCCAGGTGATGCCCTACGACGACGCGAAGGACTATCGCTTCAACCCGTTCGACTTGACGAAGGTCTGGCCGCACTCGGACTACCCGCCGATCACGATCGGACGGCTCGTGCTCAGCCGCAACCCGGAGAACTACTTCGCCGAAGTCGAGCAGGCCTCGTTCGAGCCGGCGAACATGGTGCCGGGCATCGGGCCGAGCCCCGACCGGATGCTGCTCGGGCGGATGTTCAGCTACCCCGACACGCATCGCTACCGGATCGGCCCGAACTACCTGCAGCTGCCGATCAACAGGCCGAAGAACGAGGTGCACTCCTACAACAAGGACGGCGCGATGCGCTACGAGCACGCCGGCGCGCAGCCGGTCTACGCGCCGAACAGCTTCGGCGGACCGGCGGCCGATCCGAGCGCGCACATGGACGCGACGTGGCAGGTCGACGGCGAGATCATGCGCACCGCCGCGACGCTGCACGCAGAGGACGGCGACTACGGCCAGCCGGGCACGTTCTACCGCGAGATCCTGTCCGACACCGACCGCGAGCACCTGCTCGAAAACATCATCGGGCACCTCGGCACCGACGTCACGCCGGCGGTCCAGCGGCGCGCTGTCGCGCACTGGAGCAAGGTCGACGCCGACTTCGGCGCCAAACTCGCCGCCGGCATCGGGCTCGACGGCTCCGGCAACGGCGAAGTGCCCGAGCACCCGGGTCAGCCGGCCGAGCAAGGCGCCGGCGTCGAGGGTGCGGCTGAGCCGGCGGGCGCCTGACGGTCCGTCGGGCTTGCCGCTCAGCCGTGGAACACGGCCTCGACGTTGTGCCCGTCGGGATCAAGCACGAAGGCGCCGTAGTAGCCCTCGCCGTAGTGCGGTCGCTCCCCGGGAGCGCCGTGTTCGCGCCCTCCGGCGGCGAGCGCCGCGGCGTGGAACGCGTGCACCTGCTCGATCGAGTCGGCCGCGAACGCGATGTGCACCGGCGCGCCGACGTCGTAGTCGGTCGAGATCGCGAAGTCGAGCTTCTCGGCGCTGCCGAACTCGATCTCGCTCGGCAGCAGCTCGCTCGTGCTCGTTCGGTCGAAGCCGAGCGGCGCGAGCGCGCGCTCGTAGAAGCCACGGCTGCGCGCGAGGTCGCTGACGCCGATCGTGACGTGGTCGAGCATCACACGCCGGCTGGGCACGGCGCGACTCTAACGCCGCGCTCCGACGCGGCGGCTACTCGCGGCGGAGAGCCGTGCCGCGGCGTCATAGACTCCTGCCATGCGTCGCCGAGTGACCTTCTCGCGCAATCTGACGCTGTCGCTGTCGCGGACATGCCAGTGCTACTGCAAGTACTGCTCGTTCGCGACGCACCAGGCGCATCTCTACTCGCCCGACGAGGTGATCGAGATCATCGACGGCGCCGCGCGCAGGAACATCAAGGAGCTGCTCGTGCTGACCGGCGAGAAGCCCGAGGTCAATCCGGGCGTCGCCGCGCGGCTGGCCGAGTACGGCCACGAGGACTTCACTGCGTACGTCGTCTGGGCGTGCGAGCGCGCGCTCGAGCGCGGCGTCTTGCCGCACACGAACCTCGGAGTGCTTTCGTCGCGGGATCTGGTGCGCCTGCGCGAGGTGACTGCCTCACAGGGGCTGATGCTCGAGTCGGTCTCAGAGCGGCTGATGGAGACCGTGCACGCCGGCTCGCCGACGAAGCATCCGGCGCGCCGACTGGAGACGATCCGCGCGGCCGGCGAGCTGCAGATCCCGTTCACGAGCGGCATCCTCGTCGGCATCGGCGAGACCGAGGAGGAGCGCGTCGCCTCGCTCGAAGCGATCGCTGCTGCGCACGCCGAGCACGGCCACATCCAAGAGGTGATCCTGCAGAACTTCGTGCCGCACCAGCGCTACTACGGGCAGGAGCCGGCCGAGATCGCCGATGCGGCGGCACGCGCCTACTGGCAGACGGGCGTCGCCGAGCACGGCGAGGGGGAGGCGTTCGAGCGGCCGAGCCTGCCGCTGCCGGATTGGGCCTGTCCGGTCAGCATCGATGACATGAAGCGGCTGATCGCCGAGACCAAGCGGCTGATGCCGGATGTTGGCATCCAGGTTCCGCCGAACCTCGCCGACTGGTGGTCGGAGCTGGTCGCCGCCGGCGCGACTGACCTCGGCGGGCTGAGCGCAAATGGCGATCACATCTCACCGGAGCATCCGTTCCCGTCGCCGCATCAGGTGCGCAAGCAGCTCCAGCGCGACGGCGTCGCGCTGACTGAGCGCCTCTGCGTCTATCCGCAGTACATCGACCCTGAGTGGATCGCGCCGGCCGTGCTCGACACGATCAAGGTCAAGTACTGGAGCTTCATCCCGCGTCGCGGCTCCGGTCGCACCGAGCCGCCGGCGCCGATTCGCTCCGAGCTGGTCCCGCGCGCGATCGAGAAGGGCCGCGACGGCGTTGCGCTGAGCGCCGAGGAGCTGACGGCGATGTTCGCCGAGACGCGCGCCGAGGCGATCGAGGAGATGCGCGAGGCCGCCGACGAGCTGCGCGCCGAAGTCGCGGGCGAGACGGTCACGTTCGTCGTCAATCGCAACATCAATGTCTCGAACGTCTGCACCGTCGGCTGCGCGTTCTGCGGCTTCGGCCAGGGCAAGCGCTCGCCGGACGCCTACGAGCACGATCGCGACGAGTTCGCGCGTCGCGTGCACGAAGCTGTCGACTACGGCGCCAGCGAGCTCTGCATCCAGTCGGGCATCCATCCCGATTGGCAGCTCGAGGACTACCTCGGCTGGCTTCGATTCGCGAAGGAGCTCGCGCCGCAGCTGCACCTGCACGCCTACAGCCCGATGGAGATCGCGCACATGTGCGACATCTCCGGGCTCGAGCCGTCAGAGGTCTTCGCGCAACTGCGCGACGCCGGCCTCGGCTCGACGCCGGGCACGGCCGCCGAGGTGCTGCACGACGGCGTGCGCGAGCGGATCTCGCCGAACAAGCTGCCCGTCGCGCGCTGGGTGCAGATCATCGAAGCGTCGCATCGCGCCGGGCTGCGCTCGACTTCGACGGTCATGTTCGGCCACATCGAGGAGCCGTGGGAGCTTGCCGAGCACATGCGCGTCGTGCGCGAGCTGCAGGAACGCACCGGCGGCATCACCGAGTTCGTGCCGCTCTCGTTCATCCCGTTTCAGACGCTGCTCGGGCGCACGCACGGCGTCGAAGAGATCTCGCGCGAGGAGAACCTCAAGCACACTGCCGTCTTCCGCCTCGCGCTCGGACGCACGATCACGAGCGTGCAGGCGTCGTGGGTGAAGATGGGCATCGACGCCGCGACCGAGTCGCTGCGCTGGGGCGTCAACGATCTCGGCGGCACGCTGATGGAGGAGTCGATCAGCCGGCTTGCCGGCAGCTATCACGGCACCAAGCTCGACCCCGACGAGCTGATCGCCGCCGCGCACCGCGCCGGTCGCCCGGCGGCTGAGCGCTCGACGCTGTATGAGATCAAGCGCCGCTACGAGCCGGCTCTCGCTGCCTGAGCGGCGCCGTCAGGCGATGCGTGCCCGTCGGGCGCTGCGCGTGGCAGCGCTCACGCCCGCGCGAACTGCCCGTGGAAGCCGAACGGGATGTGGTGCGGCACGCGCGCCCGCGCGAGCTCTGAGAGGTCGGCGGCATCAAGCACGAGCAGGAACGAGGATTCGGCGGCGGCGTCGAGCACGACCGACAGCAGCACGCCGTCGTCCTCCGCGTTTGCGTCAGGCCTCGCGACGAATACGGGCTCGCCCGCGTAGCAGCCGGATTCGGCCCACGACAGCGCCGCGCCGTCGTGCGTGTCGATCTTGACGATGCGCTCGAGCCAGCCGCTGGGACCGTCGCCGTTGCCCCAGACGTAGCGGTACGGACGCTCGTTGTGGCGGCCGTAGTTGATCCGCGGTAGCTCGATCTCCGTGTCCGAGAGTGGCTCGCGCCGCACGGAGCGGTCGGCAAGCTTCAGCCGGAAGCGGCTCAGCTCGGGCGATTGCACGGGCTTGCCTTCGCGCAGCCGCTCCAAGTACAGATCCTCGATCACAGTCGAGTCGGCGAACGCGCACAGGTCGACGACAACCTCGCCGCCGTCCTCGTAGGCGTTTACGTGGTGGAAGGCGAAGCACGCGTCCGTCTGGAAGCCGCCGCTCGCCTCGCCGGTCGCGCGGTCGACGAGCGTGAAGCGCGTTCCGCGCTCTGGCTTCCACTTGTAGTTCTCGATGTACGGGCGCCCGGACAGCGCGAGCGCGAGCGGGTTGACGACGAGCGGGAACTCGGCGAGCACGAGCCAGCGCTCGGTGAGGCCGAACGAGTGCATGTATGCCGGCTCCTTGACCGGCAGTGAGCCAATCACGCGCGGCTTGCTCGCGTTCGGGTCGACGGCGAAGAAGCGATAGCTGCTCACGCGCCCGAGCTTGGCGGCGTAATTGAGCATGTCGCCGCTGACGCGATCGGCGTGTGGATGCGCGGTCGTCAGCTGCCCCGGCACCGAGTACGGCTGTACGCCGGCCGTGTGCAGCGTGTGCGGGTCGAACTGCACTGGCATCGGCGTCTCGGTCATCGAGATGAAGCGCTCGCCCAGGCGCGTCACGTTGATGTTCGCGTTGTCAGGCAGCACCTTGCCCGGCGCGAACAGCGTCTGTACGCGCTTGAACAGCGAACGGCACGGGTCGGTGGCGAACTCGCCATAGACCATGTGCCCCTGCTCCTTCGCCGTGCGGTAGTTGCGGCTGTGCAGGTAGCGGTTGCCATAGGAGACCTTGCCGTCGTCGATCGTGAAGCGGTGCAGCATCGCCAGGCCGTCGAACCAGTGGCGCATGCGTTGATCGCCGACCTCGAATTTGGCTGGTCCGGTGCGCAGGAGCGAGCCCGTCAGCCATGCTGGCAACTGGCCGCTCAGCGCGAGCTCGTCGAGCACCGTCTCCCGTTCGAGCGTGGTGAAGCCGAGCGTCGGTTGTGTCGTGGGAGGTGCGGCGGCGGGGCTGGCCATGACAGTGCCTCCTGAATGGTTCGAACCGGACCATGCGGACCGTACGCTAGTCTGGCGGCGATGTCAAGTACGACCAAGGCACCTCGCTTGACGGCGACCTCCTACATCGTGCTCGGCCTGCTCGAGCAGGGCGAACCGGCGACTCCGTACGACCTCAAGCAGATCGCGCAGGTGAGCACGAACAACTTCTGGTCGGTCCCGCACACGCAGCTGTACACCGAGTGCGCGCGCCTGGCAGCAGACGGGCTGCTCGACGAGGAGCAGGAGCAAACGGGACGGCGTCGGCGCGTCTACCGGCTGACCAAGCGCGGTCGCGACGCGCTGGAGGCTTGGCGTAGCGAGCCTGCGACCGACCTCTACGAACTGCGCGACGCGGCGACACTGAAGCTGTTCTTCGGCGGCGATCCGGCGACGCTCGCAGAGACGCAGCTGCAAGCGCACAAGGGAAGGCTCGCGGAGTACGAGGAGCTGCGCAAGGGCAAGAACCTGATGCCGCAGGGCGTCGTCCTGGCGCTGGAGTGCGGCATCGGCCATGAGCGCGAGTTCATCCGCTTCTGGACGCGCATAGCGACGCGCGAGAAGTAGCGGAACGCGCGAGAACTAGCGAAACAGATCTTCGTCGAGCGCGCGCAGAAGCGGCCCGACGCCAGGCCCGTCCTCGGCAGCGAGAAACCGCTGCAGCCCCTCGACGACGACGACCGGCTCGCGCGAGTCCTTCGCCCGAGCCAGCTCGCCGATCGCCGCAGCGGCATCGGCCATCGCAAGCCAGGTAGCGCGCAGCTCCATCCCGCGCGCGTCCTCGCGCCCGCGCCAGTCGTCGAGCGCGTGCATCCCGGCGAGTCCGATCGTGACATCGACCTGCCCGTTGCGCCAAGCGCGCCCGAAGCTGTCGGTGATCAACACGCCGGCGCTCGCGCCGGTCAGCTCGCGCAGGCGCGCGCGGATGCGCCGCGCCGAGGCGTCGGGATCGCGCGGAAGCACGATCAGCGTCTCGGCGTCGGCCGAGTTCGATGCATCGACGCCGGCGTTGGCGCAGACGAAGCCATGGTGGGTGCGCGAGATGATCACGCCGCGCTTGGCGCGGACGATCTCGGCGGACTCGTCGAGCACGACTTGAATCGCGCGCGCGTCGCGCTCCTGTCCGGCCGCAGCCGCTTCGACGGCGAGCTCGCGCGCGCGCTCGCTCGGCTGCACATCGGCGAGTGCGACGACGGCGCCCTCGCACTTCGAGACGGCCTTGTGTGCGATCACGATCAGCTGCCCGTCGGACAGTGGCTCGCCCGACTGCTCGGCGCCGGCCGCGATCAGCGCAGCGAGGTCATCGCCGACGGAGAGCTCGGGCAGGCCGGCGAGTGCGCGTGCGTGGAGAGATGCCACGGGTGGGTGCGATCAGTCGGCGCTGATCGGGATGATCTGATGGCGTTCGGGCTGGCCGAGCACCGCGCGCGTGCGCACAGCCGCTGCGCGCGTCGCGCCGAGACGGTCTTGCAGCGCCGCGAGATCGGCGCCTGTGTCGACGTCGAGCAGCAGCGAGGCCGGGCGCTCGATCTCACAGCGCGCGCCGGCTGCGCGCGCGAGCGATCTGTGGCGCTCGCAGCTTCCCGGCCCGAATGCCGGCTCGATTGCGTCGGGCGGCGTCAGCAGCAGGCCGTTCGTGCCGGTGCCGTGGCGGTCGGGCACGATCGTGACCTCGGCGCGGTCGCTCGCACGCGAGTCGGCGACGGCGAGCAGCGCGTCGAGCTCGGCAGGGTCGAGCGCAGGACAATCTCCGGGAATGCACAGCACTCGCTCGATGCCGTCTGCGAGCGCACGCTGCACGCCGAGCGCGACGGCTGCCGACTGTCCGGCCTCAGCGGTGTCCGCGAGCAGCAGCGCTCCGTGCTCGGCAGCGAGCTCGGCGAGGCTCGGCTCGCGCGTGACGACGATCGTCAGCTCGATCGAGTCGGTCTGCGCGAGCGCCTGCAGCACGTCGGCGACCATCGCGCGCGCCAATCGCTGACGCAGCGTCTCGGCTACTCCACTCGCGCCGAGGCGCGACTTGGCGGCGGAGAAGCGCTTGACGGGCAGGATCGCGGCGGTGCGCATCGCGCTCAACGATAGTGGCGGCTAGGAAAGCGCCAGCGCGAAGTCGAGCGTCTGCGCGGCTACGCGCGCGCGGCTCTCGGCGTCGCTCATGCGCGTCTCGGCGCGCAGCGCCGTCAGCTCCGCGTCGACGTCCTCGTCGGCGACGATGCCGTCGAGCAGGTCGCCGTAGAACGCGGCGACGCCGGAGGCGCTGCAGTCGAGTGCGGCGAACGCCATGAACGCGGCAGTCGGCCCCTTCAGCACTTCGCCGCCGACGATCGGGCTGACGGCGACGACCGGCGCCGCAGCGTCGGCGAGCGCCTCGCGCATGCCGGGCACGGCGAGGATCGGCGCGATCGACGCGAGCGGGTTGGACGGTCCGATCACGATCGCGTCGGCGCGTGCGATCGCGTCGAGCACCTGTGCCGTCGGCTGCGCCTGCTCGGCGCCGCGGAACTCCAGCCCCTCGACGGGGCCGGCGGCGCGGTCGCGGATCATGTACTGCTGAAACGAGCGCCAGCCTTCGCTGCCGCGCACCCACGTGTGCACGGGCTCGTCGCACATCGGCAGAACCTGTGCGTCGAGGCCGAGCTGGGCGATCAAACGCGCCAGCGCGGCCGTAGGGGAGAGGCCGTCGGCGATCAGGCGCGAGCGCTCCAGGCACCATGCGAGGTCGCGGTCGCCGAGGTTGAACCAGACCTCCGAGCCGAGCGCGCGCAGCGCGTCCATCACCGTGAACGTGTCGCCCTCCAGGCCCCAGCCGCGCGAGTCGATTTCATCGGCCAGCCAGAACGTGACGAGGTCGGGGTCGGGCGAGACGTGCGCGCCGTAGATCTCGATGTCATCGCCGGTGTTGACGATCGCCGTCAGCCGCCCGGGCGCGACGACGTCGGACAAGCCGCGAGCGAGCTTCGCGCCGCCTGTGCCGCCGGCGAGGACGACGACGTCTGCGTCCGGCGAGGGCGTTGCGCTCACTCCCAGTCGGGGTCGGCGAGGCCGGTCATGCGGATGCCGGCGTGGACCTTGTAGCGGGAGTTGACGCCGATCAGCAGCGCCGTCAGCGACTCGGTGATGCGCGACATCTCCAGACGCCCGCCGTCGACGCAGCGCAGCCCGTCGATCCGCTCGATCAGCTTCGCCGCTTGAGCCTTGTCGGCGCGCTTGTCGCCGCAGACGAGCACGTCCTGTTCGAGCGGGTGCTCGAGGTCGGTCAGCGACGCCGCGCTGACCGAGTGCAGCGCCGAGACGACACGGACGCCGTCGGGCGTCATCTCGGCGGCCTGCTGTGCGGCCGAGCCCTGCCAGACGCCGAGCATGCGCGTCGCCTTGCCGCTGACGGCGGCTGCGAGCGGCACGGTTGCGTCGATCAGCAGCTGCCCTGGCCTGAGCACGTCCTTGAGGTTGGTCAGCGTCTCGGAGTGGCTGCGGAACGGCACGCTGAGGATCACGATCTCGGTCGAGCGCGCCGCCTCGCCGTTCTCGGCGCCAGAGCAGGAGAGACCGGGAATCGCCTCGCGTGCGCGCCCGGCCGCTTCCTCTGCGCGCTCGGCGTCGCGCGAGCCGATCACGACGGGCACGCCCGCGCGGCCGAGCCGGAGGGCGAGGCCGAAGCCGAGCGCGCCGGAGGCGCCGATGATCGCGACGGGGTCGGCAGCAAGGTCTGGCATCGCGGCGAGTATAGGCTTCGGCTTCTATCGTGGGCGGGACGATGGATCAGACGAGCAGGACGGCGCGGATCAGGGAGGTCGGCCCGCGCGACGGCTTTCAGAACGAGCCGGAGACGATCGCGACTGACGCGAAGGTCGAGCTGATCGACGCGCTCGCGCGCACCGGCGTGCGCCGGATCGAGGCGACGAGCTTCGTTCGCGCCGACGTGATCCCGCAGCTCGCCGACGCGGCCGAGGTGCTCGAGCGGATCGACGTGCCGGAGGGGGTCTCGGTCAGCGTGCTCGTGCCGAACGCGCGCGGTCTCGATGCGGCGCTCGAGCAGCGTCAGCGGATCGACGAGATCAACGTGTTCATGTCAGCGTCGGAGACGCACAACCGCAAGAACGTCAATCGCTCGATCGCCGAGTCGCTCGCCGACCTGCAGGGTGTGCTCGGCCGCGCGCGCGAGGCTGGGCTGCGCTGTGAGGGCGTGATCTCGACGTCGTTCGGCTGCCCGTACGAGGGCTACGTGGCGCCCGAGCGCGTGCTCGAGATCGCAGCGAAGCTGCGCGACGCCGGCGCGCAGGAGATCGGCTTCGGCGACACGACCGGGATGGCCAACCCGCGCCAGGTCCGCGAGTTCTTCGACGCCGCGAAAGGCCGGCTCGGCGACGAGCTGGAGCTGACGGCGCACTTCCACAACACGCGCGGGCAGGGGCTCGCGAACGTGCTCGCGGCGCTCGACGCCGGCATCGACAGCTTCGAGTCGAGCTTCGGCGAGCTTGGCGGCTGCCCGGTGCCGGCCGGCGCGACCGGCAACATCGCGACCGAGGATCTCGTCTCGATGCTGCACGAGATGGGCGTCGAGACGGGCATCGACCTGTCGGCGCTGCTGGCGTGCGCGCGGCGCGTGCAGGAGATACTCGGCCGCCCGCTCGGCAGCCATACGCTCGTCGCCGGGCCCGTCGACTGGCGTTGATTCGATCGGTCCTGTGATTCCGCCGGGTCGGCGGCGGGGGCGGCTTCCTGTTTTGGAGGCCGATAGCAGGTGCCTATACGCCGTATATACGCCTGCTATCGCGGCCCCGAAAGAGTGCGAAGCGCTAGGCGCTGACGGGCGCGGATTGCGCCTGCTCGGCCTCGCGCGCGGCGGCGATGCAGTACTCCTGCGTAGCGACCTCCATCTCCAGCGTCGTCGCGAGCGCCGGCCGGGCCGAGGCGTCGATCACGCGCTTGGCGCGCCCGACGGCGACGTGCGAGTTGGCGAGCAGTTCGTCGACGAGCTGCTGTGTCGCCTGCTCCAGCTGCTCTGGTGCGACGACGCGGTTGACGAGGCCGATCCGCTCGGCCTCGGCGGCGTCGATCGTGCGCGCGGTCATGATCAGCTCCTTCGCGCGGCCGAGGCCGACGACGGCGGGCAGTCGCGAGGAGCCGCCGACGTCGGGGATGATCCCGAACTTGACCTCGGGCAGACCGAGCTGCGCGTCGCTGGAGGCGATTCGCAGGTCGCAGCCGAGCGCGACCTCGAGCGCGCCGCCGACGCACGTGCGGTGGATCTGGCAGATGACGGGCTTGGTCATCTCTTCGGCGAGGTTCGGGCAGTCGAGGAAGACCTGGCGAAACGGGCGCAGCTGGCCGGGAACGCCGGCTGACTGCGCCAGCTCGACGAGGTCTACGCCGGCCGAGAAGACCGAGCCTTCGCCGCGCAGCACGATGCAGTGGACGTCGACGTCGGCGGCGGCCTCGCGCAGTGCCTGCGCAAGCGCGCGCAGCAGCTCCTGGCTCATCGCGTTTCGCTTCTCGGGGCGGTTGAGGACGATGTGGCGGGCGGCGCCGCGGTCTTCGGTCTCGACGATGCTCATGAGCTCCTCCGATCGATCTTGTCTACGGCCTTCGGGCCGGCCGGGCGTGTTCGACTGCGGTTTGCGCCGGCCGCCTCGGCGCGCTCGCTCAACTGAGGTCGAGCACGGTCTGCGGGGCAGGGATCACATGATCCTCGATTCCCTCGGCAGGAATGATCGAGGTTCCGATCGCGAAGAACTCAATCACGTGGCTGCCCCAGCCGTGAGACTTCTCTTCGATGTGCACGCCGACGATGCCCTCGGCCTTGGCCGCGATCGCCTCGGCCTGCATTCGCTCCATCGCCAACTCGCGCGCGTCGTACAGCGCCTGCGTGAAGTTCGGCAGCTCGACGTTCTTGCCGGTGTTGCCGATCGACTGGCGCCAGCCCTGATGGGCGACGTGGTAGACGCACGAGCCCATCACCATCGCGACCGGCCGGTGACCGGTCTGCAGCAGCGTCCAGAACTCCTGCCCGGAGAGGTCGCTCGTGAACGGGCGTCCGGACGGGGCGCGGTGCAGCTCGCCGCCGCGATGCTTGACGGCCGTGCCCATCGCGATGAACTCGGCCATGTTCTCGCCCCAGTCGTAGCGGCCGATCGCCAGGCGCACGCCGACGATGCCGTCGGCGCCGAGCTGGTCGGCCTCCTCCTCCATGCGTGTCATCGCCAGCTCGCGAGCCTCGTACATCGCCTGTGAGAGCACGTTCATCTCCTGGCTCTGTTTCCACATCGACTGCTGGTAGCCGATGTGGTAGATCGAGCTGCCGATGACGAGGCCGAGCGGCTGGAATCCGGCCTGGCGGACGAGCAGGAACTCGTTGACCGAGAGGTCGCTCGTGAACAGGCCCGAGCGGTTCTGCGAGAGGCGAGCAGTGCCCGCCTCGGGGACACCCTCGGTGCTGCTGGGGTCATAGGCCACGGTGTCGATCCTTCTCGTTCGTAGGTTGCGCTCGGCGCTGCGAGCAGGGTGCGGGTCGGTGACAGGGCATCCTTGGGCTCAGCTCAGCCGCAGGACTTTCAGCGGCGCGGGCTGCTCTGCGGCGGCGAGCGTCGGATCCTCGCGTACGACCGTGCCCATCGCGTGAAAGGTCACTTCGAGGTCTTTGGAGTCGACCAGCCCGCGCCTCACGTTGTGCGTACGTCCGTGCTCGCGCAGCTCGACGCCGATCACGCCGTTGCCGCCGAGCTCGCGCACCTGTGCGGTGACCGAGCCCATCGCCTTCTCGCGCGCTTCGTAGACGCCCTGGCTGAAGTCGAGCAGCTCCTGGTTGGCCCACGAGGAGCCCCACCCGCCCTGCGCCTGGGCCATCTGCGTCTGACCCGATGCGGGCACGTAGTGGACGCTCGTGTGCGCGGCGATGCCGACCGGGCGCATGCCCGCTTCGCAGAGCTGGACGAACTCCTGCCCGCTGAGATCGCTGAGTACGGTTGTGCCGGCGGGGTCGCGCATCGACTCGGGCAGCCGCGCGGCAGTGCCGACGGCGATGAACTCGATCGCGCCCGGCGCCCAGTCGTGCTCGCCCTGATCGATTCGCACGCCGAGCACGGCGTCGGCCCCGCACGTCTGCGCCTCCTCGAGCAGGCGCCCGAGCGCGAGACGACGGCACTCGTTGTAGGCGCCGGAGAGCACGTGGACCTCGGTCGGAACGTTGTAGTAGGTCGGCTGCCAGCCGACGTGGTAGATCGAGGAGCCCATCACCTGCGTGATCGGAGCGACGCCGAGGCGCGCGAGCGCGCTCCACTCGCTGACTTCGAGGTCGCTGCTGAACGCCGCCGGCGCCGCGGCGGAGTCGCGCTCGCTCGTGAACTGCGCGAGCCGCTCGGAGGCGACCAGCGGGATCCTGCCCTGCTCGATCAGCTGAAGCGAAGCGGCGGCGCGCTCGGCCTCGCGCTCGGCGGCTTCGCCTCGCTCCTGCGCCGCCTGCTTCTCCTCCTCGCTGCGGCGGCGGAACAGCGGGCTCATCGCAGCAGGCCTTCCAGCGCGGTACGGTCGCGCTCGGTGACCTCGGCCGTGCGGCCGACCGCCCCGAGCAGCGCCGCGATCCACTCCGAAGTCGTCAGCTCCTCGTGGCTCAGCGTGATCCCGCGCACGACCTTGTTGCGCGTGCACTGCAAGCCCTGATCGGCGGCGACGAGCTCGAAGCGCTCGTCGCCGAGCGTGACGACGATCCGTCGCACCTCGCTGCGCTTGGAGCGAAAGCCGCCGACCCTGCGCCGCTCGACCGAGGCGAATCGCGGCAACGCCTGCTCGAGCGTCGAGGCGAGCACGGTGACCGAGGACTCGAGCTCGGCGCGATCCTCGCGCAGCGCCGCAGCCGGGAGATCGAAGGCCTCGTCGGATGACACTCACGCAGGCTACCTCTCGTCCGCTGTGGCGGCTGCACGGAGTCGTGGCGAGAGCGGCGCTTGCGAACGCGCGAGCGCCGGCGCGTAATAGGCTCCCAGCCAACCGGAGCAGTCGAGCGGAGGTCGAATGGCGCAGCAGATCGAGAAGGTGGGAGTGCTCGGAGCGGGACTGATGGGGCATGGCATCGCGCAGGTCGCGGCGCAGTCGGGCTACGCCGTCGTGCTGCGCGAGGTCGACGAGGCGACGCTCGCGAAGGGCATCGGCAAGATCGAGAAGCAGCTCGCGCGTGCGGTCGAGAAGGGCAAGTCCAGTCAGGAGGACGCCGATGGCGTGCGCGCGCGGATCACGGCGACGACGCACTACCGCGAGCTCACCGACTGCGATCTGGTGATCGAGGCGATCACGGAGAACCTCGCGCTGAAGCTCGAGATGTGGAAGGAGGTCGACGAGATCGTCAAGCCGGAGGCGATCTTCGCGACGAACACGTCCTCGCTGGCCGTGATCGACCAGGCGGCGACGACGAGTCGCGCGGAGCGCTTCGTCGGCCTGCACTACTTCAACCCGGCGCAGGTGATGAAGCTCGTCGAGGTCGTGCGCTGTGTGACGACGAGCGATGAGACGTTCGACGCGGCGCTGGCGTTCGCGCGCTCGCAGGGCAAGCTCGCGATCCCGACGAAGGATCAGGCCGGGTTCATCGTCAACCGCCTGCTCGTCCCCTACATGCTCGACGCGATGCGCGCGCTGGAAGAGGGCGTCGGCTCGATCGCCGAGATCGACGAGGCGATGAAGGCCGGCGCGGGGCACCCGATGGGCCCGCTGACGCTTGCCGACTTCGTCGGTCTGGACACGCTCGGCTCGATCTGCGACGTGCTCTTCGACGAGTTCCGCGAGCGTCGCTTCGCGCGCCCGCCGACGCTGCGCAAGATGCTCGCGGCGGGCTGGTTCGGGCGCAAGTCGGGCAAGGGCTTCTACGACTACGCCGGCGAGACACCGCAGCAGAACTCGGCGCTTTAGGCAGTGTGCGCGCCGTCGGCTCGACGGCGACGCTCCGGCGACATAACCTTCAACGGATGAGCGACCCTTCGAGCCTGCGCGTAGCCGACGCAGATCGCGAGCGATTGGCCGACGAGCTGCGCGAGCACATGGTCGCCGGCCGGTTGACGCAGGAGGAGCTCGAGGAGCGTCTCGGCACGGCTTACGCGGCTAAGACGCAGGCCGATCTCGACGCGCTGCGTGTCGATCTGCCGATCAGCCCGGCCGCCGTGCAGCGCTCGCTGGCCGCGCGGCGGAAGCATCTGCGCGTGCGCCTGCTGCAGGAGGGAAGCGGTTCGCTGACCGCGTCAGGCGTGTGCGTCGCGATCTGGCTGGCGGCTGGCGCGCACGGCCAGTTCTGGCCGATCTGGGTGATCGCCTTCACGCTGCTGCCGCTGCTACGCGACGGCTGGCTGCTGCTCGGACCGGCTCCGGACGAGCAGGCCGTCGAAGCGCGGCTGCAGCGGCGCCGTGCCCGCCGCCTCGCGCACGACCGGCACTCGCATCACCGGAGCCTGCCGCGATGAGCTCGCTCAGCGACGCATCCGAGCGGGCGCTCGCCGGCGGCCCGGAGCGCCACCGCGAGAAGTCGCGCGAGCAGGGCAAGCTCGCTGTGCGCGAGCGGATCGCGCTGCTGCTCGACCGCGACAGCTTCTCCGAGGAGGGACTGCTCGCGAACTGGCAGGAGGACGGGCTCGGCGCCGACGGCGTCGTCACCGGCGTCGGCACGATCGACGGTCGCGCGGTCGCGCTGATGGCCAACGACCCGACCGTCAAGGCCGGCTCGTGGGGGCCGAAGACGGTCGAGAAGATCCTGCGAATCCAGGAGCGCGCGCTGAGCTTGCAGATCGCGCTCGTCTACCTCGTCGACTCCGCCGGTGCGCGGATCACCGAGCAGGTGCAGATGTTTCCCGGACGTCGCGGCGCCGGGCGGATCTTCCACAACCAGGTCAAGCTCTCGGGCGTCGTGCCGCAGGTCTGCGTGCTGTTCGGGCCGAGCGCTGCCGGCGGCGCTTACATCCCGGCGTTCTGTGACATCGTGATCATGCGCGAGGGCAATGCCTCGATGTACCTCGGCTCGCCGCGCATGGCCGAGATGGTGATCGGCGAGCGGGTGACGCTCGAGGAGATGGGCGGCGCACGCATGCACACCGGTGTCTCCGGCGTCGGCCACCAGCTCGTCAAGAGCGACGAGGAGGGCATCGCGCTGGCACGGCGCTATCTCTCCTACCTGCCGAGCAACTGGGAAGAGGAGCCGCCTCCAGCCGTGCCGGCGTCTCCGGCGGCGCTGCCGGAGGGGAAGTCGATCGGCGAGCTGATCCCGGCCGACGAGAACAAGCCGTTCGACATGAAGACGCTGATCGCAGCGCTCGTCGACGAGGAGTCGCTGCTGGAGATCCACCCGCGCTGGGCGAAGGAGCTGATCGTCGGCTACGCGCGCCTCGACGGCAAGGCGATCGGAATCGTCGCCAACCAGCCGAAGTTCAAGGGCGGCGTCCTGTTCGGCGACTCGGCCGACAAGGCGGCGCGCTTCATCTGGGCGTGCAACGCCTTCAACGTGCCGCTGCTGTTCCTCGCCGACGTGCCCGGCTTCATGATCGGCACCCAGGTCGAGCGCGAGGGCATCATCCGCCACGGCGCGAAGATGGTCAGCGCCGTGTCGGAGGCGACCGTGCCGAAGATCTCGGTGGTCGTGCGCAAGGCCTACGGCGCCGGGCTCTACGCGATGGCCGGCCCGGCGTTCGAGCCGGACTGCTGCTTGGCGCTGCCGAGCGCGTCGATCGCCGTGATGGGTCCGCAGGCTGCGATCAACGCGGTCTACTACAACCAGCTGCAGGCGATCGACGATCCCGAGGAGCGCGCGCGGCGCACCGAGGAGCTGCGCAGGGAGTACGCCGAGGACATCGACATCCTGCACCTCGCTTCAGAGCTGGTGATCGACGCCGTCGTGCAGCCGCAGCTGCTGCGCGACGAGCTGATCCGCCGCTTCGCGCACGCTGCGACGAAGCGGCGGACGTGGCCCGCCAAGCACAACCCGGTCACACCGGTCTAGCTAAGCCGCCTAGGCCGCCGGGATACCGGCGCTGCGCGTCTGCTCGTCCTGAAACGGCGGGTAGGTCTCGGTCAGCAGGTAGAGGTAGGCGTCGCTGCGCGCGGTGTAGGAGTTGGCGAGCACCATCACGTCGAACAGCCCGCGCGGCATCTTGCCGGTGATCACGATCACGATCCAGCTGGCGAACGCGCCGATCTCGAGCAGCAGGTTGACCACGTAGCGCAGGATCACGATCGGAATCGCGAGGATCACGCGGAACAGGGTCTTCAGGCGGCTGTAGTGCTCGAGCGGCCCGGCGAACTCCATCCGCACCGGATAGCTCGCCTCGTGCGAGCCGTTGAACGGCGGATAGGCGTCGGTCAGCAGCACGCTGTAGGCCGTCACGCGCGCGAGAAAGCGCGTGAAGTCGGCGACGAACTCATACAGGCCTTTCGGGTAGCGGCCGGTGATGATGATCGCGAACCAGGCGATCACGATCGCGAACCACGCGACGATTCCGAACACGTACAACACGATCGCGACCGGGATCGCGAGGATCAGTCGAAAGAACGTGCTCAGCCGGCTGCGTTGCTCGACATAGTCGGCCTCGAACGTGACTGGATAGGACACTAGGCACACACTCCCTGTTGCGGTTGGTCGTACCGATCGTCCGCATCGCACCGGCTCGCCGATGGCCTCAGGCCACCCCCCGCGATCCGCCGCGACGCTCTGCGGTCATCGTACGGCGACGATCGGCTGGCGCGCGCCTCTTTTCAATAGATTGGCTCGCGGATGGACGCATCGGACGTCGCCTTCGCCGGAATCGCCCGCCAGGCCGAGCTGATCGCCGCCGGCGAGCTGTCCTCGCGCGAGCTCGTCGAGCTGTGCCTGCGCCGGATGGCCGACGCCGATCGCTCCGAGCGCGGCGAGCCGCTGAACGCGTTCAGGGTCGTCTTCGCCGAGCGCGCGCTGCTCGAAGCCGGCCAGGCCGACGCGCGGCGCGCCGGCGGCGGCGAGCGTCCGCTGCTGGGCGTGCCGTTTGCCGTCAAGGACGACATCGACGTCGCCGGCGAGGTCACGGCGCTTGGAACGAACGCGCACGGCGGCCCGGCGGCGGCCGACGCCGAGGTGGTTCGCCGGCTGCGTGGCGCCGGCGCGATCATCATCGGCAAGACGAACGTGCCCGAGCTGTGCCTGTGGCCGTTCACCGAGACGGCGACGTTCGGCGCGACGCGCAACCCGTGGGATCTGCAGCGTGCGCCGGGCGGATCGAGTGGCGGCAGCGCGGCGGCCGTCGCCGCCGGCCTGGTCGGCGCGGCGCTCGGGTCCGACGGCGCCGGGTCGATCCGGATCCCGTCGGCCTGGTGCGGCCTATTCGGGCTGAAGCCACAGCGCGGGCGCGTCTCGCTGGCGCCGCGCCCGCGCGGCTGGCACGGCCTCTCGGTCACCGGCGTGCTGACACGCCGCGTCGTCGACACGGCGCTGTTTCACGACGTCGCGTCCGGCGCGACGGACGTCGACGTCGACCGCGTCCCGCCGCCGGAGACTCCGTTTGCGCGGGCAGCGGCGACCCCGCCGGGCCGACTGCGGATCGCCTTCTCGACGCAGACGCCGCCGGGCGTCCTCGCAAGCCTCGACGGCGACGGTGAGCGGGCGCTGCAGGACACGGTCGAGCTGCTGCGCACGCTGGGCCACGAGCTGAGCGAGCACGATCCAGACTACGGCTGGGGGACGGCGCTTGCGCTTGTGCCTCGCTACCTCGCCGGGGCGCATCAAGACGCGCAGGCGCTCGCGCACCCGGAGCGCCTGGAACGCCGCACGCGCGCCGTAGCGCGGCTCGGCGGGCTGCTGGCGCCCGCGCTGCTCGAACGCTCGCTCGCCTTCGAGGCGGAGTTCGCGCGACGGCTGAACACGGTGTTCGAGCAGCACGACGTGCTACTCACGCCGGCCACCGCGAAGCCGCCGCCACGGATCGGGCAGATGGAGGGGCGCGGCGCGCTGTGGACGCTGAACGCCGCCGCCGGCTGGGTGCCCTACAACGGCGTCTGGAACGTAACCGGCCAGCCGGCCGCATCGGTGCCGGCCGGCCTCGGCGCGGACGGTCTGCCGCGAGGCGTGCAGCTTGTCGGGCGTCCGAACGACGAGGCGACGCTGCTCTCGCTCGCCGCGCAGATCGAAGCCGAGCGCGAGTGGGCGCAGCTGCGCCCGCCGGAGCTCGCGTGAGTCGCGCTTGCGCGCACGCGGATGTGAAGCGCGGATGAGCGACGCAAGCGAGCAGGTCGACGGGGAGGCACTGGTGGCGCTGGCGATCGAGGCCGCGCGGATGGCCGGCGGCCTGCTGCTCGAGCGCGTGCATCGCGGTTTCGAGCGCGAGGTCGCGAGCAAGAGCACGCCGACGGATCTCGTCAGCGAGGCCGACGTCAGCACGCAACGAGCGATCCGTCAGCTGTTGCGCGAGCGGCGCCCCGACGACGGCTTCGTGGGGGAGGAGGAGGGCGAGTCCGAGCAAGGCAGCAGCGGCCTGCGCTGGATCGTCGATCCGCTCGACGGCACCGTCAACTTCCTCTTCGGCATCCCGCAGTGGAGTGTCAGCGTTGCCGTGCGCGACGGTGCGGGCACGATCGCCGGCGCCGTGTTCGACGCCAACCGTGGCGAGCTGTTCACGGCGTCGCGCGAGGGCGCGGCACGACTCGACTCGGCGCGCGGTGTCGTCGAGCTCGCGCACCGGCCGGGTCACGACGTCGCCGGCGAACGGCGCACCGGCGAGGACGCGGGACCGGGCGGCGCCGATCTCGCGAGCGCGATGGTCGCGACCGGGTTGGCCTACGACAGCGACGTGCGCCGCGCGCAAGGGCGCGTGCTCGAGCGGCTCGTGCCGCGCGTGCGCGACATCCGCCGCTTTGGCAGTGCTGCGCTCGATCTGGCGTGGACGGCGGCCGGCCGCTTCGACGCCTACTACGAGCGCTCGGTAAAGCAATGGGACATCGCCGCCGGCGCGCTGATCTGCGAGCGCGCCGGGCTGGAGATCCACGAGCTGGCGCCGTTCGAGAACCTGCCGTGGGGGATCCTCGTAGCGCCGCCTGCGTTCGCTGCGGCGTTGCTCGAGCTGGTGTCCGGGCCGTGAGCGATCAGGCGCAGAAGGCGCAGCGCTTGCTCGAGCTGCACCACGGCGATGGACCGCTGCTGCTCGCGAACGCATGGGATCGAGGCTCGGCGAAGCTGCTCGCCTCGCTCGGCTTCGACGCGCTCGCGACGACGAGCAGCGGCTTCGCGGCGACGCTCGGGCGGCTCGACGGAGCGGCCACACGCGAGCAGACGCTGGGCAACGCGGCGGAGATCGTCGCGGCGAGCGAGCTACCGGTCTCGGCGGACCTCGAGAACGGCTTCGCCGTGGATCCGGCGGGCGTTGCCGAGACGATCGCGCTGGCGCTCGACGCCGGGCTCGCCGGATGCTCGATCGAGGACTTCAGCGGCGACGGCGAGGCGCCGATCTACGAGCTCGCGGCGGCCGTCGAGCGGGTCGAAGCGGCCGCCGCGACAGCGCACGCCGGACCCGTCCGGCTCGTGTTGACGGCGCGCGCCGAGAACTACCTGCACGGCCGGCCGGACCTCGCCGACACGATCGCGCGGTTGCAGGCATATGAGCGCGCCGGCGCTGACGTGCTGTATGCGCCGGGGCCGACCGATCTCGATCCGATCCGCGCGATCGTCGAGTCGGTCGAGCTGCCCGTCAACGTGCTCGTGCGGCCTGGCGCGCCTTCCGTCGCCGAGCTGGCGTCGGTAGGCGTCAAGCGCATCTCCGTCGGCGGCGCGTTCGCGTTCGCGGCGCTCGGAGCGGTCGTCGAGGCGGCGCGCGAGTTGCGCGAGCAGGGAACGTACGAGTTCTGGGACCGAGCGCGCGTCGGCGCAGCGGCGGTGCGGTCGGCGTTCGAGTGATCGACTAGATCTTCGCGAAGTAGGAATGCCCCGCCCTGACGACACGGTGGCGATGGCTGACGAGGTTCGTCACTGCGACTCGGTCGGTCAGCACGCGGATCAGCGTCCCGTCGC
>DATBBG010000014.1:0-24803 GCA_036271095.1 Solirubrobacteraceae bacterium
CGCGCTCGCCCCCAGGAGCGCTCGCGCCGGCCCCCGTCGGCGCCGCGAGCATGCCGCGCGTGACCTCGTACAGCGCAACCGTCGCGGCCATCGCCGCGTTCAGCGACTCCGAGGCGATCGGGATCCGCGCGCTGCGCTCGCAGGCGGCGACGAGCTCCGGCGGCAGCCCGTCGCGCTCGGCGCCGACGAGCAGCGTGATCGGCGCGGCAGCCGACGCGCCGGCGCGCGCCGCCTCGCGGCTGCGCAGGACGTCCGGCGCGCCGGCGAGCAGCGCGACGCGCTCGCCGGGCAACTCGGCGACGTCGCGCACGCGCGCGAGCGCGACGGAGAAGATCGCGCCCATGCTCGCGCGCACGGCCTTCGGCGAGTGCGGATCGGCGCAGCCGGGCCCGAGCGCGACAGAAGAGGCGCCAAACGCCTGCGCCGAGCGCATCACGGTGCCGACGTTGCCGGGATCGCCAACGCCGTGCAAGTAAATGCAGAGCGGCCCTGCCGGCTCGCTCCAGCGCTGCTCGTAGACGCCGATCACGCGCGTGCCGGAGCCAAGCGTCGAGGCGCTGCGGAGGGCATCGAGCTCGACGTCGTGGAAGTCCGGCCCGCCGAGACCCGAGCCGCTCAGCCGGAAGCCCTCGATCGGATCGCGCCCGGCGCGTGCGGCCGCGAGCACGAGATCCTCGCCCTCGACGAGGAAGCGCCCGCTGCGCTCGCGCTCGCGACGTGTCGCCAAGCGCTTGAGCGCTTTCAGGCGGGGGTTCTGTGGCGATGTGATCAGCGTCATAGGAGTCGTTCGGTCGGTCGGTCGGGTCGAAGCTCGGAAGTCGAATCTGTGCGAGCACAAAAAAAGCGCCGTCCTTTGCAGAACGACGCCCGGGAGGCTTGCTCGTGTCGGTTGCCGGGTCAGGCAGCCGACGCCTCGCGGGCGATCTCGGCAAAACGTCGGAACGTGTCGGCGTCGCGAACGGCGATGTCGGCGAGCACCTTGCGGTCGAGCTCGACTTCGGCCAGCTTCAAGCCGTGCATCAACTGCGAGTAGCTCATGCCGTTGATCCGCGCGGCTGCGTTGATCCGCGTGATCCAGAGGCGACGGAAGTCGCGCTTGCGGTTGCGCCGGTCGCGATATGCGTAGGCGTCCGCCTTCAGCAACGCCTCCTTAGCGCGCTTGTAGTTCGAGTGCGCCTCGCCGCGAAAGCCCTTCGTCAGCTCGAGCGTCGCGCGGCGCTTCTTGCGCGCGTGGACTGAACGCTTTACCCGGGTCACTTGTTACCGACCCCCAGCATCCGCTTGATCCGCGGTTCGTCGTGCTCGTTCATCATCTTCGGCCCGCCCAGCGCACGCTTCTTTTTCGGCGACTTCTTCTCGAGGATGTGGCTCGTGAAGGGGTGCCGTCCGCGCACCTTGCCTTTGCCGGTGACTTTGAAGCGCTTCTTCGCGCCGGAGTGTGTCTTCATCTTGGGCATTACGAGCGGACGATTATGACACGGCTGTGTCTGCGGCCGCGTCTGCCGTCTCGGCCGAGGCCTGCGCAGGCTCGGCGACGGCGTCGCTCTCGGCGTCGGCGGCAGGCTCGGCGACGTCCGCGTCGGGCCCAGCCGCCGGCTCGGCGCCCGCATCGGCGACGGCGTCTGCCGGCGCCTCGGCGACGCCGTTGGCGCCCTCTGCAGCAAGCTCTGCGACCGCCTCGGCGCCGAGCGGCGACTCCAGCGCGGTCTGCGCGACATCGCCGCTCTCGCCTTCAGTGAAGACCTCGTCGGCCGCCTCCTCGCCGTCCGCTTTACCCGCGAGCACGGCTTTCGAGGGCGCCATCATCATCGTCATGTTGCGCCCTTCCTGGATCGGGCGCTGCTCGACGACGCCAACCTCGGCGAGCTCCTCGGCGAGCCGGTCGAGGATCACGGTGCCGCGCTCGGGATGCGTGACCTCGCGACCGCGGAACATGATCGTGACCTTGACCTTGTCCTTGTGACGCAGGAAGCGCTCGACGTGATGCTTCTTGGTGTCGTAGTCGTGCTCGGCGATCTTCGGACGGAACTTGATCTCGCGCACGGTGATCTGCTGCTGGTGCTTGCGCGCCTGCTTCTGCTTCTGCGCCTGCTCGTACTTGTACTTCGAGTAGTCGAGCACACGACAGACCGGCGGACGCGCCTCGGGAGCGACCTCGACAAGATCGAGATCGCGCTCTTGTGCGAACGCGAGCGCGTCGGCCGTCTTCAGCACGCCGACTTGGTTGCCCTCGTCGTCGATCAACCGCACCTCGGGAACGCGGATTCGCTCGTTCGTCCTCGTCGTGTCCCGCTCGGGCGGGCGCCGGTCGAACCTACGGGGAACCGGCACTAGCTGTCTTGAACGCGCGTCAAGCCGCTAAGCGTCGCGCACTGGAGTTTTTTGCGGCTGCAAGGCCGGGGAGTATAGCTCTCCCTGGAGCCCGTCTGTGAACTTCTCGATCGTGCTCGGGCCGCTGTCGCCGCTGCGGTGCTCGCGCACCGAGACTGTCGCTTCCGCTTCCTCGCGCTCGCCGACGATCAGCATGTACGGGATCTTGCGCAGCTCGGCCTCGCGGATCTTGCGCCCGACCGACTCGTTGCGCTCGTCGAGCTCGACGCGCACGCCGGCCGCGAGCAACTGCTCGCGCACGCCGCGGCCGTAGTCGATGAAGCGATCGGATACGGGCAGCACGATCGCCTGCGTCGGCGCCAGCCACAGCGGCAGCTCGCCGCCGTAGTGCTCGAGCATGATCCCGATGAAGCGCTCGTAGGAGCCGAACGCAGCGCGGTGGATCATCACCGGCGTGTGCTCCTGATTGTCCGCGCCGGTGTAGGCCAGGTCGAAGCGAGCCGGCATCGAGTAATCGAGCTGAACTGTTCCCAACTGCCACGAGCGACCGAGCGAATCGGTCATGTGCATGTCGATCTTCGGCCCGTAGAAAGCGCCGTCGCCGGGGTTCAGCTCGTACTCGAGCCCCGCTTCGTCAAGCGCCGCGGCGAGCTTCGCCTCGGCTCGATCCCACATCTCATCGTCGCCGATCCGCTCTGCCGGACGCGTCGACAGCTCCAAGCTCACGTCGAGGTCGAACAGCGCGTAGGTCGCGAAGGCCAGCTCGAGGCAGCCGCGCACCTCCGCCTGCACTTGCTCCTCGGTGCAGAAGATGTGGCCGTCGTCCTGCGCGAAGTGGCGCACGCGCAGCAGCCCGTGCAGCACGCCGGAGGCCTCTTTGCGGTGCAGCAGGCCCGGCTCGTAGTAGCGCACGGGCAGATCGCGATAGGAATGGCGCATCGTGCCGAACAGGTGCGCGTGGCCGGGGCAGTTCATCGGCTTGACGCCCATGTCGCGCTCCTCGACGTCGAGCGTGAACATGTTCTCGCGGTACTTGCCCCAGTGGCCTGATGTCTTCCACAGCTCGGCGTCGAAGATCTGCGGCGTCTTGACCTCGCTGTAGCCGCGCTCGGCGACCATCGCGCGCGAGACGGCGACGAGCGTGTTGAACACGGTCGTGCCGGCCGGCAGCCAGAAGGCGGCGCCCGGTGAGACCTCGGAGAAGGTGAACAGCCCAAGCTCGCGTCCAAGCTTGCGGTGGTCGCGTTCCTTGGCCTGCTCGATCCGCTCGAGATGAGCTTTCAGTTCGGCGTCGGTGAAGAACGCCGTGCCGTAGATCCGCGTCAGCATCGTGCGTTCGGAGTCTCCGCGCCAGTAGGCGCCGGCGACCGACTGCAGCTTGAACGCGCCGATCGACTTCGTGCTCGGCGCGTGCGGGCCGCGGCAGAGGTCGGTGAAGCGCCCATTCGTATAGAGCGAGACGGACTCGAGCGTGCGTCGCGGATGACCGTGCTCGGCGACCGCGACGAGATCGTCGATCAGCTCGACCTTGTAGTCCTGCGCCTCGCCGGCGAAGCGCTCGCGGGCCTGCGCCGGCGTCACGTCCTCGCGCTCGAAGCTCTCGCCGGCTTTGACGTGCGCGCGCATGCGCTCTTCGATCGCCGGGAAGTCGGCCTCGGAGAGGCTGATGCCGGCGGGAAACTCGAAGTCGTAGTAGAAGCCGTCGGCGATCGGCGGGCCGATCGAGATCTTGACGCCGTCGTAGAGCTCGAGCACCGCCTCGGCGAGCACGTGCGCGGTGTCGTGGCGGATCAGCTCGAGCGCGCTCTCGCCACTGCGGTTGGTCACGATCGAGACGCTCGCGCCGTCTGGCAGCGAGCGCGAGAGGTCGCGCAGCTGCGGGCCTTCGCCGGCCTCGGGATGACTGACCTCGATCGCAAGCGCGGCGCGCGCGAGCCCAGGACCGATCGCCGCCGCCGCGTCGGCTCCGGTCGCGCCGTCGGCCAGCTCGAGCGACTTGCCGTCGGGAAGTGTCACGTGAACGGGCATCTCAGCGCTGCAGGCTACCCGCCGCGCGGCGAGCCTCGCGATTCTCGGGCTAGGCATGCCGGCCCCGCGCGCCATTCAGGCAGCGAACGCCTCTCAGGCGGGCTGCCAGAGCGCGTCGTCGCCGAGCGGCGTGCGCCGGGCGCTGCCGGCGCCGACGAGCTCGACCAGCGCGCGTTCGGCGCTCGCGCGGTCCGGCACTTGGTTGTTCGGCGCCATGATCGCCGCGACCTCCTGGCTGGTGACACCGGCCGGGAAGCGCTCGAGGATCGCGAGCGGGCTCTCAGGCGGCGCCTCGCGCACGAGCGTCTGGTCGAGGTTGGCGATCAGCACGTCGTAGGCCTCGATCGTCTGCATGCCGCCGGCCTCCAAGCGCTTGCCGTCCTGCTCGAAGACGAGCGAAGGCGCCGAGTAGCGCACCGCTCCGTCGGTCTGGCGCGCCTTGCCCTGAAACTCGGTCGGGCCGCCCTCGGCGCTGCGCGTCTCAGCCTTGTCGGCCTCATACGCCGCGACCGTCTGCTCGTCGTCGATCGCCGCGACGATCCGAGCTGTGTCGAGACCTTCGACCGCCGCCAGCGCGAGCGCGATGTCCTCGGCCTCGTCGAGCAGCAGCGTCGTGTTGAACCAGGCGAGCTGCAGCGCGCGGTGCACGTCGTACTGTCGCGAGGGATCGAGCAGCCGTGTCGCGACGATCGTGCGGCAGGCGCGCGAGCTGGCGGTCACGCGCGGGCGCGGCTCGAACGCGAACGGCATCCCGTAGCGGCGAAAGCCGAGGTTGCCGATCGCCATGCGCGTCGGCGTGTAGCCGAGCTCGACGTAGCGCTCCGGGTTCTCCGAGAGCCCGATCGTGACGAGCCTCCAGTCGAGCTGGTCGTCGTAGCGCCACTGCAGCACCGCGAGGGCGGGACTCGCCGAGTAGGCGAACGGACAAGCAGGGTCGGTGTAGTGAGTGATCGAGATCGAAGTCATGAGAGTGATGATTGCACGCGCAACCGCCCTTCCGGGGCGATCGCGCGGCATTTCTCCCGGCGGCTCGCAGGCGACTCGCCGCGAGCGCGCGTTCGCATCGCCGGCGGACGTGGCACGCTCTGACAGTCGTCTGTCGCTATGCTCAGACGATCGTCTGCAAATTTGAGAAACACCGCTGTAGACGATCGTCTGAATATGCGAACATGACCGCATGTCCAATCAAGAACAGATAGCGATCACGATCACGCTGTCGCCGGCGCAGATCGACTCCGTCGTTCGCGCGGCGTCGCGTGGCAGCACTCCGAGCATCTCGGCGCTGATCGCCGAGTCGCTGACGAGCGCGTCCGGCAGCGCGAACGGACGCTCGGCGTCCCCTTCGTCCGCGCCGGATGAGGACACGGGGGGCGAATCGGCTCGCGGCTACCTGCCTACCGACACCGACGACCCGCGCCTGTCGCGTTCGCTGCTGCGTGGTCTCTCGCTGCTGCGCGGCTTCGGCGCTGACGGTGGCGAGCGCGGCATCGTCGAGCTCGCCGAAGAGGTCGGGATGAGCCCGAGCACGGCGCATCGCTACGCGCTGACGCTCGTCGAGCTGGGCCTGCTCGAGCGTTGCCCGCGCACGCGCAAGTACCGACTAGCGGCCGTCTGAGCGATGAGACGGCTCAGCTGGTGCTGGGAGGACGCAGCAGCTCAGGCCCTTCTGCCGCCACGCCGGGCTTGTTCAGCGCCGGATTCGCCGGCGTCGCGCTCAGACGCGACTGCGGCAGCGGGCCGCACAGCGCGAGCGCTTCCTCGGCGTCCAGGTCCGCATCCAACCAGGCGCGCTGCGCGTCACGGTCGGCCAGCACGACGGGCATGCGGTCGTGGATCGCCGCGGCGACGCGGTTGGTGGCCGAGTCGCAGGTGAGCAGCACTACGCTCTCGATCCACTCTCCGTCGATCTTCGCGGGCGTCCACAGAGCGGCGAACGCGAAGGGCACGCCGCCGTCGACGCGAAACAGGAACGGCTGGGGCTGGCCGATCTTCGATCGGCGGCCGCGCTGCTCGGGTTTGAGCCACTCGTAGTAGCCGTCGGCGATCTGCAGCGCCCGACGCGAGCCCTTGCCGATCAGGTTGCGAAAGGCCGGGCGCTCGGTGACGGTCTCCATCTTCGCGTTGATCATCCGGTTGCCGATCTTCAAGTCCTCGGCCCACGTCGGCACGAGGCCCCAGCGCAGCAGGCGCGCCTCGGGCTCGCCTTTCGGCGCGACGATCGCGAGCACCTCTTCGGTCGGCGCGACGTTGTAGCGATGCGTGCCGCCATCGCCGGGGAACGGGACTTTGAAGCGTTCGTTCAGTTCCTGGACGCCGGCCGTGTTGGTGTAGCGACCGCACATGCTCCGAGCATAGGCGCGCGACCAGCGCACCCGTACCGACGTGCGCTCGTACAGACATGCCTCGCACAGACATGCCTCGCACAGACATGCCTCATACGCCCGCGCAGAACGACGAGGGCCCCGCTGAAACGCGGGGCCCTCGGTCCTCTGCGATCGATCCGGCTAGCGCGCCGGCGCTCGCCGCGTTACTTCGACGCCTTCACCTCGAAGATCGGCTGCGAGCCGGTCCATTCGTCGGCGAGGCTGAACGTGCCGATCGTGCCGTGCGGTTCGGCGCCGTACTCGACCGAGTACGTCGAGTTGACGTAGGCGTAGTTCGGCAGCGGCTGCGTGCCGGTGCTCGCTCCGGCGCCTTCTTCGAGCCCGACGTTGAGCGAGTCATAGCCGCAGCGCGACGGGTGGAACTGACTGCACGCCGCCGGTCCGACCGGTTTTTCACCGTAGTTGGACGTGTTGTAGGCGATGCTCAGGATCGCTTTCGACGGAAGCACGACGCTCGGGTTGAACGTGATCTTGAACGTCTTGCCGTGGAAGCAAGAAGCGCTGTAGCCGACGGCGCCTTCGGCATTCGGCGTGCAGAGCCTGTTGTTGGCCGACGGCCGATAGGGGATGTTGAACGTTTCTGTGACCGATGCGATCTTTGCGCCCGGTTCGTTGCCCGCGCCGACTTCGTAGACGTTCAACGTGATCGGCCAGCTGAAGGTCGTGCCGCCGTTGGTGTGACAGCTCGCGCCGGCGCCTTCCTGGCACGCCCAGCTGCTCAGCACGGCGGTGATCGACGGGCTGTTGCGGGCCGTGCCGGCAAATTCGACCTGGCCGCCGAACTCGGCCGACGAAGTCGCCTCGAACGCCTCCGAGATGACGTTTTTCGGCAGCGGTTTCGGCATGTTGTTGTAAACGGTCGTGGCGCCGGCCGTTGCCGCCGCGACCGCGAGAACCGCAACGGCAGCGAAGATCGCCCCAGCGAACTTAGGAATCTTTCCAGTCATGTGGTCTCCATTCGTCTATCCCCGCTCGCGAACGATCGCTCGCGAGCACTTCGCCCTCCAAGGGCGCCCTCCGAGACGAAAGCCGTAAGGATCATCGGCGAGTTTCCCCTCTCCGCGCATTCGCTGCTCCCAGCGACTGCCCCCCTGCGACCCCGTGTCGGGCCTGACGGTAGTTCGCGAGGTTCAGATTGTCAACCCTCTCGAAACACCGCGTTCACAGCCGCGGGTGCGACCGCGCGCTCTCTTCATCGACAGCGGCAGAGGCGAGCGGCCGACTCAGGCCTTGTGCTCGACCGCGTCCAGCGACTGGGAGATCGAGCGCGTCAGCGCCGCCTGCACGATCGGCGCGAGGCCGGGAATCGAGGAGGCGATGCGGATGTCGTAGACGAAGCGCGTGCCGCCGGCGGGAGTCGGGCTGAACGTCATCGTGCCGACGTGGCCGCGCAGCGGGCTGCCCTTCGTGATCCGGTAGACGATCCGCTCGGGCGCGACGAACTCGGTGACGGTCTCCTCGAACGGCGGCAACGGTCCGATCTGCAGCTTGCGCACGGAGCCGACGCCGTTGCGCTCGCCGTCCTCGCCATCGCGCAGGCGCGTGACCTTCGCGCCGAAGACCTCGGCGAGGTTCTCGTGCTCGGCCAGGTGCGCGAAGACCCGCTCGGGCGGCTTTGTGAAGTCGTGCTCGATCTGGACGTGATGGGCTCGCACCACGCGCAGCCTATCCGCCGAGGAGCGCGCTCGTTAGATCGGCGGCTGCGGGCGCGTGGCCGACCGCTCCAAGGCAGCTCGCGGGTGCTTCAGACGACCTCTGGCACCTCGAGCGCCTCGAGGTGCTCGAGCACGCGCGCGACCCACAGCTCGGAGATCTCGTCGGCCTGAACCGACAGTCGCGGCGCGCCGATCTGCAGATCGGCCGGCGCGACGATGCCGAGGTGGTCGAGCACGCTGCGCACGACCGCGTCGGTGCTCTCGGCGAGCTCCTCATAGGTCACCTTCAGCGGCTCGTAGCCGAGGCCGAGGAAGTAGGCGTCCCAGGAGGCGTCGTGTGCCGTCAGCTGACGCATCAGGAAGTTGATCGCGCGGAACGAGAAGACCGGCTCGGGCATCCGGCCGGCGTCGGGATCGGCGTCGGTGCCGGCTTCGCGCTGCCATGCCTGCGTCTGCACGGCCTTCCACAGCGAGACGGCTTGGCGGACCTTGTCGCGGCGCGTGATCTGCACATAGCGCAGGCCGGGAAAGGCGCGCGCGAGCAGCTCCGGCAGCGGCCGCCCGCCCATCCCGTCGATCCCCCGCAGCAGCTCGCCGAAGTCGCCGAGATAGCCCCACATCAGCTTCGCGCCGAAGACGCCATTAGGCGTCGTTCCCTCTTTCAGCGCCCACGCGAGGTACTGGTCGTAGGTGTCCGGATGCCACAGCGGGTTCGGCTTCGGCGCGCCCTCGAGCATCTCGCGAAAGGCCAGTCGCTCGACGATGTTGGGATGGCGCTCGGGGTCGAAGTACTCGTGCGGGCGGCGCGGCACGCCGGAGCGTCGCAGCGCCTCGAAGTACTCCTGCGGATGACCGGCCAGGCCGGTCTGGTCGAGCTCGTGGCACAGTAGTGTGCTGCCGCTTCGCGGCGTCGCGCAGACCAGGTAGGAGAGCATCGGCTTCATCGCGCGCGCTAACGGTAACTCATTCAATCAGTCATATAAGTAGGGAAGACATGACGACGCTGCCGAACATCCTCTACATGCACTCGCACGACACCGGGCGCTACATCCAGCCCTACGGCGAGCAGGTGCCGATGCCGAACGTGCAGGCGCTCGCCGACCAGGGCGTGCTGTTCCGCCAGGCCTATTGCGCCGCGCCGACGTGCTCGGCCAGCCGCGCCTGCCTGTTGACGGGCCAGTATGGACAGAGCAACGGCATGCTGGGTCTCGCGCACCGCGGCTGGTCGTTGCGCGACTACAGCCATCACATCGTCCATACCCTGCGCAAGGTCGGCTACACCTCGACGCTGATCGGCGAGCAGCACATCTCGAAGGATCCGCAGGCGATCGGCTACGACGAGGTGATGAAGGTGCCGACGACGCGCGTCGAGTCGGTCGCGCCGTTGGCGATGGAGGTGCTGCGCCGCCCGCGCGAGAAACCGCTGTTCCTGTCGGTCGGCTTCTTCGAGACGCATCGCGAATTCCTCGGCCCCGGCTCGCTGCGCGACGTGCAGTACTCCAAGCCGCCGAACAACCTTCCCGACGCGCCGGAGGTGCGCGCCGACGTCGCCGCGTTCAAGGCAAGCGCGCGCTCGCTCGACCACGGCGTCGGAATGGTGCTGAACGAGCTCGACGCGGCACATCTGCGCAACACGCTGATCGTCTTCACGACCGATCACGGGATGCCGTTTCCCGGCGCGAAGGCGACGCTGTACGACCGCGGACTCGGCGTGAACCTGATCCTCCGCGGCCCTGAGCCGTTCGCCGGCGGGCGCGTGCACGACGGCCTCGTCTCGCACATCGACGTCTACCCGACGATCTGCGACTACCTCGGGATCGAGCGCCCGCCGTTCCTGCAGGGCGTCTCGCTGATGCCGCTGCTGTGCGACGAAGCGCCGGAGGTGCGCGAGGAGATCTTCGCCGGCTCCACCTGGCACGCGGCGTACGAGCCCCAGCGCGCGGTGCGCACGCGCCGGCACAAGTACATCCGCCGCTGGGGCGAGCGGCGCACGCCGGTGCTCGCGAACACCGATGACGGGCCGAGCAAGGAGCTGCTGCTGCGTGGCGGCTGGGGCGAGCGCGAGATCGCCAAAGAACAGCTCTATGACCTGCTGCTCGACCCGAACGAGGCGAACAACCTGCTCGAGGATCCGTTGCACGCGCAGGTGCTAAGCGAGCTGCGCGCGCGCCTGCAGCGCTGGATGGAGGAGACCGACGATCCGCTGCTGGCCGGGCACGTCGACCCACCTCACGGAGTCGAGATCAACACGCCCGATCAGCGCTCGGCGAGCGAGCCGACGACGCACATCGACTGAGCCGTCGCGCTCACCGCGCGTCGATCGTCACCGGCACGCCGGGACCGATGCGCCGCGCCAGCCAATCGATGCTCGCCGTCGCCAGGCGCATGCAGCCATGTGATTCGGCCTGGCCGAGAACGCCGCCGAGGTTGTCGCGCCCGTGCAGCGCGATCTGACCGGGTCCGCCTTCGAATTCCTGCAGCGCGTCCGAGCGCGCGCTCAACGCGAGCGCGAACGGGCCGCCCGGCTCGCCGGGGCTCATCTGCAGCGTCTCCTCGACGAAGAACCTGCCCGTCGGCGTCGGCGTCGAGGGCTTGCCGACGACAGCGCCGAAGCTCCGCAGCAGACGCCCGCCGCGGTAGACGCGAACGCGGCGTTCGCCGAGGCTGACGCGCAGGCGCCAGCCGGTCACGCTCGCGCGTGTCCCCTGCGCGGCGATCCAGCCCGCCTCCCCGTTCGGACGGCCGGGCAGCAGCACGCGCAGCCACGGAATCCCGTCTCGCCCTCGCGCGTGGCCGATCACCGGCAGCGTCGTGCGCTCACCGGTGATCGGACGCAGGTCGGGCACGCTCGCCAACACACGAGAGCCCGCGAGCGGGCTCTCGTGTGCGCGATGCGCGCTGAGCAGGACGGCGAGCTGCTGCGTCGCCCTGACTCGAGCGCGGCCGGAGCCGGCCAGAGCCGAGGACGGCAGCACGCACAGCAGCCCGGCAAGCGATGCGCCGAGCAGCAGCGCTGACAGACGCGGTCTCAACCGGTGAACGAGCCGCGCCCGTGCGGAGTCGCCGGACGCGCCTGCGTGCGCCGGGTGGTCGCTGCCCTGCGAGCCCGCCTGCGCGCGGCCTTGCGAGCGGCGGCTTTTCGTGCGGCTGCGCGCCGCGCGGCTGCGGTCTTCGCCTTCGTCTTCTTTGCGGCCGGCGTCGCCGGCGTCGTGCTCGTCAACACGGTCGGCGCGCTGGCGCCGCTCGCCGGCGCCGGAATCGCCGCTGGCGCGGTCGTCGTCGTGGTGCCGGCGAGCGCCGTCGCTTCGGCCAATGCCGCCGCTTCGGTCAGTGTCGTCGCTTCGGTCGCCGTGGTCGTTTCACCGCCGCCGGCAGCGCAGGTCGAGTTGGTGATCGTGTTCGTGTCCAGATTCACTGCTCCGGTCTGTGCGAGCAGCCGTCCGTGGATCGTCGCGGCCGTGTTCGCCGTGATCGTCGCCGCGGCCATGACCGTGCCGACGAAGCGCGTGCCGGTGCCGAGCGTGACAGACGAGCCGACCTGCCAGAAGACGTTGCATGCCTGTGCGCCGTTGATCAGCGACACGGACGTATTCGAGCCGGTCGTCAGGGTCGTGCCGATCTGGAAGATGAATACGGCGTTCGGGTCGCCTTGCGCGTCGAGCGTGACGGCGCCGGAGGAGAGCAGCAGCGAGCTGCTCGCCGTACGCACGCCAGGCGTGAACGTCTGCCCGGTCAGGTCCGTTCCCGCCGAGCCTTCGGTCGGGCGTGACGCGGCGTCGTTGTAGGCGGTCGTCAGCGAGTTCTTCGCTTCGATCGCGACGGCGTCGTCGACGTGCGTCGCGCCGAGCACATGCGGCGCGCCGGTGACCGATGAGCCGGGGCTGAGACCGAGGTTGCCGAACATCGTCGTCGGGCCGGTGTTCGTCACGGTCGAGCCTGCGAGCACCGAGAAGCTTTCGGCCGTGCCCAGCCCGACCTTGGCAGGCGCCGCGAGCGCGCTGCCGGTGAAAGCCGCCGCCGAGGTCAGCCCTGCGAGCAGCACTGCCGCCGAGAGCATCTTTGCGCGAGCCCTGAGCGGAGCGCGCCTGCGTGTTGCGAGAGAGTCGCTCGAGAGCGACTTGTACGTCTTCGGGACGCCACGATTCATGGGCGTCTCCTGACTGCAGCGATGATCGCCGCGATAGAAAGGGAATGGCTCCCCGGCCTCGTCGACCTGACTCTAACCCGACGCATTTCTGCCAAAGGGTGAGCGGAGCACACGCAACTCGACGAATGGCGACTGCCTCTGCGCGGGTTGACAGCAACAAGGCGATCGCGGCGCGTAGCTCGTCGTCTAGGCGGTGGCGTGTCCGGTTCAAGCCCCGTCTCGCAGTTGGCGATGTACAGGTGATGAATCTTGGTAACGGGTGAACAGCCCGCGGCTCTGGCCGCGGCCGCTGGTCTCAAACGCGACTGCGCGCGATCCGCAGCGCTCGGCGCAGATCCGGACGGTTCTGATCTCCGCTTTGATCATGATCGTCGGCGTCGCCGCGTCTGTGCTGCTGGCGGACCGCTGGCGTGCGAGCGTGCTGCGCTCGAACAAGGCGGCGTTCCATTCGACGGCGACCGATCTCGGGCGCACGTTGAGCGCGAAACTGGACTCGAACAGCGCGCTGCTGCGCGCGACGCGCGCAATCGCGACGATCGATCCGAACGCCGGCGAGACGCGGCTTACTGCCTGGTACCGGCAATACAGCCGCGGAGCGACGGGTTCGCCGGGCGCGGCAGCAGAGTTGATCGAGCCGGTCCCCGCCTCGCGTCTGGCGGCGTTCGGCCGGACTGTCGAGGGCGAACCGGCGTTCCGCGCGCTGCTGACGGGGCCGTTCAAGATCACGCCTGCGGGCGTCCGATCGCGCTACTGCCTCGCGCGCGCGATCGTCGGCCCGGCGGGAATCGGATCGAACTTGTACCCACCGCTGCTGGACTACTGTGCGCCGACGCTTCCAGGGATCGGCCGTTCGCCGTTCGCGACGTTGTTCAATTCAGCAGCAACCACCGGCACGACAATCGTCACGGCGATCCCCGGATTCGCGCTGACGGCAGTCGGCGCAGCGGTGTACCGGCTGGGGACACCGCTGGTCACGGCGCCCGAGCGGCGCAGGGCGCTGACCGGCGTGGTCGGCGTCTCGTTCAACAGCGACACGCTGATCCGCTCGCTGCTGGTCGGGCACGATTCGCTGGCGCTGACGCTCTATCACCGCAATGTCGGCGGCCCGCTGACGCTCGTCGGCAGGGCCGACGCGAGGGCGGGAGGCGGAGCGCCTAGCCCGAGCTACTCGCAGCGGCGCGACCTCGGCGAAGGGTGGCTGCTGGCGACCAGCGGAACCGCCGACCACGCGGCTTGGGCGGACGGACAGGGCCTGATCGCGCTGCTGATCGGGCTGCTGATCACGCTGCTGCTGCTGCTCGTCTACCGCGTGTTGTCGGTCTCGCGCCGGCGCGCGTGGGGCCTCGTCGGCGAGAAGACCGGCGAGCTCGCCTACCGCGCGCTGCACGATCCGCTGACCGACCTTCCCAACCGCAGCCTCGTGCTCGACCGCGCCGGACAGGTACTGGCGCGCGCGCGCCTGCTCGGCGTCACCGTGACGGCGCTGTTCGTCGACATCGACGGCTTCAAGCAGATCAACGACCGCTTCGGGCATCAGGCCGGCGACGAGATCTTGCGCCAGGTCGGCGCGCGGCTGAAGACGGTGCTGCGCGACAACGACACGGTCGGGCGCCTCGGCGGCGACGAGTTCGTGATGGTGATCGACTCGATCGGCGTCAACGCCTTGCCCGAGCTGGTCGCCGAACGGATACTCGACGTGCTGCGCCAGCCGTTCGAGCTGCCGGCGCCGGCAACCGCGCCGGCGATACTGACGGCGAGCATCGGCATCGCGACGGGGCTGCCGGCAAACGCCGAGGCGCTGCTGCTCGACGCCGACCTCGCGCTGTTCAAGGCGAAGGCGATCGGTAAGAACGGCTACGCCCTGTTCGAGTCTGCGATGCAGACCGACGCACAGCACCGGATGCGCCTCGAGCTCGACCTCGCGGACGCGCTCGAGGCGAAGCAGTTCTCACTCGTCTACCAGCCGATGCTCGACCTCCACAGCGAGCGCGTCGTCGGCGTCGAGGCGCTGCTGCGCTGGAACCATCCGTCGGCCGGTTTGGTTCGTCCCGACGTGTTCATCCCGATCGCCGAGGAGAACGGCTTGATCATCCCGCTCGGGCAGTGGGTGCTCGAGCAGGCGTGCGCGCAGGGTGCGGCCTGGCGTGCGAAAGGGCATGCGCTGAACATCTCCGTCAACGCATCTGCGCGCCAGCTCGAACGCCCGGAGTTCGTCGATGAGGTAGGTGCGACGCTGGCGCAGACCGGCCTCGACGCGAAGGCGTTGACGCTCGAGATCACCGAGACGGTGCTGATGCGCAAACCAGACGCGACGGCACAGCTGCTGGCGCGACTGAAGACGCTCGGCGTGCGGATCGCAGTTGACGACTTCGGCACCGGCTACAGCTCGCTCGCCTACCTGCGCCAGTTTCCGGTCGACTCGTTGAAGATCGACCGCACGTTCATCACCGGCCTGACGCGCTCGAGCGAGGCGCTTGCGCTGGCGCACACGCTGATCCAGCTCGGCAAGGCGCTCGGCCTGCAGACGCTCGCCGAGGGCGTCGAGGAGAGCGAGCAGGTTCGCGAGCTGCAGCGCGAGGGATGCGACCTCGCGCAGGGCTTCCTGTTCGCCCGCCCGATGGCGCCCGACGCGCTCGAGGCTTTCCTCGACGAGCGGCGCGCGCCGCTCGTCGAGGTCAGCGCCGCCGCTCCCGGCTAGCCGTTAGCGCGGATCGGCGCGATCGATGTTCCAGTGGCGCGAGACCGAGCAGAGTCGCAGCCAGCGCTCCTCGCCGTCGGCGGCCGACCCCTCGCGGGGGATCATGTAGAAGCGCGTGATCGTCCGCTGGCCGCCCTCGTGATCGCCGTAGAGCAGGTCGACGCTGAGCGCCGTGCCGGCCGAGATCGCCTCGCGCACGGGCGCGTAGAGCGCGTCCTCTGCGTCGCGCAGCGCGGCCTGCCAGAAGCTGACGTCGCCGGCCGGCACGTAGAGGTCGCGCGTCTGCGTGCGGAACTCGTCGAGCTGCGGGTGCGGATCCTCCAGACCGGCGCGCCGCGGCCACAGGTACCAGCCGTGCAGCACGGCGATGCCCGATGCGACGTTGCGCAGCGGCAGCGCGAGGTAGAGATTGCCGTGGGCCTCCTGCGCGACCGCCAGGCCGTCGCGCAGCACTACCCAGTGATCGTCGCCATAGCCGACCTTCTGCGGCGCGTCTTGCGGGCGCGCGTTGAACAGCACCGGGCGCAGCCCGATCCGCAGCGCCTGCTCGGATACGCGCGCGGCGCGGTTGGCCGAACGCGTCGAGGAGAATGTCGCGAGGGCGAGGATCAACGTTCCGCCGGCGGTGGCGAGTGAGGCGATCGTGCCGACGTCGGCCATCGGCGGCAGCGTAGCGGCCGCTGCGCCGAAGCTCGCGCGACGTCAGATGGTCGCTTGGCGGAGTTTTGTATTAATCGACTGATGGCAGCGTCGAGCGAGGTGACGGCAGATCGAGAATTGCTCGCCACGCCGCTCGTCGAGCGCCTGCAGGACCGGCGCGAACAGCTGTGGCTGCTCGTCGACCTGCTGATCGTCGCGTGGCTGTGCTGGCTGTTCGATGCGATCAACAACCTCGCGCCCGTGCGCCAGGCGCTGGCGGTGCGCAACGGCGGCGGCCTGCTCGACTTCGAGCGCTCGCTGCATCTCGATCCCGAGCACGCGCTCAACGCCTGGCTCGCGAGCCGCCACGCGCTCAGCGAAGTCGTCGTGTTCTGGTACGAAAACGTGCACATCGTCGTGACGCTGGCGGTGTTCGCGTGGCTGTGGTGGCGCCGGCCGGACGTGCTCGGCGTGATGCGCGCGACGCTCGTGCTCGTCAACCTGATCGCACTGGCGATCTTCTGGAGCGTGCCGGTCGCGCCGCCGCGGATGATCTCGGCCAGCTACGTCGACCTCGTGCCCTACGTAAGCCACCTGCCGGTCTGGCAGCTCGGCGCGACAGCGCTGCATTCAAACCAGCTCTGCTCGATGCCGTCGCTGCACATCGCCTGGGCGACGTGGTCGTCGATCGCCGTGTGGAAGATCACCGGCAAACGCTGGCTGCGCGCGCTCGCGCTCGTCTATCCGCTGCTGACGACGTTCGCGGTGATGGCGACGGGCAATCACTACCTCGCCGACGCGCTCGCCGGCGCCGCGATCACGGGGCTCGTCTGCTTCGTGATCAGCCGCGCGCGCGTGCGCGGGCGGCTCGGGGGCGGCCCGCGCCTGCGCGACGTCGCCGGCGAGGCCGCCGCCTAGCCGACGCGACCTCGCTCACAGCACACTCAGAGCGAGCAGACCCGCGAACGACGATCGACGCCGACTTCCGTGATGCCGGCCGAGGTGATCTTGATTCGCGTCGGCACGTTGCCGCGCTCGAGCAGCTTCAACAGCACCGACTCGCCCTTTGTCGCGATGCCCGAGCGAAGCGGCTCCTCGAATGCCTCGGCGTGCAGCGCCGGCGCGAGCTGCACGTAGACGTGCTTTTCGGCGCGGCCGTGCTGGACCTTCCAGCGAAACGTGTCGCCGGGACGCGGCGCTTGGATCGGCGTCGGACCACCGATGATCTCGGGGCGGCTCGCGACCGCTTCGGGGCGGCTTGCGATCGCTGCGAGCTGTGTGGACATGAGTCGATGTTGATCGCTCGCGACGCTCGCACAAAGGGCCACGTGGCCAGCATCGGCCGAGCTCGATTGGACATTCGCACCATCCGAACGCAGCCGGATGGCCGACCGCCGTAGCCCTTCGCGTCAGCTGGCGGCGCTCGTCAGCGCGCCGCTCGACGCGACTGCGGCGAGCCGGCGGATCAGTGAGACGGCGACGGTCGTCGCGGCGTCGATCGTCTCCCAGTGAAGGTTCTCTGGGACGTCGCTCGGCCAGTGGTAGTTGGCCGGCACCTTCAGCTCGGTGCAGCCGGCGAGGCAGGCCGCGCGATAGCCGGCTTTGAGCGCCGGCAGCGCGTCGGTGCCGCCGGCGCCGAGGCGCAGGCCGCGCCACAGCGGCGTGCCGGTGTCGTCGGCGGCGGCCTGCAGCTCCTCGCGCAGCGAAGCATCGTGGTCGCGCATTCGCAGCATCCCCTCGCCCTCGATCAGCAGCAGGTGCGGCGAGCCGACGCACTCGAGCGCGACGAAGCGCGTGCGCGCCGGGTCGAGCTCGGCGCGGTGGCGCGCGACAAAGCCGCGCATGCCCTCCATGAACGACTCCTCGCTGCCGGTCGAGAGCAGCAGCACGCGCACTCCCTTGACCGGCTGCTCGGCGAGCCGTTCGGCGACGGCGAGCAGCGTCGCGACGGCGCTGAGATTGTCGTTGGCGCCGGGCACGACCGGCGAGCGCGCGACGTCGGCGAGCAGCGCCGCCGTAACTGCGCTCCAGACGGTGCCGAAGCGACGCAGGCGGCGCAGCCCGAGCGCGCTCGCAAGCGCGACGAGCGCCGGCCCGGCGACGAGCAGCTGCCCCGTCTGGGTCGAGGTCGTCTGCTTCGCATACCAGCCGGGTGCGATCCGGTTGACGAGCGGAACGAGGCCGGGATGGAACAGCAGCCCGGTATGGGCAGCATCGTGATGGCCGACGAGCACGACCGTCTCGCGCGCGTGCGGATCGCCGGTCCAGCCGAGCACGTTCGTCGTCGTGCGGCGAGGCAACACGCGGCGCAGCAGCTGCGCGCCGTTGTCGACGTCGTCGGCCATCAGCGCCGCTGCGGCCGTCGCGAGCGCGGCGCCGGCGCTGCGCGAGCGGCGTCCGATCAGGCCGGCGAGCGTGCCTGCCGCGGCGGCGAGCCCGGTCGAGGGCCAGAAGCCGGCAGCCGCCGGCTCGCGCTCGAGCGTCGGCCAGAGACCGCGGCGGCGCATCATCTCGCCGATCAGCTCGGCGGCCTGCGCCTCGCCGTCGCTGGCCGAGCCGCGCTCGATCGCAGCCAGGCGCAGGAGGTCTTGGCGGGTTGACTCGGAGATCGCCATCGGCTTGGAGGATGCCGAATCGACGAGCCTCGTGCGGATGCTGATGGCACGCCGTCAGCCTCGCGACGGCGTGATCAGTCCGTTCTCGTAGGCGAAGACGACGATCTGAACACGGTCGCGCAGATCGAGCTTGGCGAGGATCCGACCGACGTGCGACTTGACGGTAGCCTCCGAGAGCACGAGCTGCTCGGCGATCTCGGCATTGGAGAGGCTGCGCGCGACGAGCAGCAAGACCTCGTGCTCGCGAGCAGTCAGCAGCGCCAGCCGCTGATCCTGCTCGCGCTCGGCCTGCTCGGGCGCGGGCAGGCGGTGGGCGTAGCTCGAGAGCAGCCGGCGCGTGACGCTCGGCGCAACGACGGCGTCACCGCTGGCGACGGCGCGAATCGCAGAAAGCAGGTCGCCGGGCGGAGCGTCCTTCAAGAGGAAGCCGCTGGCGCCGGCGCGCAACGCGGCATAGACGTACTCGTCGAGGTCGAACGTCGTCAGGATGATGATTCGCGCGCTGCTGCCGGACTCGACGATCAGCCGCGTCGCCTGCACACCGTCGAGCTCGGGCATGCGCACGTCCATCAGCACGACGTCAGGCTCGAGCTCGCTGGCAGCGGCGACGGCCTCGCGCCCGTTCGACGCCTCGCCGACGATCGCGAGGTCGGGCTGCGTGTCCATGACCATGCGAAAGCCCATGCGCATCAGCTCCTGGTCGTCGACCAGGAGCACGCGCGTCGTCATCGCGCGACGATCTCGGCGTCGGCGGGGCGCAGTCTCAGGCGCACGCGCCAACCTCCGTCAGCGCCCGGACCGGCGTCGAGCTTGCCGCCATAGGCGGCTGCACGCTCGCGCATCCCGCGCAGTCCGCGCCCGTCGCCGGCTGCCGGCGATGCCGGCATCGAGGCGTGCGCACGCGGGTCGCCCGTGTCGGTCACCTCGAGCTCGACGATGCCCGGCTGGCAGCACAGCGCGAGGTGTGCGCTCGTCGGTCGTACGGCGTGCTTGAGCGTGTTCGTCAGCGCCTCCTGCGCGACGCGGAAGACCGTCAGCTGGATCCCCTCGGGCAGCTCGCGCGGATCGCCGTCGAGGTCCATCGTCACGGGGATGCCGGCGGCGTGAACCTGCGCGAGCAGGCCGTCGAGACGATCGAGGCGCGGCTGCGGCGCGAGCGGCTGCTCGGCGTCGTCGTCGCGCAGGACGCCGAGCAGCCGGCGCATTTCCAGGAGCGCCTGGCGGCCGGTGGCGGAGACTCGTTCGGTCGCTTGCACAGCACGCTGCGGCGAGGACTCGATCGTGTAGCTGGCGCCGTCGGCGAGCGCGATGATCACGCTGAGGTTGTGCGCGACGATGTCGTGCATCTCGCGCGCGATCCGTGCGCGCTCGGCGGCGGCTGCGAGGCGTCCCTCCTGGTCGCGCTCGACTTCGAGGCGCGCGGCGCGTTCGCGCAACGAGATCAGCAGCGCGCGGCGCTGGCGGACGGTGATCCCGAGCACGCCGGCGGCCGTCGCCAGGCCGGTCAGGCCGACCCAGATCTTCAGCGGCTCGGACGGCGACCAGCGAAACGCGGCCATGATCGCGCCGGCCTCGACCGTCGCCGCCGCGAGCGCGACCTCGGCGAGATCGCTTTCGAGCGCGACCCAGTACAGCGCGATCAGCACGGCAGCGTCAGCCAGCTGCGGCGCAGACAGCAGCCACTGCGCGAAGGCGACGAGCGCAACGAGCGCGAAGCAGGCTCGCGGATCGCGCCGGTGCAGCAGCAGCGGCAGGCAGAGGGCGGCGCAGAATACGAGCGTGCGCGTACCGAGCCGGTGCTGGCTGGCGAGGCCGACGACGCTGAGCGCAGCGGCGCCGAGCGCGATCGTCAAGTCGACGGCGAAGCGGTGCTCGGCCAGGCGACGGGCTTCGAGCTCGATGCGGTTCAGCCAGCTCGACGCGAGCCGGTCCGCGCTGTCCTTCATCAGCTCATATTGACGGCTTGCGGCGCGGGTTGCGACTGCTCGACGGATGGTCGCTCCTGGACGTCGCGCCTGGTCACGGTGACGTAGGCGACGAGACCGACGAAGACGAGCAGCGCGATCGCGCTGACGGCGCCGTCGCCGAGCCCGAGGCCGCCGTTGCCGTGCTTCGAGAAGCCGTCGGCAAACGATGCTCCGAGCGGGCGCGTGACGATGTAGGCAAACCAGAACGCGACGATCGGATTGAGCCGAAAGCGCCACCAGCCGACGGCTGGAATCGAGATGACCGAGGCGAACAGCAGGACTGACGGCCAGAAGCCGAGGTGCAACGACAGCGCGGTCAGGTCGCCGGCGGCGGTCCCTAGCGCGAACGTGGCGAGCACGGCGGCCCAGTAGTAGGTCTCGCGGCGGCGCGTCGTGATGCTGTGGATCGAGAGCGTGCGCTCGCTGCGGTACCAGCGATAGAAGATCGCTGCGACGACGAGCGCGAAGACGGGAGTCGTGATCGCATAGGAGATGCTCGCGCCGTCGTGGACGCCGTCGGCGGCCATCGTGCCGAAGATCGCGACCATCATCACGGCGAACCAGTAGATCGGCGCGCGATATTCGCGCTGGCGCAGCTGCAGCCAGAGCGCGAACCAGAGGCCGAAGATCCCGATCGCGCCGGCGATCGGCACGCTCTTCTGGCCGAGGAAGTCGGACATCGCCTCGCCCATGCCCGTCGTCAACAGCTTCAGCGCCCAGAAGATCGCCGTGATCTCGGGCACCTTCGTCAGCCCTTGGCGTGGCATGGCGATCCGCCGGCGGCTTTCGCTTGCTGGCCTGAGATCGATCACCGATCGCAGGCTAAGACGGCTGCGAGACGCTGACAACGGCCGCGAGAACGATCTTTGCGTTCGTCGTAGTGCGACTCGCGGCCGATCGGAGCGCTACCTGAGGCGCAGCTGCCCACCGGTCGGGACGGCGTCATGCTGTTGCGATGAGCGCGACGCTCGCAACCACGCCGGCCGGCGACGGCTTTCGCATGCCAGGCGAGTTCGAGGCGCACTCGGGCTGCTGGATGGTGTGGCCTGAGCGCCCGGACAACTGGCGCGACGGAGCGAGGCCGGCGCAGGCGGCGTTCGCGCGGGTCGCCGAGGCGATTGCCGTCTCCGAGCCGGTCACGGTGGCTGTGTCCGATGCCCAGTTCGAGCACTGTCGCGCGGTCCTCTCACCGGCGATCCGAGTCGTCGAGATCTCGACCGACGACGCTTGGATGCGCGACATCGGCCCGACGTTCGTGATCGACGATCGCGGCGAGCGGCGTGGAGTCGACTGGCGCTTCAACGCCTGGGGTGGGCTCGACGGCGGTCTCTACTTCCCGTGGGAGCGCGACGGGCGCGTCGCGCGCAAGGTGCTCGAGCTGGAAGGCGCCGATCGCTACCGCGCGCCGCTCGTGCTCGAGGGCGGCTCGATCCACGTCGACGGCGAGGGAACGGTGATGACGACTGAGGAGTGCCTGCTGAACGCGAACCGCAACCCCGACCTCACGCGCGAGCAGATCGAGCTGCTGCTGCTCGACTACCTCGGCGCCGAGAAGGTTCTCTGGCTGGAGCGAGGCGTGTTCAACGACGAGACGAACGGCCACATCGACAACCTCGCCTGCTTCGCACGGCCGGGCGTCGTGCTGTTGGGCACGACCGAGGACGAGTCCGATCCGCAGTATGCGATCTCTCGCGATGCGCAGCAGCGCCTGGAAGGCGCGAGCGACGCGCGCGGGCGCCGGATCGAGGTGATCGGCCTGCCGATGCCGGGACCGATCGCGATCAGCGAGCACGAGGCCGAAGGCGTCGAGGCGGTCGCGGGCAGCAAGCCGCGCCGGGCCGGCGACCGCCTGGCGGCGTCGTATGTGAACTTCTACTGCGGGAACTCGCGCGTGGTCTTCCCGCTGCTCGACGAGCGCTACGACGAGCAGGCCGCCGAGATCCTCGGCGGCTGCTTTCCCGAGCGCGAGATCGTCGGCGTGCCGGCACGCGAGATCCTGCTGGGCGGCGGCGACGTCCACTGCATCACCCAGCAGGTGCCTGCGGCCGTCGCGCGCTGACGGTCGCACGGCTGGCTCGCCCGCTCCCGTCGGGCTTTCCGTCTCAGCCTCCCTACCGGGCTTGCCGTCTCAGTTCGAGAGCGCGTCGAGCAGTGACACGAGGACATTCCAGGTGCTCGCGACGGTCGATGCGTAGACGTGCTCGCGAGGCGTGTGCGCCTCGCGGATGAGCGGACCGAACGAGACGACGTCGAGGTCCGGCAGCTTGGCGACGAGCGCGCCGCACTCGAGCCCGCCATGCACGATCTCGATCTTCGGCCGACGAGCGTAAACGCGCTGATAGGCGGCGGCCGCGGCGGCGGCGATGGGCGAGTCACGGCGCGGCTCCCAGCCCGGATAGCCGCCGGTCAGCTCGGCGCTCGCGCCGCTCGCGGCGGCGAGCGCTTTGACGCGCGAGGCGACGGCGTCGAGCCGCTCGGCGCTGACGCTGCGAATACTCGTCAGCACGTCGACGCGCGCCGCGTCGGTGCTGGCGAGCGCGAGGTTGATCGACGTGGCGACGACGCCGGGAAACTCGTCGCTGATCGCGATGACGCCGTGGGGAAGCTCGCGCAGCAGGCTCACGAGCGTTGCCGACGCGGGCGCGCTCGCGGCCTCGTGCGGCGGCCTCTGAACGTCGGAGAGCTCGATCGAGATGCCGGGCTCGTCGGCACGCCACTCGCGGTCGAGCTCGGCGACGAGCGCCGCTGTGAGCTCGTGCGCTCGCGCGATCGCGCCGTCGACGATCGCGAGGTGAGCACTGGCATCGAGCGGAATCGCATTGTGCGCCGAGCCTCCGTCGAGCGAGATCAGCCGCAGCTCGACGCCACCGGCGCGCAGCCGGTCGATAGCAGTGACGAGCAGCTTGATCGCATTCGCACGGTGTTCGTGGATCTGTACGCCGCTGTGGCCGCCGGTCAACCCGGAGACGCTCAGCTCGGCGCAGCTCCAGCCCGGCGCGAGCGGCTCGCGCTCGAGCTCGAAGCTGAGCGCGACATCGGCGCCGCCGGCGCAGCCGACGGTCAGCGCCTCGTCGTCCTCGCTGTCGAGGTTGATCATCGAACGCGCGCGCAGCAGCGAGGCGTCGAGCGCGAGCGCGCCGTGCAGGCCCGTCTCCTCTTCGATAGTGAACAGCAGCTCGAGCGGGCCGCAGGGCAGGTCGGGCGTGCTCAGCAGCGCCAGCGCGGCGGCGACGCCGATGCCGTTGTCGGCGCCGAGCGTCGTCTCGCGCGCTGAGATCGTGTCGCCGTCGCGCTGGGTTACGATCGGGTCGCGATCGAAGTCGAAGTCGACTCCCGGCGCGCTCTCGCAGACCATGTCGAGGTGCGCCTGCACGGCAACCGTCACAGCGCGCTCACGACCCGGCCGCGCGGCTACTCGCACGAGCGCATTGCCGCGCGCGTCCGCCACGAACTCGCTACCGGCGCGCTCGGCGACGGAGCGCACGTACTCGCGCGCGCCGGCCTCGTTTCCGGGCGCTCGCGGGATCCGGTTCAGGGCGGCGAAGTGGCGCCACAGCTCGGGCGGCTCGAGGCCGGCGTACGCATCGTCTGGCATGCGCGGCGCACGATAACGCGGGCAGGCGCGCGCGGGCCTGCGTGCCTCGCGGCCCTCATCGAACCTGCCGCTCCTGCCGAACCTGCCGGCGCGGACTGACGCGCAAAGTCGGTTCTTACAGCGACACGGCGCCCAGAGCTACACGGCGGCCAGCCGTCGTGCGGTCTTGCTCGGCTCGAGGCGAAGCGCGCAGGACGCATGCAGGTCGAGCACGGCGTTGATCCGCCCGAGGCCCAACCACTTCGCGCACGAGCCGGCCAAATCGACTACCTCGGCGTCGTCGTAGTTGGCTCGCAGCCGCTCCCAGAAAGCGTCGTCGAACGCGCTCTTTCCTGCGGCGAAGCGCTCGGCGAATTCGATCGCGAGCAGCTCTCTGGTCGTGTAGCGACCACGCTTGCTCGGATCGTCGACATCTTCGTAGAAGGACTCGTCGAGCCCGAGCGCGTCCATCTCGGAGCTTCTGGCCTGCGAGCACGGCTCGCACCCGTTGATGTGTCCGATCCGAATTCGTGCCGCCTCGCTCTCCTGTGGAGAGATGATCGAGGTCTCTTCAGCGGCACGGTTGAACGCCGCCGCTCCGGCGCCCAGCTCCGGACGCAGCTGCCATACGCGCTGAATCTCGTCTCCCTCGCCAATCGGAAGCTCTATACGTGACATGTGCCCCTCCCGGCCCTTCAATCGAGGTGATCGCGGCAACATCGCGGTCGCCGTTGCTGGTGCTGCGATCATCGCACGGGCGTCATC
>DATBBG010000015.1:0-36196 GCA_036271095.1 Solirubrobacteraceae bacterium
CGAACGCCGTCGACTCCTGCGAGGCGCTCGGCGTGCAGGCGGTCGAGCCGATGGCGCTCGTCGAAGAAGATCTCATAGCGAGTGTCGGCGCTGCGCTGCCGTGGCAGCGCGGTGCGCAGGTCCGTCCAGCGAGCGTCGAGCCCGTCCACTTCGACGAGCGGGCGCAGCTGGCGCTCCCAGCGCCCGTCTTTCATCGCCAGCCACGAGCCCAGATCCAGGACGGTCTGCGGCGAGAACGACAGCACCGTGTCGGCGCCGAGCAACGTGCCGAAGACCATTGCCGCATAGCCTCCAGCCGAGTTTCCGACGGTGACGAGCCGATCGACGTCCTCACGCACGATCAGCTCGCGCAGCGACTCGGTCGCGTCGGTCAGCGTCGCGTCGTCGCCCGCGAGGCCGCCGTGGTACCAGGACTGGCGTAAGTCGCGCACGAACAGGCGTTTCGCCGGCATGTCCCGCGTCGACTTGAAGAACTCGAAGACCGGCATTCCAAGTTCTCCCTGCAAGCCGCCGAAGGCGACGAGCAGCGTGCGCGAGCTGCCGCTCATGTCGGCCACGTAGGGCAGCGCCGGGTTCTCCAGCGCACGCCCGACGCCACGCCGAAACGGTCGTTTGCCGGCGGCCAGCACCAAGCGGCCGCGGCGAATCGCCCGCGAGCGCCGTACGAGCTTTCGCACGTTCGCATTCCTTTGCGCGCCCATCCTCTTAAAAACTACGGCTTTCGCGAAAGGAAAGCCAGGCCGGCCGGCTCAGCGCGCGCTGCGCAGGAACTCGCCGACGGCCTCGGCCGTGATCGCGCCTTCGCGCAGCACGTGCCAGGAGCCGTCCACGTCGTAGGAGCGCAGGTCGATGACCGTCGACGGAGTCCCCGGCAGCTCACCGCCGTCGAGAACGAGATCGGCGCCGTCGAGCAGCTGTGGCGGCACCTCGGCGAGCGTGCGAGCGTCCTTCTCGCCGGAGCGGTTCGCGCTTGTCTGGATCACCGGATCGGCGATCGCAGCGAGCGCTTGCAGGCTCTCTCCCAGACGCGGCACGCGCAGCCCGAGCGTCGCCGGATCGCTTCGGCACGCGGCCGCGAACTCGCCTGCGCGATTCTCGAGCAGCAGCGTCACCGGTCCGGGCAGCAGCGCTCCGAGCGCGCCGCGCTCGGCGTGGCTGAGATTCGCCAGCGCTCGCAGCGCCGGCTCGAGCGCGAAGAACATGACGGCTGCCGGCCGCCGCACCGGGCGCCCCTTCAGCTCGTACAGCCGTCGCGCGGCAGCCTCGTCCTCGGGATCGCAGCAGACCCCGTAGACGGTGTCCGTCGGGAACACCGCGACGCCGCCGCCGGCTACGCATGCACGCAGCCGCTCTGCGTCCTCGCTGACGAGCATGCTCGTCATCGCCGCCTGCGCGCTCCCGTCGCCACCCGCTCGATGCCCGCCAAGTCAGCGATGCAGCCAACGTCCTCGAAGCCCGCACCACGCAGCAGCTCGGCAACGGCCGGCGCCTGTCCGGCGCCGAGCTCGAGCGCGACGAAACCGATGCGACGACGCTGCGACAGCTGCGCGACGAGCGCCGCGATCGCGTCGAGGCCGTCGACGCCCGCGAACAGGGCTCGATGCGGCTCGTGGCGAACGATCTCCGGCGCCAGCGCGGCGCGTTCGTGCTCGGCGACGTAGGGAAGGTTCGCCAGCAGCGCATCGAACTCGTCGGGCACGCCCTCGAGCAGGTCGGCGCGCAGGAACGCGACGTCGAGATCGAGCGCACGCGCGTTCGCACGGGCGAGCTCGAGCGCATCCTCGCTGACGTCGCTGGCGCTCAACTCGAGGTCCGGGCGCTCCTGCTTGAGCGCGAGCGCAATCGCGCCGCTGCCGGTTCCGACGTCCAGCACGCGCGCTCCGCGCGCCAGTTCGAGCGCGAGCTCGACGAGCAGCTCGCTCTCGGGGCGCGGCACAAGCGCACGCCGGTCGACGGCGAGCGTGATCTGGCGAAAGTGGCGGCGGCCGATGATGTAGGCAACCGGCTCGCGCAGCACCGCGCGACGTCTGACGGCGTCTTGGAAGCGGCGCACGTCCGCGCCCGCGACGCGCAGCTCGGAGTCGAGCAGCAGCCGCTCACGAGCGACGCCGAGCACGTCAGCGAGCAGCAGTTCGGCGTCGAGGCGCGGCGTTTCGCAGCCGGCCGCGCCGATCGCCGTGATCGCGCCTGCCAGCGCATCGCGCACCGACGTGCCGCGGGCACTCACGCGGCGGCTTGCGCCTGCAGGCGACGGCGCTTCTCATCGGCTTGCAACGCGGCGGTCAGCTCGTCGAGCTGACCCTCGAGCACGTCGTCGAGGTTGTGAACCGTCACCTTGATCCGGTGGTCGGTGACACGCCGCTCGCCGTAGTTGTACGTGCGGATCTTCTCGGCGCGATCGCCGGTGCCGACCTGCGAGCGCCGGTCGGCCGCGAGCTCGGCCTGCTGTTCGGCCAGCGCGCGCTCGTAGATCCGCGCGCGCAGCACGCGCAGCGCCTTCTCGCGGTTCTGCAGTTGCGACTTCTCGTCCTGCATCGAGACGACGATCCCCGACGGCTTGTGCGTGACCCTGACGGCCGAGTCCGTCGTGTTGACCGACTGCCCGCCGGGCCCCGACGAGCGGTAGACGTCGATCTGCAGGTCGTTCGGGTCGATCTGGACATCGACCTCCTCAGCCTCCGGCAGCACCGCGACGGTCGCCGTCGAGGTGTGGATGCGACCCTGGGACTCGGTCGCCGGAACGCGCTGGACACGGTGCGTGCCGCCCTCGAACTTGAACACCGAATAGGCGCCATCGCCCTTGACGGCGAACGTGTACTTGCCATCGCCGGCCTCGATCGGCTCCGGCTTCCAGCCGCGCCGTTCGGCGTACTTGACGAGCATCCGGTAGAGGTCGCCCGCCCACAGCCCGGCCTCGTCGCCGCCGGCGCCACCTTGGATTTCGACGATCACGCTCTTCTCGTCGTTGGGGTCGCGCTCGACCATCGCCATGCGGATCTCCTCCTCCAGCTGCTCGATCCGCTCGCGCGCGCCGCTCAGCTCCTCGCGCAGCTCAGCGTCCTCGCCCTCCTCGCTGAGCAGCTCTTCGGCGCCGTCGGCCGTTTCCTGCGCTTCGCGCCACTGCGCGGCGAGCTTCGCCGCCTGTTCGAGCTGGCGGTAGGCGCGTCCGACCTCGGCGTAGCGTTCGCGATCAGAGATCACGTCCGGGTCGGTCATCTGCTGGCCGAGCTCCGCAAAGCGGCTCTCGATCTGCTTGACGAGATCTTCGATCATCGCGGCCCAGTGTATGGGCCGCCCGCACGCCCGCCGCGTGCTGGTGCTAGGCCACTACCTCGACGCCGACGAGGTCCGCGGCGCTCAGCTCGCCGGGCGTCTCGCGGTCGAGCACCGCGCGCAGCGCGGCGATCGCGACGGCCAGCTGGTCGAGGTCGGGCTCGCGGGTCGTCAGCAGCTGCAGCTTCAGCCCAGGCCACATGATCGCCCGGACCCAGCCGCGGCTGCGGTTCTTCCCAGCGAACTTGATCAGCTCGAAGGAGATGCCGGCGATCACCGGCACGCCGAGGATGCGCGTCGCGACGAGCCAGTACCAGGCCGGTAGGCCGATCGGCGCGAACACGAAGATCGCGACGATCATCACGACGAGCAGGAAGCTCGTGCCACAGCGCGGGTGCAGCCGCGAGAAGCGCTGAGCGTTCACGGGCGTCAGCGGCAGGCCGGCCTCAAAGCACGAGATCGTCTTGTGCTCGGCGCCGTGGTACTCGAACACGCGCCGCAGATCGCGCAGGCGCGAGAGCAGCAGCATGTAGCCGAGGAAGATCGCCGTGCGAATCACGCCCTCGATCAGCCAGAACAGGAACGACGAGCCGAGCTGGTCCTTGATCAGGCTCGTCAAGCCGACCGGAATCAGGAAGAACAGGACGATCGCGAACAGCAGCGCGACGACGACCGTTCCCGCCCAGACCGCCTTCGGGATCTCGTCGGGCTCGCTCGCCTCAGCACCCTCGCCGTCTGCCGTAGCGTCGGCGTCGGGCTCGCGCTGCTCCGGCGGCAACTGTGCGTTGGCCGAGACCTCGAGCGCGCGAAAGCCGATCACGAGCGATCCGCCGAGCGCGACGATGCCGCGGATGATCGGCAGCCGCAGCGCTCGGTGGCGCTTCAGCGCCGACTCGAGCGGGAAGCTCGTCACCTCGATCTCGCCGAGCGCCGCCTCCTCGGGCGAGCGCTCACCCTCGGCTAGCTGCTCCTCGCTCGGCTTGCGCACCGCGACCGCCCAGTTGGAGACGCCGCGCATCATCACGCCCTCGAGCACCGCCTGGCCGCCCACCGGAGCGTCGCGCTGCGCGTTCAGCTCGCCGTCGCCGTCGATCTCGGCGGCGCCGAGGTTCAGCTCATCGACGGCGTCCGCCGAGGCGCTCGCCAGTGGCTCGACAGCGCCCAGCGCTGAGCCCGCCTCCTCGGCCGGCATCGTCGGCGAACCGGCGAGCGGGCGCGAGGACATCGCGCTACTGAGCTGACCGAGTCTGGGCCGAATGCAGGCGGCCCTTGGCTACGCGGCGCTGGAAGCGCTCGACGCGGCCGCCCGTATCCATCAACTTCTGGCGCCCGGTGTAGAACGGGTGGCAGTTCGAGCACACCTCGACGCGCAGCTCGTCCTGAGTCGCGCGAGTGATGAACTCGTTGCCGCACGTGCAGTGCACGTGTGCTCGTGTGTACGTCGGGTGGATCTTCGTCTTCATCGTCTGATCATTCTAGCGGCCTCGACTGGCGCAGTCACGCGCACTGCCCGCTTCAGTCGCTCGGCGTGCTTGCCGTCGGAGGCGATGTGACCGCTCCGGAGCCGCCGGCGCTCGGCGCCGTGGCTTCGCTCGGCGTCGCCGGCTGCAGGCATCTCGCGGTGACACGTTCGGAGCGCTTGATCACGTGTCCGGTCGAGCTGAACCAGCGAAAGCGGATCAGCGCGCGATAGGACGCCGGCGAGGTCAGGTTCGAGACCTGCTTGACGTACTTGTAGATCTTCACCTTCGGGTCCGCCGGGCGCCAAACGCCGAGGCCGGATGCGATCACTTCATGAAATTCGGTTTCTTCCGGAGTGCGCTCCTCGAGATCGATCCGCATCGACATCTTCGCCGTGCCGGCGATCGCCGTCATTTCGCCATTGAACGTGACCGAGCGTTCGCCCTGCACGACCGACGTCACGCAGGCTTCGAGCGTGGCCGAGACGCCGCTGGAGCCGGGCGTCGTCGTCGACGGCGAGTCGCCGCTCTGTGCGCTCGCCGATCCGCTCGCGCCGAGCGCCAACACGCACGCCGCTGCAAACGCGGCGCAACCGATCCTGCGAGCGCTGAGACGGGCGGTCGAATCCATGGCATCCCTCTAACACCGGTTCGCCGCCGATGTTTCGCGACGCGGCCGGCGGCCCGCGGAAAGTCGTTAGAGGATCTGGTAGAGCGGCCCGTCGCCGCCCTCGGGCGTCGTCAGCCGCCCGCCCTTGGCCGTGATCGCACCGCACTGCACGCAGTTGGTGTAGTTGACGATCACGTCGACCTCTCCGTGCTCGGGCGCGTCCTCGGGAATCTCATAGACGCCGGCCGGGCACATCCAGCGCCAAGTTTCGGCGATCTCGCGCGGTACGTGTTTCTGCACGCGAATGTGGTTCGGCGCGTCGTCGCGCGTCGCGTTGCCGGTGATGAACACCGACGAGAGCTTGTCGAAGGTGTATTTGCCGTCGGGCTTGACGTACTCGTCCTTGGTGTCGCCGATGAACATCGGCTTCTCGTCGTTGCGATGCCAGTCGGCGCGGCCGGGCAGCTTGCCCTTGCTGATCTGCTGCACGCCGCTGAGCGGGCCGCCGAGCAGCAGGCCCTTCTGCAGCGGCTGGCGCGCGTTGCGCACCTCCCACAGCTCTTTGCCGACCGAGGAGTCCTCGATCGCCTGCTCGTAGGCCGAGAGATCCTGGCTGCCGCGCTTGAGCGCCTCGTAGATCGACTCTGCCGCCAGCATGCCCGCCTTGATGCAGTGGTGCACACCCTTCAGCGCCATCGTGTCGACCATCCCGCCGGAGTCGCCGACGAGCAGCGCGCCGGGCATCGTCAGCTTCGGCATCGACCAGTAGCCGCCGCCGGGCAGCGCCTTCGCGCCCCAGGCGATGCGCTCGCCGCCCTCGAGGATCTCGCGCACGAGCGGATGCGTCTTGAACGTCTGCAGCAGGTCGTGAACCGAGGTCGTCGCGTCGGCGTACTCGAGCTCGACGACGAAGCCGATCGAGACGAGGTCTTCGCCGGCGGCGTTCTTCATCGGGTAGATCCACGTGCCGCCGACCTGCCCGTACTTGGAAGCGATCTTCAGCGGCCACGGACCCATCGTGTGAATCAGCCGGTCGAGCGGCTTGGTGACCTTCCAGACCTCCTTGACGCCGAGCTCCCAGACCTGCGGCTCGCGGTCCTTGGCGAGATCGAACTCGCGGATCGCCGCGCCGGTCAGATGGCCCCAGCAGCCCTCCGCGAGCACCGTCGCGCGGGCCTTGATGTCGGTGCCGGGCTCGAAGTTGCCGAGCGGCTCGCCATCCTTGCCGCGGCCCTTGTCGCCGGAGCGCACGCCGACGACGCGGCCGTTCTCGACGACGAGTTGCGTCGCGGCCGTCTCGGTGAGGATGTAAGCGCCGGCGTCCTCGGCCTGCTGCTGCTGGTAGCGCGCAAGCGCCGAGACCGAGATCACCTCGTTGCCGTGGTTCTTGAACGAAGGCGGCGTCGGAATCCGCACCGAGCGCTTCGACGTCGGCGTCAGGTAGACCGCCTCCTTCTTGACCTCGCCGAAGGCGAAGCCCAGCTCGCGCCACTGCTCGCGCGTCAGCTCCGGGAACAGTTCTTCCAACGGCTTCGGGCGCACGACGGCGCCCGAGAGGTTGTGCCCACCGCACGTCTTTGCCTTCTCGATCACCGCGACCGGCACTTCGCCGAGCCGCTCCAACGTCTCGGGGTCGTCGCCGAGCAGTTGCAGCAGCCGATTCGCGCAGGCCAGGCCGGCCGTGCCGCCGCCGACGATCGCGACGCCGACCTCGATCAACTCGTCCTCGTCGTCGAGCCCGCGCTTGACGAACTCCTTGCGCGAGTCGACCGGCGGCGGGAACGCCGCCGGCGCGACCTTGCCGTTGCTCGAGCCGTTGTGAGAAGACATGATCGGCTCCTAGCTCGCCTTCTTCGCCTTCACGGCCTCGGTCAGCTTCGGCAGGATCTTGTTCAGATCGCCGACGATCCCGAGGTCTGAGAATTCGAAGATCGGCGCGTTCGCGTCCTTGTTGATCGCGACGATGTTCTCCGAGGACTGCATCCCCACCTTGTGCTGGATCGCGCCGGAGATGCCCGCGGCGAGGTACAGCTTCGGCGAGACCGTCTTGCCGGTCTGGCCGATCTGCGCCGCATACGGGTACCAGCCCGCGTCGACGACCGCGCGCGTCGCGGCGACGGCGCTGTTGCCGCCGAACGCGTTCGCGAGCGCCTCGGCCAGCTCGAAGCCCTCAGCCTTGCCGAGACCGCGACCGCCGGCGACGAGGATGTCGGCGCCCTCGATGTCGACGTCAGCGCCGCGCTGTTCGCCGCGCGTGACCATCGTCGCCTGCGAGGCGTGCGCGCTCAGCTCGAACGAGAGCTGCTCGACGGGCGCGTCGGCGTCGCCGCTCTGCTTGATCTCGAATGCGTTCAGACGGCCGATGATGATGCCGACGTCGGAGCGATATTTGATCTCCGAGATCGCCGAGTCGCCGAGGATCGGGCGCTCGGCGACGAGCTCACCACTCTCGGCGCGCACGGCTGTGACCTCCATCGCCACGCCGGCATGCAGGCGCGCGGCCAGGCCGGCGCCGATCTCGAAGCCGAGCAGTCCACCGCCGAACAGTGCGTAGGAGTAGTCGCCGCCGGAGATCGCCGCCGCCATCGCGTCGACGAGCGGCTGCGCGAGGCCCTCGGGGCCCTCCGCGACGAGCACCTTCTTGGCGCCGTATTTGCCAAGCGACGCCGCGAGCTCCTGTGGCACGTTCTCGCCGAGCAGGATCGCGTGCGCCTCGCCGCCGAGCTCGGCCGCGAGCTTGGCCCCCTCGGAAACCGCGCCGAGCGAGTTCTTGTTGATCGCGCCGTTGTAGTGCAACGCGTAAACCAGGATGTTCGCCATCTAGATCAGCTTCCTCTCGTCGAGCCAGGCCACGATCTTCTCAACGGTCTCGTCGGTGTCCTCGTCCTCGATGATCTCGCCCGCAGCCTTCGCCGGCGGGGCCTTCGCGGCGACCCACTGCGCGGCGGAGTGCTCGCCGCCGACTTTGCTCGCGTCGATCTCGACGTCAGCGGCGCTGACGCTGTCGAGCGGCTTCTTCTTCGCGCCCATGATCGCCTTCAGCGACGGGTAGCGCGGCTCGTTGATCGCGTCGCCGACGGAGATCACGGCCGGCAGCTTGATCTGCACCGTGTCGTAGCCGTACTCGGCTTGGCGCTCGCAGCGCAGCGCGTCGGACTCGACGTCCATCTTGATCACCTGCGTCAGCGAAGGCATGCCGAGGTGCTCGGCGACGACGGCGCCGATCGTGTAGCACTCGCCGTCGTCGGACTGCTGTCCAAGGAGGACGAGATCGGGGCTCTCGCGGCGCAGAGTCTGCGCAAGCGCGTAGCCGGTCGCGGCGACGTCGGAGCCGGCGACGACCTCGTCGGCGAGGTGCACCGAGCGGTCGGCGCCCAGCGAGACGGCCTTGTGCAGCGCGCGCACAGCGCTTTCCGGGCCCATCGTCACGGCGACGATCTCCTCGACCTCGACGGCGCCGCCCTCTTTGATCTGCATCGCAGCCTCGATGGCGTGCGTGTCATACGGGTTGAGATTCTTCTCCCCGCTGCGGTCCATACGCCCCGTCGATGGGTTCAGTTTCTTCTCGACGGCGGCGTCCGGAACCTCCTTCACCAGGACGCATATCTTCATTCTCAGCTAACTCCTTGGGTTCTGTTGCGGGAGATTCTACTTGTTTGCGCGGTTGACTGACGAGTCAATCAGGCGCGAGCGGCGGTTGCCTCGCGGATGAAATCCACGATCGCCTGCGTTGGCGCGCCCGGCGTGAAGACCTCCGCCACGCCGAGCTGCTTCAGCTCTGGGATGTCCTCGGCCGGGATCGTCCCGCCGACGGTCACGACGACGTCGTCGATCTCCTGCTCGTGCAGCAGCTGCACGATGCGCGGCACGAGCGTCATGTGCGCGCCGGAGAGGATCGAGAGCCCGACCGCATCGGCGTCCTCTTGGATCACGGTCTCGACGATCTGCTCCGGCGTCTGATGCAGGCCGGTGTAGATCACCTCCATGCCCGCGTCGCGCAGCGCGCGCGCGATGATCTTCGCGCCGCGGTCGTGACCGTCGAGGCCAGGCTTGGCGACGACGACGCGGATCTTGCCTTGGCTGGGAGTCGACATCCTGACCTTCAGCCTATGCGCGCGGGGCGACGCGCGCTGCGCGACCCCCTCCGCAGCGGTCGATGCAGCGCGCCGTGCGCCGGGCGCGAGCGTCCTGCGCGCGCCGCCTGCCCGAGGCCCCCGAGCGCAGCGACGGCGCCGAGCGCCGCGAGCATCTTCAGCCGCTGTCCGAGACGGTCCAGGCGCAGCACCTCCCAGCCCTCGCTCAGCGCGATCCGGCGCAGCTCGGCGTCCGGATTGACGACGACCGGGTGCCCGACGGCGCGCAGCATCGGCAGGTCGGACTCCGAGTCCGAGTAGGCGTAGGAGGCCGCCAGCTCGATCCGCTCGCGCTCGGCCAGCTCGCGCATCGAGAGCACCTTGCCCTCGCGGTAGTTGAACGGCCCGGCCGGCTTGCCCGTGTAGCGGCCGTCGACGATCTCAGAGCGCGAGCCGAGCCCACCGTCGAACGCCAGGACGTGCGCCAGCAGATCGGCCATCTCCTGCGAGGCGGCCGTGAGGATGTAGACCGGAACGCCCGCGTCCTGGTGCGCGTAGGCGCGCTGCAGCATCTGCGGATACAGCCGCGGCAGCACACCGGCGAGCACGCGCGGCGAGAGCCGCTGCAAGTCCCGCACGGCGACGCCGGCGATCATCTCGCCGACGCGCTTGCGCACGACATCAGCGCGATCGTCGGTCGAGCCGCGCAGGCGAAAGCGAAGGTTCTCGTAGGCGTCGCGCGCGAGTCGCGCTCGGCTGATCATGCCCGTCTCGTATGCAGCGCGCGCAAAGAAGATCCCCGACGAGCCCGCCATCAGCGTCTTGTCGAGATCGAAGAACGCCGCGGCCCGCGCCTTGGGGGCGGCGCCGTTCGGGTCGGCGAGCATCAGCGCCCGATCAGACCTTCAAGATCACCGCGTCGCCCTGGCCTCCGCCGGAGCAGATCGCGGCGCAGCCGTAGCCGCCGCCGCGCCGGCGCAGCTCGTGCACGAGGCTGCCGAGAATCCGCGCGCCAGAGGCGCCGATCGGGTGTCCGAGCGCGACCGCGCCGCCATTGACGTTGACGCGGTCCTCGTCGATCCCGAGCATCCGGATCGAGTTGAGCGTGACCGAGGCAAACGCCTCGTTGATCTCCCACAGGTCGATGTCGCCCGGCTGCAGCCCGGCCTTCTCGAGCGCCTTCTTCGCGGCGCTCGCCGGCGTCGTCGCGAGGTAGGCGAAGTCGTTCGCGCTCTGTGCGTGCGCGACGATCTCGGCAAGCGCCTCCTTGCCGTTGCGCTCGGCCCACTCCTCGGAGGCGAGCACGAGCGCGCCCCCGCCGTCGTTGACGCCCGGTGAGTTGCCAGCCGTGTGCGAGCCCTCCTTGCCGACGAGCCCCGGCAGCTTCGCGAGCGCCTCCAGCGAGGTCTCGCGGCGCGGTCCCTCGTCGACCTCGACAAGCGTGTCGCCCTTGCGGCCTTTGACCGTCACCGAGACCGTCTCCTCGGCCATCCGCCCGTCGTCGATCGCCGCCAGCGCGCGTTCGTGCGAGCGCAGCGCCCAACGATCGAGATCGGCGCGCGTCATCTCGAGCTCGTCGCCGATCTCGGTCGCCTCGACGAACATCTGCTTGCCCGAGAACGGGTTCGTCAGACCGTCGTGGACCATCGCGTCGAGCATCTTCGCGTCGCCCATGCGATAGCCGAAGCGTGCCTGCGGGAGCAGGTACGGCGCCTTCGACATCGACTCCATGCCGCCGCCGATGCCGACCTCGAGATCGCCGGCGCGAATCGCCTGGTCGAGCAGCACCGAAGCGCGCAGCCCCGAAGCGCAGACCTTGTTGATCGTCTCCGAGGAGACCTCCTTCGGGATGCCCGCTTTGATCTGCGCTTGGCGCGAGGGAATCTGTCCCTGTCCGGCCTGCAGCACTTGGCCCATGATCACGTGCTCGACCTGCTCCGGCTCGACCGCCGCGCGCTCCAGCGCCGCCTCGATCGCGGTGCTGCCGAGCTCGGTCGCGTCGATCGTTGAGAGGCCGCCGCCCATCTTGCCGATCGGGGTGCGCGCGCTGCCGAGAATCACGGTCTTTGGCATGAGAAGAGGGCTCTCCAGTCTCGAGTTGAAGAATTCGTGAGCGGACGGCAATGCTAGCGATCCGGCTATCGTGCTCGGCCGATGGAGGTCTCCGCCACGACGCAGCCGAGCGCCGCCAGCGGCGCCGACACGGTCGCGCTCGGCGTCTTCGACGGCGAGCCGGCGAGCGCCGACGCGCCGCGCGAGGTCGGCCAACTGCTGGCCAGCGGCGAGGCGCGTGGATCGTTCAAGTCGCTCGCGCTCGCGCACGCCGAGGAGACGCGCTGGCTGCTCGTCGGACTGGGCAAGCGCGACGAGCTGACGCCCGAGCGAGCGCGTGTCGCCGCCGCCGTTGCGCGCGATCGCGCGCGCGAGCTGTCGGCGAAGACGCTCTGCTGGCAGCTGCCGAGCGACGCCGGCGCCGACGTCGCCGCTGCGCTCGTCGAAGGAACGATCCTCGCCGACTACCGCTTCGATCGGCACAAGTCTGCGCCTGCGAACGACGTCGACGCTCCGCCGAAGCAGCTCGCCGGCCTGATCATCTCGTCGCCGTTCGACCTGACCGAGGTCGTCGCCGAGGCGGCGCTCGTCGGACAGGCGGTCAACGCCGCGCGCGACCTGCAGAACCGCCCGGCCAACGACCTCACGCCAACCGCGCTCGCGGCGCATGCCGAGGCGTTGGCGCGGGAGATCGACGGGCTCTCGGTCGAGGTCGAGGGACGCGAGGGCATCGTCGCGCGTGGCATGGGCGCGTTCGCCGCAGTCGCGCAGGGCTCCGATCAGGAGCCGGCGCTGATCACGCTGCGCTACGAAGGCGCCGGCGCGAGCGGTCCGGTGCTCGGCTACGTCGGCAAGGCGGTCACGTTCGACAGCGGCGGCATCTCGCTGAAGCCCGGCCCGAAGATGTCAGAGATGAAGTTCGACATGTCCGGCGGCGCCGCCGTGATCGAGGCCGTCGCCGCGATCGCGCGCCTGCGCCTGCCGGTCAAGCTCGTTGCCGTCGTCGGCGCGACCGAGAACCTGCCGAGCGGGCACTCGGTCAAGCCCGGCGACATCGTCAGGGCCGCCAACGGCAAGACGATCGAGGTCAACAACACCGACGCCGAGGGGCGGCTCGTGCTCGCCGACTGTCTCTGCCACGCGATCGGCGAGGGCGCCGAACGACTGGTCGACCTGGCGACGCTGACCGGCGCCGTGATCGTCGCGCTCGGCTCGACCTACGCCGGCCTGTTGAGCAACGACGACGCGTTCGCCGCGCAGGTCTCAGCTTCTGGCGAGCGAGCCGGCGAGATCATCTGGCGACTGCCGCTGCATCCGGAGTACGACGAGCTGATCAGGGGCACGTACGGCGATCTCGACAACGCGCCAGAGGCGCGCAAGGCCGGCACGATCGTAGGCGCGACGTTCCTTGCCAACTTCGTCGAGGACGTCCCTTGGGCGCACCTCGACATCGCCGGCTCGGCATGGGATCTCGGCCGCGCCTACGCACCGAAGGGCGCATCCGGCTATGGCGTGCGTCTGCTCGTCGAGCTCGCGCGCGCGTTCAGCGCTTAGCCGCGATCGCGCGCGACCCGCGCACGGCGATTACCGGCAGTTCGAGCCACGGCAGCACCGGCGCCCAGGCCAAGCCGCGTGGATCGATGAACGCGCGGTGACGACCCGCCTCGCCGTCGATCTCGACGAGCTCGACCTCGGCGCCGGCCGCACGCGCCGCCTGCGCATAGCTGCGGCTGATCTCGACCGACACGGTCTCGTCGAGCACGCCGTGCACGAGCAGCGCAGGAACGCTCAGCGGCACGCGCCGCATCGGGTCGGCTACCTCGTAGCGCTCGGGTAGCCGGTCGGGCGAGCCGCCCATCAGCTCGCGCACGGCGCCGCCGTGCCACTCCCGGTAGGCGCCCGCGAGGTCGCAGACGCCCGCGAGCGAGACGACACGCCCGATCGGCACCCGCGCACGACCTGCGATCGCTCCGGGCGCACCCGTCGGCAGGCGCGTCCGCCCTGCCGCCCACAGCGCCAGATGGCCGCCGGCGGAGTGACCGAGCACGTCGACGCGGGCGAGATCGAGCGCCGGATGAAGCCCGTCGAGATGATCGATCGCGGCGGCGACGTCGGCGAATGTCTCCGGCCAGCCGCCGCCGTTGCCGATCCGCCGGTACTCGATGTTCCACACGGCCCAGCCGCGCATCACGAGCGCGGCCGCTACGGCGCGCATCACGGCGCGTCCGTAGCGCTGCTGCCAGGAGCCTCCGTGGATCAGCACGATCACGCGATGCGGGCCTTCGCCGGCCGGTAGGTGCAGGTCGGCGCGCTGCGAGCGATCGGTGCCGTAGCGGTAGGTGCGCCCCCGAGTGAAGAGGAAATGCTGGATCCAGCGCGCTCTGCTCATGCCGGCCATCGTAGAGCGGGCTGAGCTGAGAGAATGCTCGTTCATGGACTTCGACCTCCCGCCAGAGCACGAGCTGATCCGCCGCACGGTGCGCGAATTCGCCGAAGGCGAGGTCGCGCCGGTCGCCGAGGAGCTCGACCGTACGAAGGCGTTCCCGTACGACATCGTCGCCAAGCTCGGCGCGCTGAACCTGATGGGCATCCCGTTCCCCGAGGAGTACGGCGGCGGCGGCGGCGACACGCTCGCCTACGCGCTGGCCGTCGAGGAGCTGACGCGCGTCGACTCCTCCGTCGCGATCACGCTGTGCGCGCACACCTCGCTCGGCACGCAACCGCTCTACCTGTTCGGCTCTGAGGAGCAGAAGCGCGAGTGGATGCCGCGGCTGTGCGCCGGCGAACGCCTCGGCGCGTTCGGCCTGACCGAGCCGGAGGCCGGCTCGGACGCCGGCAACACGCGCACACGCGCGCGCCTCGACGGCGGCGAGTGGGTGATCGACGGCGCCAAGCAGTTCATCACCAACGCCGGCACTGAGATCTCCGGGCTCGTCTGCATCACGGCCGTCACCGGCGAGACGGCCAACGGCTCGAGCGCCGGCGCGGCGCGCGAGATCTCGAACATCATCGTGCCCAACGGCACCGCCGGCTACGAGCCCGGCGAGCCATATCGCAAGATGGGCTGGAACGCCTCGGACACTCGCCCGCTCTCCTTCAGCGACTGCCGCGTTCCCGAGGAGAACCTGCTCGGGCCGCGCGGCGCCGGCTTCAAGCAGTTCCTGCACATCCTCGACATCGGCCGCATCGGCGTCGCAGCGATGGGCGTCGGGCTCGCTCAGGGAGCACTCGACGAGGCGCTGAAGTACGCAAAAGAGCGCAAGGCGTTCGGCAAGTCGATCTCGAAGTTCCAGGCGATCCAGATCAAGCTCGCCGACATGGCGACCGAGATCGAGGCCGCGCGGCTGCTTGTCTACAAGGCGGCGCGCGAGAAGGACGCCGGGCGCAACTTCACGCTGACCGCCGCGCAGGCGAAGCTGAAGACCGGGCGCCTCGCCGTGCGCTGCTGCGAGGAGGCCGTGCAGATCCACGGCGGCTACGGCTTCATCGAGGAGTATCCCGTCTGCCGCTTCTATCGCGACGCCAAGATCCTCACGATCGGCGAGGGCACGGACGAGGTTCAGCAGATGGTCATCGCGCGCGCTCTCGGCGCCTAGACCGCTGCTGACCGGCGTCGGCCTAGCGCGGCTCGAGCACGACGAGCGGGATCTCGCGCTCGGTGCGTTGCTGGTAGGCCGCGTAGCCGCCGTAGACGCCGAGCATCAACTGCCAAAGCCGCGCGCGCTCCTCGCCCTCGGCGACGTGCGCATGCACCTCGAGACGGCGCGAGCCGACCTGGACGGTCGTGTCGGGGTGGGCGAGCAGGTTGTGGAACCACGCCGGGTTCTTCGGATGGCCGCCCTTCGAGGCGACGAGCACGAAGTTCTCGCCGTCGCGGCCGTAGACGAGCGGGCTCGTCCGTCGCGTGCCGCTCTTCGCGCCGACGTGGTCGAGCAGCAGCGCCGGCGGCAGGCCCGGCGTGTGGTGCCCGATCAGCCCGTTCGTCGCTCGATAGACCGCAGTGTGGCCGCCCATCACGCGCCGCAGCAGCGGCCAGTTTCGATCGGCGAGGTCGAGGTAGTCGGGCGTCACTCGCGACCCTAGCCCGCGTCCCGCCGCGAGGCGGACTCCGCCGCGGTAAGTGCGCTCGCGCCCGGCGCGACGGTCTCGCGTTCGAGCAGTGTCGTCGCCGCGCTCGCCGGGTCCAAACGCCGCTCGACTACCTGTTCGATCAACGACTGGAACTCGGCGTCCTCGGCCAGCTCGGCCTCCAGGCGCCGTCGCATCCGCGCGGTCGCGATCGCGATCACCTCGTTGCGCAGGTTGCGTTCGCGCCGCTCGGCGAGCAGACCGGCCGAGAGGATGTGCTCGCGGTGCGCGTCGAGCTGCTCGATCAGCTCTTCGACGCCCTTGCCCCGAGTCGCTTCGGTCTTGACGATCGGCACGCGCCAGCGCTTGTGTCCGTCGGCGTGCTCGTCCATGTTCGCCAGCGACAGCACCGCGCGGATCTCGCGCACCATCGTGTCGGTCAGCGGGTGGTCGGCCTTGTTGATCACGATCACGTCCGGAATCTCCATCACGCCGGCCTTCAGCGCCTGGATCGAGTCGCCTGAGCCGGGCATCAGCACGAGCACGATCGTGTCGGCGTGATCGATGATGTCGATCTCCGCCTGGCCGACGCCGACGGTCTCGACGAAGACGTCCTCGCGCCCGGCGGCGTCGAGCAGCAGCGCCGCTTGCAGGGCCGCCTCGGAAAGACCGCCGAGCGCGCCGCGGTTGGCCATCGAGCGGATGAACACGCCGCGATCGAGGAAGTGCTCGGAGAGACGGATGCGATCGCCGAGCAGCGCTCCGTGCGTGAACGGCGAGGACGGGTCGATCGAGAGCACGCCGACGCTGCGGCCGGCCGCGCGTCGGGCCTTCGTCAGCGCACCGATCAGCGTCGACTTGCCGACGCCCGGCGGTCCGGTGAAACCGACGACGGCGGCCTCGCCGGTGTGCGGATAGACCTCTTTGACGAGATCCCAGCCCTCGGGGCGGTCGTCCTCGACCAGCGAGATCGCGCGCGCCAGCGCGCGTCGGTCGCCGTCGAGCAGGCGCGTTGCCAGGGTCGAGTCCGCCATTGCGAGGCTCATCATCGCAGGGCAATACGATTCGACCGCGATGGAGCTGCTCGCCGACGCACCCGCGAACGACACCTCCGAGGCGATCGCCGAGCTCGTGCGCCGCGCGCCGGCGCCGGCTGACGGCGGCCCGCTCGCGCTGCTGCGCTTCATGCGCGCCAATCGCATGCTGAACAAGCACTACGCCCGCCTGATCGCGCGCTGGCTGTGGCTGAAGCTGCGCTATCGCTCGCGGCTGCAGACCGAAGGGCTGTGCTTCATCTGCCCGAAAGTCCAGCTCGAGATCGGCCGCGGCGCGACCTTGCGGATCGGGCGCTGGGCGTGGCTTGGGCACGGCTGCAAGATCCGCGTGCACGAGGGCGAAGTCGCGATCGGCGCGAAGACGGTGATGGGCCAGGAGTGCACGATCTCCGCCTATCAGCACGTCTCGATCGGTCGCGAGTGCATCCTCGCCGATCGTGTGATGCTGATCGACTTCGACCATGGCGTCACCGAGGTCGAGCGCCCGATCCGGCTGCAAGGGATCTACAAGCGCGACGTGCGCGTCGGGCACAACGTCTGGATCGGCTACGGCGCCTGCGTTCTGCGCGGCGTCAGCATCGGCGAGAACAGCGTCGTCGGCACCAACTCGGTCGTGCCCAAGGACGTGCCTGCCAACGCCGTCGTCGGCGGCGTGCCTGCGCGCGTGATCCGCCTGCGCGAGGCGCCGCGCTCGATGCGCTGGGAGTAGCCGAAGGGCCTCAGGGGCCGAACAGCAGCGAGCGATGCGCGTGCGGTGCGAGGTTGCGCAGCGCTTCAGTGCTCGCGTCGGGCCCGTCTGAAAGCGACCTGGCGACGCGATCGCGGTGCCCCTCGAAGCGCTCGCGAGCGTAAGCCGCGGCGATCCCGCGCGCGCTCATGAACGCCCAGTCGCTCGCCTGCAGCGCGAGCAGCTCGCGCACGGCGGCCTCGCCGGCGCGCGCGCCGGCGCCGAGCACGGCGAGCTCGGCCGCGCGCGTCGCGAAGGCGATCTCGGCGACGGCCGGGCCGGACCATGTCGAGAGATCGCCATGGCTGCCCCAGCTACCGGCGCGCTCGCGCGCGCCGGTAGGCCACGGCGCCGGCTCGCAGCGCTCGAGCGCGTCGTCGAGTCGCAGCAGCTCGAGTCCCTGGCGCGCGCACTCCTCGACGACGGCAGTGAGCCACGCGACGCCCTCGTACCACCAGTGCCCGAGCAGCTCGGTGTCGACTGCGAACACCGCGAGCCCACCGCCGGGCAGCCCGCTGCCGGCGTCGCGCAGCCGCGCGATCGTGCGCGCGACGAAGTCGGCCGCGTGCTCGCGTGCTCGCGCTAGCGCGCGCGTGTGGTCGTAGGGACTGCCGTCGTTGCTCCACGGGTTGTGGTGGTGAATCGTGTGATGGTGATAGTCGCGATAGACGCCGTCGGCCGGATAGCCGTCGTCGCTCCACACGAGTGCGATGCTGGCACGGTCGATCGGCACGAGCACTACTCCCGCCTCGCCGGCGAGCGGCTGCAGGTGCTCGCGCGCGCCGAGGCCGAAGCGCCCGGTCAGCTCGACGCACGACGCGCGCACGCCGGCGTGCTCGAGCAGCGCTTCGAGCCGCGCTTCGTAGCCGCACTCGGGTAGCCACAGACCCCCGCGCCAGCTGCGCGACGGCGTCTCGAAGCGCGCGCGGTGCGAGGCGATGCCGCTGCGCAGCTGCAGGCTCACGCCGGCGTCGCTCGCCAGCAGCGGCAGCACCGCATGCGTCGCCGCCGAGGTCCACTGGGCATGCGGAGCGAGCGCCGCGAGCAGGTCGCCACCGCGCCGCGTGAGCGCCTCCAGCGCGTCCTCGTACTCTTGCCACGAGCGCTCGAGCTCGAGCGCCAGCTGCTCGTGGCCGCCGCGACGCAGGCCGGCCGCGTCCTCGGCGTGAGTGTGCTTGCGAACCTGCTCGACGAACGCAGTGAAGCGCCCATAGACGCCATTAGCTTCGAGCTGATCGCAGAGGACGGGCGTCAGCGACAGCGTCAGCGGCGCGCCGGTATCGAGCAGGTCCAGCAGCGGCAGGTAACTGCCGACGATCGCCTCCCACAACCACTCCTCGCCGAACGGCCAGGTGCCGAAGCCCTCGACGTAGGGCATGTGCGTGTGCAGCACGATCGCAAGCGCGCCGCGCTCGCCGCCCCGGCGCGAGGAGCTCACGGCTAGACCCGGCAGACGGCGATGAAGTCGAGCGCCTGCTCGATTCGAGCCTGCCCGACAGGACGCAGGACGAAGTCCGAGACGGCGATCGCCGGCGTGAACCAGTCGTAGAAGCGCTTCGTCACGCCCAGTCGCGGATGCAGCGAGTCCCAGCCGAGCCGCAGCGCGAGCTCGTGCGCGCGCAGCTTGCGCGCGTAGAACAGGCCAAACATGCGCACGTCGCGAAAGTGCGATCGGCAGAGCGTGTCGAACTCCTCGAAGCGGTACTCGTGCACGTGCCATGGATTGCCCGATCGCGGCGCGCCCTTCGGCGCCAGCGTCAGCACGTTCGGCGTCGAGACGAACACCGTGCCCCGCCCCGCCGGAGCGCTCGCCTCGGCGGCCGCGGCGGATACGAGCGCGCCGAAATGCTCGAGCGCGGCGCCGGGATCTTCGAGGTGCTCGATCGTCTGCAGGAACACGACCGCGTCGGCCGGCTCGGCGAACGTCTCGATCAGGTCGCGCTCGAAGCGCAGGTTCGCGCGGCGATAGCGCAGGCGCGCGTGCTCGTGCGCCTGCGGATTCGCGTCGACGCCGACGACGCTCGCGGCGCTGTGCGCGAGCAGGTCGGAGCCGTAGCCCTCGCCGCAAGCCATGTCGATCACGCGCAGGCCGCCGGTCTGTGCGGCGATCCACTCGTATACGACGAGGTGCCGCCGAAACCAGTAGTTCTCCTCTGGCACGTCCGGCAGCGTCCGCTCGCCGGTCAGCGCCAGTGGCGGCACGCCGTCCGGCTGGTCGCGCTGCTCGAAGTGGACTGAGCTCAAGAGACGATCTCGGCCGAGGAAGCCAAGCCACGGGTGAACGGCGGCTGCACGGCGCGCGAGTATATGGTGCCCGATCGTGCCGCCGGGACTGAGCGCCGAAGAGATCCGCGAGGTCAACACTCGCTACCACGACGTCGCTGCCGGCCACTACGACGCCAAGTGGGGCATCGACTTCGGCGAGATCGGCCTCGAGCAGGTGCTCGTCAAGATCGACAAGGCGCTCGGCCATCGCCCCGACGGCTGGGCGCGCTCGCTCGAGATCGGCGCCGGCACCGGCTACTTCTCGCTGAACCTGCTGCGCGCCGGAATGATCTCGCACGCCACGTGCAGCGACATCTCGCCGGGCATGCTCGCGGCGCTGCGCGCGAACGCCGAGCGGCTGCAGCTCGACGTCGAGACCGTGGAGCTGGACGCCGAGCGCCTGCCGTTTGCAGACGCCAGCTTCGATCTCGTCTTCGGACACGCCGTGCTCCACCACATTCCCAACCTCGAGCGCGCGTTCGCCGAGTTCGCGCGCGTGCTCGCGCCGGGCGGAACGCTGCTGTTCGCCGGCGAGCCCTCGCGCTACGGCGACCGCCTCGCACGCGTGCCGAAGCGCGCCGCCGGCGCGATCGCGCCGCTGTGGCGACGCGCGATCGGCGCACGCCCGGCGCCGTCGAGCGACGAGCAGGCTCCCGACGCGGCGCTCGAGGGCTTCGTCGACGTGCATGCCTTCGCGCCCGGCGAACTCGCGCGATCGGCGCACAGCGCCGGCTTCGCCGACGTGCGCATCACCGGCGAGGAGCTGCTCGCGAACTGGTTCGGCTGGACCAACCGCACGCTCGAGGCGAGCGCGACGCCCGAGGACGTGCCATGGGCGTGGCGGCAGTACGCCTACCGCGGCTATCTCGTGCTGCAGGGCCTCGACCGCAAGCTGCTCGAGTCGCGGCTGCCGCCGGCGATCTTCTACAACCTGCTGATCTCCGCGCGCAAGCCGCGAGCGCTCTGATCGACAGCGCGCCGAGCGCGCTCTGATCGGGGGCGCGACGCGAGCGACCGTCAGCGCGCGCTTAGACTCCTGACATGCCCGAGCGCGTTTTCCGGGGCTTCCCGCTGTTCCCGCTGGGAATCGTCGCGCTGCCCAGCGAGCACGTGCCGCTGCACATCTTCGAGGACCGCTACCGGCGCATGATCGAGCAGTGCCTCAGCGCCGAGCCGGGCTCGCTGCAACGCGAGTTCGGCATCGTCTGGCTCTCCGACGAGGAGCTCAAGGGCATCGGCTGCGCCTGTGAGGTAGAGCGCGTGCTCGAGCGACTGGAGGACGGCCGTCTCAACATCCTCGCGCTCGGCACGCGTCCGTTTCGACTGCTCGAGCGACAGGATCAGCTGCCCTACCCGGCCGGTGTCGTCGAATTCCTCGACGACGAGGCCGAGGACCAGGCCGCACCGTCGGAGCTGACCGCGCCGTCGGAGCCGGCCACGCCGGAGGTCGACGGCGCCGACACACGGGCGCGCGAGCTCTATCGCGAGCTCGTAGAGCAGGCGACCGATCGGCAGCTCAGCGCCGACGAGCTGGCCGCGATGGACGCCTACGAGATGGCTGCGACGGTCGAGTTCGGGATCGAGGCCAAGCAGGAGCTGCTCGAGCTGCGCTCGGAGAGCGCGCGCCTGCGACTGCTGGCGCTGCTGCTGCGCACCGCGCTTGATCGCCTCGAGCTGATCGATCGCGCGCAGACGCGCGCGGCGTCGAACGGCAAGGTGCGCTTCGGCTGAAGCGCCGACGGCGGCGCGCAGCCGCGGCTATTCAGGCAGGCCGCAGACGCTCTGCGCTGCCTGCAGCACGAACAGCGCCACCTGCCTGAACACCTTCGGCTGACCGGCCGAGTCGTCGGAGAAGCGGACGTAGCCGTGTTCGTCGCGCACGAAGTAGTGCAACACCGATTTCGCGCCCGGCGCGAGCGAGGTGTGCTGCGTCGACGGTTCTTCCAGCCCTTCCTGGATCGCGCGCGCCTGCACGAGCTGCGGGTCGCTCAACTTCAGCTCGCTGCCGTTCTTGCTGCCGACACCGTTGCAGTGAACGCCGCCTTCTTCATTGACGAGCAGCGTCAGCTTCGCGTGCGGGCCGCTGCCGCTGCGCTGGACGATGAACAGGTCGGGCGCCTTGATCCCGCCGCAGCCGGCGAGCGCGACGCCGGCGAGCGTCGCGACGAGCGCTGCGAGGCTGACAGACCGTACCGACGCCAGGCCGCGTCGCGCCAGGCCCGCCACACCGCCCGCTGCCGGGCGCATCACGCGCGCACCGCGACGCCGCCACGGCGCGGATCGCCGGCCCCGCTCAGCGCCCCTGCGCGCCGGCTCACAGCTTGCACACCGCCGAAGAACAGGTTCAGCTCGGCGAAGCGCACGATCTGCTCCTCGCCGTCGGAGAGGATCGGCGCGAGTCCGCTGAGCTCGCCGAGCGCGATGCCCGGCTCGACATAGAGCACGCCGGCTTCGAAGTGCACGCGCGGCGCGTCGACGGCCTCGCGCACGCCGAGCTCGTGATCGACGGCGCCGACGATCGTCTGCAGCAGCGCCGAGCGGATGCGATTGGAGCCGGCGCTGCCGAGCACGAGCTCGACGGCGCCGTCGCGCAGCACGATCGACGGCGCCATCATGCTCGGCATCCGCCGACCGGGCGGGTGGAGATGGAAGCCGAATGGGTTCAGATCCTGCTCGCCCATCACGTTGTTGAGGTGGATGCCGGTGCCGGGCACGACGACGCCCGAGCCCTCGCCGTTCGTGCACGTGACGCTGCACGCGCGTCCATGCGCGTCGAGCACCGAGATGTGCGTCGTCGCGCCGAGGCGCGAGCCGAGGAAGCGCTCGAGGAAGCGCGGCTCGCTGAGCCCGTCGAGGAACGCCGGCGTGCGCTCGCTCTGGGCAGCGACCATCGCCTCGACGATGCCGCGCAGCGTCGGCGGCGCCGGTTCGCGATCGAGCAGCGCAAGCGCGTATGCGATCAGCGTCCCGCCGGCGTTCGGCGGCGGGTTCGTCAGCACCAGCCGATCGCGGTATTTGACCTCGACCGGAGCGCGCTCGATCGCGGCGTAGCCGGCGAGGTCGGCCGGCGCGAGCCAGCCGCCGCGCTCGCTCAGCCAGTCGCAGACGGCAACTGCGACCTGGCCGCTGTAGAACGGGTCGGCGCCGTCGCCGGCGAGCAGCTCCAAGGCATCGCCGAGCTCAGGGTTGCGCAGCACCTCGCCCTCGCGCAGGACGCGCCCGGCCGGAGCCCACAGCGCGGCGCACTCGGGCGTCGAGGTCAGCAGGTCGCTCAGGATCTCAGCGACGTACGCCTGCTCGTGGTTGAGCGCGACGCCGTCGCGCGCGAGTCGCGCCGCTGGCGCTGCGAGCTGCTCGAGCGGGACCGTCCCCCATCGCCGCGCCGCCTCGCAGACGCCCGCCGGTGCGCCGTATGCGCCGCACGAAGCCGGCCCGATGTGGAAGACCTGCGCGGCGTCGCCAAACGAGACGTCGACAGCCTGCAGCTCGGCGACCTCGCCGTCGGCGTCAGACGCGCGCGGATCGCTCGGCGCCTGCACGAAGAAGTCGAGCAGCGCCGGCTGCTGATCGCCACCTGCGATGAGCATGTAGCCGCCCGCTCCGAGCCCGGTCAGCAGCGGCTCGGCGGCAAACGACACCAGCATCGCCGCCAGCGCCGCGTCGACCGCGTTGCCGCCTTCGCGCAGCACCCGCGCGCCGGCCTCCGCCGTCAGCGGATGCCCCGCCGCGACAACCCCATGCTCCCCGTCAGCCATGGCAGAGCAGTAGCACAGCGCTCAGCGCGAGCACCATCGCTCGCTCAGCGAGAGGGCAAGAACTCAGGTACGTCTAGTTCGTCGACGGACAGCCCGCCACGACGTGCCGGCCGCGGCGGCCCGGCGCGCTTGACGCGCGGCTCGCCGGCCGGCTCGTTGAGCATCTGCACGCTCTTGCGCCGGCCCTCGTCGCCGTAGCCGGTCGCGACGACCGTCACCCACACCTGATCGTCGAGCTTTTCGTCGACCATTGCGCCAAAGATGATGTTCGCGTCGGGATGCGCCGCCTCGGAGACGGCCTTCGCAGCCTCGTTGACCTCCCACAGCGACAGGTTCGCCCCGCCGGTGATCGACAGCAGGATCGAGCGTGCGCCGGTCATCGACGTTTCGAGCAGCGGCGAGGCGACGGCCGACATCGCAGCTTCGGTCGCACGATTCTCGCCGATGCCCATACCGATGCCGAGCAGCGCGTTGCCGGCGTCGCTCATGATCGTGCGCACGTCGGCGAAGTCGAGATTGATCAGGCCGGGCAGCGTGACGAGGTCGGAGATCCCCTGGACGCCCTGGCGCAGCACGTCGTCGGCGACGCGAAACGCCTCGACCATCGCCGTCTGCTTGTCGAGCACCGACAGCAGACGGTTGTTCGGCACGACGATCAGCGTGTCGACCTCGGCGGCGAGCGTCTCGACGCCCTGCTCGGCCTGCCCGCTGCGGCGCGAGCCCTCGAAGCCGAACGGCTTCGTCACGATCGCGACGGTCAGCGCGCCGACTTCGCGAGCGATTCGCGCGACGATCGGCGCGGCGCCGGTCCCCGTGCCGCCGCCGGCGCCGGCGGTGATGAAGATCATGTCCGAGCCCTTCAGCAGCGCCTTCAGACGGTCGTAGTCCTCCATCGCCGACTGTCGCCCGACGTTGGCGTCCGAGCCGGCGCCGAGACCGCGCGTCAATTCCGCGCCGATGTGCAGCGTGATGTCGGCCGTCGACTGCTGCAGCGACTGCATGTCGGTGTTGACGGCAAGGAACTCGACACCCTCGACTTCGGCCTCGACCATCCGGTTGACGGCGTTGACACCGGCGCCGCCGACGCCGACGACGCGGATCACCGGCTGGCCGGCGGGGCCGGCCGTGCCGGAGGGCTCGGGATGCTGACGCGCGTAGTCGTCCATCACCGGCCGCGCCGAGGCGGGCTGGCGCTCCATCACGTTCTCGGGAATCTCCGAGGAGAAGGCGTGGCGCAGGCGCTCCTTCGGGCTCGGCACGCGCGCGGGCTCGGACGGCGCTTCGGCCGGGGCGCTGAGCGCCGGGTGCGGCAGCTGGCGCTCGCGCGCCGGCGCAGCCTTGGCAGGCGGCGTGGAAGCGCGCTGCGCGACCGCGGGAGCCTCCTCGCGTACCGGCTCGCTCGGGACGGCGCCGGTCTCGTCGGCCTGCTCCTCGCCGCCTTCGGTCTTGCGAAACAGGGCCGCCAGCGGCCCTTCGCGCATGCTCGCGCGCTTAGCGTTTGCCATGGTCGAGAACCTCCTGCGCGAGTTGCCGGTAGGACTGGGCCGCAACGCCGTCGGGCTCGTACTTGAGGACCGACATGCCCTTCACGGGCGCCTCTGCGAAGCGGACGGTCTTGCGGATGCGCGAGGCGAACACGCGATCGCCGAAGTTTTCCTCGAGGATCTCGATCGCCTCCTTGGCGTGGATCGTGCGGGAGTCGACCAGCGTCGGCAGGATGCCCTCGATGTCGACGCCCGGGTTCAGATTCTCACGGATCATCGCGAGAGTGTTCTGGAGCTGGATCAGCCCGCGCATCGACAGATACTCGCACTGCACGGGGACGATCACCTTGTCGGCGGCCGTCAGCGCGTTGATCGTCAACAGCCCGAGGCTCGGCGGCGTGTCGATGCAGATGAAGTCGTAGTCCTCGAGGATCGGTTCGAAGGCCTTCTGCAGCGAGCGCTCGCGGCCGATCATCGTCGACATCGCGATCTCCGCTCCGGCGAGATCGATCGAGGCGCAGGCGATGTCGATCTCGCGCTTGCGGATCACCTCGCGAATCGAGACCTTGTGCACGAGCACGTCGTACATCGATTTGTCGAGCGTGTCCGGGTCGATGCCCTGCGACATCGTCAGGTTGCCCTGCGGGTCCATGTCGACGCACAGCACGCGGTGACCCTCCTCCGCGAAGGCGGCTGCGAGGTTCAGCGTTGTCGTCGTCTTGGCCACGCCGCCCTTCTGGTTGGCGAACGCGATGACCTTGGCCTTTGCTTCCACGGTGGCTCCGATACTCGATTGGGGCAGAAAGCCGTCCGGTGGGTATTCGCATGCGGCCTTGCGATTCCTGCACGCCGACGCGCCGATTCCTGCGTGGGAACTACGATCGAGGCATGGCCACGCGCGGCGCCAAGCCGAAGCGCGACGGTGGGCGCTCCGGCGACGGCGCGCGCGGCGGCGCGCACGAGCGGGACGGGCACGCGCGCGGCGGTCGCGCGCTGGCCGAGCGACTGCGCGCAAAGCGCGTCTGCATCTGCGTCGGCGCTGGCGGCGTCGGCAAGACGACGACCTCGGCGGCGCTCGCGCTCGGGCTCGCTGCACGCGGCCAGAAGGTCGCCGTCGTCACGATCGATCCGGCCGAACGGCTGGCATCGGCGCTCGGGCTGGGCGCGCTCTCAGGCGAGCCGCGGCAGATCGAGGCGGCACTGCTGGCCGAGCACGGCATCGAGTGCTCTGGCGAGCTGTGGGCGATGATGCTCGACAGCAAGCGCACGTTCGACGAGATCGTCACGCGGCTGGCTCCGGGCGATCGCGAGCGCGAGGAGATCCTCGCCAACCCGATCTATCGCGAGCTCTCGACGGCCGTCTCGGGCTCGCAGGAGCTGAGCGCGATGGCGAAGCTCTACGAGCTGCGCCACGAGCACGACTTCGACGTGATCGTGCTCGACACGCCGCCGTCGCGCAACGCGATCGACTTCCTCGAGACGCCGAGCCGCCTGCTCGGCTTCCTCGAAGGGCGCGCGCTGAAAGTCTTCCTCACGCCGGGCGGTCTCGCGGCGCGCGTGTTCGGGCGCTCGACGGGGATCGTCTTCGCGATCTTCGCGCGCGTGACCGGCGTCGACATGCTCAGCGACCTGTCGACGTTCTTCCGCTCGTTGTCGGGCATCCTCGACGGCTTCGGCGAGCGCACGCGCGGCGTCGCCGAGCTGCTGCGCGACGAGCAGACGACGTTCCTGCTGATCACCTCGCCCGAGGCCGAGCCGGCACGCGAGATCGAATACCTCGCCGATCGCCTGGAGCAGCGTGGGATGTCGCGCGGTGCGCTGATCGTCAACCGCGTGCAGTTCGACGGGCTCGACGGGCAGTCGCCGCAGCAGGTTCAGGAGCTGCTCGAACCGGAGCTCGGCGAGCGCCTGGCGATACGCGTCGCGACGAACCTCGCCGATTTCGACGTGCTCGCGCAGCGTGACCTCGAGACCGTCGCGCGGCTCTCGCGCGGGCTGGGCGACGCGGACCCGATCCTCGTGGCGCATCGCGACGAGGACGTGCACGACCTCGCCGGCCTCGCCGGTCTCGCCGAGAGCCTGTTCAGCTGAGCGAGGAGACGACGCCGTCGATCGGCAGCGGCGGCTGCTCCTCCGGCGCGGCGTCATCGACGAGCGCGAGCTCGTCGTCGTAGGCGACATCGGCGTCGTGCGCCGGTGCTAGCTCGATGTAGCCGTCGGGGTCGGACTGCGACTGTTGCTCCTCGGCCGAAGCGACGCCGGCGACGGCTGCCGGGAAGTCGACGTCCGGCGCCTCGTCGGCGTGCAGCAGCTCGTCCGGTTCGAGCAGCTCGTCGGCGATCACGGCAAGGTCCGGGTCGAGGTGTCCGCAAATCACGTCTCGCAGCAGCGAGCGCAGATGGTTGGCGATGTCCTCGGCGAGGCTGCGACCGGTCGCGTCCTTCGCGGCCGTGCCGGCGATCAGCGAGCGCTCGAGCGCGATCGCGCGCGTCGCGCGCTCGGTCAGCTCGACACGCTGCTCCGGCGTCGCGCACAGCGCGGCGAGCCTGCCTGCAAGCCGGCCGCTGCCGGCGCCCTCGGGCTCCAGCAGCGCGCGTAGCGCGAGCAGGTTGTCGGTCAGCGCCTCCCACGGGCTTTCGCGCTCGCACGCGAGCTCGAAGCGGCGCAGCGCCCAAGCGAGATCGTTGTCGTGCGGCGCGCGCCGCGAGACGAGGTTGCAGAACGCGCGCAGCTCGTCCTCTTGCTCGGCCGTGACGACGAGCATCCCGTGAGGGCGGCCGCCGGCACCGAGCGCCAGCGGACCCCATGCGCCGGCGCCGACTCGCGCCCACGCGAGCGCTCCGAGCGTGACGCGGCCGTCGCCGAACAAGCGCAGCGCCGAGAGCAGATCCTCGAGCACGGCGCGCCCTCCGGCGAGCGCGTCGGCCGGATCCTGCTGGTCGGTCGTATAGATGACGAGCAGCCCGGACTCGTCATCGGCGGCAAGCGCCGATGCGATCCCGTCGGGAACCTGGTGCAAGCCGTCGGCGCGCGCGATGCGAAGGCCCTTCGTCAGCTGCAGCTCGGCCGAGGCCAGCGTGACGCCGTGCAGCGTCGCGACGAGCATGACCTCGCTCGCGCTCGCGAGCGTCGACTGCGCCAAGCGCTCGAGCGCCGCGTGCATGCGCTCCGGCGCCAGCTCGAAGTCGCTCTGCTCGTCGAAGACGTCTTCCAGCAGTGCCTTGATCGCCGCTCGTGGCCGAGCGCGGCCCTTCGCGCGCGCAGCCTCGCCGCCGACACTTGCGAGATAGCGGTCGAGGCCCTCGAATTCCTCGAGCAGCTTGCTCGAGTCGGCGTAGCCGGGCAGACGTTTGAGCTCGGCCTCGCGCTGGCCGATGAACTCGCCGGTCAATGCGCGATAGCAGTACAGCGTCGCGCCGGCGCCACGCCGGCTGCTCTGCGCGCCGAGCTCGAACGGCACCTCAGCGCCGGCGGCGACGTCGGCGTGCAGGTGCGCGGCTGAAGCCGCGAAGAGCTCGCCAAGCGCCGTCTCGAGCTGTCGTGAACGCATGCGCGCTGACTTCGCGCTGCTGGCACTCGCTCCTGCTCACGCAGCTGAGCTTGCAGCCGCTCGCGCTTCAGGCGAGCGCGAGCGCGTCGCTGCCGGCGCGCTCGTCAACATCGGATGCGTCGTCGTCGCGACACAGCCACTCTTCGCCGTACTCGCGCATGTCGGCGATGATCGGCAGCAGCGCTTGGCCCTTCTCAGTCAGCGCGTACTCGACGCGCGGCGGCACCTCGGGGAATGTGTGGCGGGCGACGATCGCCTCCTCCTCGAGCGCGCGCAGGCGCAGCGAGAGCGTACGCGGGCTGATGCCCGAGAGGGCGCGTTCGAGCTCGCAGAAGCGCGAGGTGCCTTCAGCCAGTTCGCGCACGAGCAGCAACGTCCACTTACCGCAGACGATGTCGGCCGTTCGGCATACCGGGCATGTGTCATCTACGGCCATTTCGCCCTTTACTTTACCAAGTGAAGTACTGCGAACGCGCGGCGAGCGGCGATGTATCGTCTCGCTCGTGCTCGTGCTCGCTTCGATCGGACCGATCTTCGAGGGCGTCGTGATCGTCGCGGCGCTGTTGCTGCTCGCGGTGCTGCTGCGCAATCCGTGAGGCTCAGCGAGGGCCGGCGAAGCCGGCTGCAGCGGCGGGAGCGACTTGGTCGACCGGGCCGCGGTGCTGCTCGGCTGCGGCGACGTCCTCCATCGTCGTTCCCATGCGCCCGTCGGCTTGCATCAGCAGCTTGAAGTCGTGCGGACTCGAGGCCACGTGCATCGCGTCCTCGAAGGTGACGCGGCCGGCCTTGACGTGGCCGAACAGCGCCTGGTCGAAGGTCTGCATGCCGTAGTAGCCGCCGGAGGCGATCACTTCGACGAGCTTGCCCGTCTGCGTCGGGTCGTGAATCATGTCGCGCACGCGTCCGGTCGTACGCAGGATCTCGCAGACCGCGACGCGGCCGCCGTCGGCGCCGGGCACGAGCCGCTGCGAGATGACGCCCTTGAGCGTGCCGGCGATCATGCTGCGTGCCTGCTGGTGCTGATGCGTCGGGAAGAAGTCGAGCATGCGGTTGATCGACTCGGTTGCGTCGACCGTGTGGATCGTCGAGAGCACGAGGTGGCCCGTCTCGGCGGCCGAGAGCGCCGTCTGCACGGTCTCCTCGTCGCGCATCTCTCCGATCAGGATCACGTCGGGATCCTGGCGCAGGACGCGCCGCAGCGCGCGCTTGAACGAGGAGGTGTCCATGCCGACTTCACGCTGGTTGATCGCCGAGCGGCTGTCCGTGTGCACGAACTCGATCGGATCCTCGATCGTGACGATGTGCTTGCTCGTCGTCTGGTTGATGTGGTCGATCATCGCCGCCAGCGTCGTCGACTTGCCCGAGCCGGTCGTGCCGGTCAGCAGCACGATGCCGCGCTCCTCGTCGGCGAGATCGTTGACGACGTCCGGCAGCGCGAGCTCTTCGATCGTCGAGATCTTGTGCGGAATCGCGCGGCAGACGATCGAGATCACGCCGCGCTGTTGAAAGGCATTGATGCGATAGCGAGCGACGCCTGAGATTTCGTAAGAGAAGTCGACCTCGTGCTCGGCCGCGAACTCGTCGAGCTTGACGTCGTCGGTGAGCAGCATCTTGAGCGCTCCCTCGGTGTCCTCGGCGCTCAGCGCCGGCGTGCCCTCGGCGATCGAGAGCTCGCCGTTGATGCGAAACAGCGGCGCCGAGCCGACCTTCAGGTGCAAGTCGGAACCCTCGCGCTCAACCAGCTCGCGCAGCGTCTGATCGATGTCGATCATGCAGAGCTGATCGGCAGGCAAGCGCCAAGCCTTGAGCGCGGGCCTCAGTCATGGACAGCAGCGGCCCTGACGAGCGGATCGGGTTTTCTGGCAAGGACGTACCCCCTTCGGGGCACAAGCAGTTCGCGAAGTGTGCTCCGCACACGAGTGAGCGAGGACGCCGCCAGGGAAGCCGAGACGCCGTCAGGTCAGGCGACGTCGCGGAGCTTTTGCGCCTCCGCCAAGGACTGCAGCTTCTTCAACGACTGGTTCTCGATCTGGCGGATGCGCTCGCGCGTCACGTTGAACGTGCGCCCGACCTCGTCGAGCGTGCGCGGGTGCTCGCCGCCGAGCCCGTAGCGCAGCTCGAGCACGCGACGTTCGCGGTAGGAGAGGTTCTCGAGCGCCTCGCGCAGCGCCTCCTTAGTGAGGATCTCGGCGGCGCGCTCGTACGGCGACTCGGCGCGCTCGTCGGCGATGAACTGGCCGAACTCGGACTCCTCCTCGTCGCCGACCGGCTTCTCCAGCGAGACGGGCGCCTGCGCGGAGCGCTTGATCGAGTCGACCTCCTCCGGGTCGATGCCGGTCACCTCGGCGATCTCGTCGGCTGTCGGCTCGCGGCCGAGCTCGGTCACGAGCTTGCGCTCGGCGCGCCCGATCTTGTTGAGCTTCTCGACGACGTGCACGGGAATGCGGATCGTGCGCGCCTTGTCGGCGAGCGCACGTGCGATCGCCTGGCGAATCCACCACGTCGCGTAGGTCGAGAACTTGAAGCCCTTGCGGTAGTCGAACTTCTCGGCGGCGCGAACGAGGCCGAGCGTGCCCTCTTGGATCAGGTCGAGGAACGGCAGGCCCTGGTTGCGGTAGTTCTTCGCGATCGAGACGACCAGGCGGAGGTTCGACTCGACCATCTTCTGCTTCGCGTCGAGGTCGCCTCGCTCGATCCGCTTGGCGAGGTCGACCTCCTCCTGCGCGGTCAGCAGGCGCACCTTGCCGATGTCCTTGAGGAACAGCTGCAGCGAGTCGGTCGTCATGTCCGGCTTCAGGTCGAGCGCCGTTTTCGCTTTGCGCCGACCGCGTTTGTCGGGCGCGCGCTCCACCTGCGAGGCGGCGGCCGTCGCCGGGTCGATGTCCTCGACGAGCTCGATCTCCGCTTTCTCGAAGAATCCGTGCAGCTCCTCGACATCGGACTCGTCGAGGTCGAGCTCGGACATCGCCTTCGTGATCTCCGTGTAGGAGAGAACCCCGACCTGTTGCCCTTTTGCGAGCAGGCCCTTGACCTCATCCAGCTCCTGCAGCTCGACTACTGACATCTGCTCCCGTTTCTACTCGCGTGTATCGACAACCGGCGCCCGTCACCACGGCCTGCCCGGACTCTGGCTGAGACGGCCGCTCCGTCAGAGATACGGCGGCGGCCGGCAACTCGTTACATGATGCTCATCGCGTCTGTTCGGAAAGACGCATGCTAACGCGTCGTTGTGGTCGATCTCAACGGTTGGACAGCAGCTGTGCACACCGAGCGCGCTGTTTGCGCGGCGACCGTCAGATCGCGCGCGGCTCGGCCCTTAAGCAATGATGTGCCGGTGAACGACGTCGAGCGCAGCGAGGACGTCAACGGCACGTCGCCGAACGAGAACGGCGTACTCGCAAACCTGCCGCGCGCGCGGCCGCAGCGCTCCAGCGCGCGCCGCCAGGCGGCGCGCGAGACGAACGGCTCGCGCAACGGCGCAGGAACGGCCGTGCGCGAGCAGCGAGCGGCCACGCGGCGCCCCTCGCCGGCCGCCGCCAAGGGCACGCGCAAGCGGACGCAGAGCGGCGCAGCGAGTACCGCAAAGCCGCCCGTCGCTGCGATCGAGCAGACGAAGGCAAAGGGCCCGGCAGCAAGCGCTGGCGCCAAGGCGGTCAAGCCCAAAGCCGGCGCCGGGAAACGGCCGGCGCCGACGCGCGCGACTCGGAAACGGCCGCGGCCGACAGCGGTGCAGGATCCGGCGCCGCGCCAGGGCTTCGAGTGCGAGAGCGAGACGCCGTCCGGCTCGGTGCAGCCGCCCGGCGGCGTCGAGCTCGTCGCGTCCGCAGCAGAGCTCGTCGGCGAGCTCGCGAAGGCCGGGCTCTCGCGCAGCGAGCGCCTGCTCAAAGACGTCGTCTCGCGCCTGCCGCTCTCCTGAGCGCTGCGCTCGGCGCGTCCCGCTCGGGCTCGCGAACCGCTCAAAGCTCGTCAAAGGTCTTCTGTATACTTGCGGCCACGCCGAGCTCCTGATGACTCAGGTCATGGGAGACGGGGGACCCAATTGCGGCCCGACAGTTTCGAGCCGCTGGGGCGAATCGACCGAAGTCAGGTTGTAGCGCCGGTAGGTGTGGCGCGAGCCCGTCAGCTCACCCCGTAGGCGCCGACACCGATGCGAACCCCGTTCTTGAAGATATTGATGATCGTCGCGTGCCCGGTGACAGCGCTCGCCGCGTTCGCAACCGCCGGCGCGCAGGCCGAAACCGGCGGCGTCGCGAGCGCGCCGACGCCGACGATCCACAAGGTCGCCTTGGCGACTTGGTTCGGACCTGGCTTCTATGGACAGACGACGGCGTGCGGGCAGACGTTGACGCCGGCCGTCGTCGGCGTCGCCAACCGCACGCTCCCGTGCGGCACGCTCGTGAAGTTCAGCTACCGCGGCCACGCAGCCGTCGTGCCGGTGATCGATCGCGGTCCGTATGCGCACAACGGAGCGCAGTGGGATCTGACGAGCGGCGCTGCGAGCGTGCTCGGGATGTCAGACACGGCACGGCTCTCGACGCGCATCGTCGGCAGCGTGCCGAACACGCCGATGCTCGGCGCACCGCCGCTGACGCCGTCGACGACGACGGCAGGCGGCGCCGAAGCGGCGCCGCCAGTCGCGCTGACGATCGCGCCGGCGCCCACCGCCTAGCTCGCCGGCCCGCGCCTCAGCGGAGCTCGTCGACCTGCACGCGCGAGGAGCGCGTCACTCGCATCTGCAGCTCGTCGTCGTCCAGCGCGTCGCGCTCGAAGATCCTCGGCCTGCCGGACTCCGCGCTGGCGCTCGAGCCACTGCGCTCGTGCTCGAGCGGCGTGTCCCACGGGCGTGCGCGACCTCGGCGTGCAGCCGGAGCGGGCTCGTCGTCGAGCTCGTCGATCAGCACCGCGCCGCCACGCCCGGCGCCGCTACGCCCGGCGGCGACCTGCGTGCGTGGCATCTGTGGAGCGGGCGAGAAGGCGCGCGCCGCACTCGGCGCAGCCGTGACCTCTTCGCTGCCGTGCGCATCGAGCGCCGCGGCGAGGGCGGCGGCGCAGACGAACGCCAGCCGGTCGGCGAGATCGCCGACGAGCGCAACCGGCGGATCGCGCAACTCGGCGAGCGCCTGGCGCCAAACGACGGCGCGCAGCGCCTCGAACGACGCCGCGATCGCGCTCGCGTCGCCGCTCGTCGCTGGAACGCCGCCGGCGATGCCACCCAGGCTGCTCTCGCGCGACGACGGCGCCTCGCCGTGCAGCAGCCGCTCGAGCTCGGCATCGGAGGCGAGCGCGCGCACGAGCTGCTCGCAGAAAGCCGGCGCGTCGCGTGCGAGCCGCTGCACCGGCACGTCTGCCATCTCCTGCAGCGGACGCGCCGCGAGCTGCGCGATCACCCAGCGCCGTGCGAGCTCCTCGGCGCGCTCGAGCAGCGCCTCGACGGGCGCGTCTGCGACGGCGCGTGCGCGGGCGATGCGCTCGATCGGCAGTCCTTTGCTCACACAGCTGTGAATAGCAGCAAGCGAGGACGAGACGCGGCCGATTAGCCTGCCCGTGTATGACCCGCGCGCTCGTCGCCGTGGCGGCAGCCGTCGCCGCGCTCCTTGGCCTGCTCGCCGCGTGGGCGCGCGCGCGGCGCGCGCGCTCGCGCGCAGCACCGGTCGTGATCGAGCCGCCGCAGAGCTTGACTTCGCTCGACGACGAGACCGGCGCGGTGCGCTCGCTGCAGAGCGCCGAGATCTCGCTGCCGCAGCAGGCGCTCGAGCAGATCTGGTCGGCCGAATATCTCGAGCGCCTCGCGCGCACCTACTGGCGCTTCCTCACGCGCGCGACGCTCGGCTTGATCCACGTCGACTACAGCGAGCGGGAGCGCTCGATCGTGCTGCTGGCGCGACCGCTGAAGCTGCTGACCTTCCAAGCGCCCGAATACGAGATGGGCGCGCTGCACGGGCTCGTGCGCTGGCGGATCGCACGCGGCGTGCTCGTCTCGCGCCGCGGACGCGACGGCGGCGGCTACCTGCAGATCGAGGTCCGACGCGACCTCGACGACATCGATCCGCGTGCTGAGCAGTCGCCGTACGCCGGCCCGCACACACGCCTGCGCATATCGGTCGAGGTCGCGAACTTCTACCCGTCGATCGCTTCGCGCCTGGGCCGGCGCTTCTACGACGAGACGCAGTCGCGCATCCACGTGATCGTGACCAAGCGCTTCCTGCGCTCGCTCGCGCGCATGGACTTCGCCGAGTCGCGCGTCGGGCGCTACCGCGCCTAGCTCGGAGAGCGGCTCGCGCCGAGCAAGGCCTGCGCGCGACTCAGTCGGCCGCGCGCGTCAACGGCGATCGCTCTCCGTCGGGCGAGATCAGCGACGCAGGGGCGCTGATCACAGTCGAGCCCGGCGGCACGTCGGCGCTGACGACCGCGCCGGCTCCGATCCGTGCGCCGCGGCCGATACGCAGGTCGGCGCGGTGCGGCGAGACGATCACGGCGTTGGCGCCGATCAGCACGTCGTCCTCGATTTGGATGCGATACGGCGATTGCGATCCGGCGCGCATCGCGATCGTCACGTTCTGGTAGATCGTCACGCCGCGTCCGATCACGACGTTCGTATGGATCACCGTGCCGAAGCCGTGATGGCCGAGGCGCAAGTCGGGGCCGACGATCGCTCCCGGCGGCAGCGAGTTGTGGTAGATCGCCGAGTTGACGTTCTTGACAAACGCAGCCGGCGCGCGCAACCCGCGCTGCTGCAGCGCGATCGACAGGCGCCACAGCCGCACCGGCCCGAACAGTCCTGCCCGCTTGCTCACTGCGCTGCCGCGGCCGATCGCATGCGCGCATTGTCGCAGCGGCCCGCTCGGCGAGAAAGCGCCGGGCGCACCCTTGCGGAGAAAGCGCGCGCGGCGCGCAGGCTCAGAAGCGCTCGCCGCCGACCGCGCGCAGCTTCGCGCGGTCGTGCGTCGCCCTGATCCGCCGGATCGTGCCCGAGCGCGTACGCATCACCAGCGACTCGGTCGTCGCGCCGCCGGCGCTCGGGTAGCGCACGCCCTGCAGCACGTCGCCGTCGGTGATTCCGGTCGCGGAGAAGAAGACGTCCTCGCCGGCGACGAGATCGTCGCGCGTGAGCACCCGCTGCAGGTCGTAGCCGGCGTCGAGCGCCGCCTTGCGCTCGTCCTCGTCGCGCGGCCACAGGCGCCCGATCAGCTGGCCGCCGAGGCACTTCACGGCGGCCGCCGAGATCACTCCCTCGGGGGTGCCGCCGATGCCCCACAGCAGGTCGACGGGCGAGCGCTCGGTCACGGCCAGCAGCGAGGCCGAGACGTCGCCGTGAGCGATCAGGCGCACGCGCGCACCCGCCGCGCGGATCTCGGCGATGCCCTGCTCGTGGCGCGGTCGGTCGAGCACGACGACCATCACGTCGCCGACCGGCACGCGCTTGCGCTCGGCGATCAGCTTGACCGTCTCGGCCAGCGGCCGATCGAGGTCGAGCAGGTCGGCGACTTCCGGCGAGCCGGCCATCTTCTCCATGTAGACGCACGGGCCAGGATCGAACATCGTGCCGCGGCTGGACAGCGCGATCACGGCAAGCGCGCTCGGCATCCCGTGCGCGGCAAGCGTCGTGCCCTCGAGCGGGTCGACCGCGATGTCGACGGCCGGCGGCGTGCCGTCGCCGATCTGCTCGCCGTTGTAGAGCATCGGCGCCTCGTCCTTCTCGCCCTCGCCGATCACGACGACGCCGTCCATCTGAACCGACTGCAGCATGAAGCGCATGCCGTCGACCGCCGCCTGATCGGCGGCCTCCTTGTCGCCGAGACCGACCAGCGGCGCGGCCGCGAGCGC
>DATBBG010000016.1:0-64237 GCA_036271095.1 Solirubrobacteraceae bacterium
GCCGAGCACCTGCAGCGCGTCGAGCTCCTCGCGCACCTTGCGCGCGCCGAGGTCGGCCGTGATCGCCGTGCCGGCGATCCCCGCGACGACGATCGAAGTGATCAGCGGCCCGATTTCGCGAATCGCCGCGAGCACGAAGAAGCCGCCGAGGCGGTCGAGCGCGCCGAAGATCGTGAGGAAGTTCGCCGCCTGCAGCCCGGGCGCGCCGTAGCTGATCGCGACGGTTGTCACGAGCAGCGGAAACCAGACCAGCCGCAGCGCGAACAGGAACTGCGAGACGAGCTCGCCGCCATATGGGTAGGGCGGAAACAGCGCCGAGGAGATCGTCCTGCCGGTGAGCAGCACGATGTCGCCGAATTCCTCGAGCAGACTGCGGCCCGAGTCGAGCATTCCACGCGCTGCCGGACGCAGCACCCCGTGCCTCTCCTCCATTGTGCGAGTGTACTAGTTGACTAACACACTATGCAACGACGGATTGCGACGGTACCTTGGAGACATGTCACGCGCTTTTGACAACAGCCGAAGCTCGGACGAGATCGCGATCGACCGCAAGGCCGACGTGCCCGTCGGCGTCCAACTCGACTGGGCGCTGTGCGCGCAGATCCGCGACGGGCGCTTTGCGCCTGGCGAGCGACTGCCGACGTTGCGCGAGCTGGCTGAGGAGACCGGCTTGAACGTCAACACCGTGCGAACCGTCTACCGGCGGTTGGAGCAGCGGGGCCTGATCGAGAGCCAGCAGGGCAGCGGCACGTTCGTCGCCGCCGCGCCGAACGACGGCGCGGCGCTCAGCTCGATCGCCGCTCATGCGGCCGAGGAAGCGCGCGAGACCGGCCTCGACCCGCGCGATGTCGCCGCTGCGCTTTACGTCGCGCCGGACACAGCGCCAGCGTTGGGCGAGGCCGGCGAGATGAGCGCCGAGCGTTCTGAGCAGGGGCGCCGAAAGACGTTGCGCCGCCAGATCGCGGCGTTCGAGCGCACGCTGGCCGACCTCGAAGCCGAGCATCCAGGCGTGGCACCCGGGCCCGACCGCCGCGCGCGGCGCGGAATCGGTCCGGCCCTGCTCACGGCCGACGAGCTGACACACGTGCGCGCGGCGCTGATCCGGCGCCTGACCGTCGTGCAGGCAGCGATCGACGAGCACGTCGAAGTGCAACGGCGCGAACACGCCGAGGCGACTGCGCCCGCTCGTAAGCCGAGCAAGGCGAAGGAGCCAACTCCCGACGCATCGAAACGCACCGCACGTCCACGTCCGACCGCTCGCCCTGCGCCGGCCAGCTGACCCTGAACCCGGTCGGCCGCCGGCCGATCAGCAATGCGCCGCACACAGCAGCGGCCCCGGATGCGCGGCGAAGAACAGATACCAGACGATCAGCGTCAGGACGGCTACATACACGTTGATCACGACGATGCCCTCCAGCGAGCTGATCCCGAGCCTCCGGTTGAGGCCGGCCGACTCCGGCGCGCACAGCCGCCGCGTCCACGTTGCGCGAGGTTCGAGGCAGCGCAGACCGATCATCTCGTCGTAGGTGTTCGTCAGCCACGCCAGCACGAGCGTCATCGCGAACTCGAGCAGACCGAGGACGATCAGCACGACGACGACCGCCGCCATGCTCAGGGCGCTCGTGCCGACCGCGCGCGAGCCGACCCAGAGCGCGAGCAGCGGGCAGCCGGTCCAGATGTTGACCGTGACCAGCGCCGTCACGCCAGCCATCGCGGCTCGCTTCAGCGCCATTCGCGATGCGCACGTCGTTGCAGAGAAGATCGCCTCACTACGCTCGAAACGCCCTCGCGCGAGACCCTACCGCGGCCCGCTCACGCCGGCAACGCGAGGCTCAACCCTCGGCGCAGCCCTCGGTGCTGACTTCGACTCCGTTGGCCGCGCGCGACTCGGCGAGCGCGAGCGCGTCTGCGACGGTCGAGTTGGCGACGCCGTAGCCGCCGTCGGCGGCGCTGCCGACGGTGCTCGCGAATACCGTCGTCAGCACTTCGCCGGCGCTGTCGACGAGCGGTCCGCCGGAGTTGCCAGGACGGACGACGCCGCGCAACGGAGTCAACAGGCGATCGACCGGCCCATTTCCGTAGGCGTCGTCGGTCAGCACCGTCTGCGTGCGGCCGATCCTTCCGGCGCGCGCGACGAACGGCCCGTCCTCGGGGTAGCCGAGGATCGCGCCCGGCGTGCCCGAAGCGGGGTCTGCGACCAGATGCAGGCTCGACAGCCCGAGGCCGGGCACGCGCAGCACGGCAACGTCGTCGCGCGGGTCGAACGCGAGCGGATGCGCAGGCAGACTCGGCGAGTTCCCGCCGACCTCGACCGTCGTGTCCTGCTCGCCAGCGACGACATGCGCGTTCGTGACGACGAGGTCCGGCGCGGCAACCCAGCCGGAGCCCTCGATCGCCAGGCCGCAAGCCGTACCGAGCACGCGCACGACGCTGCGCGCGGCTGCGCGCACGCCCGGCGTGCGCGCGATTCGCGGCGGCGGCGGCGCGACGTCGGGCGACGGGCCCGAGATCGTCGGCAGCGGGTCCAGCCGCGCGAGCGCATTGAGGATCGGCCCGGACGGCGGCAGCAGCAGGTTCAACTCGCGCAAGATCGCCGAGCGCTGGACGTCGGTGCGCAGCTGCGTGTAGCTCGGCGCCTGCGCGACGACGGCCGCGACGATCCAGACGATGCCGAGCCCGAGCGCCGCGCCGAGGACGGCGCCCAGCAGCCCGTCGAGCACGCCGAGACCGGGCAGCTTGAGCGCGCGCCTGAGCCTGAATCCGAGTCCCTCCAGCCCGCTTGCGAGGATCGCTCCGGCAAGCAGCGCGCCGACGAGCCCGAGCGCCGGTGCGTACGGCGAGGAGGAGCCCTGCGAGAGCAGTAGAGGAGCCAGCCGGGTTCCGAGGAATGCACCAATGGCAAACCCCGCAAACGACAGCACGCCGACGATGAAGCCACGCCGAAATCCGAAAGCCGCCAGGATTGCGGCGAACGCGACGATGATCCAGTCGACACCCGTCACCAGCCATGTTCTACCGCTCTCTGAGTGACGAGCAGACGGTTCGGGTTCGTCGCGCGCGACCGGTCATCGCAATCGCGATCGTCGCATTCGCGATCGGCGCGATCGTCGGCGCCAACAGCGGCTCCTCCTCGAACGACGCGCTCGCCGAGCGCTTCGTCTCGGCCTGGACGCACTCCGACTACGCGGCGATGTACGCCGACGTCGATGCGGCGACTCGGCGCTCGCTGAGCGCCGACGCCTTCGCGGCCGCCTACGCCGAAGCTCTGCGCACGGCGACGGCGACCGGCGCGCGCGTGCTCGGCAAGGCGCGCAGCTCGGCCGGCGGCGTCGTCGTCGTTCCGGTCGACGTGCACACGCAGATGTTCGGGACGCTCGCGCTGAGCTTCCGCTTGCGGCTCGTCAGCGGTGCCGAAGGCACCCAGCAGATCGCGTGGTCGCGTTCGCTGACCTTCCCCGGCATGCGCAGCGGTGAGACGCTTTCGCGCCAGACGACGCTGCCACCGCGTGCGAAGCTGCTCGCGCGCGACGGCTCGGTGCTCGCCGAAGGCTCGGCCGGCGAAGCGGGCACGCGCAGCTCGCCGCTCGGCGACGTCGCCGACGCGGTGATCGGCGAAGTCGGCCCGATCCCAAGCGCGAATCGCGAGTCGCTCGAAGCACAAGGCGTTCCGTCGAACGCGATCGTCGGCACGAGCGGCCTCGAGCGCGCGCTCGACGCACAGCTGCGCGGAACTCCCGGCGGCGAGCTGCTCGCCGGCCGCCGTGTGATCGCGAGCGCCGTGCCGCGCGCTGCGCACGCCGTTCGCACGACGATCTCGCCAAGCGTCCAGAGCGCGGCCGTGGCGGCGCTCGGCGGACAGCTCGGCGGCGTCGTCGCGCTCGAACCGCGGACCGGTCAGGTGCTCGCTGTCGCCGGTATCGGAATCGACAGCGTGCAGCCGCCCGGCTCGACATTCAAGATGGTCACGGTGACGGGCGTGCTGGCGGCGCACATCGCGACGCCGAAGACGGTCTTCCCCTATGCGACCTACGCGACGCTCGACGGCGTCAAGCTGAGCAACGCCAACGGCGAGGAATGCGGCGGCTCGCTCGAGCTGGCGTTCGCGGTCTCATGCAACTCGGTCTTCTCGCCGCTCGGCGTCAAGCTCGGCTCGCAGCGGCTCGTCGCGATGGCCGAACGCTTCGGCTTCAATCACTCGCCGGGGATCGAAGGCGCAGCCGAAAGCACGCTGCCGGCGGCCTCGCAGATCCAAGGCGAACTCGACCTCGGCTCGACGGCGATCGGCCAGGGGCAGGTGCAGGCGAGCGCGCTGCAGATGACGGTCGTCGCCGCGAGCATCGCCGACGGCGGGCGGCGTCCGCGTCCGACGTTCACGCTGCAGCCGACGAGCGCTCCAGGCGCTTACGTGACGAGCGCGAGCGTTGCGCGCACGGTGCGCCGGCTGATGATCGAAGTCGTGCGCAAAGGCACGGGCACATCCGCCGCGATCTCCGGCGTGACCGTCGCCGGCAAGACCGGCACGGCCGAACTGAAGACCGAGTGCACCCCCTCCGAACACGAAGCGGAAGCAAGCGAAGGCGAACACGAAGCGAGCGGCTCAGGCTGCGAGGGCGCCAACAGCGAAGCGAGCAACACCGACGCCTGGTTCGCTTCGTTCGCGCCGGCGCTGAAGCCGCGAATCGCCGTCGGCGTGCTGCTCGTCAAAGACGGCGCCGGCGGCGACACCGCCGCACCGGTCGCGCGTGAAGTGCTCGAGGCCGGGCTGCAGGCCAGCCGCTAGACGTCGAGCTCGGCCGAAGCCGTCTGCGCGGCGTCGGTCGGATCGACGATCTTCAGCGTCAGCGGGCGGTTGTCGAGCGAGACGACCTGGATCTTGAACAGCAGCAGCGCGCCCTGCGTCGGGCCGTTCGCGGCGATCGTGTCGAGCGCCGGCAGGCGGCTGTTGCGCGCCAGCGTTTCCGCGTGGTAGGCAAACGGGTTGCCGCTCGCGATCGCGAGCGGCGTGTAGACGTTTTCCTGCGTGTCGGTGATCGTGAAGTCGGTCGCCGTCGGCGCCGGGCGCGAGCCGTTGTTGTAGATCTGGATGAACACGCCGAACCACTCCTGCCCGACTTCGAGCTTGCGCTGTTCGGGCGTCAGGCCCTGCAGGTACTGCTTGTCTTCGAGGTCGTACGGGTTGAGCTCGCGCGAGAGCTGCACCTCGTAGGCGAGCGGCCCGACGTCGAGGTAGGGAGCGTTCTTGCCCGACTCGCCGGCGTACGTTCCGGTGCTCACTTTCGAGTGCGAGTCGCCGCACGCCGCCAGCACGATGGAGGCGAGCAGGACGAGCGCGAGTAGGGGAAGCTTGCGCATACGGCTGGACATGCGACGCGGCAGTCTACCCGGCGGCGACCGTCACGCGCCTTCCGCGATCTTCATCGCGCTCGATGATCGAGCGCAGCCGGCGCATCGCGCGCGCGTTCTTGCGCTTCATCCAGCCGCGCGTTCCAAGCGCGTCCATCAGCCGATCCGACAGTGTCACGGGCTGCGTCTCGATCGTGAAGCTGACACGCGTGCTGTCGTGCGAGCCAGGCGTCAGCTCGTAGACGCCGAGCGTGCGGATCCGGTTGTTCTTGCCCGTCCGTCCGACCTCGACGATCCGATGCGGGCGCTCGACCTCGACGAACGTCACGTCGGCCCAGCTGAAGCGGTTGCGCGGCGCCTTCACGCGAAAGCGTGCGCCGGCACCGCGTCCGACCGAGTCGATCCGCGTCAGATGCCAGTCGACGAGGTAGTGGTCGGTGAACTCCTCGTGGTTGGCGATGTCTTCGAGGTAGGCGAAGACCTCCTCGCGAGGAGCGGAGATCACGGTCGAGACGGTCACGGGGTCCACGGCGAGGGCAAGTCTAGAGGCCGGCCCGCCAACTCGGCGGCGCGATCAAGCGGCGCGCGCGGTCAGGCGCACGGTGTGACCGTGCTCGCAGTGGCGAACGATCTCGCTTGCGACCGGCGGCTCGCGGCGCAGCGTTCGGCACAGCTCGCAGACGACGCCGCCGTGGCGCCCGTCGTAGAGGTGCACGTGCTCGCCGGTCAGCGGCGTGCGCCCGCAGTCGGCACAGCGCTCGCGGTCGGCCTCGAGCACGCCGAGACCGCGGCGCAGCATGTGGCGCTCGAAATCCTCGACGTGAGTCACCTCAGAAGCCATCGTCACTCGGGTTTCGCCGTCGCGGCCGCCGCTCCTGCCGATTCCGACAGGCGCTGTTTGCACGCCGATCCGCTTGGGTAGAAGATCGTCGCCAGGCCCAGCGCGGGGCATCTCTCGAGCGGAGCCGACCACAACGAAAGCGAAAGCCGTTGACCACCGCGGAAGATGCGGCAAATCGGAATCTGCCGGTTAGTCCAACTTGTTATGATCGCCACGAGCTTTTCCTGGCACGGAGCTGCTGCAGTCACGCCAACACCGAGTGACTGCCGGCAGAGCCAACGCGAAGCGCCGAGCAGGAAGGGATGAGCAATATGGATCTACTCAGCAAGCGGACGGTCGACGGTACGTTCGCCAACGCCGGATCGTTTCGCTGCCGCAACTGCGGCTACGTATTGACGCTCAACGGCCACGACGCGCTGACCGATTGCCCCAGCTGCGGTGGCGCCGATTTCGCGCGCGCATCGCTGTTCAGCGGCGGATCGCCGGCTGCCGCCGAGGACACGGCGCGTCACGGCGGCGTGCTATCCGAGCCGGCTCCGCTCGATCGCGAGGAGCAGCTGGCGCAGGCACGCGCGAATGCGGAGCAGCCGGGCGAGTATCTGTGCTTCGACGACGGTGGCGGCGAATCGCCGCGCGTGATCGCGCTGACGCGCGAGTGGACGCGGATCGGACGCAGCCTCGTCGCCGACGTGCGCTTCGACGACCCGACCGTCTCGCGCCGCCACGCGCTGATCGTGCGCCAGCCGGACGGCGTGCGAGTGCTCGACGACCGCAGCCTCAACGGCGTCTTCGTCAACGGCGATCGGATCGAGGGCAAGCTGCTGGCGGACGGCGACGAGATCATCGTCGGGCGCTACCGGCTGAGCTACCTCGTCGTCGCTGAATAGCCGCGCCGAGGCGCTCGCCGCGGCGCAACTCCGGCGGTCCGGAGGCGACCGCTCGAACGTCTCCACGGCGGCCCTGCGCGCAAGCGGGCGGAGCCGTAATATCGGCGGATGACCGACACGATCGCGGTGCTCTCGCAGAAGGGCGGAACGGGCAAGACGACGACCGTGCGCACGCTGACCGACGCATTTCGGCGCAGCGGTGTAAAGACGCTCGCGGTCGACCTCGACCCGCAGGGCAACCTTTCCGACTACTTCGACCTGCCGCCCGACGTCGAGCCGACGATCGCCGACGTGCTGTCCGATCGAGCGAGCGCGAGCGAGGCGATTCACGACGACTTGATCCCGGCGAACCTGACGCTCGCCGAAGCCGAGCTGATGCTCGGCGGCAAGATGGGCCGCGAGCTGACGCTGCGGCGCGCGCTCGCGAAGCTTCCAGAGCAGTACGAGCTGATCCTGATCGACTGCCCGCCGTCGCTCGGCCTGCTGACGGTCAACGCGCTCGTCGCGGCCGACTACGCGCTGATCACCGCCGAGGCGCAGTACTTTGCGCTGCAGGGCGTCGAGCAGGCGGTCGAGCTCGTCGAGCTCGCGCGCGACGGCCTCAATCCCGAGCTGACCGTGCTCGGCGTGCTGCTGAACCTCGCCGACATGCGCACGATCCACTCGCGCGAGGCGCTGACCTCGCTGAAGGAACGCTTCGGCGAGCAGGTCTTCGACACGACGATCCGCTCGTCGATCGCCTACGCCGAGTCGGCCGAGCGCGCGCGTTCGATCCTCGACCATCGTCCAGACCTCGGCAACGATTACCTCGACGTGGCTGGCGAAGTGCTCGAGCGCCTACCGGCGCTGCGCGGCGCCGGCGAGCGCCTGGCGCAGCTGCGTTAGCCGCCTACAGCTCGCCGACGTAGGCGCCCTGCGGCTCAAACGGCGCCCGCCGCAGCGTCGCCCAGCCCTCGATCTCGCTGCTGAGCGCCTCGGCGACGGCGCCGGTCTGCTCGTAGAAGCACCACACGAGCACGGTCGGGCCAGCGCCGGAGATTGTCGCACCAAGCGCTCCGAGCTCACGTGCGCGCAATGCCAGCTCGTAAGAGCGCGGGAACAGCGGCGCGCGCTGCTGCTGGTGCAGGCGGTCGTGGAGGCCCTGCGCGAGCATGTCCCAGTCGCCGCGCGCGAGGCCGAGCGTCAACAGTGCGCCGTGCGCGACGTTGAAGACGGCATCGGCAAGCGGCACCTGTTGCGGCAGCGCCGCGCGCGCTGCGCTCGTGCGCACTGCCTGTTCGGGCACGACGGCCAGCGCCTCCAATCCCGTCGGCGGCTCGAAGCGCGTCGCGCGACCGTCGGCGCAGATCACGAAGCCGCCATGCAGCGCCGCGGCGACGTTGTCGGAGTGGCCCTCGAGCTCGCAGGCGTGTGCGAGCAGGTCGGCGTCGATCTCGAACATGTGGTCGGCCGCCATCAGCCCGGCGACGATCGCTGCGGCACTCGACCCGAGCCCGCCTGAGAGCGGAATCTCCGAGCTGATCTTGAATGTGAGCTCGTCGGCCGGATGCAGGCGCTCGAACGCGCGCACGCAGAGGTTCTCGCGCCCGAGCGCAACCGGCAGGTCGGTCTCGACGGCAAACTCACCCGTCTCGATCACTTCCAACTGCATGTGCATCGACAGGGCTGCCGCCATGCAGTCGAAGCCGGGACCGAGGTTGGCCGAGGACGCCGGCACGCGCACGAGGCGCTTACGGATCATCCGCCGGCGCTCCACGCGGCGCGCTCGGCGCGTCGGGTGCGCCCGACCAAGCGGCGCCGGCTCACGGGTCGCCGAGGACGGCTTCCTCGATCGCAGCGGTCTCGGCGACGCACTGGATCGTCCTGCCGTCGTTGTTGGCGAGCGCCGTCTCGGGATCCTTCAGGCCGCGCCCGGTGAGCACGCAAACGATCTGCTCGGCCCCTTCGGCGCCGTACTTCAACAGGCCGGCGACCGAAGCGGCGGAGGCGGGCTCGCAGAACATCCCTTCGCGCGAGGCGAGCAGCCGGTAGGCCGTCAGGATCTCCTTGTCGCTGACGACGCGGATCGCGCCGCGCGAGTCGGTCGCCGCCGCCATCGCGTCCTCCCAGCGCACCGGGTTGCCGATCCTGATCGCGCTGGCGACCGTTTCGGGGTGCTCGATCGGGTGTCCCTCGACGAGCGGCGCAGCGCCCTCGGCCTGGAAGCCGAGCATCCTCGGCGCGGCGCCCATCTCGCGAAAGCCACGCCAGTAGGAGGTGATGTTGCCGGCGTTGCCGACCGGGATGCAGAGCGCTTCGAGCTCTCCGGCAAGCGCCTCGTGGATCTCGAAGGCAGCCGTCTTCTGGCCTTCGATGCGGTACTCGTTGACCGAGTTGACGAGCACGATCGGGTGCGTCGCGGTCAGCTCTCGCACGAGCGTCAGCGCCTGGTCGAAGTTTCCGGCGAGCGAGATCACGCGCGCGCCGTGCACGAGCGTCTGCGCCATCTTGCCCTGCGCGATCTTGCCCTCGGGGACGATCACGGCGCAGGTGATGCCCGCACGCGCGGCATACGCGGCGGCGCTCGCGGCCGTGTTGCCGGTCGAAGCGCAGATCACTGCCTTGGCGCCGTCGCGAACGGCGGCCGACAGCGCGCACGTCATACCGCGGTCCTTGAACGAGCCGGTCGGGTTGGCGCCCTCGAGCTTCAAGCGCACCGTCGCGCCGACGATCTCTGACAGCACCGGAGCACGTAGCAGCGGCGTCGAGCCCTCCTGCAGGCTGACGAGCTTGTCGCCGGCCTCGAACGGCAGGCGCTCGTGGTAGCGCTCGATCAGCGGCACGTGCACGCCCGAGAAGGCGGCGCCTTCGACACGCGGCAACGGCACGCGCGGAACGTCAGAGAAGACGGGCGGCGTCTCGCTCATATGTCTCTCCTGAAATAACGCCTGACCTGGACACGTAGGGCAAGCTGGGCAGGGACGCAGGGAGCGTGGCGTGCTCCGCACGCGAGCGACCGAGGACGCAGATCCAGCGCCGCCATACGTGCGCAGGTCATACGAACTCCTCTTCGATGACTCTGATGCACCGCGTCGGCGCACGGATGAAGTCGAAATCGTCGACCTCGGCGACAGCCGCGCGCAGGCTCGACTCGAGCACCGGATGCGTGACCATGACCAGCCGCGCGTGCTCGGCCATGCCGCGCTGGACGACCGACTTGATCGAGACGGCGTGCTCGCCGAGCACCTTCGTGACCGACGCGAGCACGCCCGGCACGTCTTCGACGTCGAGGTGCAGGTAGAAGGCGCTGTCGACGTCGGAGATCAGCTTCAGCTTCAGCGGCGGCGCCGGCGGGCGGGCGCCGCCGGTCATCACACTGACGACGTCGCCGAGCACGGCGCTCGCCGTCTGCAGGCCGCCTGCGCCGGGCCCGGACAGCGTCAGCTCGGTGATCGTCTCGGACTCGACCGTGACCGCGTTGAACGGCCCCGAGATCGAAGCAAGCGGATGCCCCGAGTAGAGGAACGTCGGATGCACGTGCACCGACAGCCCGCCGTCTCGGCGCTCAGCCGTGCCGACGAGCTTCAGTCCAAGGCCGAGCTCGCGCGCGTATTCGAGATCGTCGCCGTGCAGGTGCTCGATGCCCTCGTATGGCACGTCGTCGAGATGCACCGGCGAGCCGAACGCCAGACGCGCGAGGATCGCCATCTTCGCCGCGGCGTCGCGACCGGAGACGTCGTCGCTCGGATCGGCCTCGGCGTAGCCGACGCGCTGCGCCTCGGCCAGCGCCTCTGCGTAGCTGGAGCCGCGCGCCATCTCCGAGAGGATGAAGTTCGTCGTGCCGTTGACGATCCCGTGGATCCGCTCGATCGGCGTCGCCGAGAGCGATTCCTCGAGCACGCGAACGACCGGCACAGCGCCGGCGACGGCCGCCTCGAAGCGCAGGCGCACGTCGTGCTTGCGCGCGGTCTCGAACAGCTCCTCGCCGTGCTGGGAGAGCAGCTGCTTATTGGCGCTGACGACGTGCTTGCCGGCGCGCATCGCGCGCAGCAGGAACTCGCGCGCCGGTTCGATCCCGCCGATCACCTCGACGATCAGATCGGCGTCGGCGAGGATCTGCTCGAAGTCGCCGCGCGAGCGCGTCAAGACGCCGCAGATCACCGGGCGCAGCCCGTTGAAGCGCTCGATCTCATCGGCGCGCGAAGCGAGCAGCTCGGCGAACGCGCCGCCGACGGTGCCGTGGCCGAGCAGGCCGACCTGGAACGGCCGCGCCTCGCCGGCGCCGCCGCCCTGCGCGCTCTCAGCGAACATCGCGCGCCGTCAAGTCCTCGAACGTCTCGCGGCGCACGACGACGCGCGCGTCGCCGTCGCGACAGAAGATCACCGGCGGGCGTGGCACCCCGTTGTAGTTGTTCGCCATCGCATAACCGTAGGCGCCTGTCGCCGGTGTCACGATCACGTCGCCCGGCCGCGGGTCGTCGAGCAGCGCTTCGCGCACGATCACGTCGCCCGACTCGCAGTGCTTGCCGGCGAGCTCGCAGACGGTCGCGCCGTCGAAGCGGTCGGCGACATGCGCTTCGTAGCGAGCTCCATACATCATCGGGCGCAGGTTGTCCGACATGCCGCCGTCGACGGCGACCCAGCGCGAGACGTTCTGCTTGACCGACTCGACCGAGTAGAGCGTCACGCACGCATTCGCGCAGAGCGAGCGGCCGGGCTCGATCAACAGACGCTTGCCGGGCGCGCGCATGCCGTGCTCGGCGGCGGCCGCCAGCACGGTCGCGACGTAGGCGTCGATCGCCGGCGGCTCGGCCTGGTCGCTGGTGTAGCGCACGCCGAGCCCGCCGCCGACGTCCCAGACGGCGAACTCGCCGAGCGACGCCAGCTCGGCCGCCTCGCGGCGGAACGGCTCGAGCTCGAGCAGTTGCGAGCCGATGTGCGCGTGCAGGCCGGCCAGCTCGACGCCGTCGATCGCCGCGACGCGCTCGATCGCCAGGCGCGCGTCGGACATCGAGAAGCCGAACTTCGAGTTCGCCTGCCCGGTCGAGATCTTCTCGTGTGTCTCGCCGCGTACGTCCGGCGTCACGCGCAGGAGCACCTGCTGAGTGTCGGCTGCACCCGCGCCGACCGACGCGACGAGGCGCTGCAATCGATCGATCTCGTCGAAGTTGTCGAGCACGATCAACCCGACGCCGCGCTCGAGCGCGGCGCGCAGCTCATCCTCGGACTTGGCGTTTCCGTGCAGCACGAGCCGCTCCGGCGGGAAACCGGCGTTCAGCGCCAGGTGCAGCTCGCCGCCGGAGGCGACGTCACACCACAGACCCTCCTCGGCAAACAGCGCGAGCACGGCCGTGCAGGGAAACGCCTTCGAGGCGAAGACCACGCCGAAGCCCTCGTCGCCGGCCTCGCGCCCCGCAGCGACGAACGCGCGCGCACGGGCGCGCAGGTCGTCCTCCGCGACCACGTACGCCGGCGTGCCGAACTCGCGCGCGAGCTCGATCGCGTCGCAGCCGCCGACCTCCAGCCGGCCGCGTTCGTTCAGCCGGCTGTCGAGCGGAAAGACGTCGGAGAGTCCTGTCTCGGTGGCCATCGCACGGATTATCGCGTGCGCGCTCAGGCGGGCGACGCTCGCAGCGCCGCGAAGCCACGGCGGCGCGTCAGCAGCGCCAGCCAGAGGCCGCCGATCAGCATCAACGCGACGCTCTCCAGTTGCGGCGCCGTCAAGCCTGCGAAGACCTCGCTGTTGCGGCGGATGAACTCGACGAGGAAGCGCTCGAGCCCGCTCAGCAGCAGGTACAGCGCGAACACGACACCCGGCCGGACACGATCGCGCAGCCGCCACAGGCCCCACGCGAGCAGGCACATCGCGACGGTCTCGTAGATCGGCGTGGGCTGCACCCTGACGCCGGGCGGCGTCGGCAGCGTGCCGTGCGGATAGCCCATCGCCCACGGCAGGCTCGAGCGGATGCCGTAGTCGCCGTCGCCAGAGACCTGACAGCCGATCCGCCCGATCGCATAGCCGAGCGCGAGCGCCGTCGCGCAGATGTCGAGCATCCGCAGTTCGAGCACGCCGCGCCAGCGCATCCATCCGATCACGCCGATCGCGCCGCCGAGCGCGCCGCCATACCAGACCAGGCCGGAGCCGGAGAAGATGCTGCCGAGCAATTCGTGCCGGGTCGTGCTCCAGTGTTGGATCAGGTAGTACAGGCGCGCGCCGACGACGCCGCCGATCAGCGCCGCGAAGGTGATCTCATAGGCCCAGTCGATCGGCCGGCTGAGCTCACGCAACCTCCGCGCGACGACCGCGCCGCAGGCGATGAAGCCAAGCGCGAACGTGACGCCGAAGGTCTTGATCGAGATCCCGAGGACGTGAACCTCGGGCTTCATGACTGCATTTCGTCGGCCATCGCGCTCGCGGCGGGACTTTAGATCAGCTGTATCCGCTTCTGCGACAATCAGCGCATGGCTGCACCACGCCGGAGCTTCGGCAAAGACACGGGCCTGCAGGCTCGGATGCTGTTGACGCTGTTCCTGCTCGGGCTGCTCTACGCGGTCTTCGTCGGCGTGCTCTTCGCCGTCGGCGCCGGCGCCGGAATCATCGTCGTCGTCGCCGTCGTGCTGCTGCTCGTGCAGCTGTTCGGCTCGGACAAGCTGGCGATGTCGACGATGGGCCTGAAAGAGGTCTCACCTGAGCAAGAGCCGGAGCTGCACGGCATCGTCGACCGCCTCTGCGTGCAAGCCGACCTGCCGAAACCGCGCGTCTGCGTGATGGAGACGTCGATGCCGAACGCCTGCGCGATGGGCCGCTCACAGAAGAGCGCGACCGTCTGCGCGACTCGCGGCATCCTCGAGATGCTCTCGCCGGCCGAGCTCGAAGGCGTGATGGCGCACGAGCTCAGCCACGTGATCAACCGCGATGTGATGGTGATGACGCTCGCGAGCTTCTTCGCGACGCTCGCGTCGATCATCGCCCAGTTCGCGCTGTTCTTCGGCGGCGGCTATGGCAACAACGAAGAGGAGGAGGACGTGATGATCGTGATCCTCGTCTCGGTCGTCGTCTACGTCGTCTCGTTCGTGCTGCTGCGCGCGCTCTCGCGCTACCGCGAGTTCGCCGCCGATCGCGGCTCGGCCGTGCTGACCGGCCGCCCGAGCGCGCTCGCGTCGGCGCTGATCAAGATCAGCGGTGGGATCGAACGCGCTCCGAGCCAGGATCTGCGCCGCGTCGAAAGCTCGAGCGCGTTCTTCATCATTCCGCCGCGCGCGAAGAAGTCGCTGATGAACCTGTTCGCCGACCACCCGCCGCTCGAGCAGCGCCTTGCTGCGCTCGAGCGTCTGGAGTCCCAGCTGCAGGGCGGACTCGCGGCCGCCAGCGCCTAGCAGTGGGCCTGCGCGACATCCTCACGGGCCGCCACCAGGTCAAGGGCCCGGCGCCAGACCGCCTGTTCGCGATCACGACGGCCTACGTCGACCTGCAGGCTGAGCACGGCGTCGACCCGACCGGCAGCGCCGCAATCGTCTTCCAGGCGCTCGCAACGAGCGAATTCGAATCGACGCTGAAAGACATGGAAGAAGTCGTCACGGCGACCGGCGGCGACAACGGCACGACCGTCTTGACGCAGGACGACAGCTACGGCTACCGCTGGATGATCCTGCGCGGCCCGGCCGGCGCGCCGAGCGTCGAAGACCTCGCCGTCGGCATCAACGCCGTCTCCGGCTCGATCGAGACGGCCGGCTTCGGCGAGCGGCTGCTGTGCGCCGTGTTCGCGTTCGTCGACGCGAAGAAGCAGCCGATCTACTTCATCTACAACTACAAGCGCGGCAGCTGGTACCCGTTCGTGCCGGCGCCGGGTGGCGCGCAGGAGCGCTCAGTCGAGCGCGAGCTGCAGCTGAAGGCTCAGGTCGGCTCCGAGTTGCCGCTCGAGCCCGAGATCGAGCGCTGGTTCCCGCTGTGGGGCATCCCGATCTAGTCCTATAGACCCTCGCCGGCGTGACGCGTCTGGCCCCGCGCTCAGGCACGTCGGTCTCCAGGCCGGTTGCGTAGTGCTCGCTCGATCGCCTTCTGGCCGGCCTGTTCGCTGAGCCGCGCGAGTTCGGCTTCGTCGAACGGTGCTTCGCCCTCCGAGACAACCGCTCGTGCGCGATCGAGGTCGGCCGCGCGCACGTAGAGCCTGCGCACGCCGGGGCGGGCTCTGTACGCGCCGATCGCCGGAACCGCGAAGCAGCTGATCCCGGCTTCCTCGAGCCGGCCGATCACAATCGCCGCGTCCGCCTCGGTCGGTGCCGTCGTGACCAGTGTCGGCTCGTCGCTCATCCCCGAGCAATACCCGCGCCGCAGCAGCGGCTAATCCGGGATCAAGCCCTCGCCGGTGAATGCCTCGCCGGCCTCCGCGAAGCTCAGATCGGCCGGCGGCAGGATCAGATCGGAGCCGGCTAGCTCGTCGTCGGGCACGCGCTCGCCGCTGGAGCGCACGAAGTCGAGCAGCTCCGCGAACGTCCGGTGATAGTCCTCCTCGGAGCCGCCCTCGCAGGCCGCGACGACGGCGTTGTCGAGCTCGTTCAGCTGCGCGGTCTGCTCGTCGGCGAGGCGGAACTGGTCCTCGCCGGAGATCCGCACGATCATGCCTGCCCGCTCTCGTTCGGCTGCGCGTCCTCGCCGCCCCCGTTGCCGGCCGCGATCTGCGGCGCTGGGCTCTCGCCGCCTTTGCCGAGCTCGGCCTTCATCTTCGCCAGGTCGTCATCGACGGCCGGCGCGCTGGAGAGCTGCTTCAGCTGCCGGTCGATGTCGTCTTCGCCGGAGCCGAGCGCGGTGACGTCGTCGAACGTGCCCGCCTGTTCGAGCTCGGAGACGGCATCGGCGCGCGCTTTCATGTTTTCAGTCTTGTCGACGGCGCGCTGCATCGCCAGGCCGACGTCGGCCATCTGCTCGCCGACACCGGTCGCCGCCTCGGAGATCCGCACCTGCGCCTCAGCCGCTGAGTACTGCGCCTTGATGACCTCCTTCTTCGTGCGGAAGGCCTCGATCTTCGCGCGCAGTTTCTGCTCGGAGTCGATCAGCTTCTGCTGCTGCGCTTCGAGTTCGGTGACCTGCCCATCGAGACCCTGAAGCTCGGTCTGCGCGACGTTCTTGCGCTCGAGCGCGGTCCGCGCGAGGTCTTCGTTGCCCGCCGACAGCGCCTGGCGCGCCTGCGTGTCGAGCTTGACGACGCTCTGCTGAAGCGTCTTTTCCTGCATCTGCAGACGCTTCTTCGCCGTGACGACGTCGGCGATGCCCTTCTTCACGTTCTGCAGCTGTTCGACCTGCTTCTGGTAGCTGTAGTCGAGCGTCTCGGCGGGGTCTTCTGCGCGGTCGAGAAGTTTCGAGACCTTCGCCTTCACGACGGTTGACATACGCCCGGTCAGGCCGGCCATCTGATCCTCCTATTGCTCTCTTCTGGGCGAGGAAACGCCAGCCTCGCCGCCTGCGCGACGCGATCGACCGGCTCTTGCAAGCCTAGCCGACCGCGACTCGCGCAGAGGCAGAGTCAGAGTCCGAGCGGGTGCCGTACGACGAAGCCCGCGTTGGCCGGGCGCAGCGGACGCCAGCGAGGCCCCTGCTGGTCGGACGGGTCGTCGGCCGCGCTCGTGTCGAGGCGCAGCCCGGCGATGTCCATGTAGGCATGCCCTGCGTTGCCGAACACCGCGATCCAACGGCCCGCGCCGTGCGAGCCCCAAGCCTCGAATTCCGAGGAGTCCATCGGCGTCGCCAACAGGTCGCCGCCGTGCAGCGCGAACGAGACCGTGCCCGAGCAGTCATAGCCCGGCGAGGTGAACGAGGCGTGCCCGCCGCCGAAGATGTACGGCAGCCCGATGATCTCGTTCGCCGTCCAGATCACCTGCTGCACGGACGCCGGCGCATTCATCGGCGCCGCCGCGTAGCCGCCGACGTAGCGCGCGATCGAGCCCGGCACGAGCAGGTCCGGCTGCGGCGTCGCGGCCGTCTCGGTCACTTCCGTGACGCCGGCCGCCGGGCTCGGCGTCGGCGTCGTCGCGGCGGCCGTCGCCGTCGAGCTGCCGCCGGTCGTGCTCGTCAGCGCCGCTGCCGGAGCCGCCGGCGCTGTCGGGACATAGGGAACGACTTCGCCCGTCGCCGTCTTCTCGTAGATCGGCCCCTTGTAGGCGAGGCTGCGCGACTTCGCCGTGACCGGCGACAGGTGGATCGCCGGCGCCGGTGCGGCCGGCGTCGTCGCGGCCGGTGCTTCGGCTGCCGCTCCGCCGGTCGTGACGGCGAGCGCCGGAGGGCTGGCAGCAAGGGCCAGGACCGTCAAACTGCCTAGGAAACTGCTGAGGGTTCGCACCCGCAAGACAACAACCTCTTTCGTCGGCCTCCGGGGTTAGCTGACGGGCTAGCGCTGAAAGAGCCTGCGCTTCTCACGAACTACGTGGGATTCGCCCCAACAACTCGGGTCCCCCGGTCCCTGACATCTGGTCAAGGACTCGGCGTGTACTGCCGCGGCAGGCTAGCAAACTGCAATGACGCTTGCAGGAGGGCCGCAAACTTGCGCATTCCTCGCCAACCACCACGGTCATCGCCCCGTCATACCCACCACCTCCGGGTCGCTCAGACACTTTTATTCGCGCGATCTCGCCGATCACCTGCCATCGACGCATCGCCGGGGCGCGCGGACGCCCGGCTTGGGCGCAACCTCACGCCCGCGCAGGCGCGCTGGGGACTCCGCCGCGCTCGCTAGTGTCCGCGGCCATGCGCGCCTCCCCGCTTCGGCTGCCTGCCGTGCTCGTGCTGCTCGGCGTGACGCTCGGCGGCGTGCTCGCCGGCTGCGGCAAGGGATCGAGCACGACGAGCAGCACGTCGCGAAGCGCCTCGAGCGGCTTCGGCGCGGCGCCGCAGGCGCGCGGCGTGCTCGGCATCGCGACGAAGAACACGACGCGGCTCGGCGGCGCCGACGCGGCCAGCGACGCGGCGGCCGTCGCCGAGGCCGTCTATCCCGGCTTCACGCCAGCGACGCGCCCGCAGGCGGTCGTGCTCGTCAACGAACGCGACTTCTCCGCGGCGCTCGTCGCCTCGGCGCTTGCAAGCGCGCCGCTAGGCGCGCCGCTGCTCTACGCCGACGGCAATTCGCTGCCGGAAGTCACAGAGCAGGCGCTGCGCGCGATGCGCCCCGTCGGCGCGTCGGCGCTCGGCGGCGCACAGGTGATTCGCGTCGACACCGACGCGGCGCTGCCAGACGGCCTGCGCGCGCGAGACGTCACGGCGACCGAGACGAGCGCCGCGGCGGGAGCGAGCGGCGAAGCCGAACCGGCTGCGCTGGCCGCGGCGGTCGCACAGCTCGCAGCAACGGTCGGCGGCAAGCCTGCACACGACGTGCTCATCGTCGCGAGCGACGCGCCGCGCGCGCTGCAGATGCCGGCCGCGGGGCTCTCCGCCGAGAGTCGTGCGCCGATCCTGCTCGTGACCAGCTCCTCCGTGCCGCCGGCGACGAGCGCGGCGCTGCGCGCGCTGCACCATCCGACGATCTACGTCGTCGCACCGACGACGCTGCACGCGAGCGCGTATGCAGCGTTGAAGCGCCTCGGCGACGTCGTGCACGTCAGCGGCAGCGCCGGCGCCGGCGAATCGTCGAGCGGCGGCGCCAGCTCGAACGCCGTCGAAAACGCGATCTCGGTGTCGCGCTTTGCGCACGGCGCGTTCGGCTGGGGCGTGCACGAAGCCGGCCACGGGCTCGTCTTCGCCAACGCCGCACGGCCGCTCGACGCGCCCGCGGCAGCGCCGCTGTCGGCGCATGGCGACTACGCGCCGCTGCTGCTGCTCGAAGGCGCGAGCGCAGTTCCGGCGCCGCTGACGCACTACCTCAGCGACATCGAGCCCGGCTACACCGAAGCCGTCCCGCCGGTGCGCGAGGTCTACAATCACGGCTGGCTGATCGGCGACGAACGTGCGATCTCAGCGCGCGCGCAGGCGGAACTCGACACGGTGCTCGAGATCGCTCCGCGCCAGCCGTCCGAAGCCGAACAGTCCGTCAGCGAAGCCGAATGACCAGTCGAGGAAGCCACCCGTGAGCCAAGCAGAGGATCCGAGAACGATCAGCAAGGAGCGTGCCGGCGAAGTCACGGTCGAGGACGTCCGCCGGCTGATGGGAGCGTCGACGCCGCACTTCGCGCTGCAACTGCGCGAACGGATCACGAAGCTGATCGCCGGGCTGCCGGCCGAGCACCCGGCGCGGCGCGAAGGCGAGCGCGAGATCGCGCGGCTGCAGCGGCTCGGCTTCGCCGGCGAGACGCGCGGCGCAGCCGGCGCGCCGGCCGAGCACACGCTGCCGTCGCTCGACGACAGCGCAATCGGGCGCATCTAGCGCTCGCCGGCGAGGACGCGCTCGCGGCGCGCGTCGCGGAAGCGCGCGCGCAGCGTTTTGTAGAGCACCGCGAACAGCGGCAGCGCGAGCGCGAGCGGAGCGACCTTCAACCCGGCCGGCACCGGCGAGTCGAACGCGGCGATCACGAGCAGCGTGCCCGTGTAGAGCACGACCGTCGGCAGCAGCGCCAGCAGCGTCGCGTGCGAGCGATAGCCGCTGCGGTGCTCGCGAAAGGTGAACTCGACGGTGCCGACGAGCACGGCGATGACGCCGACGATCAGCGTCGCGCCGCCCGAGGCGAGGCCGTGCTTGAGTTTGACCAGCCCGACGACCGTCGCGATCGCGCCGACGAAGATCAGCAGCTCTGAGAGCGGAAACGGATGCCACGGCGCGTCCGGTCGAGCGCCCAGCGACTGCGGGTCTCTGAAGCCGCTCGATCGAGCGCTCTGGCGCGACTTCGCGACGGCCGGGCCGCCGCTCTGCACGCGCGCCGGCGCGCGCTCGATCGATGCCGTCGCGCCACCGCCCTTGGCGCCGGCGCGGCGGCGCTTTCGCGAGCGCCCAGGGCCGCCCTTGCCGCGATTCGCCACGACCGGCGCTAGCTGCTGGGAGTGGCGTGTGTGCAGCGGCGCATTTGACGTCGATCGTACAGCCTATGCTGGCTTTCGATGGCCGGACCCAGTTCACCAGTCAGCTCCGCACAGGCGATCCCCAAGAGCCCGCTGGCCGGGCCATTTCCGGTCGGCGAGTACTCGAGCGCGTTGCGCTCGAAGCTGCGCTCGTTCGCGCGCGTGCAGATCGTCGGCGAGCTCGTCAACCTGCGCCCGTCGCGCACGCGCGTCTACTTCGAGCTGCGTGACGCGAGCGGCGCGCTGCCGTGCGCGGCGTGGCGCGATGACTGGGAGCGGATGCTCGCGCGCGGCGGCGAGGCGCCCGCCGAGGGCATGCAGGTCGTCGTTGCCGGTGGCTGCGACTACTACCCCGGCAGCGCGACGTCCTCGCCGGGCTTCTCATTTGCCGTCAGCGATCTGCGCATCGCCGGCGCCGGCGACCTCCTGGCACGGATCGAGAGACTGCGCAAGCAGCTCGACGCGGAGGGCCTGTGTGAGCCGCAGAAGCTGCTGGAGCGCCGGCTCGTGCCGCGCTCGATCGGCGTGATCACCGGCGAGCAGGGCAAGGCGCGCGACGACGTGCTCGCGGCGCTCGCCCGGCGCGGCTGGGCCGGGCGCATCGTCTGGGGCTTCGCACCGGTGCAGGACCGCCACGCGGCGCCGGCGATCGTGCGCGCGCTGGGCGACCTCGCGGGCTTCGCGAGCGTCGACGTCGTAATCGTCGCGCGCGGCGGCGGCTCGCTCGCCGACCTGTTGTGCTTCTGCGACGAGACCTTGTGCCGCACGGTTGCGCTGCTCGGCGTGCCGGTGATCGCATCGGTCGGCCACCACACCGACCGCACGCTGCTCGACGACGTCGCGGCGGTCAGCTGCTCGACGCCGACGCACGCCGCCGAGGCGGCGGTCGGAATCGACTGCGGCCGTGCGCGCGGCGAGCTGGCCGAGGCGGCCAGACGGCTGCGCGACCACGGCGGGCGCGCGGTGCAAGCGCGTGCAGAGCTGCCGCGCGCCGCGACGCGGCTGCGTGAGAACGGCCGGCGCGCCGTGCTGACACGCGCGCGCCTACTAGCGACGCTCTCGCGCGCGCCCAGCGCCCATCTGGAGCGCCAGCGCACGCGACTGCATCAGCAGCTGCGCGAGATGCGCGCCGGCTCGCGCCGGCGCGTCGACGGCGAGCACGCCGTGACGACGCGGCGCGCGCTCGTGCTCGAGCGCAAGGCCGACGCGTCGCTGCTCGACTGCCGCGAGCGGCGTCCGCGCGAGCTCGCGCAGCTCGCGCTGGCGCTCGCCGCGCACGACCCGCAGCGCACGCTCGAGCGCGGCTATGCGCTGGTCGAGTCGCCGAACGGCACCGCGTTGACGAGCGCCGCAGCGGCACGCGAGGCCGAGCAGCTGCGCGTGCGCTTCGCCGACGGCATCGTGCCGGCGCGGGTCGAGCAACGATGATCGCAATCGGCGGAAGGAGCCGAGCATGAGCGAGCTCGAGCAGCAGGCGCCGCAGCCGCCGTTGACCTACGAGGCAGCATCGGCGCGCGTCGAGGAGATCATCCGCCGGCTCGACTCCGGCGAAGCGAGCCTCAACGAGACGCTCGCGCTCGTCAAGGAGGGCAAGGGCCTCATCGAGCTGTGCGCGAGCGAGCTGGGCGCCGTCGGCGATGCGCTCGAGGAGCTGCGCCTCGACGAGCTGGTCAGCCGCCTGGAGCGCGAGGCCTCCGCATGAGCACGTGGCAGCAGCTCGCCGAGCTGCCGGTCGAGATCGAGGAGTACTCGCTGCAGCCGCTGCAGGCCGACGTCTCGAGCGAGTTCACGCGCAAGAGCACCGTGATCCATTTGCGCGGCGGCGGCCAGGAGGGCGTCGGCGAGGACGTCACCTACGACGCCGTCGACCACGAGATCCTGCAGGACGCCGGACCGGTGCTGGCGCTTGCCGGGCGCTTCACGCTGGCGAGCTTCGCCGAGCGCCTGGCCGGCCTCTCGCTGTTTGCGCAGCCGCCGCAGCGCGAGGTCTCGGCGCGCTACCGCACGTGGGCTTACGAGTCGGCCGCGCTCGACCTCGCCCTGCGCCAGGCCGGCACGAGCCTGCACGCGGTGCTCGCGCGCGAGCCGCAGCCGGTGCGCTACGTCGTCTCGCTGCGCCTCGGCGAGCCGCCTTCGGTGCAGCCGATCGAAGCGCGCCTGGCGCTGTACTCGGGCTTGCGCTTCAAGCTCGATCCGACGAGCTCGTGGGACGAGGCGCTGATCGCCGAGCTGCAGGCGACCGGCGCCGTCGACTCGGTCGACTTCAAGGGCCTTTACTCGGGCACGGTCGTCGACCAGCCGGCCGATCCGGTGCTCTACCGGCGCGTCGTCGAGGCGTTTCCGGACGCTTGGATCGAGGATCCGAAGCTGACGCCGGAGATCGACGAGATCCTGGCTGCACACCGCGATCGCTTCTCCTGGGACGCGCCGATCCACTCGATCGAGGACATCCTTGCGCTGCCCTACCCGCCGCGCATGGTCAACATCAAGCCGTCGCGGCTGGGCGGGCTGCGCAACCTGCTCGACGCCTACGACTACTGCGCGGCAAACGCGATCGGCAACTACGGCGGCGGCCAGTTCGAGCTCGGCGTCGGGCGCGGGCAGATCCAGTACATGGCCTCGCTGTTTCATGCAGACGCGCCGAACGACGTCGCGCCAACCGGCTTCAACCTGCCCGAGCCGGCCGCCGGGCTGCCGATCTCACCGCTCACGCCGGCGCCGTCGGCGCTCGGCTTTCGCTGGGGCTGAGCGGCGGCGCTCGTGCGCCTCGCCGCGCCGCTCGCTCCCCTCACAGGCCCCTCACCGTCGCTCACGGCGGGCCGCACGCAACTTCCGTGGCGCTACGCGGTTTGCCAACTGAGAGCGGCTAACGTCTGACGCCGCCCAGTCGGGGCCTGAAGCTGGGCCCATCGTCGAAAGGATTGTCTTGGCGATGATCGCCACCAACAAGCGATCCGGGGTTGGACACTCGCTCCGCGTTGCGCAGCTCTCCGCGGCATTGCTGTGCGCGCTGTTCGCGCTCGGCGCGGGAACCGGCGCCGGCAGCTCCGCCGCGGCGAGTCCCGGCGGCACGGCCTCGCCCGGCGCCGCTGCGCCGCCGGTCGCGACGGCGCCGGTCAAGCGCACGCCGGCGGCAAAGACGCAGTCGAGCAGCAGCCTTCACGTGACGAGCGTGCGCATCACGAGCGTCAAGTGCGTGCCGGAAGCGAAATGCAGCGGCAATCCACATCAGGTCTCCGTTCACGGGACGCTATTGATCACCGGCAAGGGAATCGGCTCCGGCACGACGATCGGCTTCCCGTCCAAGCCAGGCGCGCGGATCAAGCGAAGTGCGCCGATCTCGCACGTGCGCAAGACGATCGCCGGGCTGATCCTGACGGTCCCGGCGAAGGCGCACTCCGGGCACATCATGGTCCTGCTCAGCCGCTCGCGCCACTCGAGCTCCTACGGGCCGATCTACGTCTACAACCACGCGCTGCATCCGCCCAAGCCTGTCGCGACGCCAGCGCCGGCGGCAGTAGGCGCTGTCAGCGGCTCGCCGTTCGAAAGCCAGGGCATGTGGATCTGGTACGTAGCCAAATCGAGCGGCGGCAGCGTGCCGGCGATCGTCGCGCAAGCGCACGCCGCGAACGTCTCGACGGTGTTCGTCAAGAGCAGCGACGGGTCGAGCAACTACTGGAGCCAGTTCTCGCCGCAGCTCGTCGCCGAAATGCACGCCAACGGTCTGAAAATCTGCGCCTGGCAATACGTCTACGGGACGAATCCCGAAGGCGAGGCGAACCTCGGCGCGGAGGCCGTCGCCAACGGCGCCGACTGCCTCGTGATCGACGCCGAGGCCGAGTACGAAGGCCACTATGCAGCCGCGCAGACCTACATCGACGACCTGCGCGCGAAGATCGGGACGGCCTATCCGCTCGGGCTCGCGTCGTTCCCGTATGTCTCCTACCACCCGTCGTTTCCGTACTCGGTCTTCCTTGGCCCGAACGGCGCCCAGTACAACGCGCCGCAGATGTACTGGAAAGACATCGGCACGTCCGTCGACACGGTCTACGCGAACACGTTCATCGCCAACCGCATCTACGGTCGCCCGATCTTCCCGCTCGGACAGACCTACGGAGGCGTCAGCGCGACCGAACTGCTGCGCTTTCGCGAGGAGGCCGTCGACTACGGCTCGACCGGGCTCTCGTTCTGGGACTGGCAGGAAACGCCGGCTGCCGCCTGGGCCGCACTCGTCGCGCCGCTGGCGCCGCTGACGAGCGTCGTGCCGAACACGTCCTACCCAGAACTGCACAGCGGCTCGAAAGGCGATCAGGTGCTGTGGCTGCAGGAGCACCTGGCCGCGGTCGTGCCGTCGCAGGAAATCACCGGTCTGTTCGGCTCGCAGACGACGGCGAACCTCAAGAACTTCCAAACCGAACGCGGCCTGACCGTGACCGGCATCGCCGAACCGACGACGTGGGCGGCGCTGCTCGCGCTGACGCCCGTGCCGGTCGATTGGACCGGCGGCGGACCGAGCAGCGGGTGAGCTAGCTCGAAGCTGGCTCGGGCAGTCCTCAGCTGGCTGAGGCAGTCCGCCAGCTGGGGTGAGACAGTCCTCTCGATTGAAAGGAAGCCAGTCCTCAGCTCAATCGAAAGAAGACAAGGCCGCATGCGGCCTTGTCCGACGGCGCGCATGCGCGCCGTCGCCGGGCGGCGCATGCGCCGCCCGGGACAGCATCAGAGATTCAGGCGATCAGACGCGCTGGATCAGCGTGCCCGTGCCGAGACCGCCGCCGCAGCACATCGTGACGAAGCCGATCTCCTTGTCGGAGCGCTCGAGCTCGTGCAGCAGCGTCGTGATCAGCCGCGCGCCGGTCGAGCCGAGCGGGTGGCCGAGCGCCATCGCGCCGCCGTTGACGTTGACGCGGTCCATGTCCGGGTTCAGCTCGCGGCGCCATGCAGCGACGACCGGCGCGAACGCCTCGTTGATCTCGATCAGGTCGATGTCGCCGATCTGCATCCCGTTGCGGTCGAGGATTTTGCGCGTCGCCGGGATCGGGCCCTCGAGCATTTTGACCGGGTCGCAGCCGACGGTCGTCTGGTCGACGATTCGCGCGCGCGGCGTCAGGCCGAGCTCTTTTGCCTTTTCAGCCGACATCAGCAGCACCGCCGCAGCGCCGTCAGAGATCTGCGAGGCGTTGCCGGCAGTGATCTTGCCGTCCGGCTTGAACGCCGGCTTCAGCTGCGACAGCGTCTCGAGGCTCGTGTCGGGGCGGATTCCCTGGTCGGTCACGATCTGCTGCCCGTCGACCGTCATCGGCACGATCTCGCGCTCGAAGCGGCCCTCTTCGGTCGCCTGCTGGGCGAGGCGGTGCGAGCGCACAGCCAGCTCGTCGAGCTCTGAGCGAGGAATCTCCCACTGGTCGGCGATCATCTCGGCGCCGAGGCCCTGGCCGACGATGTTGTGCTTGGCCATCAGCTCCGGCGTGAAGGCGTAGCCGAAGTCTTGCTGCGTCTTCATTCCCGCAGCGAACGGGAAGTGGCCCATGTGCTCGACGCCCGAGCCGATCATCGCGTCGTGCACACCCGCGGCGATCAGCGCCGCCGAGAAGTTGACGGCCTGCTGTGCAGAGCCGCACTGACGGTCGATCGTCGTGCCGGGCGTCTCGATCGGCAGGCCCTCCTGCAGCCAGGCGTTGCGCGCGATGTTGAAGCCCTGCTCGCCGAACTGCTGCACGCAGCCGGCGACGACGTCCTCGACCTCGGAAGCGTCGATGCCCGCGCGCGCGATGACCTCGGAGTAGGTCTTGCCCAGGAGCGTGTTCGGGTGCGTGTCCTTGTAGTAGCCCTTCTCCTTGTGCCCGCGTCCGATCGGCGTGCGCACAGCCTCGACGATGACGACCTCACGGCCCTCTGCTTGCCTCATTTTTGTCTGCCTCCTACGGAGTTGTTGCGCGGCGGTTTTGGGGAACAACGCGGGGCGATCTCGTTCGGTTGGATCGCTTCGGAAAGCTGCCCGGCCCCTGCAGGACATACTCTACCGCGGTCCAGCCAGCACTAGATTGACTGGTCAGTCAACTTTCGCAAGACCGAGGAGCAGTCGACTTGAGCGAGCAATCAGAGGCCCCGAGCAAGCACCTCGCGATCGTCGGCAGCGGCGCGATCGCATGCGGCCTGGCCGCGACCGCCGCGCACCACGGCCCGGTTCAGCTGCTCGCCCGCTCGGCCAGCTCGGCCGAGCGCGCGCGCGCAACCGTCGACAAGACGATCGAACGGCTCGGCGGCGACGTCGATCCGACGAACGTGCAGATCGTGACCGACCCGAACGAGCTGGCGCAGGAGGAATTCGTCGTCGAGGCTGTCGTCGAGGACCACGACGTCAAGGCAGGCCTGCTCGGCGAGCTCGACGCGCTGCTCAACGACAACGCGATCCTCGGCAGCACGACGTCTTCGCTGTCGATCGAGCGCCTCGCCGAGGCCAGCGGGCGCGCCGACCGCTTCCTCGGCCTTCACGTGTTCAACCCGGTCACGAAGATGAAGCTCGTCGAGCTGGTCTTCCCGGCGGCCGCGAGCGCCGAGACGCGCGAGCGCGCGCTGTCGCTGTGCGCCGACTTCGACAAGACGCCCGTCGAGGTGCCCGACGTGCCCGGCTTCGTCGTCAACCGCCTGCTGTTCCCGTACCTGTTCAGCGCCGTGCAACTGCAGGAAGAGACCGGCATGAGCGCCGAGGACATCGACACCTGCATGAAGCTCGGCGCCGGCCACCCGATGGGCCCGCTGGCACTGCTCGACCTCGTTGGGCTGGATGTCTCCAAGGCGATCGGCGAGACGATCCAGACGCCGATCCCCCCGCGCGTCGATCAGCTGATCGCAGACGGCGCGCTGGGGCGAAAGAGCAAGCGCGGGTTTCACAGCTACTGAGGCCCCCCACTTTGTGAGGATTCGCTCAGACTACTTTTAGCTGGCGTTCATCGCACTGGCGATACTTGCTCATAGCGACGCAAAGTCGCAACGCACACCCGCCTCCTCCCAAGTGCACACGCTCCGGTCCGCTCCCCCCGCGGGCCGGACGTGTTTAACGACTCAGTCCTCGCGGCCGTCGCTGCGGCCCTCGCCGGTCGGGACCGGGCGGCGCTCGCGGATTCGGACGGCCTCGACGCGGTTGTCGCGGACCGACTCGACGCGGATCGAGAAGCCGTTGGCGGCGACTGTGTCGCCGCGGCGCGGCAGGCGGCCGAGCTCGGCGAAGACGAGGCCGCCGATCGAGTTGTAGGCGTCGCTGTCGACCCGCAGGTGCAAGCCGTAGTCGACGAGGTCGGTCACGGCGACGTGGCCGCGCACGAACCAGTCGCCGTTTGCGAGCTTGCGCACCTCGCCGCCGGCCGGATCGGTCTCGTCGGCGATCTCGCCGACGACCTCCTCGATGATGTCCTCGACCGTGACGATGCCGACGACGCGGCCGTACTCGTCGACGATCACAGCCATCGACGTGCGCTGGCGCTGCAGGTCGGCGAGCAGGTCGTCGAGCGGCTTCGTCTCGGGCACGATCGGCGCGTCGTGGATCAGCGGCTCGATCGGCGCCTGCGGCCCCTCCTCCATCAGCTGCTGCACGAGCGTGTTCGAGTGCACGATCCCGCGCACGCGATCGCGATCGTCAGCCTCGGTCACGACCAGCCGCGTGTGGCCGCTGGAGACGCACAGCTGAAGCGCCGCCTCGACGTCCTGCGAGGCGTCGACGGTGACGACGGCAGGAATCGGCGTCATCACCTGGCGCGCGTCCTGTTCGTGCAGGTGAAAGACGCCCGTCAGCATGCCGGCCTCGCCGAGGTCGATGTGCCCGCCCTCCTGCGACTCGACGATCAGCCGCTTCAGCTCATCGGCCGAGCCGCCCTGGCGCTCGACGCTCATGTCGACGCCGAGCAAGCGCAAGATCCGGTCGGCGACGGCCGTCAGCGCGACGATGACCGGATGAAAGACGACGCTGAACGCCTCCAGCGGCGCTGCGATCCGGCGCGCGACGGCCTCGGCGCGATCGATTGCGTAGAACTTCGGCACCATCTCGCCGGCGACGAGCTGCGCGACGGAGATCAACACGAACGCGACGATCACCGAGATGACGACGGCCGCGCCGTGCGCCAGCGCGCCGCCGAGCGCGCCTTTGAGCGCATCAGCGACTGCAGGCTCGCCGAGCGCGCCGATACCGATCGACGTCAGCGTCACGCCGATCTGCACGGCCGAGATGTACTCGTTGATGTTCGCCAGCTGATGCAGCGCGAGCCGCGCGCCTTTGACGCCGTCGTCGCGCATCTCTTCCAGGCGCGTGCGGCGCGAGCGCACGAGCGCATACTCGGCGATCACGAAGAACGCATTGATCGCGACCAGCACGGCCGCGAGGATGATCTTCAGCGCATTCACGCGGCGCTGAACACCCGTGCGGCGCGCGTGCGCCCGGCGACTATGCGCCGCTGCTGTCGGCGGCGGCGCGCTTGGCCCATCAGGGCCTGGCTACTTCGCGGAAGTTCGTCGTCGTCGTTCATCTATTGCCGACCTCGCAAAGGTAGCAAGGCGCAGCGTCGGAATCGAACGGCGCCATCAGCTCTCCGAAGGATCTTCTTGCAGGTCGTCGAGCGTGCTTGCGAGATCGAAGTCGGCGGCAGTCAGTCCGCCCTCGGAGTGAGTCGCGAGCGTCAGGCGCAGCTTGTTCCAGCCGTGAACGAGGATGTCCGGGTGGTGGTTGGCGGCCTCGGCGGCCTGCGCGACGCGGTCGACGAGCACGATCGCTGCGGCGAAGTCGGCAAGCTCGAGATCGCGCACGATCGTGTCTCCCTCACGCCGCCACGCCGACGCTTGAAGTCGCTGCTCGATCTGAGCGTCGCTGAGCAGTGCCATCCCTTGCGCCGAGCATAGCGAGCGTAAAGTGAGCGACATGAGAATCGTCAGCCTCGTGCCGCACGCGACCGAACTGCTGTTTGCGCTTGGCCTCGGCGATGACGTCGTCGCGGTCACGCACGAGTGCGACTACCCGCTGCAGGCGCTGCAGCGTCCGCGGATCACGCGCGACGTGCTGCCGTCGGGCCTGACCGCTGCCGAGATCGATGCGGCCGTGCGCGAGCGCACGCTCGGCGGCGAGGCGATCTACGAGCTCGACAGCGACGCGCTGGCCGCGCTCGAGCCGGAGCTGATCGTCACACAAGCGCTCTGCGCCGTCTGCGCCGTCTCCTATGACGACGTCGCTGAGATCGCGCGCGAGCTGCCGTCCAAGCCGCAGGTGATCGCGCTCGATCCGAAGACGCTCGGCGAGACGCTCGGCGACGTGCGCACGCTCGCCGAGGCGACCGGCACGCGCGATCGCGGCGTCGATCTGATCGCCGACGTCGCCGGTCGCGTCGACCGCGTCAAGCTCGCTGTGCGCTCGTGCCCGCGCCCGCGCGTCGCTGCGCTCGAGTGGCTCGACCCGATCTTCGTCGCCGGACACTGGACGCCGCAGATGATCGAGCTGGCCGGCGGCGAGGACGTGCTCGGGCTCGCCGGCGAGCACTCGGAAGTCGTCTCGTGGGAGGCCGTAGCGGCCGCGCGCCCACAGGTCGTCGTCGTGATGCCGTGCGGCTATGACGCGCAGCGCGCGCACGAGGAGGCAGTGCGCTACGAGCGCGAGCTGGCCGCGCTCGACGCTGAGCGGATCGTCGCCGTCAACGCTTCGGCCTACTTCTCACGGCCGGGTCCGCGGCTGATCGACGGAATCGAGCTGCTTGGTCACGTGCTGCACCCGGAGCAGCTGCCGCAGGCGCCGGGCGAGGCGCTTGCAGTCGAGCTCTCCGACGCGGCCGCGAGCGGGCGCTAGCTCAGCCGCCGAGCGAGCGAGCGGGCGGGCGAGCGGGCGGGCGAGACGCCGCGCTAGCTCGGTTCGATCAGGCGAACCGGCGCGCTGCCTTCGACTTCGGTCGACTTCGCGACGGCGATCGAGCCGGCGAAAGCAGCCGCTGCGAGCACGATGCATGCAGCGATCGCGACCCACGAAGCGCGCATACGCGCGGCCGCCTGGAACGCGAGCGCGGCGAGCGCGCCGCCGATCAGCCCGCCGACGTGCCCGCCCCAGGAGATGCCCGGCAGCGTGAAGCTGATCACCAGGTTGATCAGGATCAGTCCGCCGACGCCGCTCTGCATGATCGGGATCTGACGTGCGCGCATCTCGACGGCTGCTGCGCCCATCACGCCGAAGACAGCGCCCGAGGCGCCGACGGTGACGGCATGCGGCGAGACGATCAGCGCGCCGAGCGAGCCGGTCAGCAGCGAGACGGCGTAGACCAGCCCGAAGCGAACGCGCCCGAGCGCCGGCTCGAGCATCACGCCGAGCACGTACAGCACGTACATGTTGAAGCCGATGTGAATCAGGTTCTCGTGCAGGAAGCCGCCGGTGACGATCCGCCACCACTGCCCGTGCGCGACGCCAAGCGTCGGGAAGCCTTCGATGCTCCCGAACAGCGCGCCTTTTTCGTAGACCGAGCCGGACGGGTTGCCGGTGATCGAGAAGTTGCCCTCGGCGAGGAACGCGACGACGTTGATCGCGATCAACGCGAGCGTCAGCTCGGGGCGGCGCACGGTGTTGCGAATCGTCTTGACCTTCGTGCGCTCGCCGGCGCACTCTGGACAGCGCATGCCGACGGGCGTCGTCGTCATGCAGTCCGCGCAGATCGGCCGTCCGCAGTTGGAACACGAAACGCCTGTCTCGCGCGAGGGGTGGCGATAACAGGTGGCCATCTCCGCGCCAGAGCCTAGCTGCGCGGCGGCTCAGCGATCGCCGAACAGCTTGCGCGCCTCGCGCCCGACGTCTTTGATCGTGCGCTCGGCCGCGTCACGATCGAGCGTCGGCAGCCGCACGCCGAGCGGCCCCTTCGAGCTCTGTGCGCGCCGACGCGCGCGCAGTACGACGAGCGCTGCGCCGGCGGCGCTGCCGGCGACGATCGCAGCGGCTGGCCGCGCCCAGTTGCGCGGGTCGCGCATCGTCGAGAGCTCCCACGTCTCGAGCTCGCCGACGGCGAGCTCCGTGATCGTCGTCAAGGCGCCCTCGAGCCGCTCGACGAGATCCTCCGGCGGCTCGACCGGGCGCAGCGCTTCGCGCAACAGCGCCTCGAGGTTCGGCAACGTTTCAGTCATCGCGCGGCTCCTTGCGCGGATCGCCGACGAGCTCCTCGAGCTGTTTGATCGCGCGATGGATCAGCACCTTCGTCGCGCCGTCGCTGCGATCCATCGCACGCGCGATCTCGCGGTTGTCCATGCCGAGTGCAAAGCGCATGATCAGCGCCTCGCGGCGATCGTCGGGAAGCTGCTGCACGCCGTCGAGCACGCGGCTCAGCTCGTCGCGTCCCTCGACCAGCTGCTCGGTCGTGTGCAGCGCCGTCAGGTTGCTGTTCTCGTCGATCGGCGTAGCCGGCTTGCGCGAGCGGTCGCGATAGAGGTTCGCGGCGAGGTTGTGCGCGATCCGGATCAGCCACGGTCGCAACGGCCGCCCGTTCGACTCCTGCTGCGCGCGCTCGAAGTGACGGTAGGCCTGCAAGAACGTCTGCTCGGTCAAGTCCTCCGCGTCGTGATGGTCGCCGACGCGGTAGTACGCGTAGCTGTAGACATCGCGCAGATGCGCGCGATAGAGGTCGGAGAACTCGGCGTCGAGCTGCGCCTTCGACTTCTGGCTGGCTGGCTCGGTCACGCATCGCACACCCTATCCCCCGGCCGCGGCCGTCCAGGCCGTGCGACCGGCGAAATCTCAGGCTCAGGCCGCGCGGACCTCGCCGCTGCGCTGCTCGACCTGCGTCGAGTGAGACGCCGGCTCGCGCTCGCCGGCAGGCCGCGTCTGTTCGCGCTCGCTCTCGCGCACGAACGTCCTCGGCGCGCGCCGCTCGGCGGGCTGTTGCACGACGTCTGCCTCGGCGCTCTCACGCGGTGCGCCCGACGCCGGCGCCTGCACCGCGCGCGCTGTTGAAGCGCGCTCGCCGCCGAGCCACTCCCACTGCAAGCTCACGCAAGCCCAAACGCGATCGGTGACGGCCGCTGCGAGCGCCGGCGAGGAGCTGCCGTTCGTCGGGAAGCTCATCGGGCGCCCGACGCGCAGGCGCACCTTGCGCGGGCGGATGCGCCAGCCGCGGCGAACGTTTTCGGAGCCGCATACGGCGATCGGCACGACTGGCACGCCGCTCTCCAGCGCGATGCGCCCGATGCCGCGCCGCGGCGAGCCGAGCCCCCCCTTGCGGATGCGCGTGCCCTCGGGAAACAGGACGACGCAGTCGCCGCGCGCCAGGATCGCGCAGGCCGTGTCGACCGCCGCGCGGTCACCAGCGCCGCGATCGACCGGAAACGCGCCGAGCGCGTTGAGGATCCACGCCTGCCACGGCTTCTCGAACAGCTCGCGCTTGGCGAAGTAGTAGACCGGTCGGCGCACGAGCGTGCCGATCACGAACGGGTCGAGGAAGCTGCGGTGGTTCGACGCCAGCAGCAGCGGCCCCGTCTTCGGCAGGTGCTCGCGCCCGATGCGCTGCATCCGCAGGTAGATCAGGAACGCCGGCACGAGCAGCGAGCGCAGCGTCCAGTAGATCAGCGGATTGACGCCGCGATGCAGCGAACGCTCGCGAAAGTCGGCGAGCTTCGCGCCGTCCGCGTCAGCCCGCTCGCGAGCCTGTTGGCGGCCACGCGCCTCGTTGCGATCCTGCTGCATGACTGGAATACACCGCGCCGGACGGCCGCGTTACAGCGCACGCCCGTTCGGGTCGGCCGACGCCGATCGGCGTCGCTTGGACATCGGGCGCAGCGCCGTCTAGCCTTGCCTCGCTGCCGGAGTAGCTCAGTTGGTAGAGCACCTGTCTTGTAAACAGGAGGTCAGGGGTTCGAGACCCCTCTCCGGCTTGCCGCGCGAAGAACGATCAGTCGCGTTGGCTAGTCCCCGCGTCGTAGAGCTTCGGATTGAGCCCATATGCGCCAGTCCCGGCCTTTACGATCCGGGAGGTCTTGCTAGGAAGCGCCGAGATAGAACTACGCAGCTGCTTTGGATTCTTCGGCTCGACACTATGCTGGAAGCCCTGTGCCTTCAAGGCCCACTCAAGTTCGTCAAGCGACATCGGATGGCCAGCGTCAGTGAGCGCGGCAACGACACGTGACGTGATCGAGTCCTTACGCAGACCACGACTCCGGCGCGTTGATCCCGCGGCGATCCTGCCTGACACGTGGCGAGACTATCACCCCGGTCTGGAGGGATCTGCCCTGCGCTCACGAACAGATGCCAGTGTCGCCATCACTGACGCTACTACGCCAGCCGTCCCGCGGCGATAGCACGCTGGCTGCGTTCCTACGGCGAGCCCTCAGCGATCCAGACATCGCCGCCCTCACCATAGTTGTTGCTTGGGCGCGTTTCGGAGGTCTCGCGCGAGTGCAGCGTGACATTGAAGCCTTCAAGGCTCGCGGCGGAACGGCAACGATCATTCTCGGAATTGATGCTGGCGGCGCGACTAGGCCCGGCCTCCTTCTCGCCTCAATGCTGTTCAACGAAGCCTTCGTTTTTCACGACCCCCCGGGTGGGACCTTTCACCCGAAGCTTTATCTGGCAAGCGGAAGTGGCAAGGCCCTCTTGGTCGTCGGCTCGAGCAATGCGACGGCGGGTGGCCTGTTCGACAACTACGAGGCGTCCCTGGAGGCCCTCTTCGACCTTCCGAGCGAGCAGGACGACCCCGCCCTCGCAGGCGCACGCGAGTATGTGACCGAATTGCTCGGAGAGTCCAAACTGTGCTTGCCACTCGATGCAGACAGGATCGACCAGCTGGTACAGGATCGCCGGTATCGCGTCGCCGGCAATGAGCGGCGGAGGAAACGCAGCAGCTCCCAGGCAGACAGCGCGGAGGACTCGGACGACGGCATCTCCACCCCGGGCGACGATACGTCCGGCGGCGCGAACATCTTCGGCACACGTCAGGCGCCACGACGCGCGACGCCGGCGCTCAGCGCCGAGGCGCTGTCCCAGCTTGAATCACTCGAGATTTCACCGGACGACGAAGCCGAGGGCGATCGCGATGGTCCGTTGGACGCCCCCGTCCAGCCTCGCCGCGGCGCCCCGCCGGCAGGCGTTCCGCCGACACCCCCGCCCGCAGCCGTCGCGTCATGGTCGAAGGTGCTTCCGAAGGGTGACGCCCAGCAGGTCGCTGCAGGCACCAACCCGACCGGCAATCTCCGACTCACGCAGGCCAAGCACGACATCGACTGGACAACCTGGTTCCGCGAAGACCTTTTCGGCTCGGCTCCGTGGCGTCAAGGATTCGACGGGAGCAACAAGCCGGTTGAAATGGTCGACATTCCGTTCGACGTGACCGTCAATGGCGTCGCCTTCGGCCCGATCACGCTGCAGTTGACGCACGCTCCACACCGTGAGTCCGGTCAGCGCAATCACACGACGGTACTTCGCTGGGGTTCGCTGCTGCCGACAATGCGCGCTACCGACTACACAAAACACACCGTCACGATCACACGGCGCTCGAACGACACCTTTGCGCTCGACATCTCGCCCTAGCTGCTAGGCAGCGCGGGCAGTCCAAGTGTCCACGTCGCGTCCACCAACCTGATTCCGATGCAGACGACGCGCCATTAGCTCGTGGCGCGCCTCGGCGAGAAGGACCGCTAGGTCCGGCGACAGAAGACCACGGCGCACGAGAATGGCGTCCGTCTCTGCGACGAGATCATCAGGCCCAGCGCCCGCCCTCAACGCTCCGTCGAGAGCTGTCAGATCCTCGCCCAAGCCGGGCTCAGTGACCACCGAGAGCCGCGCGATCTCCGAGGGAACGAGCTCTAGCACTCCCCCGCCAAAGCTGCGGCCCTCCAACTCGACGGTCAGTAGCGTCAGGGAACAGTGAAACGCCGCGACCATATCCGCCGCGCCGATCGGCGCTCCAGGGATCACGTCCCCCCTGTAGATCGTGTCTGTTGTGTAGGCGACAGTCTCGTTCAGCATCAGTCTTGGAAACAGGTGTGACCTCTTGGACAGCAGCAGCCGCCCCGCACGTACCGACGGTACGCGATACCACGGCTCGCGGATTCTGCACTTGTAGCGCGTGGCTAGCCCCTTCTCGAGCCCAGCTTGGAGGTAGTCTCGCGGCCCGCTACTAGCCCCAGGATCAGGCGCGGATGCATCGAAGTCGAGTAGCCAAGTTCGTGAGCCTGAAATCCGCGCTGCCTGTATGTCTTTCGCGCTCACCATGAGGCCCGGAGCATGTTTGGAGCGCGCCAAAAGAGGCTTAGCCCAGCGACGCAATCCGAACCGCTCGACGGTGGCCTCATCGACACAAAAGAAGTCGTTAGCCCCGGTCACGATGCTGACTTCCATCCGCGCGACGTCGCCGAGGCGACCCACGCCTCTCATCGCCTGCGCCTCCTCGAGCGCCGCGAGATGGCGAGGTTCCAGGAGCGAGCGCGTCCAACTACGATCGCCTACGTTTGGCCGGAAGGACCAGTTCCGACTCCGGCTATCCGCCGTGTGCTCGACGATCTCGACGTATGGAGAGCTCGACGCAGTCCCCACCCTCCGTCGCCCGCTCACGACGGCGACCTCCTGCAGTACATCCGGAAAGGAACCGGGCGGGAATAAATCAAACGTGAGATCTTCGATCTCGGATGAGAGCCAGTCGCGTACTACGGCCGCGGAGCACCCGGTGAAGCACTCTGTCGGCAACACGACCGATAGGGCGCCGCGCGGCTCGAGACGGGCAAGCGATCCGAGCAGCACCGGAATCCAGAGGTTGCCAACCCCCCCGAAGGTCAAGCCGAGCCGAGCTCCGAGATCGCCGATCGCCACTTTGTCGGCGTCCGAGACGAACTGGTAACGGACGAAGGGGGGATTACCGACGACGAGCCCAAACCATTCGTCGGTCCCGGCCGCCCAGGGAAGGATTGAGCGTCGCAGAACCTGGCCCGGCAGGTCGAGCGCCCCAAGCGAAAGATCGACCTTTGCCGCCTCTTCGGGGATGATCTCGACAGCGAGCACGTCCTTGACTAGGCCCCGAACATCCTCTGAGACGCGGCCGAGGCCGCGCACAAAGGCCCCGTCGCCGGCACTCGGCTCGAGCACCCGGATGACCTGTGAGCCGTCAACCAGGGCGGCGGCGCGTCGCCAACAGAAGTCGACGAGTGCCGGAGGCGTGTAGAAGCCGCCGCGCAGCTTGTCCGCGCTGACCTCTCTTCGCAGCTTCATGTCCGCCGGCCGATCCGCAGGCTCTGCCAAAGCATTCCGCGAGCATAGGCCACGCTTGGGACGGTCTGATCAGGGCGTAGTCGCCGATGCCGGCGACTACGAACTGGTCGGCCCGTCGACCTTACTTGCAGCCATAGGCCATGTTTATCAGCGTACGCAACTCGTCGAGCTGATCGTTGGCCCTCAGAGAGTACTCAGTATCTCCCATGCCGAAATGTCCGATTTTGCTGGCGTCACGCATCGCGCGAACATTCCACGGCTCCAGACCCCGCGGATCCAAGCCGAGGTAGACGATGATCCGACGCTGTTGAATCTCGGCAGTGAAAAATGACTTCTTCCCTCGGAAGTAACCAATGTACTGCTTGCGAATACGCCGACTGACCTCGGCGCCAAGCGACAGCGCGAACTTGTCCAGCTCCTCGAAGAGCCCGCGAATCAGTGCGCCCTTGCTCCCGAGATGATGGACAAGCGCATATTCCTGGCCCTTGGGCGGCACGGGCGGCCCCACAGCAGGTCGCGACGCTTTTGCAGGCGCAGCAATCTTCGCCGGGAGCTCGAAGTCGAGAATCCTCGCGAGGCTCCGCGTAATGGCCGCCCGAGGAACAGGCGGCGGCCCCAACCGCGCCGTAAGCGCCTCGATCAACGCATCCGATCCGTTCGCCGCAAGGCCATTCAACGCAACGCGAACTCGCGCATCCGTGAACACCCGTTCTCCGAAGTTGTCCAACTCGCCGGCCTCTACGGCGGCGCGACTGATCAGTCTCAGGAGCTGGGCCTTCTCAGCAAGAGGATCTGACGCATCAGCAAAGTCGACTTCGAAGAGCAGCTTCTGATCCATCGCGACCGACTCATTGGTCTTGTAGACGCGCCAGCGGATGCCGTTGGTGAGGACACACCACACGACCCCTTCGTTGTTCGCGTAGTTGATCGTCTGGGCCACGAACTTCTTGTCATCGAGCTTCTCGTCGAGGCTCTTCGCCTCCACGAACAGCCGGGGGGCACCTGCGAGCTTGAGCGCGTAGTCCAAGAATGTGCCATCAAAGACTTTGACCTCGAGGTCAACAGTGTCAATGTCGGACAGATCCCAGCCCAACGAGCCGAGCATCAAGTTGATGACATGCGCCTTGGTGTTCGCCTCGTTGACAGCGCCACTCGCCTGCAGCTTGGCGGCAGCCGCCACAGCCTTCGGGATCGCGTCAGCGACGGACACGGCGCGATCCTAGTGGAATGCAGGTGGTCGCGAATCGGTGTCGGCGCGCCCTGCTACAGCCAGCGCTTCACGTCGCCGTGATCCGAGCACGTCTCGCTGTGATGCTCGCTGAAGCTAGACGCGCCCGTCTTCGCATTCGTCGGTGAGCCATCGAAGACGCGTCCGCGTCGCCGTTCGGTCGCCGTCATGTATGCGGCTTCCGGCGTGCTGGCCAGCTAGACCGGGCTGTAACCCGGGTGCTTGTAAGACGAGCCGTGATGCGCCGTCACGACAGCCCTCAGCAGACGACCGGCTGCGCTTCACCGCCGCACGCTTCCGGCGATCCGTGGAAGGGAATCGCGGACGATCGGCACGGGCTACGGGTCACCGTGCAACGGCCGCGCCTTCGCGCGTCATCGAGGATCGGCGAAGCTTGCCGTCCATGGCGAACATCGCCTTCTCGCTCTCCGCCGCTGCCGCCTCGCTGCTGATCGCGATCCTCGCGGCGGCCAAAGGCGTGCCGCTCGTCGCGATCGTCTGGGGCGCGCTGGCGGTCGGCTTCGTGATTCGCGCGGCTTACGGCTACAAAAGCCGCTGATGCGCCGTTCGGCCCGGCACCGGAGCGGGCGACGCGCCGCCACCGTCCTCGCTTATGCTCCGGCAGGTGATCCTCGCAACGAGCTATCCGCTGCTGGAAATCTTCTGGACGATTCTCGTCTTCTTCGCGTTCGTCGTCTGGCTGATGATCCTGTTCACGGTCCTCAGCGACATCTTCCGCCGGCACGACACGACAGGCGCGACGAAGGTGCTGTGGATCATCTTGATCATCGTGCTGCCGTATATCGGCACGTTCGTCTACTTGATCACGCAGCACAACGGCATGACCGAGCGCGGCCTGCGCCAGCAGAAAGCGGTGAAGCAGGAATTCGACGACTACGTGCAGTCGGTCGCAGTCAAGGCTGACCCGACGGAGCAGATCCACAAAGCGAAGGATCTGCTCGACCGCGGCGCGATCAACGAGGCCGAGTTCGAGCAGATCAAGCGCCACGCGCTCGCCGGCGCCGCGTCCTCAGCAGAGAGCTGAGCAGCGCCAAGACCACGAGCGCGCCTCCGGCGAGGATCGTCGCGAGCGCGAGCTCGTCGAGCAGGCTCGTTGCGATCGACCAGGCGGCGTTGGCAGCCGGGCGCACGGCTTCGCTCGTCGCGAGCTCGTCGACGACCTGCGAGCCGACGAGTGCGCGGATGATCAGCGACGCGCCGCCGGCGAGCGCTGCGGCAAGGCCGACGCCGACGATCGCGCGGCGGCGCCGTCCGCGCGAGAGCGCGACTGCGAGCGCGAGCAGCAACACCGCGAGGATCGGCAACACGTAGGCCAGATCGTGCAGTCCGCGCGCGGCGCCCTTCAACGTTTCGAGCCGCTGCGAGCGCGCGAGCACGATCTCGCCGACGTCGCTGCGCAGCTGCTCGGCGGCGCGGCTCGGGACGCCGATGCGCTCGGCGAGCGCGACGACGATCGGTCGCAGATCGAGCACGAGCGCTTCGTCTTGCGGCGTATGGCCGCTCGGCGACGGCTGCCGCTCGATCTGGCGCACGAGCTGGCGATGCGCGGCTTCGTTGGCGATCCGCCAGAGCTGCTGGATCTGCGGCGTCGACAGGCTGCGCACGATCGCTTTGCCGGTCAGCGTGTGCAAACCTCGCGCGGCGTCTTCGGAGAGCGATCCGAGCGGCCCAGGCAGCACCGCGCGCAGCTCGCGCGCGACATCGACGTTCGCGTAGATCTGGTTTGTCAGGTAGCCCGAGAGCTCGCGTTGGATCGCGTCGTCGGCGAGCAGCTTCGAGCTCCTGCTCGTCCACTCGCGCGTGTCGAGCAGCTGCCGGTCGGCCCATACGGCGAAGATCGCCGCGATGCCGATGACTGCGGCGAGCGCGAGCAACGCGCGCACCGACCACGACAGCCCGCCGCGTCGACGCCGAGCGCCTGCAGGCAAGGCGCGCCCGGCGATCGGTTCCTGTGCCGCTCCGCTCGACGCGCTCATGCCGTGCGCCGAACCGTAACCGCCGGCGCGCATCGACGTGCCGTCGAGATCGGGCGTCTTCGGCGCGCGCGGGAAGCATGTGCGACTGCCGGCGTCTTGCAATAGCGAGACGAACAGAAAGGAATCCCGATGAACCGCGTTACCTCCTCTACCTTCCGACGACGCTCGACGTTCGCAGCGACACTGCTCGCGGCAGCGCTGTTCGCCGCGTCGCTGACGGCGATCGCGGCGGTGCCGGCCGGCGCCAGCGCACCGGCGCGGGCCGCCGGCGCGCAGAAGCTGCAACTGCGTCACACGAGCCTCGGCAGCATCCTCGTCGACTCGTCCGGCTTCACGCTCTACCGCTTCTCGAAAGACACGGGCGCCAAGAACACGTGCATGTCGAACCGCGAATGCGCCGCGACGTGGCCGGCGCTGACGAGCAGCGGGCTCCCGACGGCCGGACCGGGCGTGAAGGCGTCGCTGATCTCGACGATCGCGCTGCCGGGCGGCAAACGCCAGGTGACGTATGCAGGGCACCCGCTCTACACCTACGAGCCGGCGAGCGAACGCGGCGAAACGGGCTATATCGGCGTGCGCCAGTTCGGCGGCACGTGGTATGGCGTGAGCGCGTCGGGCGGGAACGTCAAATAGGCGCTTCGAGAGCGTCGTCGTCGCCATCGTGAGCGCTCGACGGCGACGCTCTCCGAGGATCGCGCCTCTCGCTTTGAGAGAGCGATAGCGGCGGTATATACGTCGTATATACGACTGCTATCGCAGTCCAAATTTCGACACCCACCGCCGCCCCCATTCGCGCGAGATGCACTACGTCGCCAGCTGTGAGGAGTAACGTCTGCGGCAGAGGAAAGGGGCTGGGATGTACGACTACGTAATCGTCGGTGCAGGGTCTGCAGGCTGTGTGCTCGCGGCGCGTCTGAGCGAGGACGCTGACGTGCAGGTGCTGCTGCTCGAGTCCGGCCCGCCGGACGTCAACGAGAACATTCATGTGCCGCTCGGCTACTTGCAGCTCGGCTCGAGCGAGGTCGACTGGGACTACCACTCGGCGCCGGAGCACGAGTGCGACAACCGCCGGATCACGCTGCCGCGCGGGCGCGTGCTCGGCGGCAGCTCGTCGATCAACGCGATGGTCTACATCCGCGGCAACCGACGCGACTACGACGAATGGGGCGTCGCCGGCTGGAGCGCGGCGGACCTGCTGCCGTACTTCATCAAGGCCGAGGACAATGAGCGTGGCGCGTCGCAGTGGCACGGCACCGGCGGCCCGCTGGCGGTCAGCGAGCAGCGCTCGGGCAACCGCATCTCACAGGCGTTCGTCGACGCCGGCGAACAGGCCGGACTGCAGCGCAACGAGGACTTCAACGGCGAGACACAGGACGGCGTCGGCATCTATCAGGTGACGCAGCGCGGCGGGATGCGCGCGAGCGCAGCCGTTGCCTATCTGCATCCGGCGGCCGAGCGGCCGAACTTGACGGTGATGCCGTACATGCACGTGCGCAAGATCCTGTTCGAGGGCACGCGCGCGGTCGGCGTCGAGGCGAGCCGGCTCGGCGAGCTGCACGAGCTGCGCGCCGAGCGTGAGGTGATCCTCTGCGGTGGCGCGTACAACTCACCGCAACTGCTGATGCTCTCGGGCGTCGGGCCGGCCGAGCACCTGACGATGCGCGAGATCGACGTGCTGCTCGATCAGCCGGCGGTCGGCGAGAACCTGTCCGACCACGCGGCGTCGCAGCTCGGCTGGACGACGCCCGAGCCAGAGAGCTTGCTGCAGGCGCTCGAGCCGGCGGCGCTCGCGCAGTACGAAGCGACGCAGACCGGTCCGTTTGCGTCGAACCTGGCCGAGGCGGGCGGCTTCGCGCGTGTCGGCGAGGGCGCGCCGGCGCCGGACACGCAGTTCCACGTCGCGCCGGTGCACATCGTCGACGAGGGCCTGCGCGACCCGCAGGGGCACGGCGTGTGGGTCTCGTCGTGTCTGCTGACACCGCACAGCCGCGGCTCGGTGCGGCTGCTCTCGAAAGACCCGACGGTGAAGCCCGTGATCCACAACGCCTTCTACACGCAAGGCGACGACATGCAGCGGGCGATCGCCGGGCTGCGCCTGGCGCTCGAGATCTGCGAGCAGCCGGCGATCAAGCCGTACTGCGCCGAGCCGTTCGACACACCGGCAGCCGACGACGATGAGGCGCTGCGCGCGCATCTCGCGCGCACGACGTTCGCGATCTATCACCCGGTCGGCACGTGCCGGATGGGCGAGGACGACGCAGCAGTGCTCGACACGGAGCTGCGCGTCAACGGCCTGCGGGGCCTGCGCGTGATCGACGCGTCGGTGATGCCGGTCGTGCCGCGCGGCAACACGAACGCGCCGACGATCGCGATCGCCGAGCGCGCTGCTGACTTGATTCGCTACGGCCACGCGCGGGCCGAGCCGATGCTCTCGGCGAGCAGTGGCGACGCGGCGCGCAGCGAGCCGGTCTCGGCCTAGTCGGGCAACGGCTCCGGCAGCACGCGCTCGAGCAGCGCGCCGGCCGGACGCTCAGCGCGAGCCTCCGCGCGGTCATCTGAAAAGCCTCGTCGCCCCACTGCTCGGCGGCTTCGACGGCGCGCCGCTGATCGGCGTCGGCGGGGAAGAGTGGCGGCTGCGGGCGCATGCGCTCCAGGAAGCGCGCGATCGCACGGCTGCCCTGCACGTATTCGCGGCCGCGGCGCAGCGCCGGCACCGTGCCGAGCCGGTCGAGCGTCGCCAGCGAGCGATGCGCAGCGCCGTCGACGCTGCGAATCGGCTCGGCGTGGCCGGCGAAGCCAAGCGCGCGCACGAACAGCGGGTGCGCTCCCGTCGGAAGCGTCACGCGGCGGTGGGCGAGGCGCTTGTGCGCCAGCATCAGCATCGCCGCACGGCAGGAGTGCGAGCCTGCGATGACATAGAGAACAACGTCCTCACGGACGTCCGGATCGGTTCGCGCTGTGTTCGTAGTCATGCTTCGAGCATCAACGTAACGGGGCCGTCGTTGACAAGCTCGACCAGCATCTGCGCGCCGAAGCGCCCGCGCTTGGCGCCGAGCTGCGCGCAGAAGCGCTCGTAGAGCGGCTCGGCCTGCTCGCCGGGCGCAGCGGCGACGAAGCTCGGCCGGTTGCCCTTGCGTGCGTCGCCGTAAAGCGTGAACTGACTGACGCAGAGCACATCGCGATCGCCGAGCGGCTCGTTCATGCGCCCGTCGGCATCGGCGAAGATGCGCAGCGCGCGGATCTTCTCGGCGAGCCGGTCGATCGCGTGCTCGTCGTCGTCGTGCGCGATGCCAAGCAGCACGAGTAGGCCGGGCCCGATCGCAGAGATTTGGCTGCCGTCGACTTCTACGCTCGCGCGAGTGACGCGCTGGACGAGCGCGCGCACTGCCTCAGGCTGCGATCGCGGAGGGCATCTCGTGGCGAACCCTAACGATCCGCGCATCGGCGAACGCGCTCGCGCCGGCCGCGCGCGGCGCCGCTCAGAACAGCGCGGAAAGCGCCTCGACGAGGCCGGGCAGCTTCGCCGGGCCGCGCGCGAGGTCGATTTGGCGCACCGGCCGCGGTGTCGCGGCGAGGTTGCGCGTCCACTGCAGCTCCTCGACGCAGCCGAGATCTTCGGCATGCGGCTGGCACAGCTCGAGCATCGCCTCGAGCACCTCGACGACGGGCGCGCGACAGCCGCGGCGCGCGTCGATCAGGCTCGCCTCGGCGCCGTCGCGAGCGGCGAGAAAGCGGTTCTCGGCAAGCACCTCGGGCAGGTCGATGCGCGGGTCGACTTCAGAGCCCTCGTTCGCCTCCAAACGCACGAGGCACTGCACCAGCGCGGTCAGCGCAGCCGAGTCGGCGACGGTCGTCTGCGCGTCCATGATGCGCACCTCGATCGTGCCGAAGCGCGGCTGCAGGCGCGCGTCCCACCAAAGGAACGTCGGCTCGGGAAAGGCCTCGCAGCGCAGCAGCAGGTCGATCGTCGAGACGTAATCGTCGTAGTCGAGGAACGCACGCGGGATGCCGACGCGCGGGAACGCCTGGAACAGCGGCGTGCGCGCCGACGCGAGGCCCGTTTCGCGGCCCTGCCAAAACGGCGAGTTGGCCGACAGCGCGAGCAGCAGCGGCAGGTGCGAACGCATCCTGTTGATCGCGCGGACGGCGCTTTCGGGATCGGGCAGCGCGACGTGCACGTGCAGCGCGAATGTCGGCTCGCGCCGCGCGAGCTCGCGCATCGATCCATACAGGAAGCGATAGCGGTCGCCATCGGAGATCTGTGTGTCCTGCCACAGCGTGAACGGGTGCAGCCCGGCTACGGCCGCGCGCAGGTCGAGCGGCTCGAGCTCGCGCGCGAGGTCGCCGCGCAGCTCCTCGAGCTGCGCGAGCCCGTCGGCGACGGTCGCGTGCGGGTCGGTGCGCAGCTCGAGCGCCGAGCCGTGCGTCTCGGTGCTGGCGTGCGAAGCGAGCTCGCCGGTCAGCCGCGACATGACCGCATCGGCCTGCGAGGCGAGCGCCCAGTCGGAGGGATCGAGCAGCATCACCTCCTCCTCGACGCCGATCGTCCACGACGGGCCGGCTGCCGGCGTCCAGCGCGACCAGGCGCCGGGCTCGCGCGCCGGCGCGGGCGCTTGGGGCGCGTCGTCGTCGGCGCTCACGGCGTCCGCGCTCGTCAGCGGAGCTTCAGACTGCGTGGGCACCGGAGTCCTCCTGCTCGCCGCGTTCGCCGCTGATCCGCTCGCGTGGCGCGGCGACGCCGGGGCTCCTAGTCGCCTCGACGAGCCGCTCGAACAGCGACAGCTGCTCAGCGTCGGCGACGAGCGTCTCGGCATGCCACTGCACACCGAGCACGTAGCGCCCATCCTGCTCCTCGACCGCCTCGATCAGGCCGTCCTCCGACCAGGCGACGGCGCGCAGGCCGAAGCCGAGCTGGTCGATCGACTGATGGTGGAACGAGTTGACCTTGACCGGGCCGCCGCCGGTCGTCTGCGCGAGGCTCGAGTCCGGCGCGACGCGCACCTCGTGGCTCGTCTGCGTGCCGATTTCGGCCTGGCGGTGCTCGATCGTGCCGTTCGTCAGCTCCGGCACGTGCTGGTGCAGCGTGCCCTGCAGCGCGACGTTCAAGAGCTGCGCGCCGCGGCAGATGCCGAGGATCGGCATCCTCCGCCGGTAGGCGTGACGGCACAGCGCGATCTCGAAGGCGTCGACGACCGGATCGGTCGGGCCGAGCTCGGGATGCGGCGGCGCACCGTAGCTCGACGGGTCGAGGTCGGGACCGCCGGTCAGCAGCAAACCCGAGAGGTGGTCGAGCAGCGCGTCGACGTTCTCGCCGCTCAGCGGCGGCAGCGCGACCGGCAGGCCGCCGGCCATCTCGATCGCGCGCATGTAAGAGAGACCGAGCGTCATCTCGGTCTGCGACGGGTCCGCGTGACGAACCGGATGGACGCGTTCTTTGTTCCGGATCTCCGAGACGGTCACGCCGATCACTGGCCTGCTCATCTGCTTCCCCCTTGTCGGTCTTCGGCGTTCATGCGAGCACCCACGTGTCCTTGCTGCCGCCGTTCTGCGAGGAGTTGACGACGAGCGCGCCGGCGTCGAAGGCTACGCGCGTGAGCCCGCCGGGCAGCACGTGCACGTCCTCGCCGCAAGTGATCGCGAACGGGCGCAAGTCGACGTGGCGCGGCTCCAGCCGCCCGTCGGTGACCGTCGGATGACGCGAGAGCATGACGGTCTCCTGCGCGACGAAGCTCTCCGGCGAGCGCTGCAGCTTGGCGGCAACCGCGCGCACGTCCTCGGCGCGCGCGTGCGCGCAGATCACGACGCCGTAGCCGCCGTGCCCGCTGCGCGGCTTGATCACGAGCTCGTCGATCCGATCGAGCACCATCTCGAGCACGCCCGGCTGCGCCGGGTCATACGTCTCAACCGAGGCCAGTAGCGGCTCCTCGGCGAGGTAGAAGCGGATCATGTCCTCGACGTAGGCGTGCAGCAGCTTGTCGTCGGCGACGCCCGTGCCGAACGCGTTGACGCACGCAAGCGTGCCCTCGAGCACCGGGTCGAGCAGCAGCCGCGCGACGTGCGTCAGCTCGCCGTCGTCGTCGTGCAGGCGATCCTCGTCGGTGCGCCGGTAGACGACGTCGACCGCTCGCTCGCCCTCCGGCAGCCGCGCGTACAGGCGCCCGCGCCGCACCGAGAGCTGCTCGGCGAGCACGAGCGGCACACCGATCTGCTCGGCGATCGTGACGTGCTCCCACAGCGCCGAGTTGCCCTTGCCGTCGCTCAGCAGGACGATCGTCGGATCCTCGCCGGCGGCCACCGGCGCGGCCTGGCGCAGCGCCTCGGCGAGTGTCGCGAAGGCGTCCTGCAGCGAGCGCACACGCAATCCACTCGCGGGCAGGTGCGCGTCGAGCACCTCGCGCGTGGCGACGGCGTAGGCGATGCCGGACGGCGTGCGCAGGTTGTCCTCGAGCACCTTGAAGACGCCGTCGCTGTCGCGCACGACGTCGAGGCCGGCGACGGTGATCCACGAGCGAACCAGCTCGCCGGTGCCCGCGAGCGCCGGCTCGTAGTGCTCTGCGCCGGCGAGCGCGCGCTCGGGCACGACGCCTTCGCGGACGATCGACTGCGCGCCGTAGACGTCGCGTACGAACAGCTCGAGCGCGCGCACACGCTGGACGATGCCGGCCGAGAGCTCGCGCCACTGCTCGGCGGCGAACAGCCGCGGAACGGGATCGATGCGGAATGCGCGCTCGCCTTCGGCCGTGCCGAAGCTGACGCCGCGAGCGCCGACATCGCTCGCGACGGCAGCGCAGAGCGAGTCGAGGTCGACGCTTGCAAGCGAGTCGTGCAGCAGGCGATCGGGCTCGGTCGCGTGCGGTCCGCTCGCCAGCCCCTCGTCGAACGGATCGGCCTCGGTGCCGGCGCGCATCTCGCTGGCGGCCGACCAGGCGCCCGGCGCAAGGCGCTCTCCGAACGCGCGCAGCGCGTCCAGTCCACGAGGCGCCTGCAGCTCTGCGGGAGCAGTCCTGGCCATGTGTTCAATTGTGCTCGCGCAACTGGCGCCGGTCGTTCGACCCACGTCCAAAAAGGCTCTCGACGGCTTGGACTGGCCGCGAGCGTCGATTACGGCTCAAAACGGGCGAAACGCCCAATAGCATCGGCTGCAGCGAGCACGGCGAGGGCATCTCAGATGTCACTGCCCGCCCGACTGCCGTTCTACTCCGAGGAGGCCAGATGCCGTACGAGACGTTGCTCTACGACACGGCAGACGCCGTCGCGACGATCACGCTGAACCGACCGCAGCGGCTGAACACGATCGTGCCGCCGATGCCACAGGAGCTCGAGGCGGCGGTCGAGCGCGCGATCGCCGACGCACAGGTCAAGGTGATCGTCCTGCGCGGCGCCGGACGCTCGTTCTGCGCCGGCTTCGACTTCGGCGAGGGCTTTCACCACTGGGACGAGGCGCTGACTACCGACGGCGCCTGGGACGCGGGCAAGGACTTCGTCTTCGCGACCGCGCCGTCGGTCGCGCCGGTGCCGAAGTTCATGAGCTTGTGGCGCTCGCCGAAGCCGGTGATCGCGCAGATTCACGGCTGGTGCGTCGGCGGCGGCAGTGACATGGCGCTGTGCGCCGACCTCGTGATCGCCAGCGAGGACGCGCGCATCGGCACGTCCTACTCGCGCATGTGGGGCTGCTACCTGACCGGTATGTGGCTGTACCGGCTCGGACTGACGAAGGCGAAGGAATACGCGCTGACCGGCAAGCCGCTGTCGGGGCTGCAAGCAGCCGACGCCGGGCTGATCAACGCGGCCGTGCCGTTCGCCGAGCTCGAGGCCGACGTAGCGCGGCGCGCGGCGCAGCTCGCGAGCATTCCAGCGTCACAGCTGAGCGCGATGAAGCTCGTCGTCAACCAGGCCTACGAGAACATGGGCCTCGCTTCGACGCAGCTGCTCGGGCCGGTGCTCGACGGCCTGATGCGCAACACGCCGGACGCAGCCGAGTTCATCGAGCTGGCCGAGCGAGACGGCGTGCATGGCGCCGTCGCGCGCCGCGACGGCCCGTTCGGCGACTACAGCCAGGCGCCGCCGGAGGAGCAGCCGGACCCGGCGAACGTGATCGTGCCCTAGCGCGAGCGATCACGCTGTCATCTTCTAGATCCAAATCCGAAAAAGGGGGAAAGCATCGTGAGCGAGTTGCGCAAGGCGCTCGTGACGGGCGCATCGCGAGGCATCGGCGCGGCGATCGCGCAACGGCTGGCGGCAGACGGCCTCGAGGTCGTCACGCTCGACCTGCGCGAGGGCTGCGAGATCGCGCTCGACGTCGCGCGTGACGAGTTCCCGCCGCTGCACGACATCGACGTCTGCGTCGCGAATGCCGGCGTGACGACGACGATCGCGCCGGCGCACCGGATGACGGCGGCGCAGTGGCAGCGCGACGTCGACGTCAACCTGACGGGCGCCTTTCGCACGGTGCAGGCGTGTCTCGGCGGGATGCGCGAGCGCCGCCTCGGGCGCGTGATCGTGATCTCGAGCGTTGCTGCAACTGGCGGGCTACCCGGACAGGTCGCCTACGCGGCGTCGAAGGCAGGGCAGCTCGGCATGGTGCGCACGCTCGCGAGCGAGAACGCGGCGCTGGGCGTGACCGTCAACGCGGTGCTGCCGGGAATGGTCGCGACCGAGCAGGTGCTGGCGATGCCGGCAGCCGTGCGCGAGCGCGTGCGCGAGAGCCTGCCGGCCGGCCGCTTCGTCGAGCCGAGCGAGATCGCCGCGACGGTCGCCTTCCTCGCGAGCGCCGGCGCAGCGATGATCAGCGGCCAGGCGATCGCCGTCGACGGCGCCGCGTCGCTGTCGCAGATGACGCTCGGCAGCGAGCGCGAGCGGCCCGAGGAGAGCGCTGGCGAGCGCTAGAGCAGCCCGGCGATCGGCCCGGTCGCAGCCGACGTCGCCGGCGTCGAGCCGGCTACGTTCGTCGCCGTCACGATCACGCGCAGCGTGTTGGCGAGGTCGAGCGCGCCGAGCAGGAACGTCGGGCTCGTCGCTTTGGCGATGTTCGTGCACGCGCCGAGCACGCACAGCTGCCACTGGTAGGCGTAGGAGATCGGTTCGCTGCCGCTCCACGCGCCGCTCGCCGCGCTGAGCAACTGGTTCAGCTTCAGCGTGCCGCTGATCGTCGGTAGCGCCGTGTTCGCCGGCAGCACGCCGAGCACCGGCTGCGTTTCGGCGGACGTCGCCGTCGCCGATCCTTGCGCGTTGCTGGCCATAACGACGACGGCAAGCTTGCTCAGCAGGTCGGCGACGCCGGCCGTGTAGGTCGCGCTCGTCGCACCGGCGATTTCACTGCAGCCGAGCACGAGCGAGCAACGCAGCCACTGGTAGGAGTAGGCGAGCGGCCCCGTTCCGGCCCATTCGCCGGCGGACGCCATCAGCGTCTGGCCTTCTTGCAGGCCGCCGGCAATCGTCGGCGCTTGCAACGAGACCGGCGCTCCGGCCGTGACCGGCTTGCTCGCGCTCGACGTCGACGAAACCGCGCCGACGGCGTTGCTCGCCGTCACGACGACGCGCAGCTTGCGCCCGATCTGCGCCGTCTCGACGCGGTAGCTCGACGCCGTTGCGCCTTCGATGCTCGAGCACGCTCCGCTGCCCCTCGGGCAGCTCAGCCACTGGTAGGCGAACGACTGCGGCGGCGTTCCCTTCCACGCGCCTGTGCCGGCGCTGAGCAGCTGGCCGTCGCTGGCGCTGCCGGCGATCTTCGGGTGCTTGCGCGCGAGCAGCGGCGCCGCGGCGATCTCCTCGCTCGCCAGCGAACTCGCGCTGGCGGCGCCGCCTTCGCCGATCGCCGTGACGGTCACGCGCAGCGTGTGCCCGACGTCTTCGTGACCGGGCTTGTAGGTGCGGCGGTCGGCCGAGGCGAGCGCCGCGCATTCGGCGCCGGATGCGTCGCAGCGCGACCAGCCGTAGCTGTAGACGATCGGCTTGGCGCCTTCCCAGGAGCCGCGGTCTGCTTTGAGCTTGCCGCCGTCGCGCGCGAGGCCGCTGATGCTCGGCGCGCTCGTGCTCGCCGGAGCGTCGCCGAGCGCGGCGCTAGCGCCAACCAGCGCGCTGCAGCCGGCCACGAGCAGCAGTAGCAGTGCCAACCGCAGTCGAACGACGTCGAGCGCTCTCATCGCTTCCTCCCCTTGTCCCCAGACCCCAAATCGGCATCGCCCCGCGCGAATACCGAGTTTTTACTTGTCAGGCGTCGCCAATACCCGATCCGGCAGGCTCTAAACAAGTCACCATACGTCTCCGAGCCAGCGGCTGGACATTTGTGCCGGGCACCGAATCGACCTGCTCGGGCGAGGGTTGCGGGGGCAGATGACACCGATTTCCAAAGCCAGGCAGCGCTCGTCCGATGGCCGCGCTGCGACGAGAACGAGGAGGCGCACGCCGATGCGATCGAACAGGTTCGTCCCACTGATCCCAGTCGCCATGGCAGCGCTCGCGCTGGCGCCGTCGAGCGCGTCGGCGCAGCGCGCGGCGCGCCCATGCCGGATCCATCTCGAAGTGCCGAAGGCGCCGATCTCGGCGGGCGAAACGGCGACGATCTTCGGCAGCCTGCGCTGCCCGAAGTCGGTCGCGCCCGGCGGCAAGCAGGTCACCTTCTACGAGCGCTCGGCGACGACACCGGGCTTCGTCTCGCTCGGAGCCGCAACGAGCGAAGCGGGCGGCGCATTTCAGCTGACGCCGCCGGCGCTCGAAACGAACAGCGTCTTCTATGCGCTCGCCGAAGGAGCGACGAGCGCGCGCAAGACGATCCGCGTGATGGCGCAGATCACGGCGACGGCGCCGACGCCGGCCGAAGGCGCACAGCTGTTCACGGCCGGTGGCCGCCCGACGCGCGTCGAGAACGCCGTCACATTCGCCGGCGCCGTCGGTCGCGCTGACGCGGGCGCGCGCGTCGTGCTTCAGCGCGAGTCCTCGGCGGCGAACGAAGAATGGCGGCGAGTCGGCGTCGGCAGCGTCGGGCCGAACGGCGAATACGCGATCGTCCATCACTTCCACGTGCCCGGCGACGCGAACATCCGCGTCGTCGTGCGGCCACGCGACGTCAACGTCGCGGCGGCGACGACGCCGCTCTCCTACGAGATCTCGCAGACCGAGAACCCGCAGCTGACGATCGAGACGACGGCCGACCCGCTCGCCTACACGCAGCCGGCGACGATCTCAGGCGTGCTCGCCGGCGCGGCGCCCGACACGGCCGTGACGCTGCTCGCGCGCACGCTCGGCACTCGCTTCGCGCCGGTCGCGACGGCGACCACGGGCACAGGCGGCGCCTACTCGTTCACGCCGCAGACGCCGCTGAAGAACACCTCCTACCGCGTGACGGCCGGCAAGACGAGCTCGTCGGTGCTGTTCGAGGGCGTCAAATACGGGCTCGCAGTCGCGCCGACGCTGCCGAGCGCGGTCACGGCCGGAACGCCGTTGACGGTATCCGGCGACGTGCTGCCGGCGCTCGTCGGCCACGTCGTCTATCTCGAGAAGCAGGGCTCGCTGAAGCTCGGTTGGCACGTGATCGACGTCGGCACGGTAGGCGCTCCAAGCGTGCCCGGACAGCCTGCTCCGTTCTCGATCGCACACGCGTTCTACGCGCCGGGCAGCGAGCGCCTGCGGATCAAGGTGCCCGGCGATCCGGGCAATCAGGGCGTCGCCTCGCCGCCGTTCGAAGTGACCGTCGCGCCGGCGCCTGCCTCCACGCTCGCGCCGCTCGCGCCAAGCAACTCTCGACTTCCGGTCGAAGGTCAGGTCTAGCGTTGCCCCAGGGGCGGCCGTCGGTCCGCCGACGGCCGCCGCGCGCTCAGGCTGCGACGGCGCGTGCCTGCAGGTGCGCGCCGACCTTTCGCTTGACTCGCTGCAGCGCGTTGTCGACGGTCTTCGTGTCGCAGTCGAGCCGCTCGCCGACCTGCTCGTAGGAGTAGCCGTCGAGATACAGCGACAGCACGCGACTCTCGAGCTCTGACAGCGCGCTCGAGAGGCAGCCGACGAGCGAGCGCAGCTCCTCGGAGGAGATCACTTGGTTGACAGGATCGTGCACGGTCGAGCCGGGCAGGATCTGATCGAGCGTCGGCACGTCGTCGCCGGCGCCGGCGGGCGTCGAGGAGAACGAGACGTACTGGTTCAGCGGCGTGTGCTTGTTGCGCGTCGCCGTCTTCACGGCCGTGATGATCTGGCGCGTGATGCAGAGCTCGGCAAAGTTGCGAAAGCTCGACTCACGGTCGGTGCGATAGTCGCGAATTGCCTTGTAGAGGCCGACGAGGCCCTCTTGGATCAGGTCTTCGGAGTCGCCGCCGGCGAGGAAGTACGAAGACGCCTTCAAGCGGACGAAGCCGTGATAGCGCCGGACCAGCCGATCGTAGGCGTTGCGGTCGCCGAGCTTCGCAAGGGCGATGAGAAAACCATCATCGACCTTAGGTTCAGAGTTAGGGTTGTGGGAGATTCGGGCCACGAGCAGATCCTTTCTAGCGGCCGCTCTTGCGAGCAGGCCCTAATTTGCTCAGTGGCGCACTCCTCCCCTGGCGCCAAAGCTATGTACACCTGAGGCTTCTTCAACCTTAGGTTCAGCGTTATGTCGACGCGAGCCTCGCACAGTTATGGAGAGTTGTCAAGAACTTTTTCGCGCTGCTGCAAGATCTCGTACAGAATCGCCGCAGCGGCAGCACTGACGTTGAGCGAGTCGATCGCTCCTCGCAGCGGCAATGCGATCAGCTGATCGCAGCCGCTCGCGACGCGCGGGCGCAGCCCGGCGCCCTCGCTGCCGAGCACGAGCGCGACGCCCGCGCCGGTGTAGTCGGGCGCGTCGTAGGCGACCGTCGCGGCGCCAGCGGCCTCACGCGCTGAGCGATCGCGCCGTGTCGAGGCGTCGCCGCGCGCCGGCGTATTCGCGGCGCCATCGTCCTCTTCGGCGCTTGCGCCGTAGCACCAGCAGCCTGCGCCACGCGCGTCGGCGAGGAAGTCGGCGACGTTGCGCACGCGCGCGACGCGCAGATGCTCGACGGCGCCGGCCGAAGCCTTGCATGCAGCGGGCGTGACCTCGGCGGCGCGACGCTCCGGGATCACGACGCCGGCGGCGCCGACGCACTCGGCCGTGCGACAGATCGAGCCGAGATTCTGCGGATCCTGGATCTGGTCGAGCACGACGATCAGCGGCTCGTTGCCGCCGAGCAGCTCCTCGGGCGAGACATATGGGTAGCCACCGGCCTCGGCGCAGACGCCCTGATGCGCGCTCGCGCCGCAACGGCGCTCGATCTCCTCGCCGCTAGCGAGCTTCGCGCCGGCCTGCTGCAACCACGGCTCGCGCGCAGCAGCGCTCGTCGCCCAGATCTCGCTGACGGCATGCGCGCGACGCCCGCGCAGCGCCTCGCGCACCGGGTTGCGCCCGTAGACGATCACTGCGGCACGAGCTCGAAGCCGTTCGCGACGTCGCGAACGGCCCAGCCATGCGCGGCGATCTCCTCGCGCAGCCGGTCGGCTGCCGCGAAGTCGCGCGCGGCGCGCGCCTGCTCGCGCTGCTCGGCCAGCTCGCGCACGTCGCTTGGCGCCTGCTCGGCGGGCGCGAGCAGGCTTTCCAGGCCGAGCACGCCGAGCATCTCGCGCAGGTGCGAATCGCCGGCTCGCTCCCACAGCGGACTCGTTGCCTCGCGAACCCATTCGTTCAGGATCGCGAGCGCTTCGGCCGTGTTGAAGTCACGCGCGAGCGCATCGAAGAAGCGATCGCGCAGGGCGTCGAGATCGGCGGGCGAGTCGCCCGTCGACAGGCGGCGGCCGGCCTCACGGATGCGGTTGACGTTGGCCTGCGCCTGCGCCAGCGCCGCATCGGAGAACGCCAGCGGCTGACGGTAGTGCCCGGAGATCAGGTACATCACGACCGCCTCGGCCCCGTACTGCTCGACGACCTCTGCCAGCAGCGCGATGTTGCCGACCGACTTGGCCATCTTCTCGCCGGTGAACTGGATCATGCCGTTGTGCATCCACAGCTTCGTCAACTCCTCGCCGCGCGCCGCGCGCGTCTGCGCAGCCTCGTTCTCGTGGTGCGGAAAGACGAGGTCCGAACCGCCGCCGTGCACGTCGAAGCCAACGCCGAGCAGTTGCTCGGCCATCGCCGAGCACTCGATGTGCCAGCCCGGCCGCCCCGCCCCCCAGGGCGAGTCCCAGACGGTGTCCTCGCCCTCCTTGTGACCCTTCCAGAGGGCGAAGTCGAGCGGATCCTCCTTGCGCTGAGCGCCCTCGACGCCCTCGCCCTGGTCCATGTCGTCGAGCTGGCGGTGCGAGAGCGTGCCGTAGCCCTCGTCGGAGCGCACCCGGAAGTAGACGTCGCCGTCGGCTGCGTAGGCGTGGCCGCGCTGCACGAGCGCGGCGATGTGATCGACGATCGGCCCGATCGTCTCCGACGCGAGCGGCTCGTGATCGGGGCGCCCGAGGCCGAGCGCGTCGGTGTCGTCGCGGTAGCGCGCCGTCATTTCAGCCGCGAGCTCGGCGCTGGAGCGCTCCTGCGCCCGCGCGGCGTCGTAGATCTTGTCGTTGACGTCAGTCACGTTGATTACGAGATCGACGCCGTAGCGCTCGTGCTCGAGAAAGCGCTTGAGCAGGCTGAAGACGACGAATGGACGCGCGTTGCCGATGTGGATGCGGCTGTAGACGGTCGGCCCGCAAGCGTAGACGCCGACGCGAGCGGGGTCGGCCGGCGTCAGCGGCTTGACTTCGCCGCTGCGCGTGTCGTGGAGCTTGATGTCGCGCATCGCGCGGGCAACCCTAGCGTTCGCGCAGCGCCGTCGAGCGATCAGGCAGGCGCGTCGCGCTCGCGCAGGCTTACGACGGCGAGCGCCGCTACGCCCTCGCCGCGCCCGACGAAGCCGATCCCCTCACCGGTGCTCGCCTTTACGTTGACGCTGCGCTCGTCGAGCTGCAGCGTCGCGGCGAGCGACGCGCGGATCGCGGCGCGGCGCGGGCCAAGCTTCGGGCGCTCCATCACGATCGTGCAATCGACGTTGACCAGCTGCAGCTGCTCCGCGTCGAGCAGTGCGAGCACGTGCGCGAGCAGCTGCATCGAGTCGGCATCGCGCCAACGCTCATCGCTGTCGGGGAAGTGTTCGCCGATGTCGCCGAGCCCGGCCGCGCCGAGCAGCGCGTCGGTGACGGCGTGCGCGAGCACGTCGGCGTCGGAGTGCCCGTCGAGGCCCTGGTCGTGCTCGAGCTCGACGCCACCGATCAGCAAGCGTCGCCCGTCGGCGAGCCGGTGCGAGTCATAGCCGATGCCGACGCGCGTGCTCATGCGCTTGGCCCGATCGGCTCCAGGCGCCGCTCGCGGTGCTCGAACACCGACAGCTCGCCGACGCCGAGTGATTCGAGCAGCTCGAGCGCACGGTCGTAATCGGCGCCGACGTCCTCTGGGCGGTGCGCGTCGCTCGACAGCGCGACCGGCGCGCCGGCTTCGAGGCACATCTCGAGGAATGCCGTGGCCGGATAGAGCTCGCCGACGCGCTTGCGCAGTCCCGCCGTGGAGACCTCGACGGCGATGCCCGACTCGGCGATGCCGTCGATCGCGAGCTCGTAGTAGCGGCGGAGATCGCCTTCGGGCCGCGGCCGCTCGTTGCCCCAGACCTTGACCAGATCGGGGTGCGCGAGGATGTCGAACAAGCCGCTGCGCGCGGCCTCGCCGATCGTCTCGAAGTAGCGCTGCCAGATCTCCTCGACGCTGCGCCCGGAGTCCCACACGCTGTAGTCGTCCATGTCGACGGCGCCGTCGCGGATGAAGTGCACCGAGCCGACGACGTAGTCGAAGTCGCGCGCCTGCAGCAGGTTCGCCATGCGGTCCTCGGCGCCCGGCACGAAGTCGGCCTCGATGCCGAGCCGCAGGTCGGTCTGCTCGCGCACGAAGCTGCAATAGGCGTCGAGATCGTCGTGCGCAAACGAGACCCAGAACGGATGCTGCCAGACGTCGAGCACCTGCTCGAAGCGGTAGACGTGCTCGGAGACGCCGAGCTCGGCGATCCCGCGCTCGCTCGCGGCGGCGCGGTAGCGCTCGGCGTTCTCCGCGGTGAAGTACTCCTCGGCGTGAGCGCCGTGCCCGTCGGGGCGCAGATGGAGGTGATAGTCGGTCAGCACGGCGCGCAGCGATTCAAGCAGGAACTCATGCCGACTCGAAGGGTCGGCGCGCAAGCAGCCTCGCTGCGATCTCGAGGTCGAGCGGTCGCGTCACCTTCATGTTCTCGGCTTTGACGTCGGCGACGACGACGCGCTCGCCCAAGCGCTCGATCAGCCAGGCGTCGTCTGTCGCCGCCGCGAGCACGTCCGCGTCGACGTCTAGCGCGCGCTCGAGCGCGTCGCGGCGGAACACCTGCGGCGTCTGCACTGCCCACAGCAGCCCGCGCTCGAGCGTCTCGTGCACGGCGCCGGCGTCGTCGACGCGCTTGATCGTGTCGGTCACCGGCGCCGCGGCGATCGCCGCTGCAGCGTGCGCGTCGCGCTCGAGCGCGGCGATCGTCGTGCGCGCGATCTCAGCCGTCAACAGCGGCCGCGCGGCGTCGTGCACGAGCACCGGGTCGCCGGCGCCGGCGACCGCCAGCGCCCTGCGCACGGAGTCCGAGCGCGAGGAGCCACCGTCGACGCCGATCACGCCGAGCGGCGCCTCGGCGCCCGGCGGCAGCGCGACGACGATCCGCTCGATCTCGGACATCGCCGCGAGCACGTCGATCGACCATTGCACCATCGGACGCCCGGCGAGCTCGACGAACGCCTTCGGACGGTCGGCAGCGAGTCGCTCGCCGCGACCTGCCGCCACGATCAGCGCGATTGCCATCTGCGCGAGAGACTGCCGCGCACGCCCCAGCGATGCCGTCGCCGGCGCTGGAGCGTGCGCGAAAGCCCGTTACTCGGCCGCTGCTCCAGCCATCTGGCTGGTCGCCGAAGCCGCGAGCAGCTCGTCGAGATAGCTCTCGGCCTCTTCCTCGTCCTTGTCGAGCGCATACATCAGCTCGGACGCGAGGATCTTCTTCGTGCGCGTGAACATCTGCTTCTCGCCCGTGGAGAGACCCTTCTCGCTCTCGCGCAGCGAGAGGTTGCGAACGACCTCGGCGAGCTCGTAGATGTCGCCCGTCTTGATCTTGTCGCGGTTGTGCTTGAAGCGCCGGTTCCAGTTCTTCGGCATCTCCGAGACCTCGTCTCCGAGCACGTCGAGAACCTTCTTGACGGTTTCTTCGTCGATCACGCGGCGCAGTCCAGCCAGCGCGGCGTTCTCAGTCGGAACCCTGACTGTCATGTCGTTGTGGAGGATCTTGATCGTGAGGTACTCGCGGCGTTCGCCGAGCATCTCCATCTCCTCCTTCTTCAGCACCTTGCCGGCGCCGTGATGGGGATAGACGACATGGTCGCCCAACTCGAACTCGATGTACTCGACTTCGCGCGTGACCTCGAGCTCGTCCTCAGGCGCGTCCTCTTGCGTTGCTTGTGGCGGAATGATCTTCTCCTTTGTTCCGGTCGCCCTGACGGGCGACCCCTTCTTCAAGTCTGTAGGTAACGATCGACGAGGTTGATCTCCTGCAACCGGCGCAGGCCCTCGCGGATGTCCTTGGCTCTGATCTCCCCTACTCCCTCGACCGACTCGAGCTCTGCGTCGGTCGCCGCGAGCAGCTCGTCGAGACCTCCGAACTCGCTGACGATCTGCGTTACGACAACCTTCGGCAGGCGCGGGATGCGCCCGAGCACGCGATAGCCGCGTGGCGAGACGGGATAGTCGAGCGTGTTCAGCTTGCGGTCGTAGCCGAGCAGCTCCGCCAGGCGCCCGAAGTCGAGCAGATCCTGGTGGGCGAGGCGGCCAATTTCCTCGAGGCCGGCGGCGAACGCCTCGTCGGAATAGTTGAACAGGTAGTCGCGCACGAGCGCAGCCTTTTCGGCTGCCGTGCCGACGGTCGTCTCCTCGAGCTGCATCTCGATCAGGCGGCCCTCGCTGCCGAGCTCGACGATGTAGCGCTCGATCTCGACGGCCATCCGCGTGACGAGCTCCGAGCGCTGCAGCACGGTCAGCACGTCGTGCAGCGTCGCGCCGTTCTCGAACTCGAGCGCCGTCAGGCGCGTCGCGACCTGATCCAGGCGCGTGCGGTACTTGTCGAGCGTCGCCAGCGCCTGATTGGCCTTGGCGAGCACGACCGGGATGTCCTCGAGGATGTACTTCGCGCCGTCGACGTACACCGAGACGACCTCGCGACGCTGCGAGACGGCGATCACGAGCGCGTCGGTCTGCTTGGAGACGCGCTCGGCCGTGCGATGACGCGTGCCCGTCTCGTGCGAGAGGATCGTCGGATCGGGCATCAGCTGCACGTTCGCCATCGTGATCTTCGTCGCGTTCGCGTCGAGGATGATCGCGCCGTCCATCTTCGCCACTTGGTAGAGGAACGCCGGCGTGTAGTCGATTTCCAGCTTGATGCCTCCCGAGTTCAGGAAGCTGAGGTCTTCGGGCTCGCCGATCACGATCAGCCCGCCGGTTTTCGCGTCGAGGATGCTCTCGATTCCCTCGCGCAGAGCGGTGCCCGGAGCGATCATCTCCAGGGCCTTCATCAGTCCCGGCTCTGGCCTTACTTCCGTGTGAAAATCATCGCCGGATCGCAAAGCCACCCCTGCATTCTAGGACATTTAGCGTTTTTTTAGCGCCTCGTACGCTGCGGACTGGCGATTCAGGCGACGGCCTCGGCGAGGCGCCTCGAGCCGGACGGAAACGCGAGCGCGAGCGCCTCGCGCAGCGTCGACGCCTCGCGCGCTCCGGCGCCGCTCTCAGGCGGCGTGATCACGTCGGCGCAGCCGTGCTTGGCGGCCTCTTCCAGGCGCCGCTCGGGATGCCCGACCCAGCGCAGCTCGCCGGTCAGCCCAAGCTCGCCGAAGCACGCGCGCGGCGTCCCGGCGAGCGCCACGCCGCGACTCGCGCTGGCGACGGCCAGCGCGACGGCGAGGTCGCATCCGGGCTCATCGACGCGCACGCCGCCGACGACGTTGACGAACACGTCCGCGCCGCCGGTGCCGACGCGGCCGTGGCGGCCGAGGATCGCGAGCACGAGCGCGAGACGGTTGCGGTCGATGCCCGAGACGACGCGGCGCGGCTGCTCGAGCTCTGACGGAGCGACGAGCGCCTGCACCTCGACGAGCAGCGGTCGCGAGCCCTCCATCGCAGCCAGCACGACGCTCCCTGGCGCACGCGTCGCCTCGGCGACGAACCGCGCGGAGGCATCGAGCACCTCGACGAGGCCGCCCTGGCGCATCTCGAACAGGCCCGCCTCGTTGGTCGATCCAAAGCGGTTCTTCAGCGCCCGCAGCTCGCGATAGGGTCGCTCGCGCTCGCCCTCGAACTGCAGCACGCAGTCGACGAGGTGCTCGAGCACGCGCGGCCCGGCGAGCGCACCCTCCTTCGTCACGTGCCCGACGAGGATCACGGCGACGCCGCGCGCCTTCGCCAGCTGCATGATCTGCCCGGCGACCTCGCGCACCTGCCCGACCGAGCCCGGCGCGCCGGACAGCTCGCTTGAGTTGAGCGTCTGCACGGAGTCGATCACGCACGCGCTGGGGCCTTCGGCGGCGATCGCGTCGAGCACCGTGTCGAGGTCGGTCTCAGCAAGGATCGGCACGTGCAGCGCGCCCGAGCCGAGCCGCTCGGCGCGCAGCCTGACCTGCTCGGCCGACTCCTCGCCGCTGACGTAGAGCGTGCGGTGGCCGGCCTGCTGCAGATGCCCGAGCGCCATGTTCGTCAGCGTCGACTTGCCGATCCCCGGCGAGCCGCCGAGCAGCACCAGCGATCCCGGCACGAGCCCGCCACCGAGCACCCGATCGAGCTCGCCGATGCCCGTCGACATCCGCTGCAGCGGCGCCGCGCCGACCTCGCGCAGCGGCCGCGCAGCGAGCGTCGGGCGACGCTCGCGACCGACCTGGCCACCGCCGACGCCGCGCTTGGCGGCCGCCTTGCGCCGGCCCGCGCGGCTCTCGCCGCCGGCCGGCAGCCGCTCCTCGACGAGCGTGTTCCAAGCCTCGCAGCCGGGGCACTTGCCGAGCCACTGGGGCGACTGGACGCCGCACTCGGTGCAGCTGTAGATCGTCTCGCGCGCCATCGATCCAGCCTACGCGCCGGTGGAGACGCAACCACTGGCTTCAAAATCGGCGCGCGATAGCAGGCGTATATACACCGTATGTACCGCTGCTATCGCAACCGAAAAAAGAGCAATCAGCCCGGCGCTCAAGCGCCGGAGCTCGAACTGCGCCGCTCGAACATCACCACGTCGCGCCACGCTCCATCGGGCATCTGCCCGATCCTCGCGTACGTGCCGACGGCGCTGAAGCCGCACGCTTCGTGCAGCGCGATCGACGCGCCGTTCTCGGGGAAGATGCCAGCGATCAAGGTCCAGAAGCCGGCACGCTCGGAGCGCTCGATCAACGCGCTCAGCAGCGCACGGCCGACGCCGCGTCGGGCGTGGCCCGGATCGACGTAGATGCTGATCTCGGCGACGCCGCGATAGACGGCGCGCGGCGAGTAGAGGCTGAGCGCGGCCCAGCCGAGCACCTCGCCGCCACCCGTCCCCTCGCGCGCGATCAGACACGGCTCCTCGACGTGGCCAGCGCGCCACTCCTCGAAGCTCGGCGCCGCCGATTCGAACGTCGCATTGCCGCCGACGATGCCGGCTGTGTAGATCCGCGCGACCGCCGGCCAGTCGGCCTCGGTCATCTGCGCGATCGTCAGCGAATCCCGCACGCCGAGCGTCGCCGCGCCGGCGACGCCATCGGCCTCGCCGCCGGAGGCGACGGCCCCCAACTACTCCTCGCCGGGCTCGCCGAGCTCGGGCGCGGCGCTCGCGGGAGCGTCCTCGCCCTCGGTCAGCTCCTCGGCGCCGCCTTCGGCGCCGACGCCGACCGGCGTCTTCTGCTTCTTCGGCTTGACGATCGTCAAGCGCACCTCACCCGCGTCGTCCTCGCCCTCCGGGGCGGGGTCGACGACGATCGTCGCGCCCGGTGTCAGCTCCTCGCGCAGAACGAAGTCGGCGAGCGGATCCTCGATGTAGCGCTGGATCGCGCGGCGCAGCGGCCGCGCGCCCATCGACGGATCCCAGCCCTTCTCCACGAGCAGATCCTTCGCCTCGCCGGTCAGCTCGAGCTGCAGCTCGCGTTCGGCCATCGACTCGCGGATCCGCAGCAGCAGCAGCTCGACGATCTGCTTGATCTCGTCCTTCTGCAGCTTGTGGAAGACGATCACGTCGTCGATGCGGTTGAGGAACTCGGGGCGGAAGACCTTCTTCAGCTCGCCCATGATGCGACCCTTCATGTCGTCATAGGTGATTCCCGTCTCGTCCTCGGAGACGGCGAAGCCGAGCGGCGTGTTGCGCGCGATCTCCGAAGCGCCGATGTTCGAGGTCATGATCACGATCGCGTGACGGAAGTCAACCGTGCGGCCCTGCGCGTCGGTCAAGCGGCCGTCCTCGAGGATCTGCAGCAGGAGGTTGAATACGTCAGGGTGCGCCTTCTCGATCTCGTCGAGCAGCAGCACGCTGTAGGGCTTGCGCCTGATCGCCTCGGTCAGCTGGCCGCCCTCGTCGTAGCCGATGTAGCCCGGAGGCGAGCCGACCAGTCGCGATACGGCGTGCTTCTCCATGTACTCGGACATGTCGATCCGGATCATCGCGTCGTCGTCGCCGAACAGGAACTCGGCGAGCGTGCGCGCGAGCTCGGTCTTGCCGACGCCGGACGGGCCGAGGAAGATGAACGAGCCGGTCGGGCGCTTCGGATCCTTCAGGCCGGCGCGCGAGCGCCTGATCGCCTTCGAGATCACCTCGATCGCCGGGTGCTGGCCGATCACGCGCTTGTGCAGTTCGTCCTCCATCCGCATCAGCTTCTGCGTCTCGGCCTCGGTCAGCTTGAACACGGGGATGCCGGTCCACATCGAGACGATGTCCGCGATCTCCTCTTCGCCGATCGACGGGCGCTCGCCGGACTCGCCGGACTCCCACTCCTGCTCGAGCTCGCGTTTCTTGTTCGTCAGCTTGCGCTCGGTGTCGCGCAGCGCGGCGGCCTTCTCGAACTCCTGCGCCTCGATCGCGGCCTCCTTCTCGCGGCGCGTCGTCTCGACCTCGCCCTCGAGCTCGCGATTCGCCGGCGGCGAGGTCATCGACTTGATCCGCATCCGCGACGCAGCCTCGTCGATCAGGTCGATCGCCTTGTCGGGCAGGAAGCGGTCGGAGATGTAGCGGCTCGCCAGTTCGCCGGCGGCGCGCAGCGCCTCGTCGGTGATCTGGACCTTGTGGTGCTGCTCGTAGCGATCGCGCAGGCCCTTGAGGATTTCGACGGTCTGGTCGACCGTCGGCTCGTCGACGCGGATCTGCTGGAAGCGGCGCTCGAGCGCCGAGTCGCGCTCGAGGTACTTGCGGTACTCCTCGAGCGTCGTCGCGCCGATCGTCTGCAGTTCGCCTCTGGCCAGCGCCGGCTTCAAGATCGAAGCGGCGTCGATCGCGCCCTCGGCCGCGCCGGCTCCGACGAGGTTGTGAAGCTCGTCGATGAACAGGATGATGTCGCCGCGCTGGGTGATCTCCTTCATCACCTTCTTCAGGCGCTCCTCGAACTCGCCGCGGTACTTCGAGCCGGCGACGAGAGCCGCCAGGTCGAGCGTGTAGATCTGCTTGTTGCGCAGCAGCTCGGGCACGTCGGAGCTGGTGATGCGCTGGGCGAGGCCCTCGACGACGGCGGTCTTGCCGACGCCTGGCTCGCCGACCAGCACCGGGTTGTTCTTGGTGCGGCGCGAGAGGATCTGCATGATCCGCTCGATCTCGGTCTCACGACCGACGCAGGGATCGAGCTTGCCTTCGGCGGCGAGCTTCGTCAGGTTGCGTCCGAACTGATCGAGCAGCTTCGAGGACTTCTTGCCCTCGCCGGGAGCCGAGCCGGAGCCCGCGCTCGAGCCGCCGGACTGGCCCTGGCGCCGGCCGCCGGGGCCGGAGAGCATGCGGATGACCTCGTTGCGGATCTTCTCCGAGTCGGCGTCGAAGTCGAGCAGGATGCGAGCGGCGACGCCCTCGTTCTCGCGTACCAGGCCGAGCAGGATGTGCTCGGTGCCGATGTAGTTGTGACCGAGACTGAGCGCCTCGCGCAGCGCCAGCTCGAGAACCTTCTTCGCGCGCGGCGTGAACGGGATCTGCCCGGAGGTGACCTCCTCGCCGGAGCCGACGATCCGCACGACCTGCGCGCGGACGCGCTCGACCGTGATGTCGAGGCTCTCGAGCACGCGAGCGGCCAAGCCCTCCTCCTCGCGCAGCAGCCCGAGCAGGATGTGCTCGGTGCCGATGTAGTTGTGCTTGAGCGTTCGCGCCTCCTCCTGCGCGAGAACGACGACCTGCCGGGCCCGTTCTGTGAATCGCTCGAACATGCTTGATTCCTTCCTGCGAGGACGGTGCCTCTTGAGAGCTCTGTGGTCCGGTCTTGAGGGGTCGACGCCTCACCGGCAGTCTACCAACCGGTCATACGGCCCCGTGAGGGTCAATCGTCAGCCGAACCGTCCAGCTTGAGGCTTGACGACAGCGCTCGTCACGCAGTGCCGAGCGTTTCTCGCTCAGTCGCGCATTGCCGGGAACAACACGACCTCGCGAATCGATTCGCGTCCGGTCAGCAGCATCACCAGCCGGTCGATCCCGACGCCGACGCCGCCGGCCGGCGGCATCCCCTGCTCGAGCGCCTGCACGAACAGCTCGTCGTAGGGCTGCGCCTCCTCGTCGCCGCTCTCGGCGGCGCGGCGCTGGGCCTCGAAGCGCTCGCGCTGCGCGTCGGCGTCGTTGAGCTCGGAGAACGCGTTGGCGATCTCCATGGCGCCGGCGAACGCCTCCCAGCGCTCGACGAGCCCTGGCTGGGAGCGGTGCTCGCGTGCGAACGGCGAGAGCTCGACCGGGTAGTCGAAGACGAAGCTCGGCTGCAGCAGCGTCGGCTCGACGAACTTCGACAGCAGGTCGTCGGCCAGCTGGGCCCAGCTCGCGCCCTCGGTGCGAAGCTCGAGGCCGCGCGACTGGATCTCGGCCCGCAGCGACGTCGCGTCGCGCGCGACCGTTAGATCGATGCCGGTCGCCTCGGCGATCGACTCGACGAAGCTGACGCGCCGCCACGGCGCGGAGAAGTCGAGTTCGCCTTCGTAGGAGATCGCCGCGGCGGCCTCTCGCACGAGCTCTTCCAGACGGCGCGCCTCGACCTCGTAGTCGGCGTAGGCCTCATAGAACTCGACCATCGTGAACTCCGGGTTGTGCTTCGTCGAGACGCCCTCGTTGCGGAAGTCCTTGCCGAGCTCGTAGACGCGCTCGAGGCCGCCGACGAGCAGGCGCTTGAGGTACAGCTCGGTCGCGATGCGCAGGTAGAAGGTGCGGTCGAGCTCGTTGTGATGCGTCGTGAACGGCCGCGCCAGCGCGCCGCCGTAGAGCGGCTGCAGCACCGGCGTCTCGGCCTCGACGAAGCCTGCGCCATCGAGATATCGGCGAACCGCAGCGATGATCTTCGCGCGATCGATGAACAGCCTGCGCGCGTCGTCGCTCGAGATCAGGTCGAGCTCGCGGCGCCGATAGCGCGTCTCGACGTCGGCGAGACCGCCGTGTTTGTCAGGCGGCGGCCTGAGCGCCTTCGCGAGCAGCGTGAAGTCGTCGACGCGCAACGAGATCTCGCCGCGCTTGGAGCGCAGCACGGCACCGTCGACGCCGACCAGATCGCCGATGTCGAGCGACGTCAGGCGCTCGAAGTCCTCCTCGCCGAGCACGTCGCGGCGAGCGTGCAACTGGATCTTG
>DATBBG010000017.1:0-16251 GCA_036271095.1 Solirubrobacteraceae bacterium
CCGAGCGCTGTTGTCGGTCTCTGACAAGAGCGGCGTGGTCGACTTCGCACGCGGCCTGGAGCGCCTCGGCGTCGAGATCGTCTCGACCGGCGGTACGGCGCGCGAGCTCGACGGAGCGAGCGTCGCGACGCGCGAGATCGAGGACTTCACGGGCTTTCCGGAGATGATGGACGGGCGCGTCAAGACGCTGCACCCGCGCCTCTACGCCGGCCTGCTGGCCAAGCGCGACAACGACGCGCACCTGGCGGCGGCCGGGGAGCAGCAGATCGAGCAGGTCGACCTCGTCTGCGTCAACCTCTATCCGTTCGAGCAGACCGTCGCGCGCGGGGACGCGAGCGAGGACGAAGTGATCGAGAACATCGACATCGGCGGCCCGACGATGATCCGCGCGGCGGCCAAGAACAGCGGCTTCGCGGCCGTGCTCGTAGACCCGGCCGACTACGAGCCGGTGCTCGAGGAGCTGCGCGACTCCGACGCGCGGCTCTCGCTCGACACGCGCAAGCGCCTCGCGGCGAAGGCGTTCGCTGTCACGGCGCGCTACGACGCGGCGATCGCATCGTGGTTCGCCGCGCGCACCTACGACGGCTTTCCGCCGACGTGGCACGACTCCTACGAGAAGGTCACCGACCTGCGCTACGGCGAGAACCCGCACCAGGCGGCTGCCTTCTACGCACGCACTGGCGCGCCGACGCACCTGCTCGACGGCGTGCGCCAGCTGCACGGCAAGGAGCTGTCGTTCAACAACCTGCTCGACCTCAGCTCGGCGCGCGAGCTCGTCGAGGAGTTCGACGAGCCGGCGTGCGCGATCCTCAAGCACAACAACCCGTGCGGCTGCGCCGTCGCGACGACGTGCCAGCTCGCCTACGAACGCGCTTTCGCGTGCGACCCCGAAAGCGCCTACGGCGGCGTGATCGCCGTCAACCGGCAGATCGACCTGGCCTTCGCGCAGCAGCTCTCGCAGCAGTTCATCGAGGTGCTGCTCGCGCCCGGCTACGAGCCCGACGCGCTCGAGCTGCTGAGCGAGAAGAAGAACGTGCGCCTGCTCGAGCTCGCGCACTGGCCGGCGCCGACGCGCGAGGTCGAAGCCAAGCCGGTGCTCGGCGGCCAGCTCGTGCAGACACGCGACGTCGTCTCCGAGACGCGCGAGCAGATCAGCACGATTACCAAGCGCGAGCCGAGCGAGGCCGAGTGGCAGAGCCTGCTGTTCGCGTGGAAGGTCTGCCGCGCCGTGCGCTCGAACGCGATCGTCATCGCCGCGCCGATCGCCGGCGCCGACGGCGAGACGCTCGGCAGCGCGACGGTCGGCATCGGCGCCGGGCAGATGAGCCGCGTCGACGCCGTGCGCATCGCCGTCGAGAAGGGCCAGGCGGCGCAGCCGGAGCTGCTCGACGGCGCCGTGCTCGCCTCCGATGCGTTCTTCCCGTTCGCCGACGGGCCCGAGCTCGCGTTCGCGGCCGGCGTCGGCGCCGTGATCCAGCCGGCCGGCTCGGTGCGCGACGAACTCGTGATCGAGGCCGCCGAGGAAGCCGGCGTCGCGATGGTCGCGACCGGCATCCGCCACTTCCGCCACTAGCGCAAGCCTCGTCCGAAGCTGCGCGCCTCCGTGCGCCCGCCGTCGCAGGCGGGCGCTGCAGCGTTCCCATGTGACCCGTCCGAGCGATGGGAGGACTTGATTAATTATTAATAACGATATATCGTGAGCGTACTTTGATAGTTCACGATAGGAGAACAAGATGCTTTCAAGTTATGCAATCGGCTCGGTGCGCTGCGCGCACAGCGAGCCATTCGATCCAGCCGGCGGGCTTCGCCGGGCGATGAGCGCGATGCGCGAGAGCCACGAGCACGGCGAGGGCGGACACCGCCATCGCCACAACCGCCACCGCGGCTTCGGCGGCGGCCCGGAGGGCTTCGGCGGCTTCGGCTTCGGGCCAGGCGGGCCAGGCGGCCCAGGTGGCCCGCGCGGTCGCGGCCGCGGGCGCAAGGCGCGCCGCGGCGACATCCGCACCGCAGCGCTGCTGCTGCTGAGCGAGGAGCCGCGCAACGGCTACCAGATCATGCAGGAGGTCGAGCAGCGCTCAGACGGCGTCTGGCGCCCGAGCCCCGGCTCGGTCTACCCGGCGCTGGCGCAGCTCGAGGACGAGGGCCTGATCCGTTCGACCGATAACGACGGGCGCAAGCTGTTCGCGATCACCGACGACGGCCAGGCGCGCGTCGCCGAGCGTCCCGAGGACGCGACGGCGCCGTGGGAGCAGATGAGCGGCGAGGTCTCAGATGAGGCGCACGAGCTGATCGGCCATGGCCGCCAGGTCGTCTTCGCCGCCGTGCAGGTGATGCGCACCGGCAGCAAAGCGCAGATCGGCAAGGCGCGCGACGTGCTCGACACGGCGCGGCGCGAGCTCTACCGGATCCTCGCCGACGGCGAGCCGAAGGGCGAGGACAGCTAGGACGCTGCGACGGCTGGGACGCCGAAGCTCATGCGAGCGGCGCCACGGTGGCGTCGCTCGCAGCCGAGCTAGGAGCTAGTCCAGCGCCTTCGCTGCGACGCCGAGCGGCGAGTCGTTGCCGTTGGCGCGGTTCGCCTCCTCGGCGAGGCGCATCGCCTCGACGAGGCCCGTCGTGTCTTTCAGCGCGAGGCGTTCGGTCAGCGGCTGCAGCACGCCGCGCAGGTAGAGCATCGGCCCGACCCAGCGCGGAGCCCAGATTCGCGGCGAGCGCCGTTCGATGCCGCGCTCGATCGCGTCGATCGCCTTCGACAGCGGCGCCGGGTTGCCGATGAAGCCGGGCAGCTTGTCTTTGATCGCCTGCGCCGAGGGCTCGGCGAAGCCGGCGCGCACGAGGTCGGTGTCGAGGAAGCCGAAGTACGCGCAGCCGACGGCAGCGCCGAACGGCGCGCTCTCCATCCGCAGCGCATCCGAGAGCGCGTCGACGCCCGACTTCGCCGTCGTGTACGGGCCCATCATCGCGCCGTGCGAGACCGCGCTGAGCGAGGAGATGTTCAGCAGGTAGCCGCGCTGCTCTGTGATCTGCGAGATCACCGCGCGGTCGGTGCGCCAGACGCCGAGCAGGTTGACCGCGAGCGTGCGCTCGACCTGCTCGACCGGCGCCGTCGCGAGCGCGCCGGAATAGGCGATGCCGGCGTTCGCGATCGCGACGTCGATCGCGCCGAAGCGCTCGACCGTCTCCTTGACGGCGCGTTCGAGCGCGCCGAGGTCGGTCACGTCGACCTCGAAGCTGACCGCGCGATCGCCGAGCGCCGCGACGTTCTGTTCGAGGCGCTCGGGCTCGAGCCCGACGAGCGCCACGTTCGCGCCCTTCGCGTGCAGGCGCTCGGCCACCGCCTTGCCGATCCCGCGCGCCGCGCCGGTGATGAAGACCGTGCGGCCGTTGACGTCGTAGACAGGCGCTTTCGAGCTGGCCACGTGGCCAGCCTACATCACGCGCTCCGGCTTGATCGGAGCGTACGCGCGCGCCGGTGCGCTCATTCGACCAGCCCCCGGCGCATCGCTTCGGCGACGGCCGCGCCACGATCGCTGACGCCGAGCTTCGCGTAGAGGTTCTTCGTGTGCGTCTTGACTGTCGGCACGGCGAGGTGGAGCTCGCGCGCGATCAGCCGTGCCGTGTTGCCGTCGGCGATCAGCTGCAGCACGGTGTGCTCGCGCTCGCTCAAGCGAACGCTCGAATAGGTGCGATCGCGAATCGCCGAGACGAGGTCGTTGCCGAGATCCGTCGGCAGCACGCACTCACCGGCCGCGACCTGGCGCACGGCAGCGCAGATCTCCGCTGCCGTCGCCGACTTCGCGAGGTAGCCCGCCGCGCCGCCGCCGAGCGAGTCGAGCACGAGCTCGCCGTCGTGGTACTCCGAGACGAACAGCACGCGCGTCTCGAGCTCGAGCGCGCGCAACCGCCGCACGACGGCTTGGCCGTCGAGCTTCGGCATGCGCATGTCGAGCACGGCGACGTCAGGCCGATGCCGGCGGATCGCCTCCAGCGCCTCGCCGCCGTCCGACGCGGTCGCGAGCAGCTGCAGGGCGTCGCACGACCCGATCGCTCCTTCGAGCGCGGCTCGGTAGAGCGGGTGATCGTCGGCGACGACGACGCCCGTGCGCTTGCCGCGCGCGGCCGGCTCGGCGGCGGTTGCCGCTGCGTGTGCCGGCCGGCTCATACCTGGCCCTTGCGCGGCAGCTCGATCACGACGCTGCAGCCGCGCCCGTCGAGGCCCGCGCCGAAGCCGATCGTGCCGCCGGCCGACTCGACGCGCCGGCGCAGGATTCGCAGCCCGCCGTGCAGCGGCGAGTCTTGCTCGGCCTCCTCGGAGACTCCGACGCCGTCATCGCTGATGCGTATTCGCACGTCGCGATCGCCGCCCTCTAGCTCGCCGCCCTCGAAGCTCACGCTCACGCGCGTCGCGTGCGCGTGCTTGGCTGCGTTGCGCAGCGCCTCCTGGACGAGACGGTAGGCGAGCCGCGCGCGCGACGTCACGAGCTCGCCCGGATCGCCGCTGATCTCGCAACGCGCGCGTCCGGCAGCGAACAGCGAGGCGCAGTAGGACTCGATCGAGCGGCGCAAGTCGCCGTCGTCGGCAGCCGGCATCAAGTCGATCATCAGCATCCGCAGGTGTGCTGTCGCGTCGCGGACCGATCTACCGGCAAGCAGCAGCGTCTGCCTGCAGGCGGCGTCCGGCGAGCCGCCGGCGGCGCTGTCGAGCTGCAGGCTGACGGCGTCGAGCGCCTGCACCGGGTCGTCGTGGATTTCGCCGGCGATGCGCGCGCGCTCGCGCTCCTCGGCAAGCACGAGGTCTTCGAGCAGGCGCTCGCGCTGGAGCGTCAGCGTGCGCACCTGCTCGCGGCAGCTGCGCAGCGTTCGCTCAGAGACCATTTCGACTTGCTCGCTGCTCGATGGCGGACAAACTTCCTCCTGTCTGTACGCGAAGCTTCGAAGCGGCGCGCCGGCAAGCGTCGTCGACGTTCCCGTCCCAACTCGGCTGGTCGACATCCGTGCGACAGGCGGGTGTTGGAACGGGTCCGGAACGCGGTTCCCATTTTCGAGGCTGCACCAACATGTGGAACAGTACGAAGGCACCGTATCAAACCCCGCTCGGACTCGAACCAAGCGCCTGCTCGCGGCCCGGCGCCGCCTCGCGAGCGGCGCGGTAGCGGTAGCCGACGCCGCGCACCGACTCGATCGGCCCGTCCTCGCCGCTGTGCCAGCCGAGCTTGCGGCGCAGGTAGCGCACGTAGGTCTTGACCGCGCCCTGATCGGCCGGCGCGCTGTCGCCCCACGCGAGGTCGAGCAGTTGCGAGTGGCTGAGCACCTGCCGCGGATGCGTCACGAACGCGCGCAGCAGGCGGAACTCGAGCGGCGTCAGGTGGACGTCGCGCCCGCCGGCGCTGACTTGCCAGTTGCGCAAGTCGACCGTCACGTGCTCGTCGGCGTAAGTCTCCGGCAGCTCAGAACGCTCGGAGCTGCGGCGCAGCAGCGCCGCGACCCGCGCGAGCAGTTCTTCACTCGCGAACGGCTTCGTCTGGTAGTCGTCGGCTCCCGCCTGCAGCCCGCGAACGCGCTCCTGCACGAGCCCGCGCGCCGTCAGCATCAGCACCGGCGCGTCGCTGACGTCGCGCAGCCGCGCGAGCGTCTCCCAGCCGTCCATCTCCGGCATGCCGACGTCGAGCACGACCAGCTCGGCGTGCTCGCGGAAGAACGCGCGCAAGCCCTCGCGCCCATTGCGCGCCGTCGTGACGGCGTGGCCGGCGCGTTCGAGCAGCAGCTTCAACCCGTACGCGACGTCAGCGTCGTCGTCGACGACGAGCACGCGCGCCATCGCTATCCCGCCCAGGCGGCGACGGCCGTTCGCGTTCCTCGCTCCCACGCCGGCGCCGCAGCGAGCGCGATCAGCATCCGCGCGCCGCCGCCCGGAGCCGCGCTCGCTTCGATGCTCGCGCCCTGCGCGTCCAGCAGCCGCCGAGCGATCGCCAGCCCGAGGCCGCTGCCCGAGCCGCTCGCGTGTCCGGCGCGGCCCTGATAGAAGCGCTCGAACACGCGCTCGCACTCCTCCGCGTCGATCCCGACGCCGCTGTCGGCGATCTCGATCTCGGCGCTGTCGCGTCGCTGCTCGACGCGCACCGATATCCGCCCGCCGGCGGGCGTGAACTTGAGCGCGTTGTCGAGCAGCCCGTCGATCACCTGCGCCAGCCGCTTGGAGTCGCCGCGCGCCCAAATCGGCGGGCCTTCGTCGACGGTCAGCTCGATGCCGGCGTCGCGCGCGCGCAGCGCCGCGGCCGCGACCGCTTCGGCTGCGACCTCACGCAGCTCGATCGCCTCGATCACCGTCTCCAGCGAGTCGGGCGCCTCCTTGATGTTGAGCAGGTCTGTGACGAGCCGCTCCAGTCGCGCGGCGTTGCGCGCGATCACCGCGACTGCGTGCTGCTGCTGCTCGGTCAGGCCGTCTTCGGCGGCGAGCAGCTCGAGGAACGTCGTGATCGATGTCAGCGGCGTACGCAGCTCGTGCGAGATCGCCGCGAGGAACGTGTCCTTCGTGCGCGCGAGCGCCTGCAGCTCGGCGTTGCGCGCCTCGACGTCGGCGCGCGCGCGCTCGGACGCGCTGCGCGCACGCGCGAGCGCGCGCGTCGCCTGCGCCTGCTCGGTCACGTCGTTGACGGTGCCGACCCACCCGTCGAACTCGCCACGTCCGGAGCGCATCGCAGCGGCTTGCACGACGAGCTCGCGAATCTGGCCGTCGGCGTCATAGATGCGGTAGGCGAGATCGATCGAGGCCTGCGTGCTGACGGCCGTCGCCCATTGCGCTGTCGCGCGTGCGCGGTCGGACTCGTGTACGGCTGGAATCCAGCCGGTCTTCTCATAGCGCGACTCGGCCGTGCCGAACAGGATCGCGCAGCCGTCGCTGACGAAGACCGGCTCGGCGTTGCGGTCGAGCGCGAAGATCGCCAGCGGCGAGGACTCGACGAGCGCGTGAAAGCGCTGCTCGACCTGGCCGAGCTGCGCGAGCGCGCTGGCGCGCTCGCGCGCGGCCTGCTCCGCCTCGCGCGTCTGACGGATCAGCTCGATGCTGTGCGCGACCTGTCGCGCGAGCAGTTCGAGCCCGCGCAACTGCTCGCGCGTGAAGCGGCGGACGACCGAGTCGAACACGCAGACCGTGCCGTACGGGTGCTCGGCGCCGAGCACGACCGGCACGCCGGTGTATGCGCGCAGCTCGCCCAGCTCCCATCGCCCGCCGTCGGGTCTCGACGCTGCGCTCAAGTCCTCGATCACGACCGCGCGGCCGCTCGCGAGCACCTGCGCGCACGGCGTGTCGGCGATCGGCGTGGCGCTCGGCTCGGCTCCGTGCCAGGCGCTGTAGACGGTCCCGTCGGGGCCGATCAGCTGCGCGCCGGCGACCGGCGCGTCGCAGATCAGGGCGGCCAGCTCGCACAGCTCGCGCAGCTCGGCCCGCTCGATCGCGATCGATTCCGGAGCTTGCACGTCAGCTGCTTGCGGTGGTAGCGACACGGACACCATTCGACCGTTTGGAGGCCTCGTGAACCCGGTGGTGCCGGTAGTTCGACGAGTGTTGGATCTATTGATCGTACGCATTATCGGAATCACGGCCGAAATCGCTCGAAATCCGTTAACCCGACCGTTTGGTTTGACTCCCACCGTCTCGCCACCGTACGGCGCCCCGTCTGCCGACGCGGCCGCCCGAATGGTGTTGCATGGAGCAGGAAAACCAGCCGGCAGCCGTTCGCAGGAACCTGTTCGCGGCGATCGCGATCGCGGCGGTCGCAGCCGTCTGCACGCCCAGCGCCGCCGCGGCGCGCGGGGAGCACGCTCGCTCCGGCTCGCAGCGGACACACGGAGCACTGGTCCCGGCCACGCGCGCATTCGGCGAACAGTGGGATCTGCTCAACAGCGGCCAGCTCTCAGGCACGCCCGGCGATGACATCGACGCGACACGCGCGTGGGATCGCGAGCCGGGCGGCAACGCCGCCGTGCTCGTCGGCTTCGTCGACTCGGGCGTCGACTTCGACCAGCCGAGCCTCGCGCACGCGAACCTCTACACGCAGTCGAGCGCCGACGCGAGCAGCTGCGACGGCGCGCTGTACGGCTGCAGCTTCATCGGCGCGCCCGGCACGCCGAGCGACGAAAACGGCCACGGCACCGCTGCCGCCGGCGAGGTCTTCTCGGGTTGGAGCGGCGAAAGCGACTACGCCGGTCTCGCGCCGAACTCGACGCTGATCGTCGCGCGCGTGCTCGGCGCCTCGAACAGCGGCACGAGCGCCGGCGAGGCGGCCGGCCTGAACTACGTCGCCGACCGCGGTGCTCGCGTCGTCAACGTCAGCATCGCCGGCGCGCAGTCGGCGGCAGTGACCGAAGCGATCGCGACGCACCGCGAAACGCTGTTCGTCGCCGCTGCCGGCAACGCAGATGCGGACGACGACGGCGCGTCGGCCAGCTACCCGTGCGCGGACCCGGCGCCGAACGTGATCTGCGTTGCCGCGAGCGATCGCAACGACCAGCTGGCGTCGTTCTCCAACTACGGCGCCCTCAGCGTCGATCTGGCCGCGCCGGGCGTCGGCATCCCGACGCTCACACGCGAAGGCTCCTCGAGTGGCTTCAGCGGCACCAGCTTCGCTGCGCCGCTCGTCACCGGCACGGCCGCACTGGCGTTCGCCGAGCGCCCGAAGGCGACTGTCGCTCAGGTCAAGCAGGCGATCCTCGCTTCGGTCGACGACCGCAGCGCGCTCAGCGGCAAGACCGTCTCCGGCGGCCGCCTCGATGCCGCTCGCGCGCTCGAAGCGCTGGCAGCGAGCCTCCCGGCGGCGCCGCCCGCGAGCACCGGCGCTCCGTCGCTGAGCGGCGACGCCTCGAGCGTCGAAGCGACGCTGAGAACGAGCACCGGCGCCTGGTCGGGCGCGCCGTCGTCGATCGCGATCGCCTGGCAGCGCTGCGACGGAGCCGGCGGGCACTGCCAGACGGTCGCCGGCGCCAGCGGCGCCGAGTACCGGCTCAGCGCCGCCGACAGCGGAGCGCAGATCCGCTCGATCGTGCTCGCGACAAACGCGGCCGGCAGCGAGATCGCCTTCTCGCAGCCCAGCGCGCCGGTCGGCTCGCCTGCCGGTGCGCAGGCGGACGCCGCGAGCGCGCCGGCGAGCGCAGCGAGCGCCGCACAGACTTCGAGCGCGCAGTTGCGCTCGACCGCCGCCGTGCTCGCCGCAGCACGCGGCGCCGCACCCGCCCGCCAGGCCACGCCCGCGTCATGCACCGCGCCGGGCGTGCGCCTGGTGGCGGCAGGCGGCAGCTCGACGCGAATCGAAGTCGTGCTTCGCTCCGGCGCCGAGCGCGCCGAACGGGTGACGCTGCTCGTGCGCAGCGGCGCTGCCGGCGCCAAGCGCTCGCTGGCGATCGCACCGGGCGCCCATCGCGCGCTCGTGATCGAGCTGGCCTCGGGACGCACGAAGACGTCCGCTCACAAGCAGGCGTCGCGCACGGCGCTGGTCGAGCTGCTCGACGGCGGCGTCTGCGCCAAGCGGACCGTCGTGCTCGCCGGCCGCATCGCAAAGACACAGACGGACTAGTCCGTCTGTGCTGATTTCACTCATCACGAATTGCATCCGTTGGGGCGATGCGCTTGTCGCGTGCGGATTCCGAAACAGTGAAAGCGCCGACTGGCGGAGGCGCGTCGACTCTCAGTCATCACGAAAGGAATCAGATGCACTTCCCCAGGCGATTCACCGCCGTTGCTCACGCGAAGGCGATTCTCACGACGACGGCCGCGCTCGCGACGACCGTGCTGATCCTCGCGCCGTCCGCGCTGGCGACGACGCCCGTCGTCGTTCCCGCCGGAGGAGACTTCGAGCAGACTCCGCTCGCCTACTCGACGCAGGCCAGCTGCGGCCTGCTGTGTCGGATCGCGACCTCGCGCCAGGCGGAAGGCTCGAACCACTACCTGCACACCGAATTCGAAAGCCTGCTCGGCGTGATCGGCACCGACGCCGGCACGTCGACGATCACCTCGCCGCAGTTCACCTGGACGAAGTCGACTCCGGGCGCAGTGACGTTCGCGATCGAACGGCGCAGCTCGCTGAGCGGCCTGATCGGGATCAACAGCGGCGCCAGCTTGGCCGTGGTGCTCGTCGACGACACGTCCACGACGACGACGACGGTGCTCAGCGAAGAACTGTCGAGCTCGCAGGCGACCTTCGCACCGGTGTCGGTGACCGTGCCGGCTGCGGACATCGCCGACGGCCACAGCTATCACCTCGTGATCACCGAGAGCTTCCGCTCGCTGCTCGGCGCCGTCGGCGCCGGCAGCGTCGACATCGACAACGCCGAGCTGGCGATCACGCCCTCGGCGGCAGCGCCGAGCATCGGCACGACCTCGCTCGGCACACCCGGCGAGCACTCCGTCTCGGGCACGGCGACGATCGATCCGCACGGCGAATCGACGACGTATGCGATCCAGTACGGAACGACCGTCGCCTACGGCTCGGAAACCGGTCTCGGCACGATCCTCGAAGGCGAGGAAGGCTTCCAGCAGGTCAGCTCCTCGCTCAGCGGGCTGCAGCCGGGCACGACCTACCACGCGCGCTTCGTCGTCAAAGACGCCGGCGGCACGACGTTCGGGCCGGACATGGCGTTCACGACGGCCGCGAGCTCGCCGCCGACGCTCGGAAGCGCTTCGGTTGGCGCGATCACCGAAACCGGCGCGATCGTCGATGCGACCGTCGACCCTGGGCTGAACGCGACGAGCGTCGTCGTCGAATATGGCCCGACGACGTCCTACGGCCAGACGACGGCGTCACAGAACGTCGCCGCCGGCAGCGGCTCGACGTCCGTGCAGATCCCGCTCACGGGGCTGACGGCCGGCACGAGCTACCACGCGCGCGTCGTCGCGACGAACGCCGACGGCAGCGTCCACACGGCTGACGTCGGCTTCGCGACGACATCCGGCGGCGGCTCACCGGCGCCGGCAATCGGCGCGACGAGCGCGTCTGCGATCGCCGAGCGCTCGGCGACGCTGCAGTCGACTGCCAACCCGCACGGCGAAGCCGCGACGTATGAGGTCGAATACGGGCTCAACACGGCGTATGGCTCGACGACGGCGACACAGGCGATCACCGCCGGCAGCTCCGGCGCGCAACCGCTTTCGATCGCGCTCGCCGGGCTCTCGCCCGCTACGACCTACCACGCGCGTGTGACCGTCAGCAGCACCGCCGGTACGAGCCACGGCCTCGATGTCGTCTTCACGACAGCCGCGCCGTCGTCGCCGAGCGTGAGCGCAGCGTCGGTCAGCTCGATCGGCGAAAGCTCGGCGACTGTCGAAACGACGGTCGATCCCGGTCAGAACGCGACGAGCGTCGCCGTCGAGTACGGCCCGACGACTTCCTACGGGCAGACGTCGACGACGCAGAACGTTCCCGCCGGCAGCGGCGCGAGCACCCTCCACGTGCCGCTCGCCGGGCTCAGCGCGAACACGATCTACCACGCGCATGTGACCGTCACGAACATCGACGGCAGCAGCGAAAGCCAGGATCTGACGTTCATGACGACCTCCGGCGGCATCGGTGGCGCGGGCAACGGCGAAGCGGCGAGCATCGAATCGACGAGCGTCGCCGGGCTCGGCGAACACGTCGTGACGATCGACGCCGTGATCGATTCGCACGGCGAAGAAGCGAGCTATGAAGTGCAGTACGGCACGAGCACCGCCTACGGCTCGCTCAGCAGCGCGCAGATCATCGCGCCCGGCACGAGCGGCGGCTCGTCCGTCGGCATTCCGCTGAGCGGGCTGCAGGCCGGTACGACCTACCACGCGCGCTTGCGCGCGCTCAGCTCGGCCGGCGCAACGACTGGCAGCGACGTCGCGTTCACGACGAGCAGCTCCGGCGGCTCCTCGAACGGCGGCTCCTCGAACGGCGGCGCCGAAGGCTCCGGCTCGGGCTCGGGCAACGGGCAGTCGGCCGGCGTCGGCACGGGCGTCACCGGCGCTGCTGCGTGCCTGCGCGTGCAGGCCAAGCGCCGCGGGCCGGCCGCGAGATATCTGAGCGTGCCGACGATCGAGCAGATCTCGGCGGCGCACCCGCTCAGCGTCGCGCTGGCGAGGGCGGCCGGGCGCAAGACGAAGCTGCGCTACTCGATCGCCGGCGCGCGCTTCGTCAGCACCAGCGCGCGCGTCGTCAAGCTGGCGCCGTCACAGCTGACGCGCACGACGACGCCGATCCGCTTCGTGCTCTCGGCGGCGCACCGCAAGACGCGCTCGCTGCGACTGGTGCTGAGCAGCACGCCCTGCGGCGTCGTGCTCAGCGTCAAGCATGTCGGCGGCCAGCTGCAGGTGACGGTCAGCCGCCTGACGCGCAGTCACGGCGTCACGCTGTCGCTGCCACGCGCGCTCGCCGCACCAAGCGCACTGACGCTGGTGACGACGACGAAGAACCACGCATTCCGGCTGAAGCACGGCCGTCGCGAGCTCACGCTCGCGCCGAGCTCGGCGAGGCCGCGCGTGCGTCGCAGCGCCGGCGCGGTCTCGGTCACGCAGCTCTCCGACCAGGTGACCGGACTGGTCCTGCGCTTTCCGGCTCCTCGCGCAGTGACAGGTGCAATCCGCGCTCGCATCACCTCTGCGGGAGGCTCCGTCCAGGCCGTGACCGCGAGTCTGAAGTAGGGAGCATGCGCTACGAAAGGAGCAAACGATGAAGGCGTTCGCCTGCGGAGCAGTAGTACCCGGTTGCACCGCCACGTTCACCGCGCGCAGCGACGAGGAGATCCTCGCCTGTGTCGCCGAGCATGCGCTGCACGATCACGGGATGAGCGAGATCCCGCCCGAGGTCGTGGAGCAGGTGCGCGCGAACGTGCAGGAGGTCGAGGTCGAGGGGGCGCGCTAGCTGCAGGGCCGTCGCGTGCTCGATCGCGAGAGCTCGACTCGGCAGCTGGCGCTCGCAAGTCGAAAGCGTGTGCGCTTGATGCCCCGTGCGGGACTCGAACCCGCCCCACCGGATTAAAAGTCCGGCGCTCTACCAGATGAGCTAACGGGGCCCTGCGCCGAGCAGTCTGCCATATCGGCGAGGGCGGATCGAACGACGCCGGGCGGCCGCACGTCGCGCGGCCGCCCGGAGCGGGGGTGGGGTACGGTCGGCTCGGTGCCTAGCGGACGCTGACCGTCGCGCTCGCTGCCGAGGAGTGCCCGCTGACCGGCACGAACGTGCTCGTCAGCTTGACGCGCGTCTTGCGGCGATGCTTGCGCAGCGACGCCGCTCGCGCCTTCGTCAGAGTCGTGTGGATCGTCATCCGCTCGGCTTTTGCGGCCTCCTGCGTGACCTTCTTGAAGCCGCTGCCACTGAGCGTCAGCTTGCCGGCCGACGGCACCTGGACGACGAGTGTCGCTTTGTTGCCGGAGACCTTGTGGCTGACGATCTTAACTTTCGCGAGCGCCGCTGCTGCAGCCGACGCGGGGCTCGCGCTCGGCGCCGAGCCGGCGGGCATCGAGATGACGATCGTCGTCGGCGCCGGCGTGCCGCCGTTGCCGCCGTCGGCTCCGCTCGAGTTGCTGCCGCCGAGCCCGGCGCCTTCGGTCGTCCGTTCGACGAGCCCGAAGTTGAGGCCTTCGAGGCCCTTGATCAGCGCCAGTTCGTCGCCGTTGGCGAGCGCCTGCGTCGCGCCTTTTGCCGTTTCTGGCAACGTCGCCAGCGTCTGCCCGAGCGCTTCGGTCAGCTCCTGCGGCGTCTTCGAGAGCTCGGCTGCGAGTTCGCCTAGGTCGATGCTCTGAACCGGGCTGCCGCTCGGCAGGCTGCCGATCAGCCCTTCGAGCGTCGCCGGGTTGAGCCCTTCGAGCAACTGGTCGATCAGCTGTGTCGGGTTTGCCGATGTGCCCAGCAGTTTTGCGAGCAGTTCGCTCAGGTCGATCGTGCCGAGGCCTTCACCGAGCACCGCTTCCGGATTTCCGTGCGACAGCGTTTCGATCAGTTCGGCGACTGGCAGGTGCGTGGCTTCTTCGAGCGCTTTCACCAGTTCGCCGCTCAGCGCCTGCGGCGAGAGCAGTTCTCCCAGCGGCAGCTGGCCGCCGGCGAGCAGTTTGCCGAGCGCTTCGCGCAATGCCGCTTCGAGGCCGGCCTGGCCGCCGAGCCCGCCGACGCTCGGCAGAGCGTCGATGCCGGGCAGTTCGGCGATCACTTTCGCCAGCTGTGGAACTTCGAGGTCGACGGCGGGAATGCCCGATCCGCCGACCGGGATCTGCGCGAGCAGTTCCTGCACGGCCCGCGGCGTCAGCGCCGAGATATTCACCTGCGCGGAGACCGCCGGAGTGACAGCTTCGACACGCGGTTGCACTTCTGCTGTCGCACTTGTCGGGAGCGCCGCTGCCAGCCCGATCAGGCCGGTAGCGAGCGCAGGCAATCCAAGTCGCCTGATCGCGAGCGGAGTCGCGAGCATGCGTGAGCGAGTTCGCTTCGGCACGAGTGCTCCTTCGTTGGTAGACGGGAAAGTGCTGCGGCCCGCACTTACCCCACTCGTGCAGCAGGTTTTGAGAAGTTAGAACGGATGTCCAACGGCGCTGTGCGCCTCGGCGCCGCTCGGCGACCTCGGCCAGGGCCCGTCCAGGAGCCGGTCTGCGCTCGCGGCCGAGAGCCGGCCTACGGCTTCTCTTCGGCGGCGATGCGCAGCATCTCCTCGATCTCCGTCAGCTTCACGCGCGGGCGTCCGCTGGACTCTCCGAGCGCGCGCTCGTGGCGGTCGATCGCCTCCCAGCCGGCGTAGGTGATCAGCTCCGGCCGGCGCTCGCGCAGCAGCGCCTCGATCGCGCCGGCGTCTGCTTCGCTGGGCGTGTGCGTCGCACCGCTCGCCTCAGCGTCAGCGTTGTCCGCGGCGTCGCCGTTCGCGCTCGGCGCGAGGTCGGCGAGCATCGCGTCGACCGTCTGTTGTGCGTCCTTCTTGTTCGTGCCGATCACGCCGGACGGGCCGCGCTTGATCCAGCCGACGACGTACTCGCCGGGCAGCGGCGCTCGCGTCTGCGAGTCGAGCACGCGACCGCGCTCGTTGAGGATCGTCGCCGCGCGCTCGTCGAAGGAGACGTCCGGCAGCGGCACGCCGCGATAGCCGATCGCGCGAAAGACGAGACCGGCGGCGATCGTCTCCGTCTCGCCCGTCGCGCGAGCGCGCAGCGTGCCGCGCTCGTCGGCGACGAGCTCGTTGCGCACCAACTCGACGTCCGCGAGCGCGCCGTCGGCGCCGGCGATCAGCGCTACCGGCGAGAGCAGGAAGCGCAGCACGATCCGCTTGCGTCCCGGCGTCGGCGTGTGCTCGGCGTAGCGGCGCAAGATCTCGACGTTGCGCCGCGATGTCGCGTCTTGCTCGGCGGCCGCGTCGTGCATCGCGAGCGCGCGCTCGAGCTCGTCCTCGTCGACGAGCACGTCGGCGCCTGAGAGCTCGTCGAGCTCGAGCAGCTCCGGGTTGGTGAACGCTGCCTGCGCCGGGCCGCGGCGGCCGACGACGAGCACCTCCTGCACGCGGCTGCGCGCAAGCACCTCGAGCGCGTGATCGGCCGTGTCCGTCGGCGCGAGCTCCTCGGCGCTCAGCATCAGCATCCGCGCGACGTCGACGGCGACGTTGCCGTTGCCGATCACGACGGCGCGCTCGGCCGAGACGAGGTCGACCTCGAGCCCGTTGTGGTCCGGATGGCCGTTGTACCAGCCGACGAACTCCGTCGCCGCGTGCGAACCCGGCAGGTCTTCGCCGGGGATGTGAAGCGGGCGGTCCAGCGGCGAGCCCGTCGCATAGACGATCGCGTGGTAGTGCGCGAGCAGGTCCGCGCGTGAGACGTGCTCGCCGAAGTTGACGTTGCCGAAGTAGCGAAAGCGCGGATGCGCCGCCGTCTTCTCGTAGATGCGCGTGACCGACTTGATCTTCGGATGGTCCGGCGCGACACCCGAGCGCACGAGGCCCCAGGGTGTTGGCAGGCGCTCGATCATGTCGATCTCGATCCGTTCGCTTGCGTCCTTCAGCAGGTGACCGGCAGCGTAGAAGCCAGCCGGCCCTGAGCCGATCACGGCGATGCGAATGGGAGAGCTGTCGTCTGTCACTGAAATGCGGTCGATCGGCGGGCAATGCCCGATGCGGGCACTAGTGGGCGCGGCCCGACTCGAACGGGCGACCCCCTCGGTGTAAACGAGGTGCTCTAGCCAACTGAGCTAAGCGCCCTGATGTATCCTACGTAGCTTTAGCGAAGTAGGATGGTGCGGACGAGAGGACTTGAACCTCCACAACCTTACG
>DATBBG010000018.1:0-32491 GCA_036271095.1 Solirubrobacteraceae bacterium
TCTGGCCTGCTCGGGCTGCGGCAAGATCCAGCATCCCGAGCACGAGCTGCGCCGGCGGATGCCCGTCGCGCAAGCGATCGAGGCGGTTGAGGAGTGCGGCGCGCCGATGGTCTCGATCGCCGGCGGCGAGCCGCTGATCCATCCGGAGATTCACGTGATCGCCGACGAACTGCTCAAACGCAAGAAGTTCGTCTACCTCTGCACGAACGCGCTGCTGCTCGAGAAGAAGCTCGAGAACTTCAAGCCGAGCCCGTACTTCTCCTGGGCCGTGCACATGGACGGGCTGCAGGAGCGCCATGACGCTTCGGTCGAGCGCGAGGGCGTCTTCGACAAGGCGGTCGCGGCGATCAAGGCCGCGAAGGCGGCCGGCTTCCGCGTCACGACGAACACGACGTTCTTCACGCAGGACTCGCCGAAGACCGTGCGCGAGGTGCTCGACTTCCTCAACGACGACCTCGAAGTCGACGAAATGATGATCTCGCCGGCCTACGCCTATGAGAAAGCGCCCGACCAGGAGCACTTCCTCGGCGTGACCGAGACGCGCAAGCTGTTCAAGGAGGCCTTCAGCGAAGGCCGGCGCAAGAAGTGGCGTCTGAACCACAGCCCGCTGTTCCTCGACTTCCTCGAGGGCAAGGCCGAATTCGACTGCACCGCGTGGGGCATTCCCAGCTACTCGTTGTTCGGCTGGCAGCGCCCGTGCTACCTGATGGCCGACGGCTACACGAAGACCTACAAAGAGCTGATCGAGACGACCGACTGGGACAAGTACGGTCGCGGCAAGGATCCGCGCTGCGAAAACTGCATGGCGCACTGCGGCTACGAGCCGACTGCCGTGCTGCAGACGACCAGCTCGCTGCGCCAGTCACTGCGCGCGTTCGCTGGCTGAGCGCCGCTCGGCGGGCGCCAGCTGCTCGGTCGCCGACGGGGGCTGCTCGGCGTCGGGCTCTTGGGCGCGATCCGCGACGCCGAGCTCGTCTGACTCGGCGCGTCGCTGCTCGGTTTCGGACTCGGCGCGGATGTCGCGCCAGGTCAGTCCCTCGCCGAGCAGCGCCGGCACGCCGAGCGCGAGCGCGGTCAGCACCTCGACCGCCTGCAAGATGATCCCGTAGGCGAGGCCGGGCCCGCCGCCGACGCCGTAGGCGGCTAGCACGACGAGGCAGGCGGCTTGGAAGACACCGACGTTCGACGGCGTTGCCGGCAGGATCGCGCTGACGTTGACCGCGAGCAGGATCGCTGCGGCCGCAGAGAGGTCGGCCTTGTGTTGCAGGCCGAGCGCGAGGATGACCATGTAGCAGGCGAGCCACTGCAGCGCCCATGCGGCCAGCTGCGCGCCGATCGCCGTGCTGCCATAGCGCGGGCGCGCGAACACGATCAGGCCCTGGCGGGCGAGCGCGAACACGCGTGCGACCGCCTCCGACCACCTCGCGATCCGCTGCGAGCGCGCGCGCTGGCCGAGCGCGAGCAGGCGCGGGCCGGCGAGCACGAGCGCGCAGATCAGCAGCGGCACGGCGATCGCGGTCGCGATCCCGGCCGGGTGGCCGCTCAGCAGCGGCACGCTCGAGAACGTGACCCCGGCGAGGATCGCGAGCGCGAGCAGGTTGATCAGCGTCTGCGAGAAGACGGTGCCGGCGACGATCGGAAGCTGGCGGCGATTGGAGCCTTCCAGGCGTCGCGTGACGACGACGACGCGCGCCGCCTCGCCGACCCTGCCGGGGACGACGGCCGAGCTCATCACGCCGATCATCAGCGCGCGCGTCACGGCGATCCTCGGTATCTCCGTGTCCGGCAGCGCCGCTTTCAGGACGGCGTACCAGGAGACCGAGCGCAGCACGAGCGATGCAGCCATCAGCACGAACGCGAGCGCGACCCAGCCGGGGCTCGCCGTGACCAGCGCATGACCAATCCGATGCAGGCCCAGCCGGGTCAGCGCGAACGCCAGCAGCCCTGCGAGCAGGAGCGCGGCGATCAGCAGGCCGACGCGCCTGCGACCAAACCGCCGATGCGTGCTCGGCGGGTTCTCGCGGGCGCCCATCGTGCGGGGTCTATCAAAGACGGCAGCCGCATCGGGCGTCGCGCGGCGAACGGATGAGGACGATCGTCGTCATCGGCGGCTCGGCGAGGGCGCGGGCGGTTGTGCGCGGGTTATCCTTGCCAGGGATGGAGCGCGGATGAGGTTCAGGCGGCTTGCAGTCGCGGCGGCGCTCGTCGCGCTGTGCACAGCTCTGGCCGCGAGGAGCGGGGTCGCACCGGCCGCGGCGGCGCAGCCGATCGAGCTCGCGGCGCCGTACGAGTACCTCGGCTGGGGCGATCCGCAGCCGCCTGCGAGCGTGCTCTCGACGACGGGCATCGACGATCTGACACTCGCGTTCATGCTCTCGCACGGAAAGTGCAATCCGGAGTGGGACGGCGAACGCGCGCTGCTGGGCGGGCCCGACCAGGCGGCGATCGAAGCGGTGCGCGGTGCCGGCGGCGACGTCGACGTCTCGTTCGGCGGCTGGAGCGGCAAGAAGCTGGGCAGCTCGTGCAAGACGCCGGCGGCGCTCGCGGGCGCCTACCAGAAGGTGATCGACGCCTACGCGCTGCACGCGATCGACATCGACATCGAGCACGGCGAGTTCACGAACAAGAAGACGCGCGTGCGCGTCGTCGAAGCGCTCGCGAGCGTCCAGCGCGCGAATCCTGGGCTGGAGATCTCGATCACGTTCGGCACGGCCGAGAACGGCCCCGAACCGGACGGCCAGAGCCTGATCGCCGACGCCGCGGCGATCGGCTTTCAGCCGAGCGTCTGGACGATCATGCCGTTCGACTTCGGCGCGCCCGTGTCAGACATGGGCGCCGTCTCGATCGCGGCAGCCGAAGGGCTCGAGCACGACCTGGCGACGCGCTACGGGCTCTCCGCTGCGGCAGCCTACGAACACGTAGGCATCTCCTCGATGAACGGCCACACCGACGAGTCCGACGAGACGGTCAGTGCGTCGAACTTCTCGGCGATGCTCGCGTTTTCACAGCTTCACCATCTCGGGCGTCTGACGTTCTGGGCGCTGAACCGCGACCGCGCCTGCTCGGGCAAGCTCGACGAAGGCGAATCGTGCAGCGGGATCGCGCAGCAGCCCTACGAATTCACCGACCTGCTCGCGCAGTTCCACGGCTGAGCGGCGTGGACGTCGCCAGCTCGATCCAGCGCGCGACAGCCCTCGCGCTCGGCCTCGCGCTCGCCTCGCTCTGCGCGGCGGCCGTGGCCCACGGCGAAGCGCCCGCGACCGTCCAGGTCGGATCGCAGACGCTCTCCAAGTGCGCGGAAGCGCCGCTCGCCTACTGCGGCAGCCTGCCGGTGGCGCTCGACCACACCCGGCCTGACGGCCCGGACATCTCGATTGCCTTTCGCTGGTACCCGGCTTCTTCGTCGGCGCCCGGCACGGCGAAGCACACGGTCGTGCCAGTAGAGGGCGGTCCGGGCTATCCGTCGATCGAATCGGTCTCCTACCAGTCGGCGGGCTCGAGCTCGGGCTACAGCGCGATGTACGGGGCGCTGCTCGAACACTCCAACATGCTCGCGATCGACAATCGCGGGACCGGCGAATCGGCGCCGCTGAAGTGCCCGGCGCTGCAGCGCTTCGCCGGGCCGACCGGTACCGAAGCCTTCCAGCAGACCGTCGCCAAGTGCGGCGAAGCGCTCGATCACCGCTGGAAGTACGCCGACGGCAGCTGGGTTCACGCCTCGGATCTGTTCAACTCGATTCCGGCCGCTGAAGACATGGCCGAAGTGATCGAGGCGCTGGGGCTGTCGAAGGTCGACCTCTACGGCGACTCCTACGGCTCGTTCTACGCGCAGGTGTTCGCGGCGCATTTCCCGCACCTCGTGCGCAGCGTGGTGCTCGATTCGACTTATCAGAGCGCCAAGCCGAACCCGGCGACGCCCGGTCTGGACCCCTGGTACCGCAGCAGCGTGGAATCGATGCCGGCGGCCTTCCAGGCCGCGTGCAGCCGGGCTGCGGCCTGCGCGCAGGCCGAGCCGGACTCGCCCTGGGAACGCCTCGGCGAACTCGCCGCGAGTCTGCGTGCGAGCCCGATCTCCGGCCGTGTGCCGGGCCCTTCGGGCGCGATTGAAAAGGTCGAAATGAACGCCGTCTCGCTTGTCGACCTCGTCAGCGACGCGGCCGAGGACACGAAGATCTACCGCGGCCTCGACGCGGCCGCGCGCGCTCTGCTGATCGGTCACGATCCGAGGCCGCTGCTGCGCCTGTATGCCCAGCGCGAATACGAAGACGAGGGCTACTTCCACCTGCCCGTGCGCGAATACTCGGTCGAGCTCTACATCGCCGACGCCTGTATCGACTATCCGCAGCTATTCGACATGAGCGCTTCGAGCGCCGTGCGCGCGAGCGAACTCGCGGCCGCCGAGGCAGCGCTTCCCGCTGCGACGTTCGCTCCGTTCAGCACCGGCGAGTGGATCTCTCAGAACGAGAACACCGAGGCCTACTCCGCTTGCATCGGCTGGCCGAAAACGACGATCGCGCGCGCGCCGACCGACGACTCCGTGCCCCTGTTCGCGGCAAAGCTCCCCGTGCTGGTGCTCGGCGGCGAATTCGACACGTGGACGCCTCCCGGCGACGTGCCCAAGGTGCTCAGCGAGATCGGCGGCGAAGCGCACTTCGTCGAGTTGGCCAACTCGACGCACGTGGTGGGGGAGGGCGACACCGAATGCGGCTCGGCGATCGTGCAGGCGTTCGTCGAGAGCCCGAAGGCCTTCCAGCCCTCCGACGCCGCCTGCGCAGCTGCTGTGCCGCCGATTCACAGCGTCGGCGTCTATCCCGCTCAGCTCGCCGAACAGCCGCCGCTGCAGGCTTTGCCGGGCAGCGGCGCGTCGCCGAGCGAGCTGCAGGCGGCAGCCGCGGGCGTAGCGACGGCCGGCGATGCGATCTCCCGCTATCAGGCGATCGAAGCGACGCACGACAAGGGCCTGGAGGGCGGGTCGGTGAGCGCGACTCACGACGGCTCGCTGCTGACGCTCGACCACGACCAGCTGATCGACGGCGTGGCAGTGAGCGGTACGGTCGCGCTGAGCGCCAGCTCGAACCCCGTCGACGGCCAGGCCGCGCTCGCGACGCTGAGCGTCAAGGTCGCCGGTGCGCCCGCCGCCTCGCTGACCGCCGCCTGGACGACAGCCGGCGCGGGCGCGCAGGCCCAGGTGTCCGCGAGCGCCGCGAAGCTGTCCTTCAGCGGGACGATGCCGGCGCCGTAGGCTCAGCTCGCGCGACGCCCGTGCTGCAGCTGCGGCTCGGACTCGAAGTCCGATGCGGGCCTGGAAGGACGGGCCGGCGGAGCGCTGACGATCCTGCGCAGGCCTTCGGCCACCGGCGTCACTCGCACGCTGAGAATCGCGATGTCGTCCCGCACCTGGTCGTCGAGCTCGACGAGACCAAGCAGGGTGTCGATCGACTCCTGCGCGGCGCCGGGCGAGCGCTGCTTCAGCGCCGTGATCATCTGCTCGGAGGTGAGCGTCCGATCGGGCGCATGCGCCTCGAGCAGGCCGTCGGTATAGAGCGCGAGCGAGTCGCCCGGCTCGAGCACGGCGCCGGCCTCGGCGATCGCCGGGTTCTCGAAGACGCCCAGCAACGCGCCGCGCTCGCCGAGCTCGCTCGCGGCGCCGTCGCCGCGGGTGAGCAGCGCTGCGGGATGCCCGGCCGACGCGACGGTCACCGCGACGTTGGCGCCGCTCAGGCGCATGTGCACGAGGATCGCGGTCGCGAAGCGGCCGTCGAAGTCCTGCTCGAGCATTACGCGGTTGACCATCGAGAGGACCGTTGCAGGGCTCGTCGCTTCGCGCGCGTAGGCGACGGTCGTGTGTCGCAGGAAGCCCGTCAGCGCGGCGGCCTCGGCGCCCTTGCCGCAGACGTCGCCGACGACCAGCCAGCAGCTGTGCTCATCGCCGAAGACGTCGTAGAAGTCGCCGCCGACCTCGGCGCCGGCTCCGAGCGGGCGAAAGAAGCTCGCCAGTTGCAGCCCCGGGATCTCCGGCAGCACGGCCGGCATCAGGCTGCGTCTCAGCGTCTGCGCGACGCGCGTGCGCTCGGCGTACAGGCGCGCGTTGTCGAACGCGAGCGCCGCGCGGCCGCTGAGGTCTTCGAGCACGTCGATCGCGCCACGCCCGTAGCGCGCACTGCTGCGGACGTGCAGGAACGAGATCGCGCCATGGGTGCGACCGCGCGCGATCATCGGGAAGACCGCCGCCGAGCGGTAGCCGGCGGCGCGCATGAAGCGCTGGTGCTCGTCGCTCTGTGCGACGTCGGCGAGGGCGTCGTCGTCGGTCAGATCCTCGACGACGCAGCGTTCGCCGCTGGCGAGCACGCGCGCGACTGGGTGCCCGCCGTCGAGATCGAGCGGGATCTCGCGGCGAAGCTGCTCGAGACCTCTGGCGACGAGCGGGTCGACTGCCGCCGCGACCGTCTCGCCGACCGCGCCACGCTCGTCGAGCAGGTCGATCACGCACAGCTCGGCGAGCTCCGGTACTGCCGCCTGGGCGAGATTGCGCAGCGACTCGGTCGGGTCGAGCGAGCTGTCGAACGTCGCCGTCGCGTCGATCAGGAAGCGCAGCCGGCGCCGATTCGCGCGCACGCCGCCCATCGCCAAGTGGATCACGACGGCCGTCAGCAACGCCAGCACGATTCCGACGCAGGCGACCGCGCCGAAGATCTCCGGCACGTGTTCGTAGCCGAGCGGCGCGAGGAACGCGAGCAGCGCGACGCCGGTCACGATCGCAAAGCGCCCGCGCGGCTGGAATGCCGCGGCATGGCCGATCGCGAACAGGTAGATCAGCGCGAACGGGCTGCTCGCGCCGCCCGCTCCGGCGCACAGCACGCCGATCAGCACGACGCCCCAGAGGTCGGCGACGAACGCGAGCGCGAGGTTGGCGTGCTCGCGGTTGGCGGCGAGCACGAGCGCCGCCGCGACGGCGATCGCATCGACGCCGACGGCCGCGATCGCCGCCGGCGCGCGTACGTGCGGAATCAGCAGCGCAGTCGAGCAGAGCAGGCCGCCGATCGCGTAGAGGCCGGCGCACGAGATGATCGCGGCGCGCACTTCGCGGCCGCTCAACGGCTGGTCGGCGTAGCCCACGTCGACCGTCACGCTCGAACTCACCCGACTCTGGCTCATCCTCTCTCCCCGACGAGATCCAACGGCCACGCTGGCGCGCGCTCGCTTCGCTCCCGTCTCGATATCCAGCTCTATCGTAGGCCGATAGGCCTCGCGCGACCAGCCTGAATCGGCGTATGCGGGATCGGCGGAGCGGCGATTCCGGGCGCGATCGGCCGACCGGCCGAGCTCGACTCCCGGCTAGTGAGGCTTGTGGCGAAAGCGCCATAGCGCTTTCACCTCGTCGAGGCTGAGCAGGCGCCAGCGTCCTGTCTCGCGGTCGCGTGCGTATACGCGAGCGTCGAGCGCGCTGCGCATCCCCTCTAGCAGGCGCACGGTCTCGCGCACGTCGACGTCTTCGCCGAGCACTCGCGCGCCGAGCACATCGACGACCTTCAGCTTCAGCGGCTGGCGAGGCGCCGGCTCGGCGGCGGCCCGTGGTGGGCGCTCGAACGTGACGAGATCCAGGTCGCGATCGCGCTCGCGTGCGCGCTCGGGCTCGAGCGGCGCGATGTGCGCGCCGGTGCCCTTAGTCTCACTGTCGAGAACCCATTTTTTGGCGATCTGCTCAATCTAGCCGCGGCGGCCTGGATCACCAGGAGATCTCGGCGAGCCGCTCGGCGACGATGATCCGTCCGGCGGCCTCGATCAGCGCGAGGTGCGAGAAGGCCTGTGGGAAGTTGCCGAGGTGGCGGCCGGTGCTCGTGTCGAACTCCTCGGCGTAGAGGCCGAGCGGTGAGGCGACCTTCAGCAGCTTTTCCATCAGGTCGCGAGCGCGCTGCTGCTCGCCGATGATCGTCAGGCCGGAGACGAGCAAGAACGAGCAGATCAGGAAGCTGCCCTCCTTGCCGCTCAGCCCATCATCGGTCTCCTCGGTGCGGTAGCGCAGGACGAAGCCGTCCTCGCTGAGCTCGTCGGCGATCGCGAGCACGCTGGCGCGCAGGCGCTCGTCGTGGCCGGGCAGGAAGCCGAAGATCGCCGCGAGCAGGTTCGAGGCGTCGAGCGCCGTCGTGTCGTAGTGCTGGCGCAGCACACCGGCGTCGGTGAGGCCGCGCGTGAGGATGTCCTCGCGGATCTGCTCGGCCGTCTGGGTCCAGCTGCGCTCGAGGCCGCCGTCGCCGCGCAGCGCCGCGAGCTTGGCCGCGCGGTCGAGCGCGACCCAGCACATCAGCTTCGAGGAGACGTAATGTCGCGCCGCGCCGCGCGCCTCCCAGATGCCCTGGTCGGGCTCGCGCCAGACTGCGCTCGCGCATTCGGCCTGCGCCTGCACGAGCGGCCATAGCCGGCGCGGCAGCCGCTGGCTGCGGTGCGTGTGCAGCGCGATCGCGTCGAGCGCGGCGCCGAAAACGTCGTTCTGGCGCTGGTCGAAGGCGCCGTTGCCGATACGCACGGGCTGCGCGCCGGCGTAGCCGAACAGATCGTCGCGCGTGGACTCGGTCAGGTCTCGCCGGCCGTCGATGCCGTACATGATCTGCAGCGCGCCGTCGTCGTTGCACTCGAGGTCGGCGACGAACTGCATGAACTCCTCGGCCTCCCAGTCGAGGTTGAGGTAGTGCAGCGCCTTCAGCGTGAACGTCGAGTCGCGCAGCCAGGTGTAGCGGTAGTCCCAGTTGCGCTCGCCGCCCGGCGTCTCCGGCAGCGAGGTCGTCAACGCCGCGACGGTCGCGCCGGTCGGCATGTAGGTGAGCCCCTTGATCGCGAGCGCGGAGCGCTGGATCGGGTCGCGCCAGCGATGGTCGGGAATTCGCGCGCGGTCGAGCCAACCGCGCCAGAAGCCGGCCGTCGCCGTCATCCGTTCGTTCGCTTCGTCGAGCGAGGACGGGCCGGCGAGCTGCTCGGCCCACGAGAGCGAGCAGTAGACCTGCTCGCCCTGCGCGAGCACGTGCCGCGCGCGCACGCGATCGCCCTCGACGCCGATCGCGAGGTCGCTCTGCAGCCTCAGCGTCAGCTCCGCTCCGGAGGCGTCGGCGCAGTGTCCGTCGTCGCTGACGGTCCACTGCGCTGGCACACGGCCGTAGTCGAACACGGGCGCGCACGTCAGCTCCAGCTCGACCTCGCCGTCGAGGCACAGCGCCGTGCGCACGAGCAGGTGCTCGGCGTCCTCGTCGGCAGGCGGGCGCGTGTGCGGCGTGATCCGATCCTCGCCGCGGCGCGGGCCGAGGATCAACGCGTCGCGCACGATCACCCAGCCGGTCGGCGTCTTCCACGTGGTCAGCACGATGTTCGTGCCCGGCTCGTAGATCCGCGCGGACGGGACGTTGACGCCGAACGGGCCGAAGCGGAAGTCGCCGGCTTGGCGGTCGAGCAGCGCGCCGAACACGCTCGGCGCATCGAAGCGCGGCACGCACAGCCAGTCGATGCTGCCGTCGGGCGCGATCAGCGCGCCGGTGTGGCAGTCGGAGAGGAAGGCGTATTCGGCGATCGGCGGGAACGGCGAGGGGGCTGCCGCGCTCTGCGGTGCGCCGCTGTTCGCCGCGTCGCTCATGCCCGGCGCACGCCGGCTCGGCGAGAGCGGCGTATCGATCGATTGCGGCGTGTCTTGCTGCGCTTCGTCAAGGAGCCCCCGTGCGTTCTCGCGTCGGCGTAGCTTATGCCGCGGCGCACTCGATGGACTTGGAGCTCAGCGACAAGGTCGCCGTCGTCACGGACGCGAGCAGATGGACGTGAGGCGCATGGAGCGGCCCGCGGGCTGAGCTAGCTGCGCGCGAGGTAGTCGCTCTGCAGCCAGGCTACGGTCGCGGCGAGACCGCTCGGGTAGTCGACGCGCGGCTCCCAGCCGAGCACTTCGCGCGCCTTGCGGTTGCTGAAGCCCTGATCGTTGCCCATCACCTGAACGGCTTGGCGCGAGAGCAGCGGCGGCGCGCTCAGGCCGGTTGTCTTGCGCAGCAGCCGGTAGCCGTGCTCGAGCGAGAAGCCGACGCCTTCGGCGAGCCGGTAGGGCATGCTCCAGCGCGCCTTCGCGCAGCCGAGGCCTTCGGCGAGACCGTCGGTGAACTGCTTCCAGGTCACGTCGAGCCCGTCGCTGATGTTGAACGCCTCGCCCGCTGCGGCTTCATGCGTGAGCGCGAGCACGGCGGCGTCGAGCAGGTTCTCGACGTAGCAGAGGCCTGCGACGGCGCGCCCGCGGTCGACGAGCAGCATCTTGCGCGAGCGCATCGCGCGCGCGATCTCGCCGACGACGTCGGCCGAGCCGGGCCCGTAGACAGTCGCCGGGCGCAGGATCACGGCGTCGAGCGAGTGCGCGCGTTCGATTCGGCGGACCTCGGCCTCGGCGTCGAGCTTTGTCTGTGCGTACCAGTTGCTGAAGCGCTCGGCCGTCTGCGTCTCCTCGACCGAGGCGCCGCCGGGGTAGCCGTAGACATCGGTCGTGCTGAAGTGGATGAAGCGCTGCACGGAGGCGTCGACGGAGGCTTCGAGCAGGCTGCGCGTGCCCTGCACGTTGATCTGCTCGATCTCCTCGGTCGTCGCCCAGTCGGACACGAGCGCGCCGCAGTGAAAGACGTAGTTGCAGCCGTCGACCGCGCGGGCGAGCGACGCGGCGCTCGTCAGATCGCCGACGGCGAGCTCGACGTCGAGCTCGTCCAGCCGCGAGGTGTCGCTGCTCGCGCGCACCAGGCAGCGCACGGGATGGCCCTCCTGCACGAGCCGCCTCGCCAGGCTCGAGCCGATGAAGCCGCTCGCGCCGGTGATCAGGCAGACGTCCTCGCGCGCGGTATCGAGCTGCTTGCCGCGGGTTGGCGTCGAGCCGTCCGCGGAGTCGCTCGCGGGGGGTCGCTTCGTCACTTCGCCTCGCGGAGCGCGCCGGCGCAGCGTCGCGCTCGCGATGTCGCGCACGACGCCCCAGTTCTTGCTGCCCGAGCCTTCGCAGTCGGCGAGCACGGCGCCGAACGCGTCGAGGAACTCCTGCGCCTCGCCGCGCGAGAGCGTCAGCGGCGGCAGCAGCTTGATCACGTCGTTCTTGCCGGCGGCCATCGTGATCACGCCGTGGTCGCGGTGCAGCGGGATCACGATCAGCTGCGGGAACAGCCCCTCGCTGGCCATGTGGATCAGGCGCCAGTTGAGCTTCGCCACGCGCGAGCTCGGAGCGCGCAGCTCGATGCCGATCATCAGCCCGCTGGCGCGGATCTCCTTGATCATCTCGTGGCGCTGCTGCAGCTCGGCGAGCCCGTCGCGCAGCAGCTCGCCGATCTCGGCGGCGTGCTCGGTCAACCGGTCGCGCTCGATGATCCGCAGCGTCGCCAGGCCGGCCGCCATCGAGAGGCGGTTGCGGCCGTAGGTCGACTGGTGGACGTAGCTGCGCTCGAGCGTGCCGACGGCCTTTTGGAAGGTCTCGCGCGTGGTGACCATCGCGGCGACCGGCATGTAGCCGCCGCTCAACGCCTTGCCGATCAGCACGAAGTCCGGTTGCAGGTTCCAGTGTTCGAGCGCGAACCACTTGCCGGTGCGCCCGAGCCCGGTCTGGATCTCGTCGAGCACGAACATCGTGCCGTAGCGACGGCACAGATCCTGGGCCGCCTTCAGATAGCCGGCGGGCGGCAGCGTGACCTCGCGACCTTGGATCGGCTCGACGAAGAACGCCGCGACGTCCTTCCTGCGCAACTGCGCCTCGAGTTGCACGAGATCGCCGAACGGCACGCGCTCGCAGCCGGGCAGCAATGGGCCGAAGCCCTCCTTGAAGAACTCGTCGCCGACGAGCGAGAGCGGACCGAGCGTGACGCCGTGGAAGCTCGAGTCGCAGGAGATCAGCCGCGGCCGGCCGGTCGCGGCGCGTGCGAACTTCATCGCCGAGTCGACCGCCTCAGCGCCAGTGCTTGCGAAGAAGACCGCATCGAGCCCTTGCGGCAAGCGTTGCGAGATTGCCTCGGCGAGCATCCCGGCGAGCGCCGAGTAGTGGATCTGCACGCCGTCGACGAAGTCAGCGGAGAGCGTCGCGTGCAGCACGTCGCGTACGTCCGGGTGGTTGTGGCCGAGGCTGGCGAAGCCCTCGCCGCTGTGCATGTCCAGATGCGCGCGGCCATCTGCGTCATAGAGGTAGGAGCCGCGCGCCGAGACGTACTGCTTGTCGAAGCCGAGGATTCGCAGCACCTCGACGAGCGAGGGGTCGAGATGTCGTGTGGCCAGCTCCAGGGTCTGCCCGGCGCGTGCCTCGGCGTCGGCGACGACGCCGAGCGAATCGTCCTGGCTGGTTGGTTGGCGGTCGCTGCTCATCGCGACTTGATTCTCCACGACCGGAGCCGGAAGCGAGGCGTCGGTGCGGATTCGATCTGGGCCGTCGCAGCGGGCGCAGTTCAGCGCCAAGACCCATTTCGTGGAGAGGTTCATGTCATCAGGACGCATTGACGACTAGACTCCCTGTCCGGAGGACGGGAGAGCGCTAGATGGCCACTCGAGCAACAGACCACTGGGATCTCCTTGCGCCTCATTCACTCTCGGCCGCTGAGTTGAAGCAGCTGATCGAGGCCGAACGCGGCGGCGTCCCGTTCCTCGCCTATCGCGACGGGCTCGAGTCGCTGAAGCTCTTCCTGCTGCCCGCGTCCGAGCGTCCGTCGATGGTCGGACGCCGCTCGGGGATGGATCTCGTGATCGATTGGGACACGCAGGTGTCGGGCGTCCACGCACAACTGCAGCGCTTTGGCGGCGAGGTCACGATCGTCGACGACGGTCTCTCGACGAACGGCACTTACGTCAACGGCAAGAGGGTTGTCGGGCGGGCGCGGTTGCGCGATCGCGACCGCATTCGCATCGGTCGCACGGCGTTCGTGTATCGCAGCGCAGCTTGGTCTCCGGTACAGGCGACGTCTGCGGCAATCGACGTGCCCAGTGCAGTCGGCCTAACCGAGACGCAACGCAAGATCTTGATCGCGCTGTGCAGGCCACTCGTCGCCGGCGCTACCGTGGTGATGCCGGCGACCAACCAGGAGATCGCATCGGAGGTGCACCTGGGCGTCGACGCGGTGAAGGCGCACCTCCGCAAGCTGTTCACGAAGTTCAAGCTCGCCGATCTGCCGCAGAACCAGAAGCGAGCGAAGTTGGCCGAATACGCACTCCATCAAGGCCTTGTCACGCCGCACGACGTCGCATGAACGCCTCGTCGCGTACGACGATTGCCGCAAGCCGGCGGAGCGCACGCATCGGCGTCCGGGGCTTCGCGATCGCTGCTGCGGTTCTAGTGCTGTTCATCGGGATCGGCTTCGCGGTCGGCGCTTTCACCACCGGCGTGCGCCCGCACGGGAGCGTCTCGGCACCGGCGCAGGCCGAATCGCGCGCTGCGGTCGTCGCGGTTCCAGACGTCGGAGTCCCCCCGTCGCTGCCGGCGATGCGCGTTCGCGCGCGGCCGTCGTCGTCGGCCGCGAGCGTTGTATCGAAAGCTCCGTCGTCCACCGATCAAACGACACCGAACGTCGCAGCCAGCCCGGTAGTGCGCACGACGACTCCATCCGCACCGGCAACGAGCCGCTCGACGACCCCGCGTTCGCCGGCGCCCAGCACGCCTTCGCATCAGGGTTCCGGTCACAAGACGAGCGGCGAAGCGTAGAGGCGTTCGCCGCCTCAGCCCGACGTCGCGAGTGCGGCGAGCGTTCTGCGCATCGCGCTCCATGCCGCGCGCACGGTAGCCGTCCCCTGCTTGAAACGCCCTGCCTGCTGGGCCTGTGCGGCCGCGGCGATCGTTGCATGGCCGGCCGCGATGTGTTCCACGGCCTCTACGAGCGCCGCGTTGTAGCTCGCTTCGGACGGGCCCGGGCGTAGTGATCGGAGGCTGCTCGCGGTCCGTCTGTCGGCCTGGTGCAGCTCTTGCGCGGCGTTCGCCTGAGCGGATGCGCTCGCTGCACTCGACAGGCGAGTCGTCAGTGCGCCGTGCTCGCGATAGAAGCGTTCGACGACGCCGGCCATCGCCGTCGTGTAGGTCGCGCCCTGGGCGAGTGGCAGCGCACGAGCGCCAGAGGTCTTCGTCGTTTCGAGGATCTGCTCGCATCCGCGGGTGGAGGCCTTCGCGTCGATCGTCGGAAAGCGGCAGATGCCAACTAGGATCCCGGCGGTCGTGGGCTGTGCGTAGACGAGAGCGGACGCACCGGTGGACGCCGCCAGGGCTGGAGTGAGATAACGGAAGAAAGCTCGCCCGTTAAGAGCTATGGCTTCGCGCCGGAGTGTCGCTCGACCGGTTGTGATCAGCTCCGCCGGCAGCAGCGCTGCGCTCGCGGAGCTCGTCAGACCCAGTGTGATCGTCGCGGCAGAGCTGGCAGGACCGGCGCTTCGAGCGAGGATCGGATCGTCGAACGTGTAGCCGCGGACCAGCGCGCTCTTCACGGTGCGGCTCCAGCCAGACGGCAGCGACGCCGAGACCGGACCGAGCGATGTCCGTCGAAGCGAGCCGCCGCTGCCCGCCTCGGCGACGCGCGCGATGCCGAATCCGCCCAGCATCGCCGCGATCGCTGTGGCGGAGAGTGCTGCCGCCAAAGTCCGGTTGCGGCGCGCCGGCGCGTTCGTCCGGCCGGCGGCGCGAGTCGCCGGCTGCCTGACGGTGCCGGCGGTCGAGATCGGTGATGCGACGAATGCCAGACCTGTCGTCGACGACGTCTCGACGGCCACCTTCTGGCTGATGAACTGCGTATGGTCGCGAGGAGCATCGTTGACGCGCGTTCGCGGTCGCTCGCTGAGACGGCACTCGCGTCGCCACTTCGCGCCCAGGCGCCCGATCGCGATCTCCTCGAGCTCGTCCCAGGCCAAGACCGCGCTGCGGGTGCGCTCGGCGGGGTCTTTGATCAGCAGGCGGCTGACCCATGCCGAGAGCGCTCCGTCGATCCGGTCGTCGACGGCGGCCGGCTCCGGAACGGGGTCCCGTACATGGCACAGCAGCATCGCCATCTGTGTGCCCGCATCGTGAAACGGTAGGCGACCGACGAGATGCTCGTAGACCATCACTCCGACGGAGTACAGGTCGGTCCAAGGCCCCACCTCCTCGCATAGCGCCTGCTCGGGGGCCATGTACGCAGGAGTTCCGACGGTGACGCCGGTGGCGGCCGAAGTGGCGCCGATCGTGCCGAGTTGCTCGGTTGCCTTGGCGATGCCGAAGTCGGCGATCTTCACGTGCCCGTCAGCCGTCACCATCACGTTCTCGGGCTTCAGGTCGCGATGCACGATCCTCGAAGGCGCGACGGCGGCGAGCCCGGCGAGCAACCCCTCGAGCACGCCGGCCAGCTGCGCCACCGACATGCAGCCCATCCACGGGCGCAGTGATCCTCTCGGCACGTACTCCATCGCGATGTACGGCGTGCCTTGCTCCTCGATGTACTCGTGAACCGTGACGATGTTGGCGTGGCTCAGCGAGCCGGCGAGTCTCGACTCTTTCGCGAGCTGCTCGCCCGCGCGCGGCGCCAGGCCCTCGGCTGCGTGCAGGGCCTTGAGGGCGACCTTGCGCTCGAGGCCGAGCTGGCGCGCGAGGTAGACGACGCCCATCCCGCCGCGCCCGATCTCGTCGAGCACTTCGTAGTTGCCTACCGTCGTGCCGAGGATCGGATTGGCCCCGGCATCCGGAGCGAGATCGCTCAGGTCGACCGGCCCGGCCAACGGTGAGCTTCAATCGATTGTGACCGCCGGCGCATCTGGACGCGTCGAAGCGCTGTCGCTCAGCAGCCTTGACCCGGCTGTGTCGAGCCGGGCGCAAGGCACGTCGAGCCGTGCCTCGGGCGGTGGTTGGCCAGCACGGTGAAGGTGAAGTCGCGCCCGACCCAGCCGTCCTTCGTGACCCGGACGGTGATCACCGTTTTCGGTCGCAGGTGGCGGCGCTTGAAGACAGGGCCCAGGCCAAGACTCGAAGCAGACGGGCTCGGGCTGCTCGACGGACAGTGCGGGCCGCGACACGTCGCGCTCCCGGGCGGCGTCAGCCGCGTCAGCTTGAACGGGCAGCCGTGTCCGCTGCAGGCCACTTCGACGACACCGCCTGGCGGTATCGCGGTGACCTGGAACGCTTCGACGATCGTATACCGCGAGAACCAGTTGAACGTCCATTCGATCTTCGCTTCGACCGTCGAGCCGACGATCGACGTGGGCTGCGACACCGCCGTCGAGTTGCCGACTGCATTACTTGCCACGACGAGGACGCGAAGGCGATGGCCTACGTCGGCCGCTGTAAGTGTCAGCGAGGCTTCGGCCGCTCCGTGGATGTTCGCGCACGTGGCGCCGGAGGCATCGCAGAGCTGCCATTGGTAGGCGTAGCTCGCGGGTCCCGATTCCCAAATCCCTGATGAGGACGTCAGGGTGTAGCCGGAGACGGCTTTACCGCTGAGCGACGGGGCGACGAGGTTGGCGGGCGACGGCCCTGGTTTAGGAGGTTGTTCGCTGCCACCGCCACCGCCACCGCCGCCACCGCCGCCTCCGCCTCCGTTCACCGTTGGCGGGGGCGGCGGTGCCTGGAGTGTCGACAGGGTCTGATCGGCCCCGTAGCTCGTTCCTTCCGCGTCCTGCGCGACGATGCGGAAGTGATAGCCGGTGCCGGCCGCGAGGCCGGCCAGTTCGGCCGAGACGGCCGTCGCCGTCATCCCGGACCCCGGCGTTGAGGCGCACGGGGCGCTCGCTCCGTAGGAAGTCGATGTGCCGTATTCGAAGCGACAAGCGGTCGTCGCGGTGCCATTCGGATCGACGGTCGCGTTGAGAACGGCCGTCGACTGTGAAATCGCCGAGGCGACGCCGCTGACGGCCGACGGGGCGGGGCAGGGCTGCGCCGTCACGGCAACCTCGTTGCCGGTGTAGGAAGCCGGTTCGCTGCTGGGTGCTGCAATGGCGCCCACCCCTACGTAAACCGGGTTTGGAATTGGGCTGAGCGGGATGTTCGCCGTGCAGGCGCGGTAGCCTTGCGGGTCAATCCCGGCAGGAACCTGGACGTACTTCGTCGCACGGCAGTTTTCTCCGCACCGCGGCGCGTTGGAAAGCGCGATCTTGTACCCCCACAGACTTCCAGAGGCCCCTTCCCAGAAGACGGCATCGCCTTCGGTCCACATCGCGCTGGGCGCCCGAAGGCCCGTCAGTTCGGTCTTGTCTTCCGGTATCGCTTCAACTTCGTTTTCTTGGTACGCCGCGGGGTCTGTGCTCCGAGCGTTCTCGATCCCGATGCTGATGTAGACGGTTTGGCCCGGAGACACGTCTAGCCTTGGGTCCAGGTTCTGGTAATACACGGTGAATTCCTGTTGGCCGGCGCTACGCTGAACTTCGACGTACTGGGATTCACGGCAGTGTTCTCCTTTGACCGGGCACTTGGGGGTATTCGATATGGCCACCTTGTACCCCCACTCGGATGAGAGCGAGTTCCACTGGACCGTCGCCGCGTCTCGGCCCTTTTCGATCGTCACGAGCGGTGGCGTCGCGAGCGACCGAGCCGTCAACAGGAGCGGGATCGCAAACGCGAGCAGCAGCGGGCACCAGCGTGCCCATCGCGCGCTGCTCGATCGCGCACCATGAGCCGCTGGCGCCGTTCTGCCCGTGTGACGACCGCGATCAGACAACGTTCCCCCTCCAGTTCTGAGGTGCCGTGCAGCACAACGCTCCGCGTAGGCCGCATCCCTGAGCTTTCCGCCCCGACGGCCGGCAAGTGTACAGACATCCGGTCAGAAGTCAACATTCCGAATCAAGTCAAACTCTCCGTTATTCGAGTGTGGCCGGCCACGGAAGGTGTCGACGCCTAACACCTTGGGTCGCTTTTGCAGGCTGGGCTGGTCGAAGAGGCTCCTGGCATCGCTTCAACGATGACCCAAAGGGGGTTCCGGATGGCACAGCACGAGACAGAGACCGCGAGAGACTTCCGAACGCGAATTGGCGCATGCGCAGAGGCCGCGGGCGTCGTCGCCTTGGCGGCGCTGACATTCGGCGCAAGCGCAGGCGCCGCCTACGCCGCCGGCGGTGTGAAGCTGCACCACTCCTTTGCTCCGCGCGCGGATGTGTTGAGCGGCGTGCCTCTCGCCCTCCTTGTGGCGTTCGCAGGCGCGGTGCTCGGTGCGCTCGCGGCGTTTGCCGGCCGCGAGCTGCGCAAGGCATGGAGCCATCACCGAGGACTGCTCACGGGTTTCTGGCTGTGGATCACCTACGAACGCGGCGACCTCACGATGAGCCGCCCCGTGTTGTCGATCGAGCTATTGCAGCTCAAGCACCATCAGTCGGCTAGCGGAGAGACGATCCGCGGCACCGCCTGGCGCGTGTTCGCGAACAAGGAGCGCTCTACTTGGGATCGCCGCTGGACGTTGACTGGCTACGCGAAAGACAAGTTCGTCGAGTGCGTCTACAAGTCTGAGACGGGCGGCGGCGATGGCGCCGTCAACATGTGGAAGACCAAGCCGGGCTATCAAGGTGAGTACATTCAGGCGCGGGAGGCTCCGGTAAGGGGGCGGACCAATGATGCAATCGCGACGGAGTGGGCACGGCTGCCGCGCGAGCTCCCACAGCAGCTGAAGCAAGCGATCGCTCGCATTCCGGCTGAGGACGCCGAAAAGTATCCCCGCCGCGTTCGTCGCGCGCTCGGTCTCAGCAAGTCGCTGCGCACACGGGTGCTGGAGCAGCTCCCCTTCGCCGTGGCAGCAGTCGATAACCAGCTCGCCCTGCAGGCCACCTTGGCGGTCGATACCTCTCAGGTGGCGCTGGAGGAGGCCGAGCAGATGACGATCCGCCGCCGCGAACTGCACCTCGGCGAGCACGCCAAGCTGTGTCGTCCAATGACAACTGAGCGGAGCGCCGACGCTGGCCGCGATCTCCTTGGCGAGGACCACTTGGACCGGGCAGCATGAACGGCGTTCGTACAGACGCGACGCGAGTGGGATCGCATGCGCCGCTAGCGGATGAGTACTGGGGCAGCGGCGACCGAGTCGCTCGTTACCTCACCCAAATTGATGCGCTGCCGCACCTTAAGGAGGGTGAGGAAGTTCTCTTGGACCATCTTCCCCATGGTCGTCGACACGTGCTCGACCTCGGGGCCGGGGATGGTCGTCTGATCGGCATGGTCCGTGCCGCTCGGCCAGAAGCGGTTTGCGTCGGGATCGACTACTCGGAGGCGATGTTGGCTGCGGCGCGAGAACGTTTCGCGAACGACGTTCTGTTCGTCGGCCACGATCTAGCGACTCCGCTTCCCGATCTGGGTAAGTTCGACGCGATCATCTCGTCGTTCGCGACGCACAACCTGACGCCGGCGTCACAGCGGCTCCTCTACGAGAGCGTGTTCGAGCGCCTCGTTCCAGGAGGCGTGTTCTGCAATCTCGACCATGTAGGTTCGCCGACGCGTCGTCTGCACGACGCCTTCTATCGCCGAATCGCCCAGATGACCGAGTTCGACCATCGCTCGCATACGACGCTTGCCGTCTCCGAGCATCTGCAATGGCTGCGAGAACTAGAGTTCGATGACGTAGATTGCTATTGGAAATGGCTGGAGCTTGCGCTGATCGTCGGGGTACGGGCGGGATAGCTATGCAGATGGCGACGCATCGCAGGCGTCGTGCGCGCCATGCTCGACTTCGATGGTCGCGACTCGCTTGAGCACGCGCGAGCGGCTGACGCCGGCCCAGCGCGCCGAGCTCGGGCGGGACAGGCGCAAGGCCGTTCCGCGCTCGAGCCATGCCGAGTTCGAGCCGCCCGCTGACCGCGCCAATCCAATCGAGCTGCTGGAAGAGCAGGCCACGACGCGCGTCGCCGAGCTCGTGCCGATCCGCTACGGGCGAATGCTCGTCTCGCCGTTCACGTTCTATCGTGGCGCGGCGCTGGTCATGGCGAGCGACCTCGCCGGAGCGACGCCGCGGACCGGCATCGAAGCGCAGTGCTGTGGCGATGCGCATCTATCGAACTTCGGCGTGTTCGCCTCGGCCGAGCGGCGCCTGGTATTCGACATCAACGACTTCGACGAGACCTTGCCGGGGCCGTGGGAGTGGGACGTCAAGCGGCTCGCCGCGAGCATGATGATCGCGGCGCAGGATCGCGGCGACACGGTGGTGCAGCAAGAGCGCGTCGTGCTCGAGACGGTCGCCGAATACCGCCTAGCGATGCGCCGTTTTGCGGCGATGAAGAACCTCGAGGTCTGGTATGCGCGGCTCGACATCGACGACACGATCGAGCTGCTCGCCGGACAGCTGACGCCGAAGATGATCAAGCAGAGCTCGAAGGCGCTCGCGAAGGCGCGTACGCGCGACAGCGTCTCGGCGTTCGCGAAGCTCACGCGCATGGTCGACGGCGAGCCGCGCTTCATCGCCGATCCGCCGCTGATCGTGCCGATCGACGACCTCGAAGAGCGCGGGCGCGAGAAGCTGTTCGACGCACTGCACGAGCGGATGGGCGCCTATCGCGCGACGCTGCCACACGAGCGGCGGATCCTGATCGAGCAGTTCCAGCTGACCGACTTCGCGCGCAAGGTAGTGGGCGTCGGCAGCGTTGGCACGCGCGCCTGGATCGCGCTGCTGTTCGGCGCCGATGAGAACGAGCCGCTGCTGCTGCAGATGAAGGAAGCCGAGCGTTCAGTGCTGGAGCGGTTCGTCAAGCGGAGCAGGTTCGCCAACCATGGCGAGCGCGTCGTCACAGGCCAGCGCCTGATGCAGGCGAGCAGCGACATCTTCCTCGGCTGGCTGCGCGTCGACGCGGGCTTCGACGGCGGCGCGCGCGACTTCTACGTGCGCCAGCTGAAGGATTGGAAGGGATCGGCGGAGATCGAGCAGATGACGCCGAAGGGCCTCGCCGCGTACGGGCGGATGTGCGGCTGGACGCTCGCTCGCGCGCACGCACGAAGCGGTGACCGCATCGCGATCGGCGCCTACCTCGGCGGCGGCCCGAGCTTCGAGCGCGCGCTGGTCGAGTTCTCAGCCGCCTACGCCGAGCAGAATCGGCGCGACTACGACGCGTTGGCGCAAGCCGTCGCGTCGAGCCGGATCGTCGCGCAGACCGGTCTCTGAGCTGGACGCGCGCCAGCTGGGCCAGCAGGAGTAGGCTCGACGCGGTGGATGATTCGTGCCGCCGGCCCGTCGCCGACGGCGACGCGGCGATTGGGGAAGAGGTGCGCAGATGAGCAGCACGAGCCGTCATGAGACACCGCTCGACGAGCTACGCGTCGGCGATCGAGCCAACTTCGCGGACGGACCGCCGCATGCGATCTTTCGGCGTCTGCGCAGCGAGTGTCCGGTGCACTGGTCGGACGGGATCAGCGATTATCCCGACGAGGACGGCTTCTGGTCGGTCACGACAGCAGAGGACGTGCACGAGGTCAGCCGCGACTGGCAGACGTACTCCTCGGAACTCGGTGGCTTCACGGCGACGAAGAACGCCGGCCTGTCGCTGGAGATGCAGCAGGCGATGTTCATCGGCATGGACCCGCCGAAGCACGATCGGCTGAAGGCGCTGTTCCAGCGCGGTTTCACGCCGAAGCGGATCGCCGAGCATGCGGATGCGATCCGCGCGATCACCGTCGAAGTGCTCGACCGGCTCGATGACCGCGAGACGTGCGACCTCGTCGAAGACGTCGCGCAGCCGGTCGTCGCGCGCGTGATCGGCAGCTTCATGGGACTCTCGCCGGAGGACGATGCGGCGTGGGCTCGGCTGATGAACGCGATCGTCGGCGCCGGCGACCCGGATGCGACGCCCGACGGAGCCGACAGCGTGATGCAGAACGAGGTGCCGGAAGTGTTCGAGCGCTGCGGGCGGCTGATCGCCGAGCGGCGCGAGACGCCGACCGACGACCTGACGAGCGTGCTCGTGCACGCCGAGCTCGACGGCGAGCGGCTGGAGGACCACGAGATCGTGATGGGCTTCCTCTTGCTGATGGCAGCCGGCAACGACAGCACGAAGGCGACCTACTGCAGCGGCATGCGCGCGCTGATGGAGGATCGCGAGCAGCTGCGCATGGTCGTCGACGATCCGTCGCTCGTGCCGGGCGTCGTCGAGGAGTCGCTGCGGATGTTCCCGGCGTTCGCGCACTTCGCGCGCACGGCGACGCGCGACACGGAGCTGCACGGGCAGACGATTCGCGAGGGCCAGAAGCTCGTGATGTGGTACCCGTCCTCGAACCGCGACGAGACGCGTTTTGAGGACGCCGACCGCTTCGACTGCACACGCGAAGCCGAGCATCAGGCGTTCGGCGCCGGCGGCCGGCACTTCTGCCTCGGCACCGCGCTCGCGCGGCTGGAGCTGCGAACGTTGATCGAGCAGACGCTCGCACGCTTTCCGCAGATCGCGATCGACGGCGAGCCGAAGTACGTCGAGTCGGGCTTCGCCAACCAGCTGAAGGCGCTGCCGGTGCGGCTGCGGCCGTAGTTCGGCGGCGCGCCGCCGTGCTCCGTCTGCAGTAGCGCTCGGGTCAGACTCGAGGCGGATCGGCGCGTCGGGAAAGATCGTCCTCGCGGCCGTTGTGTGCGCCGATCGCCGCGCTTAGCCTCGCGATGTGAGCACCGAGAGCATCGGCGCGGCGGGCCCGCGCATGGCGCGCGACGGTCGCGTCGACTGGCGGCGCGCCGAGTTCGTCCTGACGCTGCTCGCGTTCGCCGGCTTTCTCACGCTGCCGGTTCGCGTGACGACGATCTACGGCAGCCTGCCGGCACATCCGCTGTTCGTGCACGTGCCGGTGATCCTGATTCCGACGACCATCGTCGCGGCAGCCGTGCTCGTGTTCGAGCCGACGTGGCTCTCGCGCTACGGCATCGCACTCGCGCTCGTCTCGATCGTCGCGATGAGCTCTGTCTTCCTGACGATGCAGGCCGGCGCGGCGCTGCGCGGTGAGCTGCATCTGCAAGGGCATGCCGCGACGCTGATCGCCGAGCATTCGCAGGCGGCGCACATCCTCGCGATCGTCTACGTGCTGTTCACGGCGACGCTGATCGTCACGTTCGCCGCCGGGCGGATTTCCGGTGGCCGCCCGACCGGTCTGCGCGTCGTCGACCGACCGCTGTCGTCTCGCTCGCTGTTCACGGCGCTGCGCGTCGTGCTCGTCATCGTCGCGCTCGGCGCCGGCTACATGACTTTCAGGACCGGCGACCTCGGTGCGAAAGCCGTCTGGCAGGGTCGTGTCCAGCCGCGGCACGGCCGCGCGCTGTGAGAAGGTGTGCGACGTGAGCACCTCGCCTTCATACGATGCCGAAAGGCGGATCTTCGGGTCTGTCGAGAGTGTCGGCACGGCTGGCGTTTTCGGCCAGGTCATGGGGCTCGTGGCGGTCACCGTCGGCTTCTTCACGCTCGGCGCCTACCTCGGGCGGGACTTCACCTCCGGCCCGTCGATCATCTGCTTCATCCTCGGTTTCGTCAGCATCATCGGGCTGAACTTCGCGCGTCGCTCGGAGGGGCTGGCGATCACGATGTTGTTCGCCGCCGGCGTCTTCCTCGGCCTCGGCCTCGGCGGCGGCCTGCGGCGCTACGCCGAATTCGAGCCGAGCGTGATCTGGCAGGCGGCCGGGGCGACGGCGCTGTTCGTCGCCGGCCTGGGCAGCGCCGGCTATGCGATCCGCCGCGATCTGTCGCGCTACTACCGCTTCCTGTTCTTCGCGCTGCTCGCGCTGATCGTCTTCGGCTTCGTTTCGCTGCTGGTCTCGATGCCGCACGCAGACGTGATCTACCCGGTGCTCGGGCTCGTCATCTTCGGCGGCTATACGGTCCTCGACTTCAACCGCCTGCGCCGTGCAGGCAACGGCGAAGTCGTGCAGCTCGCGGCCGGGATCTTCCTCGACGTGATCAACGTGTTCCTGTTCTTCCTGCAGATCTTCGGTGGGCGCGAGTAGCTCAGACGCTCGCGAAGGATTGGTGCTCGTGGGTGGCCGTCGGGGGATCGTCCTCCGCGAGCACATAGTCATCGCCGGGCAGCTTCAGCTCGGGTCTTGCGCCTTCACGCGACCGCTGTCGATCGCGTCGAGCAGCGCTCGATCGTCGCGTTCGTTCTGATCGGCCTAGTAGGCCTCGGCGAAGCGGGCGATGACGCCGTCGAAGCGGGCGCTGCCGCCGAGATAGCCCGCGATCGCGATGCCGTCGCCCGAACAGGCGTGGCTGCGCGCGAGCATCCAGCCGCACATTCGCCCGTAGATCGCGGGGCCGGTCGGCGCCGTCGACTCCAACTCGGCCGAGCCGTGACGGCGCACCTCGGGAGTCGCCGAAGTGCGGATGCGGCTGGTGCTCATCGCTCGATTCTCCCAGCACTCGTGGGAACGTTCAGCTGGGCTTCCTGGGTAGGCTTGCGCTGATTCCACGGGGGCGCATCGAAATCCATCGCGAAGTGAGGACCGGGAGTCGACGCCGTCATCCGATGCTCGGCGCGCGTGTGCTGGTCGTGCTCGCGAGCGCGCTGCTGCTGCTCTCGATCCTCGCGACGTGGGTTCGCTCGCAGATAATCGACACCGGCGGATGGACGCAGACGAGCGTTCGCGTGCTGAACGACGAAGCGGTCCGCGGCGCCGTCTCGAGTGCGCTCTCCGAACGCTTGCTGAGCGTCATCGACACACGCGAGCTGGCGGCTGAAAAGCTGCCGCCCGCGCTGGCGCCGCTGGCCGGCGCGCTGTCCAGCGCGGCAGCAGAGGTCGTCCCGGAGGCAGTCGATCGAGCGCTGCAGACGCCGGCGCTGCAGGAAGCGTGGGCGCATGCCAACAAGCTCGCTCACGCGCAGGTGATCAAGCTGCTCGACGGCGGCGGATCGGCGCTCTCGACGAGCGGCGGCGTCGTCGCGATCAACCTCGAAAAGGTGCTCGACGAGCTCGGCAGCCGGCTCGGCGTCGGCCACCAAATCGGTGCCAAGCTCCCTCCCGACAAGCGCAGGCTCGTGCTGCTGCGCTCGAAGCAGTTGCACCACGCTCAGGTCGCCGTCAGAGGTTTGCGCGACCTCAGCCTGCTGCTGCCGCTGCTCGTCGTGCTCGGCTTTCTCGGCGCGCTCTGGATCGGTGTCGGCGTGCGCCGGCGGGTGCTGCTCGAGATCGGCGCAGGGATCGTCGCGGCGGCGCTTGTCTCGCTGCTGCTGCGCCGCTTCATCGAGTCATACGTCGTCGACAATCTGATCAAGAGCGAAGGCCTGCGTCCGGCTGTCCGTCAGGTGCTCGCGATTCTCACCGAAGGCTGGGCCAGCCGCGCGCTGTGGCTGCTGGTGACGGGCGTGATCGTGCTGTTCGCCGGCCTGCTCGCAGGCCCGGCACGCTGGGCAAGCTGGCTGCGACGACAGCTGGCCGATCCGCTCGAGCGCCACACGGCTTGGTTCGCGGCGGGCGCGTTCGCGATCGTGTTCGTGATCGCCGTGGTCGGCCCTACGCGAACGCCGGGGCAGGCGCTGCCGCTGCTGATCGAGCTGATCCTGGCGATCGTCGGCGTGTTCGCGCTGCGCGCGCAGGTTCGCCGGGAGCTGGTGGCCGGGTTCGACGGCGGATCGGAAACCGCGTCCTCGGCGGCGGAAGATGCTGCGGCGGATCGCTCGCGGATCTCACGCTCGACATGGTTCGCGCTCGTGGCAGCAGGCGTCGTGCTCGTGCTCGTCGTCGTGCTGATCGTCGTCGATGCCGGTAAGCGCGACGGCATGACGGCGAGCGCGCAGCTCGTGCGCTGCAACGGCTCGCATGCGCTGTGCGCGCGCAGGCTCGACCAGGTCGTCTTCCCGGCGACGCACAACTCGATGTCGGCCGCCGACGAAGGCTTTCGCGTGCCAAATCAAGCGACCGGCATCGCCGAGCAGCTCGCGGGCGGTATTCGCGGGCTGTTGATCGACACTCACATGGGCGTGTCGACGAGCAAAGGCGTTTACACGGTGCTGAGAGATGGTCAGAAGTCGCGCGAGCAGATCCTCGAGGCGATCGGCCCGGCGGCGACGGCGAGCGCGCTGGCGATTCGCGCTGGCCTCGGCTACCGCGGAGGCGGCTCGCCGCAGGTCTACCTCTGCCATGGCTACTGCGAGATCGGAGCGAGCCCGGCGCTGCTCCAGTTTCAGCGGATTCGCGACTTCCTGACTTCGCATCCGGGCGAAGTGCTGGTGATCAGCGTCGAGGACGACACCAGCGCGCAGGCGTTTGCCGCAGTCGTACAGCAGAGCGGCCTGCTGCCGCTCGTCTGGAAAGGATCGGTTTCGCCGCCGCCGACGCTCGGCGAGATGGTCGCGAAGAACCAGCGCGTGCTGTTCATGGCCGAGAACGAACCGGGCGACGTGCCGTGGCTGCATGCGCAGTTCTCGCTCGCGCAGGAGACGAACTACGCCTTCAAGTCGCCGGGCGAGCTACTCGGCGCGGGAGGCTGCGTTGCCAATCGCGGCGGGACGACACCGGCGCTGTTCCTGATCAACATGTTCGTCGACACGTTCCCACCGTCGCGCACGGCGCCGGCGACGCTCAACCAGCGATCGACGATCGTCGCGCATGCGCGCTCATGCGAGGCGCAACGCGATCGCACGCCGACGCTGATCGCGGTCGACCAGTGGCAGGACGGCGACGTCGTCGGCGCCGCGCGCGAACTGAACGCCGACGGCTAGGCGGGGTCCGGCGATCTGCTCGCGCCAGCAAGGCGCGCGCTGACCTTGACCGCGCGCACCGCGCCGGTCGCTCCGGTCTGAAGCACGACGCCGGTCGCGAGCACGACGACGCCGGGGATCAACAGCAGGTGCGAGCCGAGCATCAAGAGCCCGACTCGGCCGAGTAGGTACGGCGGCGTGCAGACGGTCGCTCCGAGCAGGCCGCCGAGCACCGAGGCGGTCAGCTTGTCGCGCCTGGATTGCGCCGATTCGGCGCCGACCAAGCGCGCGGGCACGGCGACGTACACGATCATCATCACCGCGACGACGACACCAAGCGAAACGGCGAACCAAGGCGGTCCCCAGCGTGCCGAGATCGTCGTCGCGACCGCCAGCAGCACGCCCAAGACCGATCCGCTGAGCAGGATTGGGACGAGGCGCCGCCGCGCCTCGACGTTCGCCGGCCCGATCTTCGGCGGACGCGGTCCGGCGATCGCGAAGGCGAAGACGGCGTTGAGATAGAAGCCGGCAGCCGTCAGCGCCACGATCGCGAGGCAGATCGGGATCAGGATCGGCCCGCGAACGATGTGATGGGAGCGGCCGTGCAGCACGTGGATCCTGAGGTCGAGCATCGCCGCCCAGATCAGCAGCGCCGGCACGATCTGGACCAACATCAGGCGCCAGTTCGTCAGCAGCAGCCTGACGCCGTCGAGCAGAAGCGCCATCGCTCCGATCGCGAATGCAAGCGGGGCGAACAGACGGCGCGATTCGCTCAATCCCAGCAGCCGCTGCAGGATCGCGTCGTCTTCCTCGCGAATCGTCTGCACCAGCGCCCTGGCGCCCGCCGCGAGGCTCGCACGGCGAGACCTGTCTCCCGCCGCGGCCACGCCGGCGATTCTACGTGGCTGCCTCGGCCGCGCGAGCGGTCCGCGACAGATCGCTTGCCGTTCTGCGAGGGCTCTTCCTTCCGTAGGTACCATTTGTCGCGTACGAGCGGCGCCACACCCACAGGACTTGAGGGCCGACGAGTGAACAGGGCAGCTGATCGCGACGCCGACATCCGGGCTCGGATCCAAGAGCACTGGGAGGCGTCCGAGAGTGGGGACATCGACACCGAGCACGCGATCTACGCGGCAGAGGCGATTCTCGACTATCCACAGTCCGGTGAGCGCTTCAGCGGCCGGTCGAAGATCCAAGCGCAGCGAGGCGGGCACCCGGCCGAGCGCCACTTCACCGTCCGCCGGATCATGGGCGGCGGCGATCTTTGGCTGAGCGAGTGCGTGATCACCTACGACGGCGTGCCCACGTACTCCGTCAGCGTCATGGAGATCGCCGACGGTCTCGTCACGCACGAGACCCAGTACTTCGCCGACCCCTTCGAGGCGCCTGCCGGGCGCGCTGCGCTGGCCGAGAGGATGCCGGAGGAGGGACTCGAACCCCCGACACGCGGATTATGATTCCGCTGCTCTAACCAGCTGAGCTACTCCGGCGGGGCCGCGCAGTTTAGCCTCGTCTGCATGACGTCATCGATCTCGACAGCACCGATCCTGCTCGCCGTGCCGAACGTCTCGGAGGGCCGCGATCAGGCGCGGATCGCGCGGCTCGGCGCGGCCTTCGCGCCGCAACGCCCGTCAGGCGCTCCGGCGAGCGAGGTGCGCCTGCTCGACGTGCACTCCGATGCCGACCACCATCGCGCGGTTTTCACGCTCGCCGGCCGCGCGCCGCAGCTCGGCGACGCGCTGCTGCGCGGCGCCGCCGCGGCGGTCGCCGAGATCGACGTCCTCGCGCGCGCTCATGGCGACCGGTCACAGGCGGGAGCGCATCCGCACGTCGGCGCGATCGACGTCGTGCCGCTCGTCTACTTCGACGCGAGCGCGCGCGGCGCAGCCTGCGCCGAGGCGCTCGTCGTCGCCGATCGGATCGCGAGCGAGCTCGACGTGCCGGTGTTCGTCTACGGCGAGCTTGCGGGCGGTAGGCCGGGCACGACTCGCGCTGAGCTGCGCCGCGGCGGCGTCGACGGTCTCGCACGGCGCATCACCGGCGAGCATGGGCGCCCGCCGCTGCGCCCCGATTTCGGCCCGCCGGCGCTGCACGCAAGCGCCGGCGCGACGCTTGTCGCAGCGCGCGAGCCGCTTGTCGCGTTCAACTTGCAGCTGGCGCCGCCGGCCGACGTCGCCGAGGCTCGCCGGATCGCGGCGCTGATTCGCGAAGGCGGCGAGCGCGGCCTGCCGGGGCTGCGCGCGATCGGCGTCGCCTTGAGCGGCGGTGTCGCGCAGGTCTCGATGAACGTCGAGCGTCCGCTCGAGCTGGCGCTCGCCGAGGTCGTCAGCGCCGTCGCTGCGCTCGCGCGCGTCGAGAGCGCCGAGCTGGTCGGCCTCGCGCCGCGCGCTGCGCTCGACGGATTCCCTGCGGATCTGGCGATCGCCGGCTTCGATCCCGAGCGCCACGTGATCGAGACGACGTTGAGCGCAAACGGCCTCGACGGCACTGCCGGCGCGTCGACCGCGAACGCGGCGCGCGAGAACGCACTAGGCTCCTGAGATGGCTCAGACACGACGCAAGCGCCGGACCAAGCACCGCGGCAACGCCGCCGGCTTCGTCGAGTCGCGCGGGCGCACCGGGCGCAAGCCGACGAAGGCCGAGAAGAGCGGCGTCGCCGGCGAAGCCTCGCGCGCCAAGCAGAAGCGCGTCGATCCGCGCGACAAGCCACCGACCTGGCGCGGCGCGGCGATGCGCGGACTGATCGCCGCGGCTGCGCTGGCGCTGCTGTCGGGGCTGATTTTGAAAGCGACGCCACCGCAGACCGTCGCCTACTTCGCCGTCGGGCTCGTCGCGTACACGCCGATCAGCTTCTACACCGACGGCTGGATCTACCGGCGGCGGCAGCGGAGCATCGCCAAGAAGGCGGGCAAGGCCTGATCGCGATGAGCGCCCTCGACGTTCGCTCGTTCACTGTCGGTCAGATTCAGGAGAACTGCTACATCGTCAGCGCCGTGCCCTCGCCGGACGCGGCTGCTGCACCCGGCTCCGACGGCCTGCGCCCAGCGGTCATCGTCGATCCGGGCGAGGAAGCCGAGCGGCTGATCGCCGCGGCGCACGAGCTCGGCGTCAAGATCGAGGCGATCTTGATCACGCACTGCCACTTCGACCACATCGGTGCCGTCGCGCCGCTCGCGCGCGAGACCGGCGCACCGGTCTACTGCCCAGAGATCGAGCGCCCGGTGCTCGCCGACGTGATGAGCTGGGTGCCGCCCGGCTTCGGCCCGTTCGAGAGCTACGAGGCCGATCACACAGTCGCCGGCGGCGAGCGGCTGATGCTCGCCGGATTGGAGATCGACGTCCACTTCACGCCCGGTCACAGCCCGGGGCACGTCACCTATGCGATCGCGCCGGCGCGCGGCGAAGGCGCTGGGCCCGGCGGCGCCGGCAAGGCTCTGCTCTCCGGCGACGTGCTGTTTCAGGGCTCTGTCGGGCGCGTCGACCTGCCCGGCGGCGACTGGCCGACGCTAGAGCGCTCGATCGGCGGCCTGCTGCGCGCGTTCCCGCCGCAGACGGTCGTCTATCCCGGCCATATGGGCGTCACGACGCTCGGGCGCGAGCGCGACACGAACCCGTTCCTCGTCGAGCTGCGCGAGCGTGTGCCGCGCACGGCGAGCGCGCCCGGCTCGAGCGCGGCTGGAACTTGAGCGCGCCGAAGCTGAAAGCGCCTCGCGGCACGTATGACGTGCTCAGCGAGCAGGCGCAGCAGCGCGCGACGTTGGAGGCGCGCGCGCGAGCGCTGCTCGAGGGCGCCGGCTACGAGCGCATCGAGACGCCCGCGTTCGAGGCGACCGAGCTGTTCGCGCGTGGCGTCGGCGAGTCGACCGACATCGTGCGCAAGGAGATGTTCACGTTCGAGGACGCCTCCGGACGGTCGTTGACGCTGCGACCGGAGGGCACCGCGCCGGTCTGTCGCGCCTACGTCGAGCACGGCATGCACAAGCGCCGCCAGCCGGTCAAGCTCTGGTACCTGTCGAGCTTCTTCCGCCACTAGCGTGCTCAGGCCGGGCGCTACCGGCAGTTCTGGCAGGTCGGCGCCGAGGCGATCGGCTCCGACGATCCGGCCGTCGACGCCGAGTCGATTGCGCTGCTGGCGACGCTGCTCGGCGAGATGGGAGTGCGTGAGGTGCGCCTGCGTCTGTCCAGCCTCGGCAGCGCCGCGACGCGCGGCGAGTATCGCGAGCTGTTGCAGGCGCACCTGCGCGCGAACGAAGCGCGCCTCTCCGAGGACGTACGCGAGCGGATCGAGCTGAACCCGCTGCGCGCGTTCGACTCCGGCCACGAGGGCACGCGCGAGGTGATGAGCAGCGCGCCGCGCCTGCTAGATCAGCTCAGCGCCGAGGACGCCGATCACTTCGCCGAGGTTCGCGCGCTGCTCGACGAGGCGTCGGTCGCCTACGAGATCGACTCGACGCTCGTGCGCGGGCTCGACTACTACACGCGCACCGTCTTCGAGTTCACCTCCGACGCGCTCGGCGCGCAGAGCGGCGTCGGCGGCGGCGGGCGCTACGACGGGCTCGTCGAGCAGCTCGGCGGGCGACCGACGCCGGGCATGGGATGGGCGGCCGGCGTCGAGCGGATGCTGCTCGCCGGCGAGGGCCAGCACGTCGCCGCGACGCCCGTCGACGTCTTCTTCGCGCTCGACGGCCTGCGCTCGCGCCGAGCGGCGTTCGCCGTGCTCGAGGATGCGCGCTCTGCCGGCTTGCACGCGCAGATGGAGCTCGCCGGGCGCTCGCTGAAAGGGCAGCTCGGCCACGCCGACGCGCTCGGCGCGCGCTACGTCGCGATCGTCGAAGCGGATGAGACGGTACTGAAGGACATGCAAGACGGCGGCCAGCAGCGAATCGCCACGAACACCGTCGTGCACGCAATCCTGCGCGGCCTGCGCACGCTTTAGCGGACCGACCGCCGGCGCGGCCGCGGCCCAAGTCGATTTGCGGCGTTCAACTCTTCGGCGCGAAATGCCGAAGGGAGGGTCAATGACGCATATCTCGCGCCCATTTCAGATTGCGCTGGCCGTGCTCGTGCTGTTCGTCGCCGTGTGGTTCCTGGCGTTGCGCGGGCACTCCTCGAGCGGCTCCGGCTCAGAACCGGCCGCTGCCGTCTCGGCGCCGGCCTCGGCTTCATCCTCGTCCACCGCGGCCGCCAGCTCCGCGACGGCCGCAAAAGGCGCGAGCGGGAACGGATCGAAACTGGCGCACAAGGCTCACCACGCCGCAGTGACCGGCCAGCCGAGCTTGAAGCACACGATCGACAAGGCGCAGGGCGCCGTCAAGAAGCACTCGCCGCACAAGGCGCAGAGCGCGACCGCGGCGAAAGCCTCGACGAAGGTCGTCGCCAAGGCGAAGACGACGGCTGCGCCGAAGGCTGCGAAGTCGCACGCGGTGGCGCCGACGAAGGCGAACAGCGCCTCGGCGAACACGCAACAGGCCGTAGAAGCACAGCTGAAGCAGGGCAAAGTCGTCGCGGTGCTGTTCTGGAGCCCGCTGGGGACGGTCGACCGCGTCGTGCGCCGTGAACTTCAGGCCGTCAGCCACTCCTCGCACGGGCGCGTCGCCGTGCACGTCGCCGGCGCTGACGAAATCGGCGCGTTCGGCTCGTTCACTCGCGCCGTGCAGGTCTTCTCGACGCCGACGATCCTGCTGATCAACGCAAAAGGCAAGACCTCGAGCGTCAGCGGCCTGACGGACACGTTCGGCATCAAGCAGGCCGTGCGCGAAGTCAAGCAGGCCAAGTAGTCGCGAAGCGGCCGCTCGCGGCTGTGAAAGGGGCGCCGGCAGCAGGCGATCCTGCCCTTAGACTCGGCGTATGGAGACGAACGCCGAAGGCTTTCGCCAGCACCTCGAACGCCCGCTCGGACGCGGCAAGACGCTGCCGGACGGGTGCAGCGGCGCCGCAGGCGGCGCTGCC
>DATBBG010000019.1:0-5313 GCA_036271095.1 Solirubrobacteraceae bacterium
TCAGTCGCTCGCGCGCTAGCGCGCGCCACGCTCCCTGCGTCCTTGCCAGAGACGACGATCCATCCGTCCGTCGCGAACTGCGCGATCACGCGACCACTCACCTCAGGAAGCTACGGGCGTCTTGCCCTCGGCGCGCTCGTAGACCTGGACGAAGCGCAGGTAGCTCTCGGCGATCTTGCGCGCGCCCTCGGCGCGGTCGATCTTGCCGTCGACGTAGGCCTTCAGCGGATCCCACCAGATCGAGCGGCCGATCGCGAAGCCGACGAAGCCGTCGACGGGAGCAGCGGCCTGAAGCCACTGATCGACCTTGTCGTCGTCGGCGCCGCGGCCGAGCACGACACAGACGACGCCGTCGCGGCCGCCCGTGCGGGCCTGCTTGACGAGCATCTCGCAGTCGGAGCGCTCGTCGACGCCCTCGATCTTCCAGATGTCGACGTCGACGCCGAAGTCCTGGATCGCGGCGATCGCGCGGCGCATCAGCTCGGGGCGCAACTCGGAGTCATAGCGCTCGGCGTCGCTGCCGACGGACTCGAGCTGCGCGTTCTCGGCGGGCACGAGCAGCTCGAACAGGAACTTGCGGTCGTTCTGCTTGAGCCAGTCGCTGAGTCGCTTCAGCTTCGTCAGCTGCACCCGGTTTTCCTCGGCGTGGCCGTCGGGGTTGTAGCGGACGAGAACCTTCGTGAAGTCCGGGTTGAACTCGAGGATGTGCTCGCCGAAGTCGTCGCCGTACTGGAAGTCGAACATGTTCTGTCCGGAGCGCTCGGCCGGCATCGCCAGCTTGAGTCCGCGCGCGTGCGCCTCCTCGGGCACGGTCGAGCCGAACTGCTCGTCGACGAGCACGCCGGTGGCCGACGGGTCGGCGCCTGCTCCGGCGGCCTGCAGCATGCCCTCGAAGATCAGGTGCTTGGCGTCGGCGATGATCGCGGTCTGCTCCGCGTCGGGCTCGCCCTGGATGCCGAAGAACTTCTTCTGGAACGAGCCGCGGTGGTCGAAAGCGAGGATGTAGAGCTTCTGGTCGTAGCCGAGTGTCATGGCTCTGAGTATCGCAAAGGCGCGCCAGCCGACGCTTGGAGGTGCTCGTCGGGGCGGCTTCGGCAGGCCCGTAGAATGGAACGACGATGGCTCCTGGCGCCGATCTGTTCGTAGTTTGCAAGCACTGCGGATCAGAGGTAAGCCCGTACATCACCGAGTGTCCGTATTGCGGGCAGCGCCTGCGCCGTCGCGCGCCGAAGCTGCCGCGCGAAGACGCGCCGAGCCGCGCTCGCCACGGGCTGCTGCGGGGGCTCGGATCGCGTGCCGCCGGACGCGCGCCGGCGCCGCAGCGCGCGAGCAGACGAAGCGCCGCGCCGTCAGCGCTCGCGGCGACGATCGCCGCGCGGCCGTATGCGACGGTCGTGCTGGTCGCGGCGAGCGCGGTGATGTGGGTGCTGCTGCGCGCCGGCTTCATCACGTCGGACAAGCTGCTGCTGATCGGCCCGCTGCACGGCGACTGGTGGAAGCTGTTCAGCAGCCAGTTCGCCTACCTGGACGGCTGGTATGCGTTCTTCACGCTGCTCGTGATCGCGATCTTCGGCTGGCTGCTCGAGCGGCGCTACGGCGCGATCGTCGTCGTCGCGCTGTTCCTCGGCGCCGGCGTCGCCGGTGCGCTCGTCGCGCTCGCGGTCTATCCGTTTCCGATCGTGCTCGGCGGCAACGCGGCGGCGCTCGCGCTGCTCGCCGCCTGGGCCGCTCCAGACTTGCGCGCGGCGCGCGAGCACAGCTACTACGAGGGCGACCTGCTCGGCGCCGGTGCATGCGCAGCGCTGATCCTCGCGATCCCGTTTGCGCAGCCTGAAGCGAGCTGGCTCGCGGGCGTTGTCGGCGGCCTGCTCGGGCTGCTCGTCGGACTCGGGCTGGCGCAGGTGGGACCGGCCGATGCGTGAGATGATGAGCACGTCATGGCGATGACGAACGCGGTAGTTCTGATCGAGGCCGAGCGCGACGCGCTGTCGACGCTCGGCGGCGCGCTGGCCGACATCGAGGGCGTCGCCGAGGCCTACTCGGTCACGGGCGAGTGGGACTTCGTCGCGATCGTGCGCGTGCCCGACCACGAGCAGCTGGCGGACGTCGTGACGAGCGAGATCGGCGGGCTCTCGGGCGTGCTGCGCACGCAGACGCTCGTCGCGTTCGCGGCATTCTCGCGCCACGACCTCGAAGCGCTCTTCTCGATCGGCGAATAGATGCGCACGCCAGCCGCGTCAGTGCCGATCAAGCCGGCCTACGGGCCGACGCTCGGACGACTGCTCTCGCCTTGGTGGCGTTCCGCCTCGCGCCCGGTTCGCGCGCTGACGCTCGTGCTCGTCGCGGCCGTACTCGCACTCGCCGTCGGCGCGTTCTTGACGCTCGAGAACGCGCATTACTCGCACGGAGGCAAAGTGCCGTTCAGCTTCAGCTATCGCGGTCTCGATCGAGTCGCGCCGCAAGCAGGCGAGCTCGTCAGGCTCGAGCGCCACGACGCTGCCGGCCGGCTCGAGGATTCGTTTGCCGTCGGCCCGCTGACGCTGCCGCCGTACTCGGGTGCGCTGACCGGCGAGCTGCCGCTCTACGCGGCCGGCTACATCGGCGTGCTGCGTTCGCGCTACGACGAGTTCGTGCTGCGTGGGGAGGGCAAGACGCGCGTGAACGCCGTGCCGGCCTACCAGGTGATCTTCACGACGCTGCTCGACGGTCAGACGATGTGGGGTCGCGACGTGCTGCTGCTGCCCGAACGGCCGGGCGCTCGCGAAGGCGTCAGCATCACGATGCTGACGACGCCGACGGCCAACGCCGACGTCACCTCGCCGCTCGAAGTCGCTTCCGAAGGCGTATTGCTGCGCCCGCTGAAGACGATGACGCTCGGTTAGCGCCGCGCCGCGCAGCGGCCGAGCAAGTGCGCTGACGCTCGGTCAGCGCCGCGCCGCGCCGTGGCGGCTGAGCCAGTGCAGGCCACTGTGGCGCGTCGAGGCGACCGTCGCGCTCGCGCTCGTCGAAGCGGTCGCTTCTTGGGGCGGGCCGGCTTGCACCTGCGGCACGACGCCTGCCGCGTCTGCGTCCGCCGGAGCTTCGATGCCGGGCGTCGTCTGCGCGCCGCCCGGCGAGGGCGGCGTCGCTTCGGTCGCCGGCGCGGGAGTCGTCGAGGTCGTGACGACGGTCGTAGTGGTCGTGACCGGCGTGGTGACGGCCGGCGGCGGAGGCGTCGAAGCGGTCGTCGTCGGCGCGCTCGCCGGCGTCGTGATTGCGCCCGTCGGCTCGTCGGCCGTCGCAGACGCCGGCAGCTGCGTCGACTCGGTCGTCACCTGCGTGACCTGAGGTTCGACGGGAGGCGTGACGACCGGTTTGCTCGGCGCTGCTACTGCCACTGGCGCCGGTGGCGCAGCCTTGGTCTTGACTGCCGCAGCAGCCATGAGCTGGTGGCGATGTGCGCGGCGCGCGAGGCCAGCCGAGGTCGTGTGCGTCTTTACGGCGCCGGCTGGCTGCGAGCGCTCGGCGACGACGAGCGGTTCGGCGGCCGGGCTTGCAATTGCTGCGCTCGCCACGGCAGCGTGCGCGTGGTGGCGGCGGTGGTGTGAGGACTGATCGGCCGCGACAGCTCCGGCGCTGACGATCGCTGCGGCAGCGAGACCGGCTACGGCCTTCGTCGCCAGCGCGCCGGCGCCGAGCGTGAAGATCCCGCCGCCCGCTCCGGCGCTGCCTGCGGCGGCGGCGCCGGCGCCAACCGTCGCGCCTGCGCCGGCGCCGACGTGCGCGCTGCCGGCGGAGGCCGATCCGAGCTTGGCGAACAGCAGCTTCTTGAAGATCAGCAGCGCGCCGACCGGCATGATCGCGGCGAGCGCCGTGTTGTTCTCCTTGAGCTGTCGCTTGAACGAGCGGCAGCGATCGCAGCCGCGCACGTGGCGGCGGCCGGGCGCGCTCAGCTTGACGAGTCCCTCGGCGACTTCGCCCAGCTCGAGGCGAACCTCGGCGCAGCTCAGCTTGCGCGCCTCGGCGGCCTCGGCGAGCGAGATGCGCGCGCGCACGAGCAGCGACTTGACCGACGGGACGGTCGTCTCCATCGCCTGCGCGATCTGCTCGTAGGAGAGCGCGTCGATCTCGCGCAGCAGCAGCGCCGTGCGCTGCGTCTCGGGCAGCTCGTGCACGTCGGCGAGCAGCTCGCGAAAGCTCTCGCGACGGATCGCGTGATCGCCCGTCGACATGCCGTGGTCGGCGAAGTGCACGTCCATCGAGTCGACGCCGACGGCCGAAGCGCGTCGCAGGTGGTTGAGCGAACGGTTGCGCGCGATGCGATAGAGCCACGGGCGCACGTTGATCTCGCGCTCGTCGGCCAGCACGGCGTTGAAGGCGGCGGCGAAGACCTCCTGCAGCACGTCCTCGGCGTCCTCGCGTGAGGACAGCATGTGGCGGCAGAACGAGAGCAGGCGCGACTGGTAGCGCGCGCAGAGCGTCTCGAATGCAGCGTGCTGCCCGCGCCGCGTGAGCGCGATCAGACGCTCATCGGACTGCAGGCGGAGCAGCGGAGTCGGCCCGCGCAGCGCCGGCGTGGCGGCATTCGTGTGTGTTAGCGCAGACGCCTCCATACGGAGTCATTACCTCATCCAGACCTAAATACACGCTAACAACGGGGTAGTTGCGGTCCTGCGAGCGATCGTGCGCAGGGGGTCGCGCGCAAGCCGCTGTCCATAGACTGCTAGCGGTTGGAAACACGCCCGGGTGGCGGAACGGTAGACGCGCTCGATTTAAAATCGATGGCCTTGACGGCGAATGTGGGTTCGAGTCCCACCCCGGGCATCTGAGGAGAAGGTTGAAGGGGTAGAGTCGCGCCCGTGGCGAGCGAGGAGAGCGTGCAGGAGGCGGCGAGCTTCCACGGCGGCCGGCTGATCGCACGGCGGCTGAAGGCGCACGGCGTCAGCAAGCTGTTCACGCTCTCCGGCGGACACCTGTTCTCGATCTACGACGGCTGCCGCGAGGAGGGCGTCGAGATCGTCGACGTGCGCCACGAGTCGACGGCGGCGTTCGCGGCCGAGGGCTGGGCGAAGGTCACGCGAGAGCCGGGCGTCTGCGCGCTGACGGCCGGTCCGGGCGTGACGAACGGGATGAGCGCGATGGCCTCGGCGCAGGCAAACCACTCGCCGATGGTCGTGCTCGGCGGCCGCGCTCCGGCGCTTCGCTGGGGGCAGGGCTCGCTGCAGGAGATCGACCACGTGCCGTTCGTGCGCCCGCTGACGAAGCTCGCGGCGACGGCCGGCGCGACAGAGGAGATTCCGGCGCTCGTCGACTTGGCGTTCCAGTCGGCGACTG
>DATBBG010000020.1:0-39051 GCA_036271095.1 Solirubrobacteraceae bacterium
CAGGATCTCGCTCGCGCTCGATCCGCAGAGCAGCAACGGGCTCATCGCCGACGCGGCCTTTGACGCGAGCGGTTGCGGCGCGACGATCGCGGCCGGCAGCGCCGTCGTCTCGCTCTTGCGTGGCAGTTCGCTGCTCGACGCGGCGCGCCTCGGCCCTAGTCAGATCGCCGAGGAGCTGGGCGGGCTGATCGCGGCCAAGCGCCACGCGGCCGAGCTCGCCGCCGATGCGCTGCACCGCGCGCTCGGTTGGGCGGCGCGGCGTCAGGCGCTGCTTGCGCCATCGGCCGCGCGCACGATCGTCGCGATGAGCGGTGGCGTCGACAGCGCCGTCGCGGCGCTGCTGCTCGCGCGCGAGGGCGCCGAGACGGTCGCCGTCACGCTCGAGCTGTGGTCTGACGCGGAGAACGACGGCGAGTCGAGCTGCTGCTCGGCGCAGGCCGTGCGCGGTGCGCGCGAGCTCGCGCACGGCCTCGGCATGGCGCACCTCTCGATCGACCTGCGCGAGGAGTTTCGCGCCGGCGTCGTCGATGGCTGGCTCGCCGATCACGGCGCCGGGCTGACGCCGAACCCGTGTGTGCGCTGCAACGGCAATGTTCGCCTCGACGCGATGCTCGAGCTCGGCGAGCGGCTTGGCGCGCGAACGCTCGCGACCGGGCACTACGCGCGCGTGCGCGAAGGCGCCGGCCACGACGGGCCGCTGCTGCAAACGGCCGTCGATCGTGCGAAGGATCAGAGCTACGTGCTCTCGGCGCTTGCGCCGGAATCGCTCGCGCGCCTGCGCTTCCCGCTCGGCGAGCTGCGCAAGGAGCAGGTGCGCGCGATCGCCGGCGAGGCGGGACTAGGCGTCGCGCGCAAGCCCGACTCCCAGGATCTGTGCTTTCTCGCCGGCACGCGCCACGGCGACTTCCTCGCGCGCCATGGCGGGCTCGGCGAGCGTCGCGGTCCGATCGTCGATCGCGCCGGCGCCGTGCTCGGCGAGCACCGCGGCGCGCACTCCTTCACCGTCGGGCAGCGCCACGGCCTCGGCATCGGCGCGCCGGCGCCGCTGTACGTTCTCGCGACCGACACGGCCTCGAACACCGTCACGGTCGGCCCGCGCGAGGCGTTGCTGTCGGCGCGCCTGGCGCTTCGCGAGCTGACGCTGCGACGCGACGGCGCGTGCGTCGACGGCGTACGCGTGCGCTCGCACGGGCGAAGCTTCGCGTGTCGCATCGAGCGTGAGCTGCCGGCCGGCAGCCACGCTCGCGCGAGCGTCGCGCTGGCGGAGCCGGCCGAGCGCACGGCGCCGGGGCAGATCGCCTGCCTCTACGCCGGCGACGTCGTCGTCGGCTACGCGACGATCGACGCACAGCCGCTGGCGCAAGCACCCGCCGGCGAGGGGGGCGTCGAGGCGTCGCTCGCGCTCGCGCCGGCGCGCATCGACTCGCCGGTGGCGCCGAGGCCGGCTGAGCGCGTCGCGGCGACCTAGTATCCATCGGCGATGACCTCCGATGAGATCCGCGAGCGCTACCTGGCGTTCTTCGAGGAGCGTGCGCACCGGCGGATCCCGTCGGCCTCGCTCGTGCCTTCCGCGCACGACCCTTCGGCGCTGTTGACGGTCGCCGGGATGCACCCGCTGAAGCCGTACTTCCTCGGGCAGGAACAGCCGCCGGCGCCGCGCCTGACCGACTGTCAGAAGGTCTTTCGGACGGTCGACATCGACAACGTCGGGAACACCTCGCGGCACCTGACCTTCTTCGAGATGCTCGGCAACTTCTCGTTCGGCGACTACTTCAAGCGCGAGGCGATCGAGTTCGCGTGGGAGCTCTCGCGCGAGGTCTTCGGCTTTCCCGCCGAGGACATCTGGGTGACGGTCTTCGAGGGCGACGAAGGGCTCGACCTCGGCCCCGACGAGGAGGCGATCTCGTTCTGGCTGGAGCGCGGCGTGCCGCGCGAGCGGATCGTCGAGTGTCCGCGCTCGGAGAACTTCTGGCAGGCCGGTCCCGAAGGCCCGTGCGGGCCGTGCTCGGAGCTGTACCTCGACCGCGGCCTCGAGCACGGCGCCGACGACGATCTGCCGGGCGGCGAGAACGAGCGCTTCCTGGAGTACTGGAACCTCGTCTTCATGCAGTACGACCAGAGCGGCGGCGCGCTGACGCCGCTGCCGGCGCGCAACATCGACACGGGCATGGGCCTGAACCGGATGGCCGCGATCCTGCAACAGAAGCCGTCGGTCTTCGAGACCGACCAGTTCCAGCCGCTGATCGAGCTCGGTGAGGAGCTGTCGGGCGCGCGCTACGGCGCCGACGCTGCGAACGACCGCGCGCTGCGGATCCTCGCCGACCACTCGCGCGCGATGACCTTCCTCGTCGCCGACGGCGTCGTCCCGTCGAACGAGGAGCGCGGCTACGTGCTGCGCCGCGTGATGCGCCGCGCGATTCAGCAGGGACTAGCGCTGGAGCTCGCGCCGGGCTTTCTCACGCGCTACTCGGCGCGCGTGCGCGAGCTGATGGGCGCGGCCTATCCGGAGATCGTCGATCGGGCCGAGTCGGTCGAGATGTGGCTCTCCTCAGAGGAGGAGGGCTTCGGGCGCACGCTCGCAAACGGCATGGAGCTGCTGCGCGCGGAGATCGACAGGGCGCGCGAGACCGGCAGCCGCACCGTGTCCGCGCAGACGGTCTTTCGCCTGCACGACACCTATGGCTTCCCGCGCGAGATGACGAGTGAGATCCTCGCCGTAGAGGAGCTCGCGATCGAAGGCGACTTCGACGAGCTGATGGACGAGCAGCGCGGGCGCGGGCGGGCAGGCGCCGGTGGTGGTGGCGGCGCGCACGACGACGCGATTCTCAGCGAGCTTGCCGCGCTCAGCGCCGAGGCTGCGAGCACTCGCTTCACCGGCTATGAGACCGAGGACCAGCGCACGACCGTCGGCGCCGTGCGCAGCATCGGCGGATCGCAGAACGGCGGCGCTCGCTATCTGGTGAAGCTCGCCGAGTCGCCGTTCTACGCGCCCGGAGGCGGTCAGATCGCCGACGTCGGCACGCTCGAGTGCGACGACGGCGACTGCCGCGCGCAGGTCGAGAACGTGCTGCGCATCGGCGAGGATCAGGCGCTCGAGGTCGTGCTCGAGCGCGGCGAGCTGCGCGCCGGCGAGGCCGTCGTCGCGCGCGTCGATCACGTCAAGCGCCACGCAACCGAGGCCAACCACACGGCGACGCACCTGTTGCAGGCGGCGCTGCGCGAACGGCTCGGCAGCCACGTGCACCAGGCCGGCTCCTACGTCGGCCCGGACAAGCTGCGCTTCGACTTCAGCCACGGCCAGGGGCTCTCCGCGGAGGAGCTGCGCGACGTCGAGGACCGCGTCAACGAGCGGATCGCTCACAACGACCCGGTGCGCCCGATCACGACGACGCTCGACGAGGCCAAGCGCCTCGGCGCGATGGCGCTGTTCGGCGAGAAGTACGGCGAGATCGTGCGCATGGTCGAGGTCGGCGACGGCAACTACTCGCGCGAGCTGTGCGGCGGCACGCACGTGCGCGCGACCGCCGAGATCGGGCCGTTCGTGATCGTCGCCGAGACTTCGAGCGCCGCGAACGTGCGCCGGATCGAGGCGCTGACCGGACCCGAGGCGGTCGCGCTGCTGCGCGCGCACGACCGCGCGCTGCACGAAGTCGCGCAGACGCTGCGAACGCGCCCCGAGGAGGCGGCGCAGCTCGTACAGGCACGCGAGCAGGAGCGGCGCAAGCTCGAGAAGGCGCTGAAGAGCGGCGCCGGCGGCGGCGCGGGCGCCGCGGCAGGTGGCGCCGAGCTCGATCGCCTGATCGAGGGCGCTGAGGAGATCGACGGCGCGGCGGTTCTCGCGAGCGTCACCGAAGTCGCCGACGCAAAGGCGCTGCTCGACCTCGCCGATCGGATCAAGGGCAAGCTGCCGCGTGCGGCGATCGTGCTCGGCGCGGCCGTCGACGGCCGCGTGCACCTGCTCGCGAGCGTCGCGCCCGAGCTGGTTGCGCGCGGCGTCAAGGCCGGCGCGATCGTCAAGGCGGCGGCCGCCGTCGTCGGCGGCGGGGGAGGGGGACGCGACACGCTCGCGCAGGCAGGCGGGCGTGAGCCCGAGAAGCTCGGCGAGGCGATCGAGACCGCGCGCGCGGCGATCGCCTCGGCGCTGCAGGGCTGATGCGCGTGCTCGCGCTCGACTACGGCAGCGCGCGCTGCGGCTGCGCAGTCTGCGATCCGACCGGCACGATCGTCGCGCCGATCGAGCCGATCGAGCGGGCCGGCACGCGTCGCGGGATGCTTGCGCTCGTCGAGCTCGTGCGCGAGCGCGAGGTCGCGCGCGTCGTCGTCGGCCTGCCGCTGTCGCTGCGCGGCGAGGACACCGAGCAGACGCGCGAGACGCGCGAGTTCGCCGAGCGGCTGTCGCGGCGACTCGGCGAGGATGTTCCCGTCGAGCTGCACGACGAGCGCTTCACAACGCGCATGGCGCAGCGTCTCGACGCCGGTTCGCAGGCGAGCGAGGACTCGCGTGCGGCCGCGCACCTGCTCGAGAGCTGGATCGCCGCGCAGCCGCACTGAGCCGCCCTGTCAGCGCACTAAGCTCCCTGCCTTGTCTCCCCGCGGCAATCGATCACAGCCGTCGCACGAACGCACCACGGAGGAGCGCGAGCGCGACCGTCTCGAACGCGAACGCAGGCGCGCCGAGCGCAGCGGCGAGCCGAGCGCCCCGCTCGATGCCGAAGAGGTGGCGCCCAGCGGCGCAGGCCTCGCCGGGCACGCGCTTCCCGAGCAGCTGCCGGTCGAGCCGCACGCCGACGAGGACCGCGCGCTTCCGGATGCCGCATTGCACTTCGACGCGTCGGCGGAGCAAGCTTCGTCCGATCAGCCGCTGCCTGAGGAGCTGCCGCCGCCGGATGGGCCTCCGCCGCCGGATGAGTCGCCGCTGCCGGCCGCGTTGCCGACCGACGTGCCACACGACCCGCACGCCACGCAGGCGTTCGACGTGCTCGCAGAGCCGCTCCTGTCGGAAGCGCACGGCTACGAAGAAGGCGCCCATCTCTACGAGGAGGATGACGAGACCGGCGAGGAGCCTGAGGCGCTCACGCCGCTTCCGCCGCCGGGCGGCGAGTCGCGCCGGACGGTGCGGATCGGCGCCGATCGGGTCGCCTCCTACGCGCCGGCCGACGCCGGCGAGCCACCGCGCGGTCGCGGTCGCGGTCGGGCTCGCGCCGCCGCCGCCGCCGCCGCCGGCCGGCGAGGCGTCGCCGCCGGAGGGCGCAAACGCGTCACGCGCGCTCGCGTCGCGGCGCTCGTCGCGCTGGCGCTCGCCGCGGCAGTCGTCTGGTTTCTGATCTCGCTGTTCCAGCCGTTCTCGGGCGGGCAGGGCAGCGGGCGCGCGATCGTCGTCATCCCGAAGGGGTCCAGCTCGAGCAAGATCGGCTCGATCCTCGCGCACGACGGCGTCGTCTCCTCTGGCTTCTTCTTCAACCTGCGCGCGACGCTCGACGGCAAGCGCGGCTCGCTTCACTCGGGACGGTTCGAGCTGAAGCACGGGATGAGCTACTCGGCGGCGATCGACGCGCTGAGCAAGCCGCCGCCGAAAGCGATCGTCGTCAAGCTGGTGATTCCCGAGGGCTACACGCGCCGCCAGATCGCGCAGCTGGTGCACGAAGACGCGCTCAGCGGCGACTACCTGACGGCGAGCAAACGCTCGGCGGCGCTGAACCCGCGCGACTACGGCGCGCCGACACACACGCCCGACCTCGAAGGCTTTCTGTTCCCGGCGACCTACGAATTGACGGCCGGAGCGCCGGTGAAGCGGCTCGTCGACGAGCAGCTCGCGGCGTTCGAAGAACATCTCACGAGCGCCGACAAGCGCCGCGCGCGCGAGCTTCACGTGACCCCCTATCAGCTGCTGACGGTCGCGTCGATGATCGAGCGCGAGGCGCAGACGGCCGGCGACCGCCCGAAGATCGCCGCAGTCATCTACAACCGCCTGCGCGAAGGGATCCCGCTCGGCATCGACGCGACGATCTACTACGCAGTCGAGGAGCAGAAGGGCATCGCGACCTACACCGGCGAACTGACCGACTCGCAGCTGAAGATCGACTCGCCGTACAACACGCGCACGCACAAAGGCCTGCCGCCGACGCCGATCTCGAACCCCGGCGTGGCGTCGATCGAAGCGGCTGCGCACCCGGCGCACGTGCCCTACCTGTACTACGTCGCCGGCGCCGACGGCTGCGGCGAGCAGGTCTTCTCACGTACGTCAGCTGAATTCGAAAAGAACGTCGCGGCCTATGACGCCGCGGTCAAGAAGAACGGCGGCCACCCGCCGGCGTGCAAGAAGAAGTAGCGATGCCGCGGCTCGGCGTGCTCGGATGGCCGGCCGCGCACAGCCGCTCGCCGGCGATGCACAACGCGGCGCTGGCCGAGCTCGGCCTGCACGGCTGGCGCTATCAGGCGCTGCCGGTCCCACCGGAGCTGTTCGAGCAGACGACGCGCGCGCTCGGCGAGTCGGGCTTCGTCGGCGCGAACGTGACGATCCCGCACAAGCACGCCGCGCTCGCGCTCGCCGACGGCGCCAGCGAGGCGGCGCGCGCGATCGGCGCCGCCAACACGCTCTCGTTCGCGCCGAACGGCGCGATAGCGGCTGAGAACACCGACGCGCCCGGCCTGCTCGAGGCGATCGGCCAGCCGCTGTCGGGGCTTCGCGCGCTCGTGCTCGGCGCCGGCGGCAGCGCACGCGCCGCTGTCTGGGCGCTGCGCGAGGCGGGCGCGGCCGAGGTCTCGATCTGGAATCGCACGAGCGGGAGAGCAACCGCGCTCGCGGGCGACCTCGGCGCCCGCGCCGTGGCGCGGCCGCTGCCGGCCGACGTGCTCGTCAACTGCACGGCAGTCGGCCTGCAGGCGGCTCCCGACGAGCTCTCCCAGCTCGCGCTCGACGCGGCGCGCCTTGGCGACTACGCACTCGTCGTCGACCTCGTCTACCGCGCCGGCGGCACCGAATTGGCTCGTGCGGCGCGCGAGCACGGCGCGCGCACGGTCGACGGCATCGACGTGCTCGTCGCGCAGGGCGCGCTCAGCCTCGAGCTGTGGACCGGCCGCGCCGCGCCGCGCGCGACGATGCTGGCGGCGGCGCGCGACTAGAACTTTCGTCCAGGCGGCCTCTAGCGCACGCGTATCTCTGCTCGGCACAGTCGATGGGCCGCACCATGGACATCGATTTCGCAGATCTACTGATGGAGGTCGTCTCGCGCCGGGCGTCCGACCTGCACCTGAGCGCAGGCGCGCACCCGACCGTACGCGTGAGAGGCCGTCTGACGCCGCTCGACGGCTATCCGAAGCTGACGCCGTCGGACACGCGCGAGATCGTCTACTCGATTCTCACCGGCGATCAGCGCCAGCGCCTCGAGACGGACTGGCAGCTCGACTTCGCCTACTCGATTCCCGGACACGCGCGCTTTCGTGTCAACGCCTACTTCCAGCGCGGCGCGCTTGGCGCGGCCTTCCGCCTGATCCCGTTCAACCTCAGCACGGTCGACGAGCTGGGCCTGCCGGCGGCCGTGCACGACTTCGCGCGACGCCCGCGCGGCTTCGTGCTCGTCACCGGCCCGACCGGCTCGGGCAAGTCCACTTCGCTCGCGGCGATGATCGATGAGATCAACTCCACGCGCGAGGAGCACATCATGACGATCGAGGATCCGATCGAGTTCCTGCACGGGCACAAGAAGTGCCTCGTCAACCAGCGCGAGCTCGGCTCCGACGCGCACAGCTTCGGCGACGCGCTCAAGGCTGCCCTGCGTGAGGATCCGGACGTGATCCTCGTCGGCGAGATGCGCGACCTGGACACGATCTCGACGGCGCTGACCGCAGCCGAGACCGGCCACCTCGTGTTCGCGACGCTGCACACGCAAGACACCGCGCAGACGATCGATCGCATCATCGACGTGTTCCCGGCGCATCAGCAGGGCCAGGTGCGCGTGCAGCTGTCGGTCGCGCTGCAGGGGATCATGACCCAGCAGCTGCTGCCCAACGCCGACGGCTCCGGGCGAGTCGTCGCGACCGAGATCCTCGTGCCGAATCCGGCCGTGCGCAACCTGATCCGCGAGGGCAAGACGCACCAGATCTATTCCGTCCTGCAGACCGGGTCGGCGTCGGGCATGCAGACGATGGACGCCTCGCTGGCGACACTCGTGCGCGAAGGGCAGATCAGCCGCAAGCTCGCCGAATCGCGCTCGTCGACGCCGGAGGAGCTCTCGCGGCTGCTCGGCGCGGCCACACTCGACATCGGCCAGCGGTTCGCGGCCTAGGGGACTGCAGCGATGAGCACGTATGTCTTCAAGGCGATGGACCTCGCCGGGATCAAGGCGCAGGGAGAACTCGAGGGCGACTCCAAGCAGGCCGTCTCCGATCAGCTCAAGCAGCGCGGCCTGATCGTCCTGGAGATCGCCGACAAGCACTCTTCGCGCGAGATCGAGCTGTCGTTCTTCAAGTCGGTCAAAGCCTCCGAGCTGGCCGTCTTCTCGCGTCAGCTCTCGACGATGATCGCCTCGGGCATGAGCATCCTGCGCGCGCTCTACGTGCTCGAGTGGCAGACCGAGAGCAAGTTCCTCAAGGAAACGATCGTCGCCGTGCGCAAGGACGTCGAGGCCGGCCTCTCGCTGAGCGACTCGATGGCGCGACACCCGAAGGTCTTCAGCCCGCTGTTCGTCGCGATGACGCAGGCCGGCGAGGCCGGCGGCGTGCTCGAAGGCGCGCTGATGCGCGTCGCCGACCAGCTCGAGAAGGACGCCTCGCTGCGACGGCAGATCCGCTCGGCGATGGTCTACCCGGCGCTTGTGATCACGTTCGCGATCGGCGTGATGATGGCGCTCGTCGCTTTCCTCGTGCCGGTCTTCGAGGGAGTCTTCAAGCAGTACGGCGGCGAACTGCCGAAGATCACGCAGGTCTCGGTCTTCCTCTCGCACGCCGTCACCGGCTACTGGTGGCTGATCTTCCTGCTCGCCGGCCTGTCGGCGTTCAGCTTCATCAAGTGGAAGGGATCGAGCTGGGGGCGCCCGCAGTGGGATCACCTGCGCCTGAAGATCCCGATGAAGATCGGCTCGATCGTGCAGGAGGTGGCCGTCGCCCGCTGGGCGCGGACGCTCTCATCGCTGACGAGCGCCGGCGTGCCGCTGCTGCTCGCGCTCGACATCGTCGGGCGCACCGGCGGCAACGTCGCCGTCGAGGAGGCGATGGAGGGCGTGATCGCCTCGGTCAAGCGCGGCGGCACGATCGCCGCGCCGCTGGCGCAGGCGCCGATCTTCCCGGTCATGGTCACGCACATGGTCGGCGTCGGCGAGGAAACGGGCGCGCTCGACGCGATGCTCGACAAGGTCGCCGAGTTCTACGAGGACCAGGTCGAGGCGTCGGTCAAAGCGCTGACGTCGATCCTCGAGCCGGTCATGATCATCGTCATCGGCGGCATCGTCGGCTTCATCGTCGTCTCGATGTACGTGCCGCTGTTCTCGGTCTACAACAACATCAAGTAGCGGAGATCTGCAGCGTGCCGTCGTGCACGCTCAGCGAGATCCGCCCGTCGAGCAGCGCCAGCAGCTCCTCGCCGACGAGCTCGCGCCGCCATCCGCGCAGCGTGCGCACGTCGGCCTCGGGCGCTCGCGCGCGCCATGCGGCGACGATCGCCTGCAGGTCGGCGCGCGCGGCCAGCAGCTCGTAGGCGAGCTTGGCCTCGCGCGCTCGCGCTCGCAGCAGCGCCTCCGAGAGCGCGATCAAGGGCGCGTCCTCGGCGCGCGGCGCCGGCGGGCGCGCGTCGCGCGGCGCCTCCTCCGGCGGCAGCTCGCGCGCGTCGTGAACGACCTTCAGCAGCTCCTCGCCGCGCCGTCGCAGGTTCGCCGCGCCCGAGCCGCGAATCTGCTCTAGCTGCTGCGTCGAAGCCGGCTTGCGCTTGGCGATCTCGACCAGCGCGGCGTCGCTGAGGACGCCCTGCACCGGGCGGTCCTGACGCGCTGCCGTCTGCTCGCGCCAGAGCACCAGTGCGCGTGCGACCGGGCGCGCCGAAGGGCTGAGATTGCGCACGCGCGGCAGCCGCGCGAAGATCGACTCGGGATCGCGTGCGTCGCTGGCCTGCTCCAGCGCGCGGCACTCCTCGCGCGCCCACTCCAGCCGTCCGCTCGCGCCGAGGCGGCGCTCCAGCTCGCCTGCCAGTTCGAGCAGGTGCTCGACGTCCTCGCGCGCATAGGACAGCTGCTCGTCAGACAGCGGGCGCACGTCCCAGCGCGTGAAGCTCGCGCTCTTGGCGACGCGGATTCGCAGCGCGTCGTTCAGCAGTGACTCGTAGGAGGATTGCGCGCCCATCCCGGCGAAGCCTGCCGCGACCTGCGTGTCGAAGACGTTCGTCACCTCGCTCGCGAGCACGCGGCGAAGCAGCGCGATGTCCTGGCGGCCGGCGTGCACGACGATCTCGATCGACGGATCGGTCAGCAGCGCCGCCAGCGGCGCGCCGTCGAAGTCCGGCGCGAGCGGGTCGACGAGCTCGATCTGCGTCTGCTCGCCGTGCGCCGCCGCGAGCTGGATCAGGCACAGCAGCGTGCGGTAGCGGCCCTCGCCGATGAACTCGGTGTCGAGCGCGAGGCGCCCGTCGGCGCGCGCACGCTCGTACAGCCGGTCGAGCGCATCGCTGTCGGCGAGCGCACTCATCGCTTGGCTCCTGGCAGCAGCCAGATCACGCCGCCGCGCGCCAGTCCGGCCTGGCGCGAGACGTCGGTCGCATGCGCGCGGATCCACTTCGCCGGCGCCGAGCAGCCGGGGTCGGTCGGTAGCGGATGGTGCGGGCACGGCGTGTTCAGGAAGGCGTAGCGCAGCTCGCCGGCGGCGATCAGGCGCTTGAGCTTCGTGACGCTCGTGAAGACGCGCGCGTTGTAGGTGGTGAGGATCACGATCGGACGTGCATCCTCGACGATCAGCGACCCGATCTGCGTTGCCGACTGCGCTGCGACCTCGTAGCGCGCGCTGCCCTGGTGCGCACGCAGGTAGTCGCTGGCGACGTGCAGCTCTTCAGCCGGCAGCGCGCCGACGTAGCCGGCGTCGGAGATGTGGTCGTTGATCGCGGCGACGTCGGCGCCGAAGGAGATCGCCAGCGGCGCGCACAGCGTCAGCGCGAGCACCGCCGCCGGCGCGATCGCCGTGCGCAGCCGCGCCGGCACGCTCGGCAGCCGCGCGACGCCCGCCAGTAGGACGGCGGCGAGCGCTGACAGCGCCGAGATCCACCACTCCGGCGAGGTGCCGTAGAGCAGTCGCTCGCCGTAAACGACGATCACGGCGAGCGCGACAACGAGCACGAGCGGGCGCAGCCGGCCGCGCGGCTGCGAGGCCCAGGCGGCGCCGATCCCGAGCAGCGCGGCCACGGCCGGCAGGAAGCCCTCGACGTAGCGAGGGTGCAGGCGTGCCATGTGGCTGAACAGGACGATGCCCGTCAGCGCCCACAACACGAGACCGGCGGCATAGGCGAGGCGCAGGTTGCGCGAGCCGGCGCCTTCCTGGAGCGACGGACGAGCCGCGGAACGCTCGCCTGCGCCGTCGTCTCCCGCCGCGCTGTCTGCTGCCGCGGCGTCGTCCTCTGCCGCTGCGTCGTCGTCTTCGTCAGGCTCGCCGTCGCGATCGGACTGGCGGCGCTGGAGCCCCCACAGCAGCGCCGGTATCCCCAGCAGCAAGCCGGCGAGCAGCTCGATCCCGAGGCGCTCGCCCGAGAGCGGGCCGATTCGTGCGAGCAGCCGCGTCGCCGACGGGTTGACGATCGGGATGTGGTCGCGGTCGGACTGCGTCGCGACCGGGTAGGAGTGGCCCGGTTCGTACTGCGTGAACTGCGGTTCCGGCGATTTCCCGCCGAGGCGTTCGCTGCCGTTGAAGACGAATACGGCATTCCACGCGCTGCCGTTGGTCGAGCCGATCGCCCACGGGCGATCGTGCGCCGGCGCCAGCAGCGTCGCGCCGAGCCAGGCCAGCGCGACGACGACGTAGACGGCTGCCGCGGCGAGCAGCTTCAGCACACGCGCCGAGGGCGAGCCGGGAAAGCCGAGCAGCACGATCAGGCCGAGCGCGGGAAGCGCCACGAGCGACTCGAGGATCTTGACGTCGAACGCGAGCCCGAGCACTGCCGCGCCGGCGAGCAGCCAGCCGACCTTGCCGCTCTCGCACGCGCGCACGACGAACACGAACGCGAGCACGATCAGCAGCATCATCACGTCGTCCATCGTGTCGCTGCGCGAGGTGATCACGTCGACGGGCAGCAGCGCCAGCGCCGTCGCCGCGGCGAGCCCGGCCGTCGTGCTCCAGATCCGCTTGACGGCTACGAACAGCAGCGGCACGGCGAAGATGCCCGAGAGCGCCTCCGGCAGCTTCAACGCCGTCGGCGTGAAGCCGAACAGCTTCACGCTTGCGACCTGCAGCCACAGGTCGACCGGCGGCTTGTCGATCGAGACGCTCGCGCCCGGCTCGAACGCGCCGAAGAAGAAGTTGTGCCACGAGAGCCCCATGCTGCGCACGGCAGCGTCGTAGAACGGGTCGGTCTCGACCTTGCCGATCGCGATCAGGCGCAGCGCCGCCGCGGCGAGAGTGATCAGCGCGAGCAACGCCCACTCGCGCGGCCGAACCGGTCTTCTCATCGGCGGAACGCTAGTCTGATCCGCCCATGGCAAGCGAGCAGGGCGACAGCGAGGATCGAACCGAGGAGGCTCACGAGCCGCGGGAGTGTATGCCCTGTCGCGGCAGCGGCAAGCTGATCTCCAACCTCGGTGGAGCGCCCAGCACGGTCACGTGTCCGTGGTGTCAGGGCAGTGGCGTTCGGGCGCCTGGGACCGACGCGCAGGCGCACTGGAGCGGCGAGGGCAGCGAGAACGGCGCAAGCGCCGAGCCCACGCCTGCCGACTGAGCGCCGGGCGCAGCAGCCGCACAAGGACTCGCGCCGGAGCCGACCGTAGCCCGTTTCGCGTCGGTCCACGCACGAGATTCACACATGCGCGCGTCGTGCATCCGTCCAACGCGGATGCAGCGCTAAAGATCACCCCGGCGATGGTCGATGCAGCCGCTGACAAAAGCCAGTGTCGAGGTGCCAAGGCAACGTCGAATAGGCGTGTAGCAAAGCCGGCGGCTCTCGCGGATCGATTTTCACAATTCGATTGACGGGGGACGCATCGCCATGCGTGGCGGTGGGCCAAGAGCTGGCGCTCTATTACCGGATCCTAGGAGGATCAAATGTTGCAACGACTGCGCCAGCGCCTGAACAGTGAGGACGGCTTCACGCTGATCGAGCTCCTGGTTGTCATCCTGATCATCGGCATTCTCGCCGCGATCGCCATTCCTGCCTTCCTCAGCCAGACGAGCAAGGCCAACGACTCCGCCGCCAAGACGCAGGTAGGAACCCTGCAGACGACGATGGAGACCTACGCAAGCGAACACAACGGCAGCTACACGGGTGGCACGCTTGCCGAACTCCAGAAAATCGAGCCGACGCTGAAGGACACGACGACTGCGACCGCTGGTGCGGTCACCGTCGAATCGACGGGTGAAGGCTTCGAAGTCTCCTCGACTGCCAAGGGCAGCGGCGACGTGTACAAACTGAAAAACAAAGAAGGTGAAATCGGACGCTCCTGCACGACGGGCGGCACCGGCAACAACGGCGGTGGCTGCAAAGCAGGTTCGTGGTAATCGCCTGACGAGCCTGATACTCAGGTTCACAGCTTGAAAGAGAGGGCGGCCAATGGCCGCCCTCTCTTTTTTCGTTCCACGTCCCGATCCGGACGCGGTGCTCGAGGCGATCCGATGCGGCTGCTCAAGCCGATCGGCGGCGCAGCCGATCAGACCGTATGGAGATTGCATTCGCAGGCGTGCTCGGCGCTCTCGGCGGCTCGTTCTTGAACGTCGTCGTGTACCGCTTGCCGCGCCACGAGTCGCTGCTAGGGCCCGCGTCGCACTGTCCCTCCTGCGGCGTGCCGGTAAAGCCTTACGACAACGTCCCGATCCTCTCGTTCCTGCTGCTGCGTGGACGCTGCCGCAGCTGCGGTACGGCGATCTCGCCGCGCTATCCGCTGGTCGAGGCGCTGACCGCGCTGCTGTGCGCCGGCGCGGTGCTTCGCCACGACTCGGCCGCTGCCATCGCGTTGAGCATCGCGCTGATCCTGATCGTCGTGCCGGCCGCGCTGATCGACCTCGAGCATCGGATCATCCCGAACAAGCTGACTGCGCTCGGAGCGGTCGTCGCGATCGTGCTCGGCCTCGCGCTCGACCCCGGCGGCGAGCCGCAGCGGCTGATCGCCGGCGCGGCGGCCGGCGGCTTCCTTCTGCTCGCCGCCCTCGCGCATCCCGGCGGCATGGGTATGGGCGACGTCAAGCTGGCGGGCGTGATCGGACTGTTCCTCGGCAGCGCTGTCGCTCCGGCAATCCTGATTGCGCTGCTCAGCGGAGTGCTCGTCGGCGCGGTCGTGATCGCGCGCAAGGGATCGCACGAGGGCCGCAAGACGGCCGTTCCGTTCGGTCCGTTTCTCGCGCTCGGAGCTGTCGTCGCGACGTTCGTCGGGCCCGAGATCGTGCATCTCTACGCCCACCATTTCCTCTAGCCGTCAAGCAGCTCTAAAGCGGCGCTGCACTCGCGCCGATACCCCTCCTGCGGCCACCGCGCCGCGCCACCTGCACTGCAATCCAAATGCTCAAGCTTCCCTCTCTCTCACTCGACTTCGGCCTCGGCCGGCGCGGCTCGGGCTCTGACATCGTCGGGCTCGACATCCAGCCGGGCCTCGTCGCGGCCGTCAAGGCGCACGTCAACGGCTCGATCCGCGCCGAGCGCGCGGCGGCGCAGCCGCTCGACGCCGACACGGTGCGCGAGGGTGAGGTCGTCGACGTCGAGGCTTTGAGCGAAGCCCTTCGCGAGCTCTTCAGCGGCGGCACGCTCGGCAAGCGCGTTCGCGTCGGCATCGCCAACCAGCGCACCGTCATGCGCACGCTCGAGCTGCCGCCGATCACCGATCGCAAGGAGCTCGCAGCCGCCGTTCGCTTCCAGGCGCAGGACCAGGTGCCGATGCCGCTTTCCAACGCAGTCCTCGACTTCCATCCGCTCGGCATCTTCGACTCGCCCGGCGGACCGCGCCAGCGTGTCGTGCTGGTCGCCGCCCAGCGCGACATGGTCGAACGCCTGCTCGAGGCTGTACGCAGCGCAGGGCTCGTTGCCGAGGGCGTCGATCTGTCCGCGTTCGCGCTGATCCGCGCGCTCTACGACCGCGCCGGCGGCGAGGGCGAGCGCGTCCTCTACGTCAACGTCGACGGCCTGACGAACCTCGCGATCGCCGAGGGCAAGGTCTGTCGCTTCACGCGCGTCGTCGGCGGTGGCGTCGAGACGATGGCCTCTGAGCTGGCCGTGCGCCGCAACATCGCGCTGGCAGATGCACGCGCGCTGCTGGCCAGCATCGACTTGAGCACGCCGCTCGTGCCCGCGGCCGCCGCCGCACTCGAGCCGGTCGAGCACGACGGCGGCGAACCCGCGCCCGAGCAGCACACGAGCGAGCAGCTCGACGCCGGCGAGCACGAGCCAGACTCCGAGGCGCTAGCCGCCGAGCCGGCGCTCAGCCGCGCCGAGCACGAAGCGCGCGAGGTCTCGATGGGCTACCTCGAGACGATCGAGGCGGCGCACTCCTCGACGTCCGCGCCCGAGGCGGCGCCGGTCGCGCAGGCTTCCGACGGCGACGTTCGCGAAGTGCTCGAGAACGGCGTGCGCGAGATCGCCGGCGAGATCCGCAACTCACTTGACTTCCACCGAACGCAAGACCAGGGCGGCGAAGTCGCACACGTCTCGCTCAGCGGCGGCGCGCTCGACCTGCCCGGATTCGCGCAGGCGCTGCAGGCGACGCTCGGCATGGAGGTCCGCAGCGATGCTGTCGGCCTCGTCGACGCCGAGCTCGACGGCAGGGTCTCGACGCACCGTCTGTCGGTTGCGGCCGGCCTGGCGACGACCGAGGCGCCGCAATGAGAGCCGTCAACCTGATCCCCTCCGAGGACCGTCGTGGTGGCGGCGTCGGAGTCGGCGCCGGCCGCTCAGAGGGCGCCGCCTATGCGGTGCTCGGCGTGCTCGCCGGACTTGCGATCCTGGCGCTGCTCTACGGCATCGCGCGCCACCAGGTCTCGAGCAAGCGCTCGCAGCTCGCCTCGGTGCAGGCGAGCACACAGAGCGCCCACGAAGCCGCTTCCGGTCTTGCTTCCTACACGAGCTTCCTGACGCTGCGCGAACAGCGCGTCGCGGCGGTCACCGAGCTCGTCGGCTCGCGCTTCGACTGGGCGCAGTCGTTTCACGAACTCGGTCGCGTGCTCCCGCGCGACACGACAATCAACTCGCTCAACGGAGCGATCGGCTCGGGCGCCGGCAGCAGCTCGACGAGCAGCACGAGCGCCAGTTCGGGCGCTTCGGTCAGCTCTGCGACGCCGCCCGGCAGCGTGCCTTCGTTCACGCTCGACGGCTGCGCGAGCAGCCAGTCCGCCGTGGCGCTCACGTTGCAGCGCCTGCGCTTGATCGAAGGCGTCTCGAACGTCGCGCTGCAGAGCTCGAGCAAGTCTGCGACCTCGACGGCAGGCGCCGGGCAGTGTCCGTCGGGCCATCCTTCATTCTCGGTCATGCTCACGTTCGCGCCGCTGCCGGCCGTCTCGGCTACGGGCAAGTCGAGCACGCAGCTGACCTCGTCGACCGGAGGCGGACAATGACCACTCGCGATCGTCTTGCGCTGATCGGGATCTCCTCGCTGGCGCTGCTGGCCGTAGTCTGGCTGCTCGTCGTCTCACCGGAGCGCAAGAAGGCCTCCGAACTCGACAAGCAGGTCAGCGCCGCCAACGCCCAGCTCGCGAGCGCCGAAAGCGAAGCGGTCAACGCTCGCGCGGCGCAGTCGCACTACGCCGCTGCTTATGCGTCGGTCGTCAACCTCGGCAAAGCCGTTCCGCCGAGCGACGAAGTCCCGTCGCTGATCTACCAGCTCGCACAGGCGTCGAACCAGCGCCACGTCGAATTCAACTCGATCAGCTCCAGCTCCAGTGGCACGGGCTCCTCGACGGCGGCTTCGACGGCGACGGCGGCGACCGCGGCAGGCTTCACGCAGATGCCGTTCACGTTCGTCTTCGATGGCAGCTTCAACGACCTCTATCACCTCTTCGTCGCGCTCGACAAGTCGACGGTGCAGACGCCGGCCGGCCTGCAGGTCAGCGGCCGTCTGCTGACGCTGCAGAGCGTCAAGCTCGAACCGAAAACGACTGAAGAAGGCTCGGGCGGGCTGACCGGAACGATCACGGCGACCGCCTACGTGCTGCCCGCAGGGCAAGGACTGACCGGCGGCGCGACGGCAGCGTCGCCCACGACGACCGGCGCGGCGACGAGCAGCGCGGCGACGACCGCTTCCAGCGGCGCTGCCTCCTCGAGCGGACCGCCCGCCGCCGTCGTCAGCGGAGGGCCGGTGCGATGAACAAGTTCTTCAGCTCACTCAAGGGCGACCTGCTCGACCGGCGCCTGATGCCGTTCGTCGCGCTGCTCGCCGTCGCGCTGCTCGCGGCGATCGGCTATGCAGCATTCGCCGGCTCGAGCTCCTCGACGCCGCCTGCCGCGAGCGCGCCGACGAGCGCGCCTGTCGCGGGCATCGCCGTCAGCGCCGTCAAGTCCGACGCCGAACCGGGCGCGGGCGAGACGACGGGCGCGGCCAAGCAGAGCGCGAACGCCGGGCGCAATCCCTTCTCCTCGCCGTCGGAAACTAAGGCGAAGACCGCCTCCTCCACGTCCTCGACGACGTCGAGCTCCTCCGCGAGCGCGACCTCGGAATCCTCGGGCGCGGCAGCGGGCGGATCCTCCTCGGGCAGCACGGAATCCGCTTCCGGCGGTTCGAGCTCGCCGTCGAGCAGCAGCGAAGCCACGCCGGCGAAGCCGAAGGCGAAGAAGCAGCCGCAGACGAGCTACAAGGTCGAAGTCCTGTTCGGAGCGACCACAGCAGGCACGCCGGCGCTGAGCGCCCAGCTCCCTGCCTTTGCGAACCTCAAGCGCCAGCAGCCGCTGCCGTCCGACAGTCATGCGCTGGTCGTGTACCGCGGCGTCATCGACGGCGGCAAGAGCGCGACGTTCACGCTCGTCGGCGAAGCGATCCTGCGCGGCGAAGCGACATGCCTGCCGAGCACCGCCCAGTGCCAGGCGATCGAGCTGAAGCAAGGCCAGACCGAGGAACTCGAAGAAGCCCAGCTCGGCAGCGCGCCGGTCGTCTATGAGCTCTATCTCGCCAGCATCAAGGCAAGCGAGAGCTCGACTACGGCAAAAGGCGCCTCGATCGGCGAGTCGAAGGCCGGGCTGCACCTGCTGCGCGTCGACGGCCTGCAGGCGCTGCCGGGACTGCGCTACTCGCCCGCCAAGGGCGTGCTCGTGTTCGCCTCGCACCGCGCCTTCTCCGCGCGCGCTCACGCCGCCGTGCGGCACTCGGCGCACAGCCGCTGAGCGCGCAGCAAATAAGCTGAGGGAGTGTCGCTCCGTCTGATCACCGCCGGGGAGTCGCACGGTCCTGGTCTGACGTGCGTCGTCGAGGGCCTGCCCGCAGGCCTGCAGATAACCCAGGAGCAGCTCAACGAGGACATGGCGCGCCGCCAGCTCGGGCACGGCCGCGGCGGGCGGATGAAGATCGAGCGCGACGCCGCCGAGGTCACGGCGGGGATCCGCCACGGGCGCACGCTCGGCGGGCCGATCGCGCTGCAGGTCGCCAACCGCGATTACGCCAACTGGGAGGAGCGGATGAACCCGTGGCCGGTCGACGAGGAGATCGCTGAGGTTCACCTGCCGCGCCCAGGGCACGCCGACCTCGTCGGCACGCAGAAGTACAAGCAGTCAGACGTCAGGAACATCCTCGAGCGCGCCTCCGCGCGCGAGACGGCGGCGCGCGTCGCCGGCGGCGCGCTGTGCAAGGCGTTCCTGCGCACGCTCGGCGTCGAGGTTCGCTCGCACGTCGTGCAGATCGCCTCGGTGCGCGCGCCCGAGCCCGCGCGCGAGCTGACGCTTGCCGACTTCGACGAGGTCGACAGCTCGCCGGTGCGCTGCCTCGACGCTGAGGCGACGCGCGCGATGGTGCGCGAGATCGACGACCTGCGCAAGGCGAACGAGTCGCTCGGCGGCGTCTTCGAGGTGCAGGCGTTCGGCCTGCTGCCGGGGCTCGGCTCGCATGTCTCCTGGGAGGAGCGGATGGATGGGCGCCTGGCGATGGCGATCTGCTCGATCCAGGCGGTCAAGGGCGCGGCGATCGGCGACGCCTTCAAGATCGCCGGGCTGCCGGGCTCGCAGGCGCACGACGAGATCTACTACTCGGCCGAGCGCGGCTTCTATCGCGAGACCAACCACGCCGGCGGCCTGGAGGGCGGGATGACGAACGGCCTGCCGCTGATTGTTCGCGGCGCGATGAAGCCATTGCCGACGCTGACCAAGCCGCTGCGCTCGGTCGACACCGCGACGCATCAGCCGGCGCAGGCGCTGCGCGAGCGCACCGACTCGTGCACGGTGCCGGCGGCCGGCGTCGTCGGCGAGGCGATGGTCTCGTTCGTGCTCGCCGACGCCTACCGGCGCAAGTTCGGCGGCGACCACGTCGACGACGTGCTCGCGGCGCGCGACGCCTACGCCGAGCGGATCGGATGGCCGGCATAGCGAAACCGCCGCGCCGCGCGCTCGTGCTGATCGGCTTCATGGGCGCCGGCAAGTCGACCGTCGCGCGCGAGCTCGCGCAGGCGCTCGGCGTCGCTGCGCTCGACAGCGACGAGCTGCTCGCAGAGCGCCTCGGGCACTCGCCGGCGCGCGAGTTCGAGCTGAACGGCGAGGCGGCGTTTCGCGCCGCCGAGGAGGCGCTCGTCTGCGAGCTGCTCGACGGCGCGCTGCCCGGCGCGGTGATCGCACTCGGCGGCGGCAGCATCCTCTCCGAGCGCGTCAGGACGGCGCTCGAGCCGCATGTCGTCGTGCTGCTGGACGTCGAGGCCGAGCGCGCTTGGGAGCGCGTCGCTGCGCCCGAGTCCTCAGCGGGCGCGCTCGGACGGCCGCTCGCGCGCGACCGCGAGGCGTTCTTCGCGCTGCACGCCGAGCGCTACGAGCTCTACCAGCGCCAAGCTGACGCTTACGTTCCCTCGTTGGACCTCGGCGACGGCGCGCGCGTGCTCGACGCCCTCGTCGCGCTCGCGGCGGCGCCGGCCGGAACGCGGCTGCTGTGGGCGCAGAGCGCCTCGGGCGATTACCCGGTGCTGATCGGCCGCGGACTGCTGCGCGCGGCCGGAGCGCCCGAGGGAGCCGAGCTGTGGCCGCTCGATCGCTCGCGATCGCGCGCGTTCTGCGTTACCGATCAGGCCGTCGGGCCGCTGTATTGCGACCAGCTCTCCGGGCTGCTCGGGAAGGTCGCGATCGGCTCGGGCGAGCACTGCAAGACGCTCGCCGTCGCCGAGTCGGTCTGGGCGGCGTTGATCGAGGCTGGAGTCGACCGCGGCGACCATCTCGTCGCGCTCGGCGGCGGCGTCGTCGGCGACCTCGCCGGCTTCTGCGCTGCGACCTACCAGCGCGGCGTGCCGATCGTGCAGATCCCGACGACGCTCGTCGCGCAGGTCGACTCGGCCTACGGCGGCAAGACCGGCGTCGACTTGCCGCAGGCCAAGAACTACGTCGGCGCCTACCACCAGCCGGCTGGCGTGCTCGTCGATCCGGACACGCTCGAAAGCCTGCCGGCGGCCGAGCTCGCGGGCGGCTGGGTCGAGGTGCTGAAGACGGCGCTGATCGCCGGCGGCGAGCTGTGGGCGCGCGTCTGCAGCAGCGCCGATCTCGACGATTGGACGATCCTGTCGTGCGCACGCACGAAGCTGTCGGTCGTCGCCGCCGATGAGCGCGACGGCGGTCGCCGTCAGGTGCTGAACCTCGGCCACACGGTCGGCCACGCGATCGAGACCGCAACCGGCTACCGGCGCTACCGCCACGGCGAGGCCGTCGGGCTCGGCCTGCTGGCGGCGCTGCGCCTATCCGGCGCCGAGGAGTTGCGCGAGCAGGTGCGAGAGCTGTTGCTCGAGCGCGAGCTGCCGGTCAGCTTCGCCGGCGCGAGCGTCGAGGACGTCGTCGCCGCGACGGCGCGCGACAAGAAGCGTGTCGGGCAGACGTTGCCGTTCGTGCTGCTGAGCGAGCCTGGCGAGCCGCAGACCGGCTGCGCCGTCGCGGCGAGCGAGCTGCAGGCGGCCGTCGCCGAGCTGCTCGAGTGAGGATGATGCGAGCACGATGACGCTCGCAAGGAATCGAGTCGAGGTGATGCACGGCGTCAACCTCGACCAGCTCGGCCGCCGCGACCCGGAGCTGTATGGCGCGCTGACGCTCGCCGAGCTCGAGCGCCGGATCGAAGCGCGCGGGCTCGAGCTCGGCCTGCGCACGACCTTCTTCCAGAGCAACCACGAGGGCGCGTTCGTCGAGCGGCTGCACGCGCTGGAGACCGAGACCGATGCGATCGTGCTGAACCCGGGCGCCTGGACGCACTATGCCTGGGCGATTCGCGACGCGCTCGAGATCGCGGCGCTGCCTGCGGTCGAGGTCCATCTCTCCGACGTGCAGGCGCGCGAGCCGTGGCGGCGCCTGTCGGTCGTCGGCGAGCTCTGCTTCGCGACGATCTCCGGGCGCGGCCCGAGCGGCTACGACGACGCGCTCGAGCTGATCCACGAGAAGTTGACGAAGGAGGCGGCGCGATGAGCCGCGACGGGATCGACGAGCCGACGCGCGCGGCACGCCTGGCGAGTGAGCTGCGCGAGCGCAAGCTCGACGCGCTGCTCGTCGCAGCGCCGGTCAACCTGCGCTATCTGACGGGCTTCACCGGCAGCAACGGCCTCGCGCTGGTGTGGGCGGGCGACGCCGCGACAGCAGCGCGCGAGGCCTCGAGCGGAACGTTCTTCACCGATTTTCGCTACCGCACGGTGTCGGCCGTGCAGGTCGGCGCCGAGTTCGCGCGCGAGATCGTCGTTGGCAGCCTGCTCGACGCGGCCGCCGGAGCGCTTGCCGGCGGGGATGGCACGCTCGGCTTCGACGAGGCGAATCTGACGGTCGCCCAACACGAGCGGCTGCGCGCGGCGCTGCCCGAGGGCTGGGAGCTGGCGCCCAGCGCCGGCGCCGTCGAGCGCCTGCGCGCGGTCAAGGACGAGCGCGAGCTGCAGCGGCTGCGTGCGGCCGCGAAGCTCGCCGACGAGGCGCTGAGCGGCGTGCTCGAAGCCGGGCTCGCCGGGCGCAGCGAGCGCGACGTCGCGATCGATCTGGAGCTGCGCATGCGCAAGCTCGGCGCCGAAGCTCCGAGCTTCTCGTCGATCGTCGCCGCCGGCGCGCATGGAGCGCTGCCGCATGCCGAGCCGCGCGAGGTCGAGATCCCGCGCGACGTGCTCGTGACGATCGACTGGGGCGCACAGCTCGACGGCTACTGCTCTGACTGCACGCGCACGTATGCGACCGGCGCCGGCGTCTCCGAGCGCGCGCGTGAGGTCTACGAGCTCGTGCTGGCAGCGCAGGAAGCTGGCGTCGCTGCAGTCACGGCCGGTCCGACCGGCCGCGAGGTCGATGCGCGCGCACGCGAGCTGATCGAGCGGGCAGGGGAGGGCGAGCACTTCGGCCACGGCCTCGGCCACGGCGTCGGCATGGAGGTGCACGAGGCGCCGCGGCTGTCGCGCACCGAAGGCGAGCAGCCGCTGCTCGCCGGCAACGTCGTCACGGTCGAGCCGGGCGTCTACCTGCCGGGCGAGCTAGGCGTGCGGATCGAGGATCTGCTGGCGGTTCGCGAGCACGGTCACGAGGTGCTCAACGGCCTCGAGAAGGGCTTCACCGTCATCTCCTGAGGCGCGATCGCCTCGCGCACGCCGGCGCCTGCGCCGGGCATCGGCGAGCGCGATCCGAGCGGCGCTCGGTGCGGCGCGAACAGGCGCAGCGCGAGCGCGATCGCGAGCGGCAGCGTCCAAGCGAGGAAGACGCCCGCCTGCACGTCAGGCGAGGCGTGTTCGCCGAGCCAGTGGAAGCTGAGCCATGCCAGCGCCGTGCACGCGAGCGTCAGCAGCGGCGGTCGTGCGCGCGAGCCGGTCAGCTCCCATGCCAGCAGCGCGAGCAGGAACGGCAGCGCGTAATAGGCCGTGTCCCACGTGTCGAGCACGCAGCGCAGCAGCATGATCAGCGCGAACGCGAGCAGCGCCGTGCGCTCGTCGAGGACCGCGCCGCGTCGGTCGCGCTTGCCGTCGGCGGCCAATCGCACGCACAGCGATGGCGGCTTGGCGCCGGCGGCGAGACGCGCGCGCAGCCACAGCGCGACGCTCAGCAGGAAGCCGACGGCGAGGATCAGCGGGTGGCTGATCTCGCCGCTCCAGGCCGGGCCGATCCGGTAGCCGGGCTTGGCTTCGCCGAACGTGCCGTGCACGAGCGCGCCGTGATGGCCGAAGAACCACCACAGCTGCCAAGGCTGGAAGATCGAGGAGGCCGGCGCGGCGCTGGCTCGCGTCGCGCCGACGAAGCCGCCCGACTGCACGAGCGCGAGCGGAGCGAGCACGATTCCGGCGGCGAGCAGCGCTGTCAGCGAGCACGAGATGCGCCGTCGCGCCGGCAGCGCCAGCAGCACCGGACCGGCAGCTAGCAGCGCCCACTCCTTGTTCGCGATCGCGAGGCCGAGCAGCAATCCGGCCCAGAGCGGTCGCTCGCGCGCGGCGAGCAGCACGGCGGCGATGCAGAGGCAGGCGCCGAGCAGCTCCTCCGGATGGCCGACTTCGAGCGCCAGCAGCGTGATCGGATTGGCGACGCACAGCGCCAGCGCGACGCCGCGCACCAGCGGCGGGCGCGCTTCGGCGCGCATTCGCGCGAGCAGCCAGGCGCCGAGCGCGGCCGAAGCGAGCAGGCACGGCAACGCGGCCAGGCGGTAGACGGCCAGCTGGCCGCCGCCGAACGGCGCCGCGAGCAGCGCGAACGGAGCGCGCTCGACGAGCGACCCGCCATACGCCGGCGCCAGGCGCAGGAACTGCTCGACGTGCCCCTGCAGCAGCGCGTCGAAGGCCGGGCGCGCCTCGCTTTCGTAGTCGTTCCAAGCGAAGCCGTAGAGGCCGAGCCACGCGAGCGTCGCGCAGCCGAGCAGCGCGAACAGCGCGCAGGGGGCGTTATCGCGTGCGATTCGCCGCATGAGGTCACATCGACGGCGCGCCGTCGGTGCTTGAGGCGTGTTCGGCGCGCCCGGCGATTGCCGGCGGCCGACGGCCTCCTATGATGCGTGGCCGTGGCGATCAGCACCAACCAGTTCAAGAACGGCAACCACATCGAGGTTGACGGGACGATCTTCAAGATCGTCGAGTTTCAGCACGTCAAGCCGGGCAAGGGCGGCGCGTTCGTGCGCACGAAACTGCGCCGCGCTTCCGACGGCAACGTGATCGACCGCACGTTTCGCGCCGGCGAGAAGTTCCGCGACGTGCGCACCGAGGCACGCAAGATGCAGTTCCTCTATGCCGACGGCAGCGACGCGCACTTCATGGACACCGAGTCCTTCGAGCAGATCGCCGTGCCCGAATCGACCGTCGCAAGCGCGCTGCGCTGGTGCGCGCCGAGCAGCGAGGTCGACCTGCTGTTCATCGACGATCAGCCGGCCGACGTGCAGCTGCCGAGCGCAGTCGAGCTCGAGGTCACGCAGGCCGACCCGGGCCTGCGCGGCGACTCGGTCTCGGGCGGCGGCACGAAGCCGGCGACGCTCGAGACGGGCGCAGTGATCTCGGTGCCGCTGTTCGTCGAGCCGGGCACGCGGATCCGCGTCGACACGCGCTCGGGCGAGTACGTGGCGCGTGCGTAGCGCCGGCGCAGCGCCGCCGGAGGCGAGGCGCTGATGCGCCGCTCCGAGCAGCGCCGGGCGGCGGTCGTAGCGCTCTACCAGCACGATCTCACCGGTCGCCCGCTGGCCGACACGTTCGCCTCTGGCGATTCGATCTTCGTGCGCTCGCTCGCGCACGCAGCAGCCGACCGCGCGGATGAGCTCGACGAGGTGATCGAACGCCACGCACACGGCTGGAGCGTCAGCCGGATCCAGCCACTCGAGCGCAGCATCCTCCGCGTCGCGCTGATCGAGATGCTGCACCCGGACGCAGTTCCAGGCGTCGAGCCGATCCCGCCGGAGGGCGCGATCGAGGAGGCCGTCGAGAGCGCGAAGACGTTCTGCGGCGCCGACGCGCCGGGCTTCGTCAACGGCGTCCTCGGAGCAGTCCTCCGGGACGTGCGCGAGAATGCGAGCATCTGATGACGAGCACGGAGCAGTTGGACGACTTGATCGCGCGCCTGGAGCGCGCCGCCGAGCAGTTGCGCTCGGGCGAGCTCTCGCAGGACGCCGCGGCGACGATGGTCGAGGACTGCGCGACGCTCGCGACGCAGGCGGCGGCAGAGCTCGAGCAGCTCACGCGCGTCGAGGCGGTCGAGCCGCTGCCCGGTCAGGACACCCTGCTGTAGGGGTCCGCGACCGCTCGTGAGCGCCACCTATCCCGAGAACCTGCGCGCCGAGGTCGAGCGCTACCTGGAGGCGCTGCGCTTCTCCGAGGAGCCGCTGACGGCCGGCCTCGAGCAGGCGATGCGCTACTCGCTGCTGGCCGGCGGCAAGCGCATCCGCCCGGTCCTGGCGCTGGCGACGGCGCGTGCGATCGGGCTCGAGCCGAACGACGTGATGCCGCTCGCGGCTGCGCTCGAGCTGATCCACACCTACTCGCTGATCCACGACGACCTGCCGGCGATGGACGACGACGACCTGCGCCGCGGGCAGCCGACGTGCCACGTCAAGTTCGGCGAGGACGTCGCGATCCTCGCCGGCGACGGGCTCTACGCGGAGGCCTTCAACCACCTGTTGACCCATCAGCGCTCGGCGCCCGAGCGCGTGCTGCTGGCCGCCGCCGAGCTGGCCGCGGCGACCGGCGTCAACGGCATGGTCGGCGGCCAGTACGCCGACGTCAACGCCGGCGCCGGCGCCGGCGGCGCCGCGCTGCGCCGGCTGCACGAGCTGAAGACCGGACGTCTGATCGGCGCGTCGGTCCTGTGCGTACTACTGTTGGGTGGGGTCTCAGAGGATCCTGTAGCGGCTTCCTACCGTCGTTTTGCCACAGAGTTGGGCGTGTTGTTTCAGATCGTCGACGACATACTCGACGTAACCGGCACAGACGATGCTCTGGGCAAGCCGCGCGGCAGCGATGAGCGCCACGGCAAGCAGACATATGTCAGCGAGTTCGGCATCGAGCGAGCGCGAGAGCTGGCGGCGCAATCGCATGCGATCGCGATCGGCTCGCTTGCCGAGGCGACGCAGCTGGCTCCCGCGGCCGTAGCGGTCGGAGGCGAACAGCGCGTCGAGCTCGAGCGCGCGACGGACGAGCTGGAGCAGATCACGAACTTCATCTACACACGCACCTCATGAGTCGAAACCACAAGACGAAGGCCGGCGAGGCCGAGCACGACGCGCCCGAAGAGGCCGCCGCGCCGTCGCTGCTCGCGGCGATTGACGGTCCGAAGGATCTTCATGATCTGTCCGACCAGGAGCTGCAGGCGCTGGCGCAGGAGGTGCGCACGCACATCATCGACACCGTCGGCGAGATCGGCGGGCACTTCGGCGCCAACCTCGGCACCTGCGAGCTGGCCGTCGCGCTGCATTCCGTGCTCGACTCGCCGACCGACAAGATCCTCTGGGACGTCGGCCACCAGGCCTATCCGCACAAGATCCTGACCGGCCGGCGCGACCGCCTGGAGACGATTCGCCAGTACGAAGGGCTCGCGCCGTTCTGCTCGCGCGAGGAGTCCGAGCACGACATCATGGGCGCCGGCCACGCCTCGACGTCGATCGGCTATGCCGTCGGCATCAAGGAGGGCATGCGCCACCTTGCACGCGAGACCGCCGAGGGCGAGGAGTGCCGTGACGGCAAGGTCGTCGCGGTGATCGGCGACGGCGCGATGACCGGCGGCGTCGCCTTCGAGGCGATCGGGCAGGCCGGCGGGCTCGGCACGCCGATGGTCGTCGTGCTCAACGACAACGGCATGTCGATCGCGCCGAACGTCGGCGCGCTGTCGCGCTACTTCAACCGCGTACGGCTGAACCCGAAGCTGTGGCACGCACGCGCCGAGGTCGAGGGCGGCCTGACGCGGCTGCCGGGCGGCATCGGCTCGGCATTCGAGCGCCTCGGGCCGCAGCTGAAGGAGTCGATCAAGGCGTTCTGGGCGCCCGGGCTGTGGTGGGAGGAGCTCGACTGGGCCTACATGGGCGTCGTCGACGGGCACGACGTGCGCTCGCTGCGCGAGGCGCTGCGCGAGGCGATCGCCGCCGAACGGCCAGTCGTCGTGCACATCGCGACCGTCAAGGGCAAGGGCTTCTCGCCGGCCGAGGACGGCGGCTTGGAGGGGATGGAGGAGTGGCATGCGGCGAAGCCGAAGTCGATTGCCAACGGCGTTCCGACGAGCGCCGCTCCGCGCGAGGACCGGCTGACGGCGAAGCCGGCGAAGGCACCGGCGCCGCAGTACACGCAGGTCTTCGGCGAGGCGCTCGTGCGCGAGTGCGAACGCGACGCGCGCGTCGTCGGCATCACCGCCGCGATGAACTCCGGCACCGGCCTGAGCATCCTGCAGAAGGCAATGCCCGAGCGCTACTTCGACGTCGGCATCGCCGAGCAGCAGGCAATCCTGTTCGCCTCTGGCCTGGCGCTCGAGGGCGTCAAGCCGGTCGCCGCGATCTACTCGACGTTCCTGCAGCGCGCTTACGACCAGATCGTGCACGACGTCTGCCTGCAGCGCCTGAACGTCGTCTTCGCGATGGATCGCGCCGGCCTCGTCGGCGACGACGGGCCGACCCACCACGGCGCGTTCGACATCGCCTGGCTGCGCTGCCTGCCGAACATCGTGCTGATGGCGCCGCGCGACGAGGCGATGCTCGTCAACATGCTGCGCACGGCGCTGCTGTTCGACGGCCCGATCGCGCTGCGCTACCCGCGCGGCGAAGGCGCCGGCGTTCCGCTGCCGGCCGAGCCCCAGCCGATCGCGATTGGCACCGGCGAGATCCTGCGCGAGGGCGGCGCCAGCGAGGCCATGGGCAGGCGCGTTGCGCTGATCGGCTACGGCAGCGGCGTCGGCAAGGCGCTCGCGGCCGCCGAGCTGCTGGCCGGTCTCGAGATCTCACCGACCGTCGTCGACGCGCGCTTCGCCAAGCCGATCGACGCCGGCCTGATGGCGCAGCTCGCGGCCGAGCACGACCTGCTCGTGACCGTCGAGGAGGGCGTCCTCGCCGGCGGCTTCGGCTCGGCCGTCTGGGAGACGCTGTCAGAGACCGGCGCGAGGCCGCCGCGGATCCTGCGCGTCGGCCTGCCCGACCGCTACGTCACGCACGGCAAGCCGGCGCTGCTGCACGAGGAGATCGGCTTCACGCCCGAGCGCATCGCCGAGCGCGTCGCCGCGGCGATCTCAGACCGCCATTCCGCGACCGTAGAGGCCTGAGCCTTGCCGGACCCGCCCGCTCGGGTGGGCTCTGTGAGCAAGATCACACAGATCGGGCGCTCCGGCGCGCATCATGCTTGGCGTACCCCGCAGCACTGCATCATCCCTCCTCCCTCGAAACGGCCCGCCTCCCCAGCGGGCCGTTTCATTTAAGTTCTGAGCATGGAGAAGCGACGTCTCGACACGTTGCTCGCCGAGCGCGGGCTGTTCAGCTCGCGCAGCCGCGCCGCCGCTTCGGTGATGGCCGGCGAGGTACGCGTCGGCAGCGGCGGCAGGCGTGCGCAGAAGCCGAGCGAGCTGGTCGCCGTCGAGGAGGCGCTGAGCGTCGACGAGCGGCCGCGCTTCGTCTCTCGCGGCGGCATCAAGCTCGCGAACGCGCTCGAGCAGTCGGGTCTCGAGGTAGCCGGGCGCCGCGCGCTCGACGTCGGCGCCTCGACCGGCGGCTTCAGCGATTGCCTGCTGCAGCGCGGCGCCGCGCAGGTCATCGCTGTCGACGTCGCCTACGGCGAGCTCGCCTGGAGCGTGCGCAACGACGAGCGCGTGACCGTGCTCGAGCGCACGAACGCGCGCACGCTGCAGCCGCAGATGCTCCCGTACGTGCCCGATCTGGCCGTGCTCGACCTCTCGTTCATCTCGCTTGCAAAGGTGCTCGGCGCCGTGCTCGCCTGCCTTGCGCCGGGCTACGACGCGCTCGCGCTCGTCAAGCCGCAGTTCGAGGTCGGTCGCGGGCGCGTCGGCAGCGGCGGCGTCGTGCGCGATCCCGACGAGCGCCGCGCGACGCTCGTCGGCGTCGGCGAGGCGGCCCTGTCGCTCGGCGCGAGCGTGCTCGGCTACTACTCCTCGGGCCTGCCCGGCCCGAAGGGCAACCTCGAGACGTTCGTCTGGCTGGCCGATACGAGCGGCGCGCGCGCCGAGCCGACGCCCGCAGGTGCCATCTCGCCCGCCTCCGACGCCGGGCCGGCATCGATTCGTGCTCGCCTGGAGGCGCTCGCGCGCGAGGTCGAGCCGTGAGGGAGTTCACCGTGCTCACGCATCGCAGCCCGCCGGACACGACGCCGGTGCTGCTGCGCCTGGCCGACAAAGCCGCTGCAGCCGGCGTGACGCTGCGTCTCGATGCCGAAGAGACGCGCAAGCACGGTCTCTCGCACGGTCCGGGGCTGGAGGTCGACGCGCCGGTCAAGGACGACGTCGAGCTCTGCGTCGTGCTTGGCGGCGACGGCACGATCCTGCGCGCGCTGCAGCTCTATCGCGGCACGAACGTGCCCGTCTTCGCGATCAACTTCGGGCAGATCGGCTTCCTCGCGACGGTCGAGCCGGATGCGATCGACGAGGGCATCCGCCGTGCGCTCGAGCACGATTTCGAGCTGCTGCGGCTGCCGGGCATCGTGCTGCAGTCGGCCGCCGAGCGTGCGCAGTCGCAGCTCGGTGGCGTGCCCGGCCAGCTCGCGGCCGGAGCGCGCGCGGCGATCAACGACATCGCGATTCACCGCAAGGTCGGCGAGCGCGTCGCCGACATCGCCTACGAGATCGACGGCGAGCTCGTCGGCAAGGTCCGCTGCGACGGGCTTGTCGTCGCGACGCCTGCCGGCTCGACCGGCTACAACCTCGCCAACGGCGGTCCGGTGATGGCGTGGGGCGTAGCCGGCTTCGTCGTCTCGTTCATCGCGCCGCATTCGCTGACGGCGCGCTCGCTCGTCGCGGCGCCGGCAGACTGCCTGACGATCCACAACCGCTCGATCGAGGCGCTCGACATCGCCGTCGACGGCAGGCCGGCCGGCGAGATCGAGCCGGGCGGCGCGATCGACGCGCGCTTCGTCAACGACGTCGGCACGATCGCGCAGTTGCCGGGCTCGTCGTTCTACCGGCGCTTGCGTGAGAAGTTCGGACACCTCGCGAGCTGACGCTCGCGCGGTGTCCTCGCTGCGGGCTGTTCGCGCTTAGCTAAGCGGCGCGAATCGTCGGTGCGACGGGGTCGGGCACGCTGACGTGCTCGACCGGCTCGTCGTGCTCGATGGCCGTCTCGCGGTGCATCGAAGTGATGAACTCGTCGAGCTGCGTGCGCGCGAAGCGGCGCTGGCCGCCGGGAGTGCGATAGCAGCTGACATGTCCGGCGTCGGTCCAGCGGCGGATCGTCGCCAGCGAGACGCCGAGATAGCGGGCCGCCTGCGAGCTCGTGAACACGAGCTGGCGGTCGTTGCGTGGAAGCGTGGCGCTTGCGGTCATTGTTCGCCTCGTCGGTCGATGGAGTTGCGCAGGTGCTCGCCGTCTGCCGAGCTTCTGCTTCGAGGACATCTTCGGCTGCTCCTCGACAAAGGTTGAGCGCCGCGCAGCTTTGTGGACATTTGCCGGTCTCGCAGCGCTTTGTCTGCTCGCTGTCGACACGGCGAGCGCGCCGCGCTAACGGCCTGCGCTGCTGCGGCCACGCGCGAGGCGATCGCGAAATCCGGCTTCAGAGCTGGGATCGCGTGGTCATCTCGTGTTCCGCAGAAGGTGTGCGGATGCAACCAATCCTGCACAAACCTACGCAAACTGGACATATCTCGTCATCCCGATAGGATCTTCATCGAAGCTCCCAGGATGGAACAACGAGGCGTCGTCGTACTGGCGATGCGAATGGAGACAGGAAAACATGGCCGAATTCCACAGCCGTTAGGAATTGACGTAGACGGTCACGAATGACCACAGTTTCGGAGGCGTCGCGTCGTTTGCGCGGCGCCTCCAGTCTTTTCAGCCGGCGCCAGCCGGCTGCGCAGCTGGCGCTCAGCGCCCGGCAGGCTGAGCCATCTTGCGCACGCGCTGCTCGAACTTGAGCTCGTCCTCGAAGCTCGCCTCGTCGTTGTGGAAGGTGCCGGGCCCCTCGCGTTCGAGCATCGTCACGAAGCTCTCGACGAGCTCGGCGTCGAGCTGCGTGCCGGCGACTTTGCGCAGCTCCGCGATCGCGTCGCGCGGCGGCATCGGCGCGCGGTAGGTGTCGCGCGCGGTCATGCGGTCATACGTCGAGCAGATCGCGACGATGCGCGAGGCGAGCGGGATCTCGTTGCCGATCAGCGCCGCCGGGTAGCCACCGCCGTCGACGCGCTCGTGGTGGTAGAGGATCGCGTCGGCGACCGGCCCGAAGCCGTCGAGCTTGCCGACCAGCGTCGCGCCGTCCTGCGGGTGGCGATGGATCACGGCGAGGTCTTCGTCGGTCAGGCTCTCCGGGTGCAGCACGCGGTCTGACCACGTGAACTTGCCGATGTCGTGCAGCAGCCCGGCCGTGTGGATCACCTCCTGCTCCTCGTCGCTGCACTGCACCTCGACCGCCAGCGCCTTCGCGAAGCGCGCGACTGACGCCGCGTGCGTCGCCGTGCTGCGATCGCGCAGCGCGAGCGCGTCCATCAGTGTCGCGAGCACGCCGAACTGCAGCGAGGCGAGCTGGATCGAGCGCGCTTCGAGCTGGTCGGCGCGGTCCTCGGATCGCAGCAGCGCCGCGCCGAGGTACTGGAAGATCGAGAGGATGATGATCGAGCCGAACAGCACCGGCAGCCCGAGGTTCTCGTAGGCGACTGCGAGTATCGTCGCCAGTGCTCCCGTCGCCACCTGCCCAGGCAGCATCGGCAGGAACAGGTCGCGAACCTGGTTGCGCAGCGAAGGCCCTTCGTCGAGCCAGACGTCGAGCGCGACGAGCAGGAAGTTGACGGCGACCGCGAGCGCGACCACGGCGAAGACGAGCAGGCCGAACGTGACCGTTTCGGGGAAGTGGTTGCTCGCGTCGTGCACGTTGCCGGCAAGCGCGCGCACCATCAGCGCGCCGCCGAACGGAACGATCGTGAACGTCGAGAGGTTGTTCAGCCACTGCGCCGGCGGCAGTCGCCTGATCGCCGATTTGAGGATCATCGCGGCCGCGCCGAAGGCGACCGCCGGCGCCGGTCCGAGCAGGCTCATCGCCAGCACGAGCGCGACGAGCGAGGCGCTCAGTTCGCCGCTGCGCGTCTGCACGCTGAAGTACTGGCCGGTCAGCGTCAGTGCGAGCAGCAGGCCGACGAGCAGCGGCGGCTGCCATTCGTTGGACTGCGACAGCAGCGCCGCGCCGCCGACGGCAGTCACGAGCAGTAGGCCCTCGAAGGCCCAGAAGATTCGCGTGGTCTGCTTCGGCGTCAGCACTGAGGTCGATTCCGAGCCGAGCGCCCCCTGCGCTCGCCGCTCGTAGTGCTTAACGACCGCCTGTGCGTCGTACTTAAGGAACGACGCCTGAGTGGCCGTTATTACTAAGCGGCCATCCAGATGACCGTCCGCGACGGCTCGCGAGCGCTCAGATGCTCGTGACTTCGCGCGGCAGCGGCTCGTGCGCCTGGTCGACCGCCGGCGGCGCCGGCAGCAGCGCCGATGACAGCTCCGGTGCGGGCGTGCCGCGCGGCGCGATCCGCAGGAACACGACCGTCGTCGCCACCGCGCCGAGGCCGACGATCAGGAAGGCGATCCGCGGCGAGCTGAGCGCGACGAGCGCCCCGCCGAACAGCAGGCCGATCGCCAAGCACAGCGCACCGAGCGATTCGACGGCGCCCATCAGCCGGCCGAGCAGCGCCGGCGGCGTCAGCTGCTGCACGAGGCTGATCAGCGACGGCCACTGCAAGCCGTTGCCGATCCCGCCGACGAGCGCCGCCGGGCACGCCAGCGCGAGCGTCGGCGCCACCGAGAAGCCGACGTATGCCAGCCCGATCGCGAGCGCTCCTGCGCTCAGCAGGATTCCGAGCGAGCGTTTGACGTAGCGCGCGAAGACGAGGCTGCCGAGCACGCCACCGGCGCCCCACGTCGTCAGCAGCAGTCCGAAGCCGCCGTCGCCGGCATGCAGCGTCGCCTTCGCGTAGGTGACCTCGATCGGGCCGGCCGATTCGAAGCAGATCAGCGCCGCCGCCTCGAGCAGCAGCAGTCCGCGCAGCGCCGGAACCTCGTTGATGTGGCTCCACGCCGCTTGCAGGCGCGAGCCGACCGATTCGCCGCCGGCCTCCTCGACGTGCGGGTGCAGGTCCAGCAGCAGCGCGCCGCACAGCAGGAACGAGCCGACGTCGATGAACAGCGCCGTCGAGGCGCCCGCGGTCGCGACGATCAGGCCGCTGAGCGCCGGGCCGAGCACGAACGTCGTCGAGAAGGCGACGTTGAGCGCAGCGTTGGCCTGGCGCTCGGCGTCCTTGACCAGCTCCTCGACAGCCTCCGACGCGATCTCGCCGCCGGCGTGCTGCTGCTCGACATGATCGCGTGCCACGCGCGCGAGCTCCGCGCGCAGCAGCGAGCTGGCCGTCAGCGCCGCCGTGCCGTCGAGCGCCGCCAGCAGCAGGATCAGCGGCAGCGAGAAGTGCCACAAGAGGATCGCCAGCGCCGTCGTCGCGAGCGCCTCGAAGAAGTACAGGCCGCTGAGCTCGCGCCGGCGGCGCGAGGCCTCGACTCGAGCGACGACGGCCGGCACGACGAACGCCGGCAGCGCCTGTCCGGCGAGCAGCAGCGCGGAGACGGCGAACGCGCTGTGCGTATGGTCGTACACGGCGACCATCAGCGCGACGAGTCCGAGCCACGTGCCAAATCTGTTGACGGCGTACGCGCCGATGATCCGGCGCAGCCGTCCGGAGCTGAGCGGGGAGGTCACGCCGCCAAGCTACAGCGTGGCCGCAGGCAGTTGCACTGGTGCAGCTTTCATCTCAAACCTGCGCAAAGCTGAGCGCCCGGCGGCCTCGCCGCCGCTGGCGCTCAGGCGCGCGCGAGTTCAGCAGGCGCATCCAGCGCGACGACGGGCAGCGCCGGAAAGCGGTTGCTGAGCATCCTCATCAGCGACTCACTCGTGATCTCCTCGAGCTCGCCGCTGAGAACGACCATGCGGCTGGAGCCCGCGAGCGCGAGCACCTCCCATGAGGCAGCAGCGTGTGCGAAGCGCGTGTCCGGCGCCATCGTGCGCGCAAGCTCATCGATCATCGCGTCACGCCGCGTCGCGTCCTTGCCCGCGACGAGCACAGGCGCGTCACCGGCCGGGCTCGCCGGAACATTCGCGCTCGGCGCCCACGTGCTCGGTGCGTCGTGCTGGCTCGCCAAGCGAGCGCCGGTCGGCTTGCGCTTGAACTTCGGCTTCGCCAGCCTCGCCGTGCGCGCAGCCTCGCCGCCGGCGAAGAGCCGGAGCTTCGGAGCGCCGAGGTAGCGGCCGGTCGGAGCAGTGATGGTCGTCATGACCGACATGATGAGCCCTCGACGGGCGCTTGTCTGTCGTCTGGATGGTGCCGATCGTGTCGTCCGAAAAGGGCAGATTCGTGTCGTCCTTCGCGACCGTTGGGCGCGATCGCTCGCCGCGTTCAAGATCGATCCCCAGCTGCCGATACGGTTCTCACATGGAGGCGAGCACCTTGCAGATGGATCCCGGCACGCCCGGCGTAGGCCAGCCGATCAGCGTGATCATCGCCGACGACCACACGGTCGTGCGCGACGGCATCCGCGCCGTGCTCGAGCGCGAGAAGGACGAGTTCGAGGTCGTCGCCGAAGCGGCTGACGTGCCGTCGACGATCCGCGAAGTGCGCGAGCACAAACCGGACCTGCTGACGCTCGACTTGACGATGCCGGGCGGATCGAGCCTGGCGGCGCTGCCATCCTGCTTCATCGCGCACCCGACCCTCGCCGTCGCGATCTTGACGATGCGCGAGGATCCGGAGTACGCGCGCCAAGCGCTGCGCGCCGGCGCTCGCAGCTACGTGCTGAAGGAGGCCGAGCCGGCCGAGCTGCTGCAGGCGTTCCGCCTCGCCGTCTCGGGCGGCAACTACCTGCACCCGCGCCTCGGCGCGCTGATGGCGACCGGCGAGGAGAGCTCGACCGACGGCGTCGTGCTCTCAGAGCGCGAGCGCGAGGTCGTGCGCTTGATCGCCAACGGCTACACCAATCCGCAGATCGCCGAGCAGCTGCACGTCGCCGAGCGCACGGTCAAGACCTATCGCGCCCGCGCGATCGAGAAGTTGGGCTTCTCGTCTCGCTCCGAGATCACCGCATACGTGCGGCGAATCGGCTTGGTTGACTAGCCCAGCGCGGTCTGGCTGATCAGCGGCTGGCGAGATCGAGCGCGGCTGCGGCTGCCGCGGCTTCGTCCTCGGCCGATGGCCGGCCGGCCATCGGCACGACGAGGCGCACGCGCGTGCCGCGCTCGGGCGCCGGGCCGAACTCCAGCTCGCCGCCTACCAGCTCGGCGCGCTCGCGCATGCCGCCCATCCCGAAGCCGCCCTCCAGGCCATCGCCGCGCGGACCGAGCCGGTCGGCGTTGGGCAGTCCTTTTCCATCGTCGGTCACCGACGCGAGGACGCGGCCGTCGCGCTCGCTGATGTTGACGACCGCTCTGCTCGCTTCGGCGTGACGGCTGACGTTCGTCAGCGCCTCCTGCACGACACGGTAGATCGTGCTCTCGAGCTCGGCGTCGAGCCGGCGGCCGTCCTCTTGGCCGAGCTCGACCTGGATCTGCACGTCGAGCCCGTCGACCGCCTGCGCACGGCGAGCGAGCGCCTCCAGCGCCGCCGCGAGCCCGAGCTCGTCGAGCGCGGCCGGGCGAAGCTCGGTGATCAGGTGGCGCAAGCCGTCGATCTCGTTGCCGAGGCCGTCGAGCACTGTCTCGACGGCTTCGCGCAGCGCCGCCGGCTCGTCGATGTCGCGCGCGTTCGCCAGGCGCAGCCGGAGCGCGCCCATTCCTTGAATGCTCTCGTCGTGGATCTCGCGCGCCCAGCGCGTGCGCTCGCGCTCGCGTGCCTCCATGCCGTAGCGAAGCCGTTCGATCTCGACCCGGCGCTCAGCCGCCAGGCGCTGCGCGACGCTTGTCGCAAAGGCCTTCAGCGCTTCCTTGTCATGTCCCTTGAAGCCGTTCTTCTCGCGCAGCGCGATCACCATGCCGCCGCCCTGGCCCTCCATCGCCAGCGGCTCGACCAGGCCGGCGCGGACCTCGACGCCGAGTTCGTGCAGCCACGCTGCTTCCTGGCCGCGCGGCTTGTCGACGGCGACCGGCTGCCCGGCGCGGAAGAGGTCGCCGAGCGCGCTGCCTTCGACCGGCACGATCCGCAGGCGGACTGTCACCGAGCCGCTGGAGCCGGCCGCGCGCAGCTCGCCCTTTTCCTCGATCAGGATCAGCAGCGCGTCGGCGTCCAGCAGCGCGAGGCCGCGATCGGCCATCAAGCGCAGCAGCCAGAGCTCTGAACCCGTGAGCACGGTCTCGATTATGCAGGTCCGTGCGGGCGTCCCGGCGGGCGCTCCGCGGAACCGGCGAATCCGATTGCGTCGTTGGCGTAGCCGCTGCGAGCAGCCGCCCGCGCCTGCTCGAGCAGATCCTCGGCGCTGAGATCCTGCTGCCATGTGACCAGCCCGACCGAGATGCTCAGCGGCCGACGCTCGCCGTCGGATTCGACCTTGACCGTGCGCAGCCGCGCGAGCGCGCGTCGCGCGACGATCTCGCTGCGCGGGCCGTCGGCGCCCGGAAGCACGACGAGCAGCTCGCCCTCGCTCGGCCGGCCGATCCTGTCGAAGTCGCGAACCTGGCTGCCAAGCGCACGCGCGACGTACTCGAGCGTCTGCTCGGCGAGCTCTTCGCCGTGCTCGTGCGCCAGCTCGGCGATGTCGACGATCGTCACGAGCAGACAGCTCAGCGGCGTGCCGTAGCGCGCCGCGCGGTTGATCTCTTCGTGCAGGCGCTCTTGCACCGCCGCCGCAGGCAGGCAGAGCACCGCGCCGGGAGCGGGCCGGTCGGATCTCGTGTGTTGGTCGCTGGCAGCCATGCCTTATTGCGGAGGGTGCACACGGACAAGCCGATCGCGGCCGCGCCGTGGCACAGGTTACGTCCCTTATCGTCAGTCGGAGGTGTCAGCTGGAGCGAGCGATCGTCGCCTGCGCGCCGCAGCGATCCGTCCCCGACCGCTGCTACACCTGCGACGTGCTTCTAGAGCTGCGCGTAGAGAACCTACTGCTGATCGAGCAGGCGCAGCTGCGCCTCGCGCCCGGCCTGAATGTCCTGACGGGAGAGACCGGCGCCGGCAAGACGGTGCTTGCGCACGCGCTCGACCTGCTGCTCGGCGGGCGTGCGCGCAGCGGCATCGTTCGCCCCGGCGCTCAAGAGGCCTACGTCGAGGGCATCTTCGAGCTGCCGCGCACGCTGCCCCAGGAGATCGCCGAGAAGCTGGCGCCTGACGCCGAGGAGCTGGTGCTCGCGCGCCGCGTCGGCGAGGACGGCCGCACGCGCGCGTATCTGAACGGCCGCGCGGCGACCGTCGGCGAGCTGCGCGAGCTCGGCGCGGCGCTCGTCTCCTTCTACGGGCAGCACGAGCATCGCCAGCTGACGATCGCCGCGAAGCAGCTGCAACTGCTCGATGAGGTCTGCGGGCCCGAGCAGGCGCTGCGCCTGCGTGCGTGCGCCGAGTGCTACACGCAGATGCGCCGCGCGCAGGAGCGCCTACAGGAGCTGCACGAGCTCGCCGGCGCACGCGAGCGCGAGCTCGATCTGCTCGAGTTCGAGCTCGCCGAGATCGATGCCGCGGCGCCCGATCAGGAGGAGTACGAGCAACTGCTCTCCGCGCGCGAGCGGCTGCGCCGCCACGACGCGCTGTGCGCGGCCGCTGGCGCCGGCGCCGAAGCGCTCGCGCCGGACTCCGCGCAGAGCTCCGGTGTCGCGACGCTGCTGGCCGGCGCCGGCTCGCAGCTGGACGGCGTCGCCGGCGTCGATGCTCGCCTCGATGCACTGGCCGAGCGCTTGCGCGCGGTCGCGATCGAGGCTGGCGACCTCGCCGGCGAGCTGCGCTCCTACGCCGAGCAGGGCGGCCTGGAGGAGTCCGCGAGCGAGCAGTTCACGCTCGACGGCGTCGAAGAGCGCCTCGCGGCGCTCGAGCGCCTGATGCGCAAGCACGGCGGCGACATCCAGGGCGTACTCGACCACGCCGAGCGCTCGCGCGCGCGCCACGAGGAGATCGCCGGCGCCGAGGTGGCGCTCGAGCAGCAGCGAGCGGTGCTGGCGCAGGCGCAGGCGCAGCTCGACGAGCACGCGCTCGCGCTGCGCAAGGCTCGCGAGCAGGCGGCGCCGCTGCTCGAGCGTGGCGTCTGCGAGCAGCTTGCCGCGCTGGCTATGGCAGACGCGACGTTCGCCGTTGCGCTGAGCGAACGCGAGGCCGGGCCTGCCGGCGCCGACGAGGTCGAGTTCGCAATCGCACCGAACCGCGGCGTCCCGGCCGGCCCGTTGCGCGAGATCGCCTCCGGCGGCGAGCTCTCGCGTGTGATGCTCGCGCTTGCGACCGCCGGCGAGAGCGCCGCCTTCCCGGCGCGCCGTGCTGCCGGGAGCGCGTCAGGCAAGGCCGCGCGCGCGCGCCGTGACGGCGCGCAGCCGGCCGAGACGTTCGTCTTCGACGAGATCGATGCGGGAATCGGCGGCCACGCCGCGCGCGCCGTCGGCGCCCGGCTGCGCGAGCTCGGCGCCAGGCGTCAGGTGATCTGCATCACGCACCTGCCGCAGATCGCCTCGCTCGGCGAGCGCCACTTCTCGATCGTCAAGGAGAGCTCGGACGAGCTGGCGCGAACAAGCGTCGTGCAGCTTGAGGAGCGCG